>JAJYHT010000062.1 GCA_021784595.1 Bacillota bacterium | reverse complement strand
GATTTCGCCTCGTGTGTCACGACTCGGGCATGGTTTACGAAAAAGTGGTGCTTCGAATGCGGAGAATCGCCAACAAGTCTTAAAATCCCGCACGGCAAGGACTTTATGAAAACTCTCCTATGAGACGTTTCATAAAGTCTGGGGTACCCGACTCCCGAAAATCGGCATGACTTACGTCACGACTTTGATTATCTTGGAGATTGAAATAAATCTTTAAATGTTGCCCTGCAAAATGTCTGTGACCCATCTCCAGTGTAGAATGAGGGGGATACGACGGATAAACGGGAGGATGCCCCGCTTGAACTTGAGTCCCGTCCAGACCATAACCATAGGCCAACGTATTTCCCGGCAAGAGCAGGGTCTCGTCATGGCACTGCCATTTGACCTGCCGGACCACGTGGCCGATCTTACTGTCAGCCTGCACCCGACCTGGACCCCGCCCTATGTAGTCGATTTTGGGCTGGCTGACCCCCACCGGATCCGAGGCTGGAGCGGAGGCGCCCGCACTCACTGCTACATTGGCCCCCAGCAGGCGACCCCAGGCTACTTATCCGGTGCGCTTGACAGAGGAACCTGGTCCGTCCTGCTCGGACTCTATCGATTGCCTCCCGAACCGCTGAACATCGAAGTCACCATCAGTTGGCGACAATTCTTGCCCCAGTGGGTGAAGGGCGATCTCCATGTCCATACCCTTCACAGCGATGGAGCGTGGACGGTAGATGAAACCTTAGATCGGGTGTTGGATGCCGGACTGGATTTTGTGGCCCTAAGCGATCACAACACCCAAAGTCAAAATCTAGCACCCCATAAGCAAAGCTCGCTGGTGGTTATCCCGGCCATGGAGTGGACGACCTACCGCGGTCATGCCAATATTTTTGGGATAGCCGATCCGCTCCCCGATTGGCGCGTCAATACAATCGATGATCTAGACCGAAAAATGGAGAGGGCCGTCTCGCTCGGGGCGTATGTTTGCATTAATCACCCGTTTGATTCCAGCCAACCGGGCATCAGCTGGGATTGGGGGTTCGACCGCCCGACCTGGATTGAAGTATGGAACGGGCCGTGGCGGCCAAGCAATCAGGCAGCGGTGGATTGGTGGCAAAGTCAGCTTCGTGAAGGGCGCCACCTGGTGGCGGTTTCCGGCAGTGATACCCATGGCCCGGGCACACTGGTCCATCATGGTCAGCCAACAACCTGGGTCTTTGCATCGGCACTTGATGGCGCATCCATCTTATCCGCTATCAATGAAGGCCATGCTTTTATGACTTATGATCCGCACGGCCCTGAACTAAGAATGCATTGCGGCCGGTATCTAATTGGCGACATCGCCACCGGTCCGGACAGCCGAATCTTGGACATTGAACTGCATGGCGTCTCGCCCCAAGATCGCATTCGTCTCATCAGCCAACGCGGGGTCGACATGGAGGCTCTTATTACGACAACAGCATGGCATATGCGTTATCCCATTGACTCGCAAAACTTCATTCGTGTGGAGATACACCGTTATCATGACGACTGGGAATTTTGGATGCCCACACTAATATCGAATCCTATATATTTCGTGTAGAGAACAGGAGAAGGACTATGGCCGCTCGGTATCAATATTGGCTTAACGCATTGAAATACTGGTCCGTTACCGACTTCCAACTCATTACAGCCTGGGATGTGGCGTATATCACCGGTGAGACGTATCTTGCGGATGCCCATTGGCACGAGTGGACCGTAGCCCAGGCGGGTCAAAGAACTCTCTGCACCAACACGCGCATGCCGTGGTCAAATGCCAGCCTCTGCTTTAACGCAGAGGGAGAAGCCCTAGTCCGCATTAATGGGCGCTCAACCTATGGAATCAATCCTTTTCACCACTCATTTCAGCCCAACATGATGGTAGGAGAAGAAATCAGTTTGATAGTGGACCAAGTGGCCACTGGGCTGATGGGCATGCGCGTGCATCGTCCCGGAATTTCTCTGGTACGCTGGGAAAAGGTTGATGGGGAAATCGAGCGCACGTATTGGGATTTGTTGGCACTAACCGAATGGCTGTCTCAAGACGACGTCCCAGCGTCACTTGCCACCTGGCTGCAAGGCCGATTGGATAAAGCCTTATTGCCACTCTACTCTCTGGTCCCGGATGAGGGCGCCCAGCGGAATTGGGCGCACCGCAAACATCGCGCTGCCGAAGAGGAAGGATTGTATCGCGCTTTACAATCCGGAAAAACAATTCCTGGCCTCTACCTCGTGGACTACTCCCGTCTTAGTCAATCCATTGGCCAAGTACGGCGCGAACTTGCCCTCATCTATGATGAGCTCCCCCAAAAAGCGCCCGCAGGACATGGCAGGCTCCTGGTCTTGGGTCATGCCCATATTGATTTAGCTTGGCTATGGCCTCTATCAGAAACTATTATGAAGGTTACGCGGACGGTGGCCAGCCAACGATATTTGTTAGATCGGTTTCCTGAATGGCGTTTTGGCATGTCGTCACCAGAAATGTGGCAGTGGCTGCAAAAACACGACGCGGCCCAATATGACGATTGGGAAATGCGAGCCAAAGAGGGCCGGGTCGTGCCCTTAGGAGCCTTTTGGGTGGAATCAGATGCCCAACTCGTGGGGGCCGAAACCATATTTCGTCACTTGCTGTATGGACTTCGGTACTTCGAAAAGATTACCGGCCAACGTCCACAAATTGCCTTTTTGCCCGACACCTTTGGATTTGCGGAGGGATTGCCCACGCTCTTAGCCCAAGCGGGAATTCAGCTCTTGTTGACCACCAAGATCAACTGGAATGATACTACGCGGTTCCCCTATAAACATTTTCGTTGGGTTGGGCCTGACGCTTCTTGGATCCAAATGCAAATTTTCGGCTCCTCGCCTGATGGCTACAATGGCACAGGATCGCTCTCTGATTTAAAGGCCGCATGGAACCAATATGCGTCTAGTGCGGGCGGCCATCACACGGTGCTGTACACACTCGGCCACGGTGATGGCGGAGGCGGACCCGACGACGACATGTTACAGCGTCTCTCTCGTTATCGCCGGCTCCCCTTGGTCCCTGAGCTGTGTTTTGACAACCCCGACACCTTGATTTTACAGCCAGAAGACGCGCACGGCTTGCCCATCTACCAAGGCGAGCTCTATCTTCAGTACCATCGCGCCGTCTTCACCTCTCAAAGTGCGGTGAAGTACCGGTTTCGACAAATTCCCAACCGGATCGTGGCAGCAGAAGCCTGGGGCCTGCTGTCCGGTATCCCAACCGACCTCAGCCAGGCTTGGCAACTCATCTTGCGGAACTCCTTCCACGACATTATACCGGGATCTTCCATCGCTGCGGTCTATCGGGACTTCCACGCGGACCTGGACTCCGTAGAACGTACGGTCGAGAATGTCGAAAACTTAGCCGTAACCGCTTTTTTTCCCTCGCCGGAACCCACTCAAACCAACCCATTGGACCTCGACCAGATAAAAAACCCTTCTGTCAGCCTTGTGGTGGGCAACCGGTCCGGGTTCGCGGCCCCACCTCAACTGGTAGTCATTTCGTCGATGTATGCCCCGGAAATATTTTTTGACGGCGAGTGGCACCAAGGTTACTTGGTAAATCCTAATCAATACCTGGTTCCACTGCCATTGCTACCCCCGCTGGGAGTGATCGCCATTCCGTTCCGCCCCTCATTATCTGCAGGCAAACTTCTCAAGACGCAAAACACCGGCCCTTTGACCGTTGCCACCAACCAATTTCTGGTGACGATTAGCTCCCAAGGAATCCAGTCATTTTACCATCAAGGTCGGGAATTGCTAGCCGACACCGCCGGTGTTGCGGCCTTTTTCCAACACCCAGAACAGTTTGACGCTTGGGAGTTGGTAGAGCCCCATCGGCGAGGCTCCCCAGACATGGTGCATGAGCCAGTAGTGGTCACAGAAGACAACCCATATCGACTGGTAGCCCGGCTGCGCCATCATATCGAGCATTCAACGGTAACCGAACATATTATCGTTGATCGTTGCCACGGGCGCCTGCAGGTGAAAATATCGGCCATATTAAGCGACCGGCATTTAACGCTACAATATCGCATCCCGACTACCATCAACGCTCCGCTGGCGACCGCCGAAACCATGTGGGGAACCACAAGCCACGCCACCATTCCCCATGGCCCAGAAGATAGCGCACAGTTTGAGTGGGTAGCCCACCGTTTTGTCGATTTGGCAGAACCCCATCAGGGATTGGCATTATTAAACGATGGCCGCTATGGCCACAGCGTGACGGGCGGAGAAATTCGAGTGACCATGGTGACTACCCCGCTGTACCCGGATCCCTCCGCTGACCAAGAAATGGCCCCCCTGACCCTTGCCTGGCATCCCCATCATCAGCATTGGACCGATGCCGGTGTTATGAAAGCGGCGCATGCCTTGTCACATCCCCCCTGGATGGAAGTCAGGGCCACCAAAAATATAATTCCCATGATCCCTCTTGGCCATTTGCCGGACAACATTGCCTTATTAGCCTTTAAACCCGCCGAAGACGGGTCCGGAGATTACATTGTGCATTTAGGAGAAATGTGGGGAGATAGCACGGACTTCTGGGTTTCCTGGCCCCAACAAGTATCTTCGGTATGCCCTGTGGATTTAGTTTCAGAAAGACCAAAGGCCAACCCCCTCGGCTTAGAAAGTAAATCGACACGCCTGCACATCAATTCACGCGGGTTTATGGCCTTAAGAGCGCAAATCACAACATCCACCAAACCAGGGGAGAATGCCCATGGCCTCTAATGCCGGAACAGCCAAAACGGGTTCGCCACCGCCATCTGTCTATGGTACGTCATTTATCTTGGGACTGAGCATGTTTGGCATCTCATTGGCAGCCGGCATTTACAACAGTTATGTTCCTCTGTTTATTCGGCATTACATCCCCAATGTCGCATTGATCGGCCTCATTGTCTCTATTCGGACCCTGGCCGGGGTTATTCTCAATATGTACTTTTCTGCTCGGTCGGACCGCACCCGCAACCGCTTTGGCCGTCGCATGCCCTATATTTTGATTGGCATGCCGATTACTGGCTTGTTGTTCATCGCGTTTCCCTGGCAAATTGGCACGGCTTTTCTCATCGTCATCGACCTGGTTTATGCCTTGACGTCCAACATTTTCTACGCCCCCACAGTGGCCTTGATGCCTGACGTGACGCCCGAAGCCAACCGCAGTCAAGCCAACGGCATTATTAACGCGATGGCGGGAACAGCCGCTCTGCTCGCATTTTTCATCGGACCACTACTGTTTCACCTAGGGCGCCAAGTCCCGTTTTTGCTGGTCGGCATCTTATTTTTCATCATCCCTATCGTCATGTACCGGAAATTAAAAGAACCACAAAATGTCCCCCTCAGTAAATCCGTTGGACTTCGCCACTTATGGCAAGCAGCTGGCAACATCGCACACAGAGCCGATAAAACTGCCCTTTGGCTATTAATTGCCGTTTTCTTTTGGTCCGGTGGTGAAAGCTCCGTAGAAACTTTCTTTGTCACCTACGGTGTTTATCACCTGCATCTGGCCTCTTCAGTCGCCGTCATTACGATTGGCTTATTTGCCCTTGCCTACCTAATCTTTGCCATGCCCAGCGGCTTTTTAGCCAAACGGTTCTCCCGACGAGGGCTGGTCTTGGTAGGAACCATAGGTCTTGGATTAGCCTTTGTCGGCATCGGATTCTTCACCTCCATCTGGCCGATCCGGCTCTTGGCCATGACGGCGGGAATTTTCTGGGCCTTTGTGAATATTAATGGGTACCCGTGGCTGACCACTTTAACCACATCAACCAACGTGGGCGCCTTCACTGGCCTTTGGCTCCTCGGTTCGGGATTAGGTAACTTCGTCTGCCAGCCTGCCATCGGCTTTTTGATGAACCATTGGGGATACCCATCCTTGTTTATCGCCGCCGGGACATTAGCTTTACTCGCCGCCGCCGCTGTATGGCTCACCAAATCCGACCGCGTGCAGACCGGATGCCCGTAAGAAAAAAGAGGCTTCGCATTGGAGCACCGACAATTATTGCATAACCTGACAACCACAAGTTCGAGTACATGGATCGCGACCGAATTCCTGGTCGGCATGTGGCACGTAACCCCCGCGCCCAACCCATGAAATATGGATTGGGCTCATAATAGGTCTAGTTATCTAAATGGTTCTTGGCTAGACAATCCATGCAAGCCTGCAGGGTGAGAGGAACACCTGAGTATTACGAGATCATTCGCGTAATAGTGCCGGTCTTAGGCGTCGCCAAAAGGCAGCCCGAATCCGTCGGCCGCGTGCCCACCTTCGCATAACCGCAAATCAAGGACCAAGTGATGCCGCAAACACTGCGATGCTGGACCTCTACCGTGCGCACAAGATAAGGGATCATACGGGTGCTGACGCGTTAGGAACCGAGCAAGGGAGCTTGCACCAAAGCCCGTAACCTTATGATGGCGGCTCTTGCTCGGCAAGTCCAAATTGATGATGCAATGCGGCCACTGCCATTTCCATCTGACTTCTATACAATAATAGGGTAATGGTGGAATGAGAGTCTGCCGATTGCAACACGGTAATGTGATGTTGGGTGAGGGCGGACATCACGCGCCCCACAACGCCTGGCAATCCCTGAATAGCCGATCCGACGATAGACACTTTGGCCCGATCAGAAAATGTGTCATAACTAAAAGACAATTTTTCCAGGGTTTCTAAGGCGTGTGGCGCCATGGATTTGGGTACGCAAAAATATACTCGATCCGGGAACAAATTAATCAGATCGACCGAAACCCCATTGTCGCCCAACGCCGAAAACAGTCGATACGACCAATTGTCCGCGGCGTCCGAGTCTTGATTCACCACAAACTGCACTAGGTTCTCCGATTGAGTAATGCCCGTGACCGCGTGATCGGGATCTCGGTGAGCCCATGGGTCCATCGTACGGCGTCCTCCCACCACCAAAGTACCCAGCTCTTGGGAAAACGTGGACCGGACCCGAAGCGGCACCGAAAATTGGCGAGCGATTTCTACCGCCCGCGGATGCACCACCCGCGCGCCCAAATTGGCCAACTGGAAGACCTCATCATAATCCAAGTGGGTAATGGTGCGTGCATCAGGCACAATTCGCGGGTCAGCCGTTTTGATGCCATCCACATCGGTAAAAATTTCGACCACCTCCGCATTTAACGCGGCGCCGATAGCCACCGCCGTGGTATCACTACCACCTCGTCCCAATGTAGTCCCTTGGCCCTGTTTGGTTTTCCCCTGAAACCCGGCTACCACCGGAATCCAGGTTTGTTGCAAGGCTTCTTGCAACGGCCTGGGATCCACCTCTAGAATTTGTGCGTCCCCAAACGTATCATCGGTAACAATTCCCGCATCCCCGCCCAAAAACACCCGTGGTTTCAGTCCTCGCTCACGCAGATGACCAGCCACGACTGTCGCGCTGATGATCTCCCCGCACATCATCAGCAAATCGCGTTCCTCTCCTGGTGCTTGTGGGAAATTGTTGATAAGCTCCAACAAACTGTCGGTGGCGTACGGATCCCCGGCGCGACCCATTGCCGACACCACTACCACCGGAGCCAGTCCGCGGCTGACACTATCCAGCACCCAGTCCGCGACACGTTCCCGTGCCTTAACATCACGGACTGAAGTCCCCCCAAATTTCTGCACCACGACTCGCATCCGTTGCCTCCTGAGAACATGCCTAAAATCGACTATTGAGGGACTCGATAATTTGAACTGCGTTGGTGGCAGCGCCTTTTCTTAGGTTATCTGCCACCACGAACAGGTGAAGACCGCGAGGCTCAAATGGGTCTTGACGGATTCGACCCACCAACACCAAATCCTGATCCGCGCTAGCCAACGGCGTCGGCACCACTCCTTGCGCGGGGTCGTCCACCACTTTGACTGACGGCGCATTGCTTAATAAGGCACGAATATCCGATACCTCAAAGGGTTGCTCGGTTTCCACGTAAACTGCCTCGGCATGACCTACAAAAACCGGCACACGCACCGCGGTGGCTGAAACCGGGATAGCTTGTGAAAAGATTTTTTGCGTTTCCCGTGTAAGCTTCCACTCTTCTCCAGTGTAGTCCATTTCACCAAACCGGTCACAAAATGGCAACACGTTAAAACCAATCAGCGACGGATACGTCGACGGTTCGGGCTGACTACCGGCCAAGTACTCTTCACTTTCGCGGCGCAGCGTGGCCATCGCTTCTCGACCTGTACCCGACACCGCCTGATAGGTGGATACCAGGACTTTTCTCAATCCATACCTTAAGCGAATCGGATTCAAGGCTACCACCATTTGAATGGTGGAGCAGTTTGGACTGGCAATTAAGAGGCTATCGCCTATGGATGAAGGATTCACTTCGGGAACGACAAGAGGCACTTCAGGGTCCATCCGGAAAAAGCTGGACTTATCCACCACTGTGACACCAGCTTTGGTAGCCAACGGCGCATACCGAGCACTGGCATCATTTGAGGCGGCAAAGAACGCGATATCGACGCGATTCCAGTCCATTCCCTCCACAGGTTCCACCGGAATTGTCCGGCCGCCAAACGTGATTTGTCTGCCCTGACCATCTGTAGCCAGGGGCACCAAATCAGTAATCGGCGTCGCACGGTCGACAAGAACCTCTAGAATTTTTTGACCCACCAAACCAGTAGCCCCTAATATCGCAACCCGAATGTTTTTCACCTGTTGCTCACTCCTCATTGATGTAATTTAGGATCCTTGCCACGGCACCAAGATCGGTTGAATCTGTTGGGTTTTCATGGCTTGTTCGATAGTTGGAACTATCAACTCCAAATGAGCATCCAAGGATCTCGGCTTGTTTTGGGGATCGTCTTGGCCAAAGGGGATGAAATAAAGGTTCCGGGCAATTAAGAGCCGGCCTAAATTCGTCGCATTTAGTCCTAATAAGTCGTTTGACGTAATCCCTAAAACCACCGGGCGCCCATTACGCAGTTGAGCCTTAACCGCCATGGTCACCGGAGAATCATTGATCGCATTGGCAATCTTGGCCAATGTATTGCCGGTACAGGGCACAACCGCCACCACATCAAACCAATGCTTGGGCCCGCTTGGCTCCACCTCCGGTATGGATGTTAGTATCTCATGAGGCGTCGCCGATTGAATTTGCTCCCGCCAATAATCCGGCGTGCCGAATCGTGTCGCCACATGCAAAATGCTCGGCGAGACAATCGGCGTCACTTCGGCACCTGCCCCTACCAATTCTCTTATTGTAGCGACGGCGCGGTACAAATTGCAATGGGATGCTGCCATTGCCAAACCAATGCGCACTCCCAACAAGGGCTGTGTCATAAACTTCTCCTTTCCATCACACTTGAACCCAAACGATGTTCAGCAATCGCAACGCTCAAGGTCTCCCAAATGATTTCGGCTGCCCTGCGAGGCGCCACTTGGCCAGGAATGCCCAAGATAGATTCGTACCTAGTGCCATGTTCTGTATTTGACAAATCAAAAGCCAGCCCACCCGGTTTTGACGCCAGGTCGATAAACCACGCCGCATCCAATAACTCGAACCATTCCTCCGTGAGCACGGGATGGGGAATCGTGTTGAACACTCCATCCACTGGGGGGCACCACCGCGGCTCCAAGGGATGCACCATAAACCCGTAGGCCGACGCCATGGCACGACGCTCCATAGAACGCTCGAAAATTTCCACATGAGCGCCATAACTTTGTAACCGCAGGGCCAGTACTGAGCCGACCCGGCCAAAACCCAACACCGCAAATGGTCGATGATAAACCGTAAATCCAGATCGGCCTAGCGCCGCCCGTAACGCTCCCTCAGCGGTCGGCACGGCATTAAGCCACATAAACGTGGGCTGCATGCGATATTCCACCGTGACCACGCCTAGGTTGCTGGCCCATTGTTTGACATCGGGGGCGATAAGTCCGGCGGCCAAGAGTGCCCCGGGATGCATTCGCTCTAACAGACGCTGCGATACGGTCAGAGAGCCTTGCAATGTCTGCATGCGACCACCAGAACTTATTCCCGTCATAGGTCCAATTAGCAATTCGGGACCTGAACGTTCGGGGTCAAACAGCTCCACCCCGGCCACCGTCATGCCCCAAGATTGCACCTCATATTGTTGATCTATCAGAAATCGGCATAACCAGGCGTCACGAGCGTCTCCACCCGCGACCACTACGCGGCGACCCATGAAGGTTCCTCCTCCAAATACCCGTATATCGAATTGATGTAGTTTCCGTTCAATATACGTTAGAGGATGAAGGGGGGTTCCATTCGCTCCGGTGATTGGCATCGTCTCGCGCCACACCTAGAGCGCTTGCAAGAACCCCGAAATCGGTTGTATAACGGGCACCGAACAAAATTTTCGCTATTGGGCCCTAACGCAATTCACGGCGTGACAGCAACACAAGCCCTGTGCAGCAGTTTTTTAGCAGATTGTGTTCCCGACCTGTCATCTGGCGTTGGTATCCAGAAGTACACGCTGGCTGGCGGAAAGACCACGGCCATCCCATTTCTTGCAATCTAAGATAGGTTAGATCGCGCCGTAGACGGATCGATATCTTCCTTAAAACCAATATTCCGGCATATTGAATGGGAAGATTGCATGCTATACGTTTTTGAAAAAGCAACCCGCTCGACAGCTACCTCTTTAGCACCCGAAAAATTCCATATGGAACAATCCGCGCCTTCGAAAACCACTTCGACACAGGGTAATTGGACAAAATAGTCCACCCTCAACGCCCAGCACTGCTGAACAAACACGATATGGGAGATAGCCTGAATCAGGAATGGCTCCGTCGCGGCCAAAGCCGTATGGATAAGAGCCTCTTTTGGCTCCGACCGTAATCCATATCTCCAGATCTAAGATGCCTACATCATAAACCGTGTGCCCTTGCATCCGCAATTGCTGAATATCCTGCTCGATTTGTGCAAAAACGTACGGTGGGAGAGCCTGACCCGTTGCGAGACTGCATTGATTCTCGCCTCCTAGCTACCGGGCGCACAAACAACCGAGAACTAGTGTAGGCTAGTTCTCGGTTGGCCATCCGTCAGTTTACGTGAATATCAGACGCTCCATGCTCCTCAAACAAGTGTTTGGCTTTGTCCACCTCATTAGCGTCTGATCGCACCATGAGAAGGACATCACCTTGCTTTAAACGCTCTTCATACTCGTGACTTTCCCGACGCGGTATACCATAGTCCATCAATCCGCCGGCAATGCCGCCAGCAGCAGCCCCGGTCAAAGTAGCCGCTAGCGGGCCCGCGGCCACAATGGGCCCAATACCCGGAATGGCCAGTGCCCCAACACCAGCCAAAAGTCCCGTGACGCCCCCAATCGTGCCGCCCCACCCAATTCCTGACGACAAGTCGTGCATGCCATGGCCATTGGGATGACTTTCTTCAGTATGCCCGTGATCACGGGCCACGAGTGAAATGTCCTTTTCGGGCACGCCTCGATGTTTTAACTCATCGACCACCTTTTCTGCGTTATGATGATCGCGAAAAGCTCCCACCACTGTTTTTTGCATATCATCGCCTCCTTTTATGCCATACTCGGTTAGTATGGACCGTTGGCATAAAAAGTCGCGCGTTAATTTCGTCCAGTTCTTCGCAGTGGACCAGCCTCATCCATATCGACAATCAGCACCTCAGGACCTACCCGGCGAATTGCCTTCCAAGGGATGATGGTTTCCTCGGCTTGTCGACTAAGACGCCCGCGAGCCGGCACTATAATCGATTCAATTTGTCCCGTCTCGCCATTAATGACTAAATCCGTATCACCCAACGGCCCCAACCGCCCGCCGGTACTAAGATTGATAATTTCTTTAGATGCCAACTCCGTAAAACGCATTGTACTCCCCTCAACTAGCCTATGCGGGGAATACTGCAATTCATTCGTCGGAATCAGCCACGCTATACCCAGGTTTTGACGAAAGGCCCTCTTGGCGACGAAAATTTTCCTGGTTTTTTGCTAGATATCCGGCGTATAATCCATCGGCGTCCAGACCAGCATCGATGCACATACTGACAAAGAAATGAAAAACATCCACCAGTTCCTCATGCAGTTTGGGGACGTCAATCGGTTTGGGATTCTTCCACCACTTGTATTGAGCTTCTTCCATCACTTCACCCAGTTCCACCATTAGAGCCAGTCCCATTTTCTGAACCCACGTACTCTGATCAAAGTCCAAATGCCGTTCTGTTCGAACTTTTTGATTGAATTTGTCCTGCCATGCGAAGATATTCTCCAACTTGTCCATTTTTCCATGCTCCTTATATTGTTACTCTACGAGATCCCCACGAAGATTAGCCAGCTTTTTGGGCAAAGTCCCTGCCGTGCCCACAGCTACTGCCGTCCAATCTCCCCATAGAGTGTGCGCGAGGCGTTGAATGGCATCCGGACGCACTTGGCGAATGCGTTCTAACAAGGATTCCGCATTTTCAGCCGCGCGGCCCAACAAACCGTAACGTCCAAGACGAAACATCCGTCCTTCTGGTGTTTCTCGATTAAAGGCAAAGCTTGTTGCCAATTGAATCACTGAGCGCCGCACTTCTTGGGGTGCGGGGCCCTCATCAACGAAGCGTCGCAACTCACTTTTGATAGCGTTTACGGCCTTATTCAGTGATGAGGGGTGCACCGCCATGTGAGTGGACATTTCCGCCCAATCTCCTTGGGCATTGTATCCGGTGGACACGGTGTATACCAAGCCGTCCTTTTCTCGCAATCGCTGCCAAAATCGGGAAGAATTTTGGCCCCCTAGCAGCATGGCCAGCAACAGGGCTGTAGGATAGGCGTCATCGATAAGTACTGGAGCAGGTACGCCTAGGAGCACTTGCAGTTGCTCCGCACTTCGCTCGAAGTGCACGTGGGATGGCGATGGACTGGGCGCATGGCGTATAGACAGGCTTGCGCGCTTTGGCTCTGTTTTTTTAACAATCCGCTCAACCAACTCTTCAGTGCCTTCGCCAGCGATTGCAACCACCATATTCGCGGGCACATAGTGCATTTGGTAAAATGCGTTCAAGCTGCCTAAATCCATCGTTCTAATGCTCTCTGGGCTTCCTAGCACATCATGCGTGATCAGCCGGTCAGCATATAAGGATTCCATATAAGCTACCTCGCACCGATCTTCGAGATCATCCATCGCCTCGAGTAGTTCCTCTTGAACCACATTCCGTTCGCGCTCCGCATCCTCCGGTCTTAGCCACGGGTGCTGTACCAAATCGGATAAGAGTTGCCACGCACGGGGCGCCAGCGGTGTGAGCACTTTAGCATAAAAGCACGTGTAATCGCGGGTGGTGTAGGCATTTACCTCCCCACCCAAGTCGTCCATTACTTCGGCAATTTGTTGACTATTTCGATCTTTAGCGCCCTTAAATGTCAGATGCTCTAAAAAATGCGCCATCCCTTCTTGATGAGGTCCTTCGTCGCGCGATCCCACGCCAACAAAAATGCCGATGGCAATCGTCCCCAACGACCCATGGTCATCATACGTGACAGACATGCCTGAGGGCAAAGTAATAAAGTGGTCGATACCCATTACCTGCTTTCCTAAAGAAGCGTTAACCTGCAATAGCGTGCAATTCTCTTCGAACAGTTATTCTAACAGATTTTTGGTATGGTTCGAACCGAAATCCAACGCAAAAACAATCCCTATTCATCCGTTGCCGGGGTCCCCATGGCTAGCAGCTGAGACACGGTCACCAGTTGGTATCCAGCGGATTTTAGATTGGCAATAATTTGAGGCAAGGCCACTGCCGTCCGGCTGGTTGGATGCATAAGGACGATAGCTCCAGGTTGCGCCCGCTTTACGACTTTAGCAACCATGTATGGCACGCTGGACGACGGGCGCCAATCGATGGTATCAATAGTCCACATAACCAGGGGCATATGCAGAGCAAACGAAGCCTGCAGGACCGTGCCATTAAATTCCCCATAGGGCGGGGCGAAGACGTGCGGGATGACGCCTGCAATTTGTTGAACCACCTGGTTGGTGCGCTCGATTTGGCGCAAATTTTCCTGATAAGACAATTGATTAGGATGCGGATGATTCCAGCCGTGGTTGCCAATTTCCATGTGAGCCTGCTTCATGTCCCGTATCAACTGGGGATGCGCCTCTGCCCACGCTCCCCCCACCATGAACGTGGCGGTCACATGAGCATGGGTCAGGTCGCTGAGCATCTGCGGCACAAACTCAGTGCCCCACACCACATTGATGGTCAACGCAATGGCCGGCATGCTGGTTTTTACACGATATACCGGCGCAGGCACCGCTGACGCGGCCGCAGAATGGGACCGCGGCTGAAAGATCAGCAAACTAATCCCTAACAAGACAGCCAAATAAACCATGCGGGCGCCTTGCGATCTCAACGAAATTACCTTGACCCACACCAGGACATCCCCCCTCGATACTCCTATGAGGGGCAACCTTAAGCTAGAACATTAGGCATCAGGGTTTAATGTCCACAGATGTCCCTTCTTTTTCAGGCGCTGATACTCCGACAGCGTGGTGACCACTCCCGCATGTGGAAACAACTGGGGAAAATTCCCATGCGGCTCCCCGGTTTCCGGGTCTACGTGTTCGGCGAATAAGCCCAAGGTGGTAGTCAGCGATAATTGCCGGGTAATGAGCTCATTGGCTTTATCCCAGCGCCCCATGCGGAGATAGACCCGGGCAAGCCAAAACCCCGCTAAAGTAAAGGGATAGGCTACGTCCCCCATGTTATCTTTTTGATAGCGCATGACCGTGCCATTAACTACTAAGGTTTTTTCTATTTGTTCTAGTGTGGCCTGAAACACCTTGTCATGAACATTGACAAAACCATACAGTGGCAACATTAGTAATGCAGCATCCATACCAGGATGCCCCGCGCCTTGGGTAAAGTACGAAAGCCCCGAAAGGCTCTGACGGTGCCAAATAGCCTCGGCAATATCACCGGCCTGACGTTGCCAACGCTCCCCTACAATGCCCAGATTCATGACTTCGTTGGCCAACACAACTCCTACCCGCATGGCCACCCAGCACATTAGTTGTGAGTGCAAATAGTAATCTTGGTCGCCGCGAAATTCCCATAAGGATGCATCGGGCTGATGCCAGTTGCTGGCCACCCAATCCACCAAGGCGGCAATCGCCCACCAATAGTCCCGTACAAACGTGCTGTCTTGACTTTCTTCCCAGTATGCATACAGCACCCATAACAGGTCACCCTCGATATCCAGTTGGAGTTGATCGGTAGCCGCATTGCCAACCCGCACCGGCCTCGAGTTCTTATATCCGGCCAACCACAGCAAGTCGCGTTCGCCCTCAATACGTGACCCATCAACCTGGTAGAACGGAGCGGAAAACGGCTTGTTGACCAAGTCGATGGTATTGAACATAAACTCTAAAAATCGTCGGCAGCCCACTATGTCTCCTGCCATTAACAAGGCTTCCGCCCCATAAGCCCCGTCACGCACCCAGACAAATCGGTAGTCCCACTGGCGATGTTGCCCGACAATTTCAGGCAGCGACGTTGTGGCGGCCGCCAACAATGCGCCGTTAATCCGGTACGTCAAGCCCCGGATAGTCAACAGGCTACGGTCAAATAACTCGGCATGTGGGCCATGGTAGGGATTTTTCGGTTTTTCCCAAAATTGGTTCGTGATGCGCTCCACTTGGTCAGCCCGCTCGGCGAGACTATCATCGGATCCCGCATCTCTCCCTAAATGCGCCACGTATCGTAATGCGACGGTAACCCGGCCTGGACCAATAATCCACCGGTCGCGCTGAGCGCTCTTGGTGTGGGGACCATCAATCGTTAGATAGAGGCCTTCGCCCCCGTTGGGATGCGAAAACCATGCCCCCATAGGCGTCATTTCATAGCTGGCATTGGCATATCCAAAGCCAAATGTAGGCCGACACGTCAATTCAAGAGGGATGGGTGAGTCTACCGTACGCCAAAAGCTGGTGGTACCAATCGGCAAGAAGTCATGGACGGTGACCGTGTTCTCTTGTACTTGATAAATAGTTTCCAATGTGTGCGTGTGCGGCACGTATTGCTGGCGGACCGCGAACGGCTCTTGTGGTAATGTACTGAAATAGCCACCTTGGGTGTCATCCAACAATCGGCAGAAGATGGCATCCCCGTCAAAACGGGGAAACGGCAGCCACACTAAGGTTCCCTCGGGATCCACCAATGCCGAGGTGTAGGTATTGGAAAGAAATCCATAGTAGACCGCGGTGCTCACGGGACCACCCCTTCTAAATTAGGTCGGATAAAATGGCAATGTCATTCGCTCGCTCCCTGGCACTTTTGCCTGGGGTCTCCAATATCAATGGCCATTGATGCTGCTGCGCGCTGGCCAAAATACCCTTTAATGCGCCTGGCCCAAGATCTCCGGTGAGTAGCGCGGCATGCCGGTCGCGACGCGATCCGACCGGAAATACCGTATCATTGAGATGAATGCCGCGGATGCGGGCCAACCCAACGGTAGATTCCAACACATCGGTTAGACGATGCCAGTCATCGGTCGTCTTTAAAGGGTAGCCGACCGCCATTGCATGCGCGGTATCAACCATTGCCCCCACCCGGGACGACCGCCCGATAATGTTAAAAATAATTCCCAGATCTTCAAAGTCCGAGCCAATTTCTTTGCCCTGCCCGGCCGTGTTTTCGATCAGAATGCGGCCGGGTTTCGATAAGAGGTACACTATCGTTTGGGCGAACGCTTGCCTGGCTTGATTCTCCTCCGCCCCCGCTTGCCGATGCCCCGGGTGAATCACCAAGAAATCCCCCGCCAGCTGTTTAACGCGCAGCATCTCTTCGCCTAACACTTGGCAAGCACGGTCGTGCATTGCCCTATCCGTCGCCGCAGGATTGACAAAATATGGCGCATGTACAAAAAGGGGCCGGATATGTGCTCCGGCCAACCATTGAGCCATCTGGTTCGGTTGGGGCAAGCCGCGACTTTGACCGCCTACGGGACTGCGACTGAAAATTTGAAGACATCGCAATTCCATATCGTGAGCTTCTTCGATGGTTTGTTGAAAGCCCCCGCTTACCGAAACTTGCGCGCCAATCCGAATCACCGAGTATCCCTTTTAGGGCCGTTGTCGCGATAAGGCCGACGAGGTCCGCTTGGTCGTCCACCGCTAGAGGGACCACGATGAGCGTCATTGCCTCTGTCGTCCGGAACAAAGCCATCAGGCACTGGCAACATGTCCTTATGCGATAGGTTGACGCGCCCGGCGTGGTCAATCTCCACAACCTTGACCTTAATGATATCGCCCACTTTTACTGCATCTTCCACTCGATTGATGCGTTGATGGGCCAATTGCGAAATGTGCACCAACCCTTCTTTGCCCGGTAGCACTTCCACAAACGCACCAAAATTCATCAGCCGCGTAACGCGTCCTTCATACACTTGGCCAATTTCCACTGTACGGACCAGGTCTTCAATCATAGCAACCACTTTTTGCGCCACTTCCTGATTTATCGCCGCAATGTAAATAGTGCCATCGTCTTGAATGTCGATATCCACCTTCTTGTCGCCGATACGGGTTGCATCAATAATTTTGTTGATTGTTTTGCCCCCGGGTCCAATAACCTCACGAATCTTTTCGGGGTCGATGGTCACAGTAACAATCCGCGGTGCATGAGCCGACAGATATGGCCGCGGCCCAGGTAATACCTCCAACATCTTGTCCAGGATAAATAGACGCGCTTGCCGAGCTTGTTCCAACGCCTGACTCAATATCTCACGGTCCAGACCGTGAATCTTGATGTCCATTTGAATGGCCGTGATACCATCTTTGGTTCCAGCGACCTTGAAATCCATGTCGCCCAGGGCGTCTTCCAATCCTTGGATATCGGTCAAAATAGCCACTCCCGCGTCATCCTGAACCAATCCCATGGCAATTCCGGCCACAGGCGCCTTAATCGGCACGCCTCCATCCATCAGTGCCAATGTGCTCCCGCATACCGAGGCCATGGACGAAGAACCATTAGACTCTAAAATATCGGATACCAAACGCAATGCGTAGGGAAATTCGGACTCGTTCGGTATCACGGGTTCCAACGCTCGTCCAGCTAAAGCGCCATGCCCGATGGCCCGACGGTTAGGCCCACGCATCGGCCCAGCTTCTCCTGTGGCAAACGGGGGGAAATTGTAATGATGCATATAGCGCTTAGATTCCGTCTCTCCAATGCCGTCAATCATCTGTTGATCCGACAGCGGACCTAAGGTCATGGCGGTCAATGCCTGTGTTTGTCCCCGGGTAAATAGTCCAGTGCCGTGCACCCGCGGCAAAACCCCAACTTCGATATGAAGTGGTCGAATTTCATTGAGCGCACGACCGTCGGGACGAATGCCTTCCTGGATAATCGCGCGGCGAACAACCTTTTTCAACACATTTTTTAACAAGGCAGCAATCATAGGCCCCTGATCTGGATACTCTGCTATCAATTCCGCCATAATGTCGCGGTTGACCGCCGCAATCCGCGCCTCCCGCTCCAGCTTGTCGTAAGTCCGCATGGCTTGCATCAGCCGCTCTTCCGACTTGCTTTGGACCAGCTCGATCAATTTCGGCTCCGCCACATATAGTGGATATTCGGCTTTCGGTTTGCCGGTTTTTTCGTGAAACGCCTTGATGCCACCAATGATGCGACGAATCTCTTCATGGCCAAACAATATCGCATCGAGCATTTGCTGCTCGGTTATGATGTTGGCACCCGCCTCAATCATTAAAATGGCATCTTCGGTACCAGCAATCATTAGTTTGAGAGCACTGTTTTGAGATTGATCCGATGTCGGATTGGCGACAAAGTTTCCGTCCACAAGCCCCACCTCGACAGCACCAATCGGTCCGTCAAACGGTATGTCGGAAATTGTTAACGCAGCGGATGCTCCAATCATGCCACAGACCTCAGGCGAATGATCGTGGTCTACGGACAAAATGCTTGCCACAATATGTACATCGTTGCGAAAGCCCGCAGGAAACAACGGGCGAATCGGGCGATCCGTAAGCCGCGCTGCTAAAATGGCTTGCTCGCTCGGCCGGCCTTCGCGTTTGATATATCCGCCTGGAATTTTGCCGACCGCATACAGACGTTCCTCAAAATCTACGGTGAGCGGAAAGAAATCAATGCCCGGCCGCGGGTCGCGGGACGCTACGGCCGTTACCAACACCACGGTCTCGCCATACCGAACCACCACAGCACCATTGGCCTGCCGCGCTAGACGGCCGGTTTCCAATGACATTACGCGCCCGCCTACCACCATCTCGGTAGTATAAGACTCCATAGGTATCCTCCTAATAGACTATGCAATTCAAGATGCTAACGCCTCAAAACCTCCAAATTGGGAAAAAGAGCGGGTAAATATCCCGCTCTACCTTCGTAAGCCCAACCCTTGGACAATCGATCGATACCGCTCATTATCCTTTTTCTTCAGGTAGTTGAGCAGTGCCCTTCGTTGGCCTACCATTTGCAACAATCCCCGACGCGAATGGTGGTCCTTTTTGTGTATCTTCAAGTGTTCGGTCAATTCGCTAATCCGTTGGCTTAACAAGGCAATTTGCACTTCCGGAGAGCCTGTGTCCGATTCATGCAGCTTATGGGCCGCAATGATGGTTTGCTTTTGCTCATTGGCGAGAGCCATCGCTTAGCCTCCTTTCTTACGTTCCATTAGTTGACAGACTTTTGCATGGGAAATTCCTCTTCATCCGCCAACAAGGATAATAGTGCGTCTTGATAAGCCTGGACTGCCGGTTGTGGCACGCCTGCACGCCGATAAAGGTCTTCCAATTGGTGTTGCAGTCGCTTGAACTGCCCTGTCACACAGATTGTAGAGATCTTGCCGACCATATCACGCCACAAATCGGTTTCCATCATGATGCCCCCAATCAAAGACACTTAATTGTATCATACGGCCCAGGGGTGGACAAGTTACGGCGTAGTCTGCACCGTCTCCAACACCCGTTTGGCCATCACAATGTCTGTTTGTATCTGGTTTATTAGGTCCGCGGTGGACCCAAACTTCTGTTCTGGCCGCAAATAGTCGATAAAATCGAATCTTACTGGTCCACTGAATGACCAGTTCTGGTCTATGAGAATATGGACTTCCAAGACGGGATTTGTTCCTCCGAAGGTCGGGCGGATTCCCCAGTTAGCAACAGCGGGAACGCGTCCTTGGTCATAGTGTAAAAATCCCGCGTAGACCCCAAACGGCGGCATAATTTGGTCTGGAGGAGGCACTAAATTAGCTGTAGGAATCCCCATGGTGCGCCCGCGGGCGTCTCCAGAATATACCGGGCTCATTACAGCAAAAGGATGCCCCAAAAACTGGCGCGCTTCTTTCACACGCCCTTCCCGTATCAATCCCCGAATCAAAGTGCTGGACACTACGGCATCAACATGTGCCCCGTCTTTTACCGGCTCCACCACGTGAACCGCCACCTGCCGAGACCTGCCCCACTCTTCAATAGTCGACGCGTTTCCGAGTCCTCCGGCACCAAAAGTAAAGTTGTATCCGATAACAATGGCTTTAACATGAAGCCGTTGCACCAAGTATAATTCCAGAAAAGCTAAGGGCGGTATTATGGCTATATCCTGAGAAAACGGCAGAATATCCACCCACTTCACTCCGGATAATCCCAAATAATAGAGCTTGAGATCTATTGGTGTAATCAAATACACCGGCGATTCAGGGCGCAATACCGACATTGGATGCGGCGCAAAAGTCATCACGACCATGTCGCCTCCCCGCTCCTTGGCTTCTCGCAGGGCGACCGACAGCAATGCCTGATGACCGATATGCACCCCATCAAAATTCCCAATGGTGACTACGGCCGGTCGCGTCGGAAAATGGTCTCGATCAATCCGTTGCATAGAGTTCTTCCTTTAACAAGACTAGGTCATAGTAACACTTTTTCGAATCGCCAAGGCGGTCCGCTTACTATGGCAATAATAGCATGGTTCGCCGTCAAGGCAATCGTTCCCTGAGTATTTCCCACAACCTCTGACAAAATATCGCGCCGCCCGTGGGCGATCAACGTGACCCATGGCTCCTCCACTTCGACCGCCACTAAATCCAGATGTGGATAAAACGTCTCCAAGGCATTAATCCATTGGGACCCCAGGCTTTCCAGATGAGACAAAGACCATGCGCTGGCAATCGAAAAAGACCCTACCTGCGTTCTGACCAAGTCTTCCAGGTGCGCACTATGGCCTAGTATCATTCCCCAATCCCGCACTAAAGCGCGAATATACGTGCCGGACCCGACCGTCGTTTCAAATTGCCAGCGATCCGCCCCGCCCGTTAGCACCCTGATTGATTCGATCTGAATAACTCGGGCATCTGGCCATACACTTAATCCCTGCCGCGCCAAATCATACAGGCGACGCCCGTTTTGCTTCAGCGCCGAAACTCTGGGAGGTATTTGGATCCGATCGCCTGTAAGCCACATGGACGCTCTCGCCACATCGTCCCCCGTTGGCCATGGCGGCCCAGAGCGGGCTGAAGTGGCTCCCTGCGCGTCACCACTAGTCGTGCTAGTACCGAGAACCATCCGCCCTTGATAGGTTTTTGGGGTCAACTTCGTCCACGGCAATAACTTGGTGTATCCTCCAAAAGCTAATGGCAATACTCCTAAAGCCTCTGGATCCAATGTACCGGCATGACCTACGGCGCGACAGCCGGACAACTTGCGAACTCGGGCTACCGCGTCATGCGATGTCATGCCAACTGGCTTGACAAGGTTCAAAAACCCGCTGAGACGGTCATGGTCTACCATATGACGTCCTCGAGACGGCTCAGGACCGCAGTCTCTGCCTGCTCTAAATTGACTGTCAGTACCGCTGCACTAGCATAAGAATGGCCTCCGCCCCCAAAAGCGCGCGCAAACTCCGCTACATTAAGTTCCGTCTGTGATGAGCGCCAACTCACTTTTATCGGACCTGTCCCGCTTAGCTCGCGAAACACCAGAGCCACGGCAACGCCTTCAATGGGACGCAACCAATCAATTAACGCTTCTGCATCTTCATCCTTCACATCATATGCCAGTACGGTGGCATATGGCACGGCAATCCAGACCACTCGACGAGACGGTGAGGTACAAAGATTGCTCAAAGCCCAACCTATCAGACGGGTTTGGGCCCATGAACGATGTGCCCATAAAGCTTGGTTTACCTGCCTCAAGCTCGGCAGCAGTCGAGCCAATTCGCTCGCAACTGTTAAACTTTCGGCAATGGTGTGCGGGTACATAAACGAACCCGTGTCAGTACTCAGCGCGCAATATAGTGCGGTGGCAATCGGAGGCGTCAAAGGAACGCTCATCGACTGTAAAAGTCGATATATCAGGACTGCCGTAGCGTTAGCGTCTGGCTCCACCCAATTAATCGTCCCAAAAAGGGAATTGCTTTGATGATGATCGATATTGATCATCACAGGGGCCGCGTTCCTGGCCGCTTCGAAATTGCCCACCCGGCGCCAATCCCCGCAATCAACCGTCACCGATGCATCATACCGTTGGTCAAGGACCATATCCCAACTGGAGACCGTCCAATCACCCAGTAAAAACTGAAACTGAGAGCCTACCGCATCACTGCACGCCAGCGTTACTGATTTTCCCATCCACTTAAGGGCATAGGCTAATGCCGTAGCCGATCCGGTGGTATCCCCATCGGGATGCACGTGTAGCACAATGAGAACAGTGTTCGCGCGGCCCAGTGCCTCCGTGACATGGGTTTGGGATTCAGTCATGATAATCCGGCAATGTCTTCATGATGCGCTGTATGTGAAGACTGTCCACGATGGACGTATCCTGCCGAAAATCAAGTTGCGGACAATGTCTTAGCCCCACTCGGCGCCCTATTTCGCCCCTAAGATACGAAGCCGCGCTTTTTAATCCCAGCAATGACTCCTCGGCCTGTTTAGCGTCGCCTAAAATGCTCACAAAAATGCGCGCCACACTCAGATCCCGACTGACGTCAATATGGGTGATGCTCACGAAACCGACGCGGGGGTCTTTCACCTCTTTTTGAATCATGGCACCCAATTCTTGTTGCATCATTTGGGCCACCCTGTCGGCCCGCGTCTGATTCATGACTTCATCCTCCTCTAACTAGCTTTGACAATCTCTTGCGTGTATATTTCCAACACGTCGCCAACTTTAAGATCGTTGTATTTTTCTACTCCGATACCGCACTCATAGCCGGTCATCACTTCGCGCACATCATCTTTGAATCGTCTCAAAGATCCGATGCTTCCATCATGAATGACCGCACCGTCTCGGATTATCCGCACTTTTCCCGTCCTTAGTATCTTGCCTTCGGTCACATAACATCCGCCCACAGCCCCAATTTTCGGAACCCGAAATACTTCGCGCACTTCCGCGCGGCCTAGTACGATTTCTTGGTATTTAGGCGTCAGCATGCCGGTGAGTGCGTTTTGCACATCGTCAATGACTTCATAAATCACGCGATACTGGCGAATATCCACATGTTCCTTTTCAGCCAATTGCCGCGCTTTGGATTCTGTGCTCACGCCAAATCCTACAATAATCGCTCCAGACGCTTGCGCCAGCATAACATCTGACTCGGTCACACTGCCGACTCCGGTGTGAAGAACGCGCACCCGCACTTCTTCGTTGGAAAGCTTTTGCACTGATTGTGCCAGCGCTTCCGCCGACCCGTGCACATCCGCCTTAATCACTAAATTGAGGTCACGGATTGATTCATCTTTCAAACGTTGGTAAAACTCATCTAAGGTGACACCACGCTGGCCTGGCTCAGTGCTTTGGCGGCTGCGGTCCATCCGGGCATCCGCGATCATCTTGGCATGGCGCTCATCTTCAAAAATGATAAAGTCGTCTCCAGCATCCGGCACCTGGTTAAAGCCCAAGACTTCCACCGGCATTGAGGGCCCTGCCTCTTTGACCCGCTGGCCGCGGTCATTGATAAGAGCGCGCACACGCCCGGTGACCGAACCTGCCATAAAGACGTCTCCCACATGCAGCGTGCCCTTGGCCACCAGCACGGTCGCCACCGGTCCCCGCCCTTTATCAAGTTTGGCCTCAATAATGGTGCCTTGAGCCAGTCTATCAGGGTTGGCCTTAAGTTCCAGAATATCCGCCTGCAATACAATCGATTCCAACAATCGGTCCAGGTTTTCACCAGTGCGCGCCGACACCGGCACCATAATGGTGTCTCCGCCCCATTCCTCAGAGACCAGACCATATTCCGTAAGTTCCGTTCTCACCCGTTCGGGATTAGCCTCGGGCAAATCAATTTTGTTGATTGCCACCACAATGGGAACACCGGCTGCTTTGGCGTGATTGATGGCCTCTACGGTTTGCGGCATTACTCCGTCATTCGCCGCTACCACCAATACGGCCACATCAGTCACTTGCGCCCCTCTTGCACGCATCGCCGTAAAGGCTTCGTGGCCCGGGGTATCTAAGAACACCACTTCATGATCATTCCACTCAATCACCGAGGCGCCAATGTGTTGCGTAATGCCTCCTGCTTCCGATTGGGTCACCCGCGTCGACCGAATCCGGTCCAGCAATGACGTCTTGCCATGATCCACGTGCCCCATCACGGTGACCACTGGGGGACGTTCTTGAAGCGATTCGACCGTGTCTTCCGCACCTTGGATTAACTGCTCTTCGCGCTCTTTTACCGTGGCCCGCTCTTCCACGGTCGCACCCATTTCCGTCGCGACGATCACAGCAGTTTCTTTGTCCAGTTCGTGATTCAAGGTGGCCATGACCCCGAGTCCAATCAAGTGCTTGATCAATTCCGTTGCTTTAGCACCTAGTTGATCAGCCAAATCCTTGACCAAAATAGGGCCACTAATGACCACATGTCTTGTGACAGGCGGCATGTGCGACTCGAGACGCTGGTTGCCCTTGCGACCTTTAGCCTTGAGCTTTGAGCCAAAACGTTCTTCATCCCACGACTTCAGCCGTTTGTCCGGCGTGGTGGCTCCCGTGCGGCGATCTTTGCCACTATGTCCTGTGTTGCGCCGACTGGTGTCTTTACCCGGGCGATTGGGGGCCGACGGCGGCAGTGCTGGACCCCGACCAGGAGCAGGTCGTGGCGTGCGTCCTTGAGGCGCTGCTGAGCCATATCCAGGCCGTGCAGCTCCGCTAGCCGCGCCTGGACCCGACGGGTTGCGTCTGGGCCCGCTGAAATTGCCAGTGCTACTGCCTGTCCCCGGACCTCGGTTTCCTTGGTACGGAGGCCTTTCGGGCCGTGGGCCCGTGGCGTCGCTCCGACTGCCGGTGTACGGAGGACGTTCCGGTCGTGCCCCGGTTCGATTGTTTTGATACGGCGGCCGTTCCGGACGCGGACCTGTTGGATTGCTTCGATTGTTTGGATACGGCGGCCGCTCCGGGCGCGGCGACGCCGGAGCGCTCGCTCCGCTTGGGCTTTGACTGTGAGGATTGGTATAGGGCCGTTGTGCCGGCCGACTTCCCCCGCTTGTGGCTGGCCTGCCTTGATTTTGATTGTACGGAGGTCGAGCGGGCCGGCTGGTCGCGGTGCTGGGCCGTGGTTGACTGACCGGTGCTGGTGCTTCTACGGTTGTCGTAACTGAAGCCGGACGACTCGCCTCCGGATAACGGGGCGGTGTTACGCTGACCGCCCGTGGGGGAACTGTTTTGACCTCCACGGCGGGTTTTGGCTCCGGAGGCAATTTCCCCTCCATAATGTTTCGAACCGTTTGCACGGCTTCCGGTTCCACGGTGCTCATGTGATTCTTGATGTTTTCCACTTTGAGTCGATGAAGCAGATCTATGAGCCGGCGACTGTCCAGCTTCAGTTCCTTTGCCAACTCGTATACCCGTACTTTGTCCTTTTCTGCCACGTTGACTCCCCCCTGAAAATTCTCCCGACGCCAATATCCGTTGACTGATATTCTTGTCCAAAATCGCAAGTACCGCGTGTGGGCCCATGCCCATCGCCCGACCGAGCGTCTCTTTAGTTCCAGCCCGAATGAGCGGCACTCCCAAATCCTGGGCCCACAGGTGGTACTTGCGGTCCACAGATGGTCCTGCATCTTCGGCAATAATGATTAATTTTGCTTCCCCATTGCGAAGGGCCTTTTCCACTTGATTATGGCCCGGCGCCATGGAGCCTGCCCTGCGTGCAAGACCTACCCAGTTCAACCAGTTACTCATGATCCTCCTCGGCTGCCTTCAGCAGCTCCTGGACAATGTCGGGGCCCATCGCGCGCTCTAACGCTCTCTCCAAACGGTGCGTCTTTATCGCTGCTTGAATACATTCCACTTTGGGGCACACATAAGCGCCCCGGCCTGACACCTTGCCTTTGCGATCCACCACCAACGAGCCATCAACGGTTCGCACCACCCTCACCAATGTTCTTTTGGGTTGGGATTGATTGCATCCAACGCATGTGCGCATCGGTACTTTCTTGGCTTTCATGGTCGTCACCACCAATTGCCTTGCCCGACTTGAGACTCTGAACGCAGATCAACCTTCCATCCGGTCAGTTTTGCCGCCAATCGAGCGTTTTGGCCTTCCTTACCAATACCCAATGACAACTGGTTGTCGGGTACCACTACCCGCGCAGCCCGTGTGGCAGCGTCCACCGTGACGTTGGTTACATGTGCAGGGGACAAGGCATTGGCGACCAAAACCCCAGGATCGGCATCCCATCGAATGATGTCCAGCTTCTCGCCCCGCAACTCGCTGACTATAGCTTGAACCCGGGTTCCCCTATTCCCAACGCACGAACCCACAGGATCGATATTGGGATCTTCCGCCCACACAGCGATCTTGGTTCGAGCTCCGGCTTCTCTGGCGATTCCTTTTATTTCCACCACACCTTCGTGGATTTCAGGAACCTCCAACTCAAAAAGTCGGCGAATCAACCCTGGATGACTGCGTGATACATAAACTTGCGGTCCCTTGCTGGTCTTCTTGACTTCAACTACATACAATTTGACCCGCTCATTGGATCGCAACATTTCCCCTGGCACCTGTTCACTCGGCATCATGATGGCTTCAGTCCGACCCAAATCGATATATACCAAGTTGCGCTCTGTACGGTGAACCATCCCAGTGACAATGTCGCCTTCGCGATTGATGAATTCCTCGTAAATCATTCCGCGTTCCGCCTCACGAATCCTCTGCACGATAACTTGTTTCGCAGTTTGCGCGGCAATGCGTCCGAAATTCTTAGGGGTGACTTCAAATTCGATGATATCGCCTTCCAACGACCCAGGACGCAGGGTAACAGCTTCGTCCAAACTGACTTCTAGCCGATGATCTTGAACTTCGCGCACCACCGTTTTTTGCGCCCACACCTGGGTCGCGCCGGTTTCCCGATCCAGCCTTACCCGTACATTCTGCACCGAGCCAAAGTTTCGACGATAAGCTGATATAAGTGCCGACTCAATAGCTTGGAACAGAACCTCTTTATCAATGCCTTTCTCGCGTTCTAAGTCAGTGAGTGCGGCCATGAGCTCCTCATTCACCGAATAACCCCCCCTAACAGCCTCTTTGCCCCTGTCAAGCGAAAAGAGTGGGCTCATGCTCCCCACTCTGAGTCGCCAAAACAAACGCCACCGCGTTTCTTCGTTTGGTTACCCAATCACTTCTCACACATATTTTAACATAACGCCTAGGACATCACAACCAAGAACCTCTGTGACCAAAGCGTTTTTAAGCGTTGGCTTTGGAATCTTGTGTGCGGCCTCGCCCGTACGCAAACACAGCGGTGGTGGCCACCAAAAGTCCAGCTCCCACCCAAAATGGCGTTTTGATATCACGGGTCATTAAAATTCCCGAGCAGAGCGCCATAACCAACGCCCCTAGAGTGCCGGCCGCTTGAAACCGACCTTGAATGGTGCCCCGCCAGGCAATCGGCACCTGGCTTAACAACATCGATTGCAGCGCAGGGCCGATCAAACTCATGGCAATGGCTTCCACGACCGAAATGGCGATCGACAGCCAAACGTTGTGCGACACTATATACAACACGACGGTGATGGCATTTAACGCACTGCCGTATATAATCAATACACGGCGTCGTGAGGGCAGATTGGCCAACGCTCCTCCCATAAAATTTGATAACAACAGCGGAATGGCGAAAAACGTGAAAGACAAACCAATAATAATATTGGAGGCGCCCAAGGATTTCATGTAAAGGCTCCACACCGTGTCATACATTCCTACGAGCCCCGTCCACCCAAAATTCATCATGTAAATGCGCCACAGTCCCGACCCGCCCGCATGCCAGGGCGGCGCAGCGGCCCGATCCCTATTAGGGGTGGAAATGGAGCGCGGCATGCCGCGCTGGATGGCCAACACCGATAGGAACGCTAAAGCTGAACCCAACATAAATGGAGACCGCAGACCCCAAATGTTGCTCATAACGCCTCCCACAAACGGCCCCAAGGCAAACCCTGCCATGGATGCGGATGATAAGAGGCCAAAAGCCGACCCGCGTCGGGCGTCATCGACCAAATCTCCCACCATGGCATTGGCCGCCGGAATAAAGGCTCCAGCCCCCAATCCCTGCAATATTCGAAAACCTAGATAAGCTATCGGCGAAACTTTTAATATGAAGAGCCCGGTTGCAATTGCTGTCGTGGCTGAGCCTAGCAGCAAGAGCGGACGGCGGCCAATAACATCGGACTGACGCCCAAACACCCACTGTCCTACGAAGGATGCCAGAGCATAAAGTGCCGCCATAGCGCCAATCCAAGGCAACGAAAAACCCCTTTGTTCGGCATACAACGGCAACAAGGGGAGAATCATCCCATAACCGGTTTGGATGATAAAAGTCGCCGTGCAAAGAATCCATAAGGATCGCGGCCATTGGTTGGAGGCAATGCCGGGCTTTGGTCGAATTGTCATCCCATCACTTAAAAGAATGCCAGTTGACTAGTCTCGCCTAGCCCATCCAGCGCGCCTTGACCCCTTAATAAATCAATGACGCTCTTAGAGAGGCGCGCGCGTCGGCGCAGGTCATCCACCGAAAGAAACGGGGCCTCCCGCCGTGCTTCGATGATATTTTCCGCGGCCGACACGCCCAGACCTGGCAGCGCGGCAAACGGAATTTGCAGGCCGTCTTCACGAATTCCAAAACGTGCCGGTTGCGACAATTCCAAATGCACTGGGTAAAACCGGTATCCCCGCGCCAGCATTTCCCGCACCAGCTCCAATACCGTAATTTGGCCCCGTTCTTTCGCCGTTGCCTCATTTCCTTTGCCCTCTATGTCAGAAATCGTCTGATTAACGCGCTTCAATCCAGAAACCGCCACATCTGGGTCAAAATCGTCCATATGACGCGAAAAATAGGTGGCGTAAAAAGCCAGTGGATAATGCACCTTAAACCAGGCGATCCTCCAACCCATCATCACGTAGGCAGCCGCGTGCGCTTTGGGAAAAAGATATGAGATCTTCCGACAAGAGCCAATATACCAATCCGGCACATGATGCTGGCGCATGATTTCTTCTTGGTCTGCCTTCAGACCCTTGCCCTTCCTTACGGATTCTGAGATGCCAAAAGCCACTTTTGGCGGGATATCCCGACTTAAGAGGTAAATCATGATGTCATCCCTGGTTGCTATCACGTCCGACAACGTGACCATTTTTTGCCGTATCAAGTCCTGAGCATTGTTATTCCACACTTCCGTCCCATGCGACAGACCCGAAATCCGAATCAACTCTGCAAATGTCGACGGCCGCGTCTCGATTAACATTCTGCGTACAAAGTGGGTGCCAAACTCAGGGATGCCCAGACTTCCCACAGCCGAATTAATGGCATCTGCAGAAACTTCCAGCGCTGACGTGTCGCGAAAAAGACTCATAGTAGCCGGGTCTTGAAAGGGAATCTCGCGGGCCGAAACACCGGTCAATTCTTCAAGCATGCGAATAGCAGTCGGATCATCGTGCCCTAGAAGATCCAGCTTCAACAACCGGCCTTCGATGGCATGATAATCAAAATGCGTGGTTACCACATCCGAGGCATGGTCATCGGCGGGATGTTGCACGGGACAAAATCGGTAGATAGATTCGTCCTTGGGCACCACCATCAATCCTCCGGGATGTTGCCCGGTAGTGCGCTTGACTCCGGTAATGCCGTTTGCCAGCCAGTCTATTTCTACAGGAGACAATTCGCGGCCGGCATCCCTGGCCCAAGCCCGTACTAACCCATATGCCGTTTTTTGCGCCACCGTAGCAATCGTTCCGGCGCGAAACACATGACCTTGCCCAAAGAGTTCTTCAGTATAGCGGTGTATTTGAGGTTGATACTCTCCGGAAAAGTTTAAGTCAATGTCTGGTACTTTGTCCCCCTCAAACCCAAGAAAGGTTTCAAACGGGATGTCCTGTCCATCCCCTACCAGTGGGCTCTGGCAAGACGGGCACGTTTTAGGCGGGAGATCGAATCCCGAATGGATCTGCTCATCGGCAACGAATTCGGTAAATTGACACTGCACACAGCGATAGTGGGCGGGCAATGGGTTGACCTCAGTAATGTTTAACAAAGTCGCCACTAATGAAGAGCCGACCGAACCTCGCGACCCAACCAGATAACCATCATCCAGCGACTTTTTTACTAGCCGGTGTGCAATATAATAAATACTGGAAAAACCGTTGTCCGTAATGGACCGCACTTCTTTGTCCAGACGTGCCGCAACCACAGGAGGCAAGGGACGCCCGTACAACTCTTCCGCTTTTTGCTGGGGCACCGTTTGAATGACCGTTAGAGCCTCATCCAAGGTCGGAGCATAAAGTCCTTCGGGCACTGGCTTGATAGGCTCTAGACCATCGACCAAACGTTGGGGAGATTCGTCCACTACGAATTGGCAGTCGTCGTCACCCAACCACTCAAACGCCTGGGCCATTTCATCTCCGATGCGAAAGTGCAACGCATCGGAGGCATCATGCAGGTCTCCTTTGGCGGTAGCCGCCAAAATGTCCCTAAAGACCTTATCCTGAGGACGCACATAATGAGCATCGGACACCGCCGGAACGGGTTTGTGGCTCTGTCTGCCGATGGCTATCAATTCTTTTATATACTCTTTAACCGCTTCGTAAGAGCCCAAGTGCTCTTCTTGCTGCAGTTTTTGCAAACCATCGGGCGGCGAGACTTCCCAATAATCATAAAAGTCCGCAAGGCGCTTTAAGGATTCTTGGTCATCACCGCGGAGTAAGGCTTCCTGCAATTCTCCTCCGTGAATGGGGGATCCTAAAAACCAAAATTGACGACCTTGCAACAGTGTGGACCGGCGCACTCTGGGCACCCGATAAAAGGTTTCCAAGTGGGATTGAGAAATCATCCGGTATAAAGCCTCGACCCCGCTCTGCTTCCTCAACAAGACCACCACAGGTTGAGGGCGCCCTACCGAATAAGGTTGAGGTGCTGGCGCTCTAAGACTTTCTTCGGTCACCCACTGTCCCTGGGCATCAGTCAACAATTTCAACAAGACTTCTGCTGTCGCTTCAGCATCCGCCAGCGCCCGGTGATGTTGAACCAAAGATACTTTAAAGTGGGCGGTCAAAGCGCTTAATCCGTATGACTTCAAACCCGGCACTCGGGTGCGGGCCAAACTTAATGTGTCTATGACCGGAAAATGGACGTCGCGCCCGAGATGGCGGTGCATCGCAGCCCGAATGAATCCGTAATCAAATCGCGCATTATGAGCCGAAAGCACCGAATCTTGAGCAAAAGCAAGAAATTCGGCAACCACTTCTTTGGGTAGTGGAGCATCCTTTAAGTCGTTAGCTTGAATTCCCGTAATCTTAATGGTCGTCTGTGAGAGCGGCCCCTCTGGGCGCACCATGCGGTGAAATCTATCCACAATGCGACGTCCCACGATTTTAACAGCCCCAATTTCGATAATGTCGTGACTGCGCGGAGACAATCCGGTAGTTTCTACGTCAACAACCACTATCGGCGATTCGTCCCAGGGCACAGCTAATTCCGGACCTTCCATCGCAGCACTCACATCATCAACCATATTGACCTCAACACCATAAACCGCTTGGACGCCGGTTTTGGTGGCAAGATGCTCTAATTCCGGGTAGGTTTGCACCACTCCATGGTCCACAATCGCCACTGCGGAATGCTTGGTGTTTTTCGCCCACTCAAAGATCTCGGGAGGCGACATCAATGCATCCATGGTGCTCATTTTCGAATGGGTGTGCAATTCGATGCGAGCCCTTTCGCTGCGAGGCAGTTCAGGAGAAGACACGGGACCGGCATCTTTAATTCGAATCACGCGCTCCTGAGAGAACTTGTCCACTTCGATCATGCCCCGGGCCTTAATCCAAGTTCCAACGGCCAGCGCCCCTAAATCAAAGGTTTGTCCCCGCCGTTCAGAAAATTTTAAGCGCACAGCACCAATATCATCCGTAATTGACCAGGTCCAATGGGTGGCTCCGTCACGACCAACGCGGCTGTCTACTTGAAATATCTGCCCTATCACCGTGGCGTCTCCAGACTCGGCCAGGTCTCGCAGAGAGGTAGGTACGCTAGACGGCACTCCACGCCCTATCACACAAGGTCCCTTCGCATCGCGTTCAGGCACGACAACAACAGAGACCACCGGATCCGGTACCGTAGGCTCTGGCGTCGCCAAATCATCATGCCAGGCAGGCATGCCCGGCCACCATTGACGAAGACGATTTTGCCCTCCCCACTGCGTAAAAAGATCGTACGCCACGCGATTTGGGAAGTGGCAAACCAATTCTCCCGCAGAGGACAACTCCACGCCCTGCAGCGGCATCAATGTCGTAAATCGTGCACCGCTCACTTCCCAAATGCGACGCACGCGTGCTACAGCTGATTCAGGCCACGGAAATTCCTGAAATTCAACTGGCACTCCCCACGCCTTTGTCAGCTCAACAGATAATTGCCCCTGCCAGTGCACATCCTCGGTTCCCAAGGCAGCCACCATCAGCACAATGCCTTGGTTTTCACTCCAATGAGCTTGTACCACCACTGGAAGAAGGTCGGGGTATCCATGAGATTGCATCCAGTCTTTCAGTCGAGGTTCCACGGGCAAAGCAACTCCCTTTTCGTAAGGTGCCGATTTAAAGCAATGAAACAAACGCTACCAAGACTATATGCGCGGAATTTCTCTAATTATCTCCCAATACATCTTCATGCGCGCGGCCAGCCCTTTAACCAGCCCCATTTTCTCTTCTTTCATGACTTGCGTTACATCATGCAATATCACGGCGTAGGGTTCTTTCCCCATGCGTTTCAATTGACGATGCAACTGAAGTTCGACTCCATACCCGGCGCCGTCAAAATAGTCGGCGCCAATCAGCAATTGCCTTCTCATCGCACGTTGTCCTGAAAGAAATGGCGTAAGCGCCTGAGCCCAATCGGTTGAAGTTCGCCCGCCCTCAAATATTCCCACGGTCGCTTCGTGATCGCCGTTTAAGACGGGACGCAGCAATTCTTGAACATGTTCCACCGTAAGTCCCAACAAATCTGCATCTAAAAAGAGCACAATATCGGCCTGAACCTGCTCCGCTCCCGCCTTCAGCGCGCTCCCTTTCCCGGAGTTTTCTTCCAAATCCAAGACACGTACCCCGAGTTCTCGCGCGACCCGACTGGTTTGATCAGTAGAACCGTCATTAACCACAATAATGTCATCAATTTCAGGTACCGCCTTAAGTACTCGAAGTACCGTGCCAATGTTAAGTTCCTCGTTGAAGGCCGGAATAATTGCCGCTACCCGTTCTATCACGCGCACCACACCCTCATTTTCCGAAGTCCGATTCTTTCTTTTAGGATATGACGCTAATAGGCGCGAGCAAATAATGCGCGATGTTGCCCTGGCTGACCGCACACGATACAACCAGTTCCCGCAATATCCGCTCCCAACGGAAGACATCGTATGGTGACTGAAGTCTCCTGTTTCAATCGGTCGGCACAAGTCTCTTGGCCACACCAATCCCCTAGAAAGAATCCTCTATGGTTATGATGTGCCATTTCTTGGTAATTCTCAACTGAAAATGTGTGGGATGCACGATATTCTACGGCTTGCTCAAAAAGAGTCCTCTGCACATCTTCCAACAATTGCGACAAAGTCTCAGACACCATATTTTCCGCAATAACGATCTTTTCGCCGGTGTCACGCCGAGCCACGGTGATCTGCTTCTGTGCCAAATCGCGTGGTCCGATTTCAATACGTAACGGCACTCCCCGCATTTCCCAATCATTAAATTTGTAGCCAGGGGTAAATTCATTGCGGTCGTCCAATTTAATGCGAAATTCTCCGCTCAGCTTGTTGACCAAGTCCCGTGCCCAATCCGTCACCCGATCGCGGTCCGCACCACGGCCAATGGGCACCACCACAATTTGAATGGGCGCCACTCGAGGAGGAAGCCGCAACCCCTTATCATCGCCGTGGACCATTATTAGGGCCCCAATCATGCGCGTCGTACTGCCCCATGAAGTGGTCCACCCAAATTTCAAAACACCATCTTCATCTAAATATTGAATATCAAAAGCTTTAGCAAAATTTTGCCCTAGAAAATGCGAAGTGGCTGACTGAAGTGCCTTGCCATCGCCCATGAGCGCTTCCAGCGTATAGGTTTGCACCGCTCCCGCGAATCTCTCTCCCGCGCTTTTAACCCCCGCGATCACCGGGACCCCCAAGAGATCTTCCAATATTTCGCGATAAATCCCCAACTGTTGCAAGGTTTCAGCTTCCGCCTCTTCCGCTGACCGGTGCACCGTATGGCCTTCTTGCCACAAGAATTCGGTCGTTCGTAAAAACGGCCTGGTGGCTTTTTCCCAACGCAGCACATTGGCCCATTGATTAATCAACACAGGCAAGTCCCGATACGACTGAATCCACTGCGCATACATAGCGCCTATGATGGTTTCCGAAGTAGGACGAATCGCCAGCCGTTCCGCCAAAACTTCGTCCCCACCCATCGTGACCCAGGCTACCTCAGCCGAAAAGCCTTCCACATGTTCCGCTTCTTTAATCAGCAAATGTTCAGGAATGAGCAGAGGAAAATAGGCGTTTTCGTGGCCAGTCTCACGAAAGCGCCGATCCATAGCGGCTTGAATAAATTCCCAAATTCGATAACTATAAGGCTTCATCACCATGAACCCCTTGATGGGGGCATAGTCCACCAAATCCGCCTTTTTTATCACATCGGTATACCATTGCGAGTAGTCTTGCGATTTAGGGGTGATCTCCTTGAGAAGCTTTTCCACCCAGACGAACCTCCTCAGCAGCCTCTAGAATTTCTTTCCATAATTCTTCCACCATATCGGCTTGCTCAACCCGTCGCACGATTTGGCCGTGACGGAATATTAATCCCATGTTTTTGCCGCCTGCCAAACCCACATCCGCTTCGCGCGCCTCTCCAGGCCCATTGACGGCGCATCCCATGACAGCTACTGTAATCGGTTCGGCGATACTGGCCAATCTTCGCTCGAGTTCGTTGGTCACCGGCCACATGTCGAATTGTAGGCGCCCACAGGTGGGACATGCCACAATATTAGCCCCGCGTTCCCGTAATTTCAGACTTTTTAGGATTTCCCAGGCGACCCGCATCTCTTCTTCGCCCGGCGCAGTCAAAGACACCCTGATGGTGTCTCCAATTCCCTCTGCCAGCAAGGTGCCGATACCTACAGCCGATTTGATGGTTCCTTGTAATAGAGTTCCCGCTTCAGTCACGCCCAGATGCAAAGGATAGTCATAGGATTTCGCCATTAAACGATATGCGGCCAGCATCGTCGGTACGTCCGATGCCTTAAGCGAAACGACAATGTTATCGTAATCCAGATCATTGAGAATGCGAATATGACGCGCCGCCGACTCTACCATCGTTTGGGCTGTACGCCCCAAATCGTGCAACAGACTTTTTTCGATCGAACCCGAGTTCACACCAATGCGAATCGGGACGCCCCGTTCCTTGGCTGCCTTGACCACCTCTTCAACCCGCTCACGATCCCCAATGTTTCCTGGGTTTAAACGGAGCCCGTCGACCCCATTGCGAATTACCGTCAACGCCAACCGATAGTCAAAATGGATGTCAGCAACCACTGGGATGGGCGAATGCTGGACAATTGTTTTGACCGCTTGGGCCGCCTCTTGGTCCACAACCGCCACCCGCACCAGTTCACATCCCACCGCGATGTAGCGGGCAATTTCCTCCAATGTGGCCGTAACATCCCGCGTGTCCGTCTTAGTCATCCCTTGCACGACCACTGGGGCCCCTCCGCCGATGGTGAGGTCACGCACTTTGACTGCTTTCGTCATCCGAATACCTCCCTGCCGCATTCCCAAAGATTGGGGCTCTTGGCCTTACATCTATCTTACCATTAGAAGGCCGCTCCGACATGAAAGAAGTGGACGATATCATGGTAGGTAACCACCAGCACAAACAATATCAGCACCACAAATCCTACCATGTGAATCATATTTTCACGATCGGGATCCATGGCTTTGCGGCGAATTCCCTCCAATCCCAAGAGAAACAGCCGACTGCCATCCAACACAGGAATCGGCAACACATTAAATAGGCCTAAATTGGTAGACAACGCGGCCGCCAACAATATAACGTAGGTCATTCCACTTTGCGCCGCCTGGCTTACCATCACCGCTATACCAACAGGTCCCGTCAAATCAAACGGCCCCTTACCTTCCAAGAGCCTAAACATCGCGGCGAACCACAAGCCGGTAAGCTGCACAGTGTAGCCGACGCCGGCCCTGAGTGATGCCAAAAACCCCAAGTGCACTATGTAGGTGGTAGGCTGTATGCCGACAATATACTGTTTAAGCGTCTTGTCGTATCGCGTGTGGACAATCACGGTCTTGGACTCGTGCCCCCGCTTTAAAGTAATCAGCAGCGGCTTATGGGCATGCCTGACAATCGCCGTTTCCAACTGGGTCCAATTGGCGACGGGGGTTTTATCCACGGCCACTATCCGGTCTCCTGCCCGAATGCCCGCAGTATAGGCTGGGTAGTGAGGCACGGTATGGGCGACCGTAGTGGTAGGCGTAGGAATGCCCACCGGGCCAAACGCCAAAGTATACAACACTCCAGCCAAGACAAGATTCATAATCGGTCCAGCCAGTATGACCACAAACCGCTGCCATAAAGGGCGATTGGGAAATTCATTGGGATCACTAGTTTTGTCCATTTCCATGCCAGCTAAGCGGACGTATCCCCCCAGGGGAATTATGCGCACGGAATAATGGGTTTCTCCCCATTGGGGAGAAACCAGCGCGGGACCAAAGCCTAAGGAAAACTCATTGACGCGCATTCCAAGCGCTTTGGCTACCAGGAAATGGCCCAACTCATGCACGGATACTAGAATGCCAAACACCGCCACTAACGCCACCACCGTGGTCAAGAACCGCTCACCTCCCCAACCCCAGGTTTTTTATCGTTGTGCCCATACCAGGCTCTGTGCAGTCCGGCGTCCCCAACTGTCGGCCTCCAATACCTGTTCGAGGTCTTTTACGGCAACATTTTCGGAAAATTGCTCCACGACCGATTCCACCACTTCCATGATGCCCAAAAATGAAATTTGATGGTCCAAAAAAGCTGCGACTGCCATTTCATTAGCGGCATTCATGACAGCAGGCATCAAACCGCCCGCTAGACCGACCTGGCGGGCCAACGAGAGGGCATGAAACGTTTGGTGATCCGGCTCCTCAAACGTTAACTGGCGGTCTTTCCAGTCCAAATTGGGCATTGTCAAAGACCACCGCTCGGGCCAACTGAGCGCCACTTGCACAGGAACCTGCATGTCCGGCCACCCTATCTGAGCCATGGTCGCGCCATCAATGAACTCCACCATTGAGTGGATGATGCTCTGGGGATGGATTACCACATCCAGTTTGTGATACTCGGCTCCAAACAATTGGTGGGCTTCAATCAGTTCCAGGCCCTTGTTCATTAAGGTAGCCGAGTCGATAGTAATCTTAGGCCCCATAACCCAATTAGGATGCCGCAACGCGTCTTCTACGGTCACATGTTCTAAGTCACGTCGTGTCCTGCCTCGAAAGGGACCTCCCGAACAGGTGAGAATGATGCGTTTAAATGGTTGGTCCAGTCCCAGACATTGAAAGATTGCCGAGTGCTCGCTATCCACCGGAATGATGTGGCTTCCACTTTGGCTCGCTCGGGCGCGCACTAGGTCACCAGCGGCAACCATGGTTTCTTTGTTAGCCAGCAAAATATCAAATCCGCAATCGACGGCTGCCAATGTGGGTACCAGCCCCGAAAACCCACTCATTGCGCCGATCACTTTTGACGGCGGAGCAGACCGCATCGCAGAGAGAATCTCCGTCAAGCCCGACAGCACCTGGATCCCCTCCAGGTGTGTCTCGCGAGCCAATTCGTTTCCCGCCGCTTCGTCAGTTAATCCCACCCATTGAGGATGAAACTCTGCTGCCAGTTCTCTTAGTCTCTTGCCACTGCTACGGGCTACTAAACCTTCTATTTGGTACAGGTCGCGATGTTGTCGAAGAACTTGGGCCGTCGTTTCGCCGACGGAGCCTGTGGCTCCCAAAACAATCAGATTTATCATCACTCATCCCTGTTCTTTAAAATGTGGCCTTCACAGTTGTCCGCGACTGGTACAACACCCGCAACGCCAACGCCGTCAAAGGCCCAATAAGCACACCGGAAGCGCCGAACGTACGAAACCCTAGGTAGAGTGCCACTATAGCAACCAGGGGGTGAAGTCCCATATTAGCGCCCACCAACCGAGGCTCCAAAATCTGCCGAGCAATAGCCACTGCAAACAATACCAATCCGAGTTTAGCAGCGCCAAAATATTGACCAGTCATCAATAGGACTAACGCCCATGGCCCCAGAATCACTGTGGGGCCCAAATAAGGCACCAAATCCATCAGCCCAGCAGACATTCCAACCAATACGGCGTACCGCGCCCCGATCAACAGTAAGCCAGCCGTGGTAATCGCGGCAGTCACGCTAACCAAAACCAGTTCCGCTTTAAAAAAGCCTAATGTCCCATTTACAATATCATACTTTACTTTTTGGTATTGTGGTCTCAAACTCGGCGGAAGCCCAAGGAGCACCAGTTGGCTCGCCCAATGATGGTCGCGCAGAAAAAAGTAGGCTGCTAAAACAGCTATCACCAACACCAATCCAGCATCTGGCACATGCAACAAAAACAGCAGGATATGGCGAAGGAGCGTTTCGGCCACATGGTACAGGCCGCCCATCGAACTGTTAAGGACACCAGGCGTTAAATGCAGGTCGGCCATCACTCGGGCACCCAGTGCGCGGTGATACGCCAAGATTGTTCGCCAGAGTTTGACATAGCGAGGCAATCGCTGCATCAATTGGACCAGTTCCGACACCAAAAGGGTCATGACGGCCGCCAACGTTAGCGCTACCGAACCACCGCCCACTACCAAACTCCAAAATGCCGCCACTGCGGGGGAGAGACCATGGCGTTCGAACCACCGCGCTATCGGTCTTAACAAAAAAGCCATCAGTGCGCCAATGGCAAATGGTAAAATGTAACTGATACACCATCGCCAAAAACAATAGGCTCCAGCCATGAACAGTACTGCCCATGCCAGATTACTCCAATAGCGGGCCATCGCTCACACCTCTCCTGCGAAAGGATATGCGCTAGCTTATGCCCAAGCTCCTCAATAAATAATAGGCAATTGGCAAAGCAAACAAGGCAGAGTCAAATCGGTCTAAGATTCCCCCGTGTCCGGGCAACAACACTCCCGAATCCTTGACCCCTGCATACCGTTTGATCGCGGATTCCAATAGGTCTCCAAGTTGGCCAAACACCGAGACCACTAATCCTAGAAATACTCCCTCGAATAGCGTAAGCCCAGACCAATGCGCCATCAACAGCCCCATCAAAATCCCACCCAGGGTACCGCCGATAGTACCTTCCCACGTCTTGCTAGGGCTAATCTTAGGCAACAACTTTTTTCTTCCCCACTGCCTGCCGACAAAAAAGGCTAACGTATCGGTAGCCCAAATGATTAAAAAAAATGCGAAAGCAATATGCAATCCGTGAGACAATCGACGAATGCGAATGACAAAGGAAAAGAAGAGACCCAAATAGAGCGCGCCCCATGACGTCGTGACGGCGCCTTCAAAAGCCTCCGGACTCCGTGTAAAGATTGCTACCAACACCACAACCACTGCACCTAAGGTTACCACCGGAACAGTCCAATGATGGTGACTGCTAGCCCAAATCAACGCCCAAACCCAGATCACCGCAATCATGGGAAAAAATCGCACACTATGGCGCTCAAGCATTCGATGCAGTTCCCATATCCCGATACTGGACAATATCGATACCCCTATCACCAAAACCCAGCCGCCAAAATACAACAGCAACAACATGACAGGTATACCGATGGCAGCCGTTATAACTCGCATTCTCAGCAACGGAACGTCCTTCCTAACTATGACCGCCGAAACGGCGGTCCCGTTGTTGGTACACTTCAATAGCGCGCAACAATTCTTCGGGTGTGAAGTCAGGCCACAAAACATCGGTAATGTAAATTTCCGAGTAGGCCATTTGCCACAACAAAAAGTTTGACAGTCGAAGTTCCCCGCTGGAACGGATCAGTAAATCAGGATCCGGCAAACCCGCGGTATCCAAATACCGCTCCACGGTCGCGACGTCTAAATCATGGTTGGCGCCTTTAGACCGTTGCTCCGCCAACCAACGATTTACCGCTCGCACAAGTTCATCACGACCTCCATAATTTAAGGCCAAGTTCAAAACCATTTTGGTCTGACCATCGGTTTCTGCACAAGAACGAGCCAATGCAGCTTGGGCCGCCTTGGGCAATTGCTCGAGATGGCCGATGGTTCTAATCCGTACGCCTTGATCCTTAAGTTCAGGAGTTTCCGAATCAAGAAATTCTTCCAGCAATGCCATCAGGGTGGTAACTTCCGCTAATGGGCGCGACCAATTTTCGGTCGAGAAGGCATAAACCGTTAGCACCTCTATGCCTAATCGGGAGCATTCTTTAACTATCGGCTTAAGTGCCTTCACCCCTTGCCGATGGCCGAGCACACGCGGCAACCCGTGCTGAATCGCCCACCGCCCGTTGCCGTCCATAATAATGGCGATATGGCGTGGCAACGGCCGATTTTTAAGCGCACCCGACATTGCCGTTGCAGGGGGACTAGACTCGTCCGTATAATTGTCCATCCAACCTCCCGCTGCTCAAGGCGTCATAATGTCTTGCTCCCGCGCTTGAGCAACCTCATCGAGTACTTTAATATACTTGTCAGTCAGCTTTTGCACGTCCGTTTGACCTCGCCGTTCCTCGTCCTCAGAAATTTGACGGTCCTTCTGGTCGGCCCGCAAATGTTCCACCGCATCACGGCGAATATTTCGAATCGCTACGCGTTGGTCTTCCAGTTGACGTTTTAATTGCTTAACTAAGTCTTTTCGTCGTTCTTCCGTTAACGGCGGCACGCTTACCCGTAAAATTGGCCCATCCACTCGTACCGAAACCCCTAAATCAGCCTTTTGAATACCTTTTTCGATGGCATTGGCGGCCGACTTATCAAAAGGTTGTACAATCAGTACCCTAGGTTCGGGTGCTGAAATGGTGGCCAGATGCTGCAACGGGGTGGCACTGCCATAATACTCAACTGACACCTTTTCCAGCAGCGCTGGATGTGCCCGGCCAGCGCGCATGCCCGCCAAATCGTGTTCAAATACTTCAACTGTGCGTTTCATCTTATGTTCCGCATCAGCGACAATGTCCTTAAGCATGATGCTCGCTCCTCACAAAGGTCCCGATGGGTTCACCCATCACTACCTTTCGAATATTACCATAAATATTCATGTTAAAGACGACAATCGGAATGTCGTTGTCCATGCATAACGAGGTTGCAGTGGCATCCATCACTTTAAGATTTTCCTTCAACACATCCAGATAGCCAATTTGATCAAGTTTTCGCGCTTCTGGATGAGTGCGAGGATCGGCGTCGTAGACACCAGATTCTTTAGTGGCTTTCAGCATAACATCAGCTTCAATTTCCGCTGCCCGCAACGCGGCTGTCGTGTCGGTCGAGAAATAGGGATTGCCAGTGCCAGCGGCAAAAATGACCACCCGGCCTTTGTCCAAATGTGTAATCGCCCGGCGGCGAATGTAGGGTTCAGCCACCTCCTTCATTTCGATGGCGGTTTGCACGCGCACTTCCACTCCATGCTTTTCCAGCGCATCCATCAACGCTAGGGCATTGATGACGGTGGCCAACATGCCCATATAATCCGCGGTCGCACGGTCCATGCCCTTAGACGCTCCCGCCAATCCGCGCCAAATATTGCCGCCCCCAACAACAACCCCAATTTGCACGCCCAATCGCAAGACGTCTTGAATTTGCCTGGCCAAACTGTCGACGACCGTGGGATCGATGCCATATCCTTCATTTCCAGCCAATGCTTCCCCTGAAAGCTTCAATACAATCCGCTTATACTTCGGCTGTTCTTCCATAGGTTCCCCCTCATAGTGGTGATATGGGACTGCAGATACATCAAAGGGGCACTTGCGTGCCCCCTGGCTATTGAACCGCCGAATCAGCAGCGGCAAGATCTTCTCCGCGTTCAAACCGCACGAATCGCCGTACCGTAATTTGTTCGCCCAGACGTGCGATGTGTTCCTTCAAAAGTTGGTCAATAGTCACGTCAGGATTTTTTACAAAAGGTTGCTGCAACAGGCAGGCTTCCTGGTAAAACTTCTTAATGCGTCCCTCAACCATTTTTTCCACAATGGCAGCGGGTTTCCCTTCATTCAGAGCCTGCGCGGTCAGAATCTGCCGTTCGTGATCCAGTTCATCAGAAGGCACTTCGTCCGGTCTTACATAACGCGGGCGAGCCGCCGCGATATGCATGGCCACATCATGGGCTAAAGCCCGAAAATCCGCCGTGTTGGCCACAAAGTCTGTCTCACAGTTAATTTCCAACAACACGCCAATTCTACCTTGCAAGTGAATGTAACTCTCCACTAGCCCTTCGGTAGCGGTTCTTCCTGCTTTTTTGGCAGCCGCTGCCAAACCTCGCTCACGAAGAATGTCCACTGCACGTTCCATATTACCTTCTGCTTGCTCAAGCGCGCGTTTGCATTCCATCATTCCAGCGCCCGTGCGCTCGCGCAACAACTTGACGTCTTTAGCTGAAATCACACAAGATCCTCCTCGCAAGGAAAGCGACCTTACGGTCGCCTTCTTTGGTGTCTAGTTAACCCTATTGGGCTTCGGCAACCTCTTCAGCCAGGGCTTCACCCTGCCGTCCTTCGATCAAGGCATCGGCAATTTTGGCGGTTAAAAGGCGGACCGCACGAATTGCATCGTCGTTGCCAGGTATGATGTAGTCGATTTCATCCGGATCACAATTGGTATCGACAATACCGACGATTGGTATCCCCAACTTGCGTGCCTCAGTGACAGCAATGTGTTCCTTGCGCGGATCAACAACGAATACTGCTGCCGGCAAATCTCGCATTCCCTCGATGCCACCCAAGTATTTTTCCAATTTTTCTTTTTCCCGCGTCAACGAGCTCACTTCTTTTTTCGGCAACCGTTCCCAATTGCCGCTCGCCTCTTGCTCTTTCAATTCACCTAGTCTTTTAACACGTTTTTTGATGGTGTCGAAATTGGTCAACATCCCGCCGAGCCAGCGTTGATTTACGAAATAATCACCTGAACGGCGCGCTTCATCCGCGACGGCTTCCTGGGCTTGTTTTTTGGTCCCAATAAACAACATGCGCCCACCGTCAGCGCCCACTTGGCGCACAAAATTATAAGCATCGTCTACCTTACGCACCGTCTTCTGAAGGTCGATGATATAAATGCCATTCCGTTCCGTAAATATATAAGGCTTCATCTTGGGGTTCCATCGGCGGGTCTGGTGGCCAAAATGGACACCAGCTTCAAGCAACTGCTTCATCGAAATTACAGACATACAACACCTCCTGGTTTTTTCCTCCGCAACCCATGTGCACCTTCCGGCACCAGGAATGATGGCTGCGTGTGTGGTTAAGATCCTTGCGAATTATAGCATACGGAGCTTCCTTCGACAAGTTCGATCAGCCTGGCTTGTGCGAACTTTCCGGGACGATATGCACCGCCAACGGAACGCGTCCTAAGTTGATAGTAATAGTCACCGGCTGCTGGGGCACCAAATGGGACACCAATGGTTCAACCACCCGTTGCGGGGTAAATTGGCGCTTTAAATAAACCGTCATTTGCTGATTAATCATTGGCAACAATCGGTCCTTGAGGCTCTCTTGCGCCGTTTTTGGAATCGCAAAACTTACACCATCCACGGACACGCGGAGATGGGACATGAGTTGGCTGACTTGGACGTCAACCAAAGGTCTCATGTCGTCTTTCAATTCTTTTCGCAAGGATGGCCACATTGGACTAATCAACGCATTCATTATGGGTGCAAAATCCTGCCCAATTTCTCGCCGATTCACATGAACAGTTACTCCTAAAACACCCAGCCAGGCAGCTTCAGTAGCTGCCAAACCGAGCGAGCCCATGACTATGCCTAGGACCAACGGCGCATAACGCAAATAGACTCCTCCTCCTTCTATGCATTTCTGAGCATGCCATCCCATAACACCAGATTATTTTTTAGCATGCCGATCTCTTCCAGTATGGACAACGGCTCACGAAGACATAATATGCACGAATTGGTACTGTCATCATGCTCATTTCGACGCACAGACGTTTAGAAGGAGGGACCATCTATGATAAGGATACGGCATCCCCGTTGGCTGGCCGTTGCCAGCATAACAGCCTTAATGGCCAGCGGCTGCAGTCTTATGGGATCAGCGCCTAAAAGTCCTGCCCCCATCAAGAATTCAACCAATGCCGCACGCAAATCGGTAAAAAAGTCGACCAAAGGCCTGGTTAAGACTACACCCAAAACCACTGCCACCAATCGGTTAAAGGTCATTGCCTTTTATGATCCAACCATGTCTTCGGTGCCGCCGGACCCATTCCAATTGCTGAAAGCACATCCTGGCTTGGTCAATTATCTTGCTCCCTTTTGGTACGAGGTAAGCGCCACTGGAACCGTCATGGCCAAACCCGAGGGCAATGCGCCTCAGCTTGCGGCGGAGCAACATTTGCCATTGACTCCGTTGTTCAATAATGCCGGCGGAACCGACGGGATGCTCCTGACCGCTACCGCGCGCCATGCTGCGGTAAACAACATTGCTCATCTCGTCGCCAGTAAGAACTACCTTGGCGTGAACATCGACTTTCAGACCTTAAAACCAACAGACCGTCCTTTGTTGGTAAAGTTTATGGATGACCTCAACCATGCCATGCCAAAAGGCAAATTCATCTCCATGTCCGTCGTGCCCCTCAGCAACAACAACGGACCTGCACAAGCGTATGATTATCCCGCCTTGGACAAAGTGGTCACTGGTATGGTGCTAATGGCCTATGACCTGCACGGCAACGGCACTCCCCCGGGCCCGGTCAGTCCCTTTGCTTGGGTCTCCCAGAGCATCTCGCGGGCCATCAAGGCTGGAGTATCTCCCTCTAAACTGTACCTAGGAATTGCCAACTATGGTTATCTGTGGACTGGTGCTTCGACCACGGCCACAACCATCCCATTAAAAGTCATGTACCAGCATAAGTATGGAGCCTACACGTGGAATCCCACGTATAAAGAAGCCTACGACACTTACACAACGGGTGGCGTAAAGCACGTCATTTGGTTTGTCAACGACCGCGGAGCCAAGGATCGTATCAAACTAGCGGAAAAATATCATTTGGCCGGCGTTGCGTTTTGGCGCATCGGCTATGAGGATGCAAAGTGGTGGAATGTGGTGTCCAAAGCCATATCCGCGCCTAGCAACAAAACAAGTCCCCAATCGGGAGCAAAATCCTAAGCGGTGTAAAGACCCCCGCCAAAATAAAGACGGGGGTCTACTTGTTGTGAGGCGATTGCTCGGTAGCGGCCCGCCGAGGGCGGGGATCTGAGGCAATCAGTCCGTACACGAGGCCAATATACAATCCAGCGAGTCCCGCCTTAGAAACTCCCGAGGCAGGAGTTCCTGCCAAATACCACACCACAGCCACCGTCCCCAAAAGAAACAATATTGCGCGGACGCTCTCTTTAAGATAGGTCAGGCGCTTGGAGTGGTTGCGGATAAAACGGCCAGCCGATGCTCCAACCGTGGTCATAATCACCACAAATAATACATGCAACAGCGTCAAACTCACGACGATCCATCCTTCTGCTTGCAGCCCGCTCGTGGCCTCAATTTCATGCCATTGGGCACAAAACCAATTGCCCATCGCAATTTTGGTGAGTTAGCCTAAACCAATGCTTTGGAGACCTTATGCTGCCCCAATTGTACCACATTGGCTCCCAACTGTTCCGCACCATCGCAATGCGGAGAAAAACTAGACCCAAGGCGTCGGAACAAATTGGAACATGGCCCAGTCCGTCTATGGCCCAAATGAGACAGCTACAATAAAGGTAATTCCACACGCCGCCTCGGTGCCGGGCCAGAAAGCGGATCGCCGATTTGTCTTGCGCCTAAATAAAATGTTTTAGCTTTCTCAATTCGCACCGGAATAAATCGGTCAATAAGGTCTACCGCCGAATCGCGGTTCACTAACACAACCTTGTTGGATTGTGTCCGGCCCGCCCATACATTGGGGTCCTTGCGGCTTAGACCCTCAATCAACACGACTTCCGTACGGCCCACGAGTTGCTGGTTAGCCTCAAGACTGATTTGATACTGAAGTTCCATGAGACGATTCAATCTATCTTTTTTGATTGGATCGGGAACGGGGTCTCGTCCTTCCCAACGCGCCGCCGGAGTGCCTTCCCTGGGCGAATAAATAAATGTGAAGGCGGCATCGTAACGGACTTTGCGCATCAACTCTAACGTGTCTTCAAAATCGCTTTCGGTTTCCCCAGGGAACCCGACAATGATGTCGGTCGTCAAGGACACATCATCAATCGCGAGTTTGACGCGATTGATTAAGTCCATATAGTACTCTTGGGTGTACTTGCGGTTCATTTTTTTCAGGATTGCATTGGATCCTGATTGCACCGGCAAATGGACATGATGGGTAATCTTTTGGCTGGCGGCGATGCTGTCAATGAGATGCTGGCTGAAATCGCGTGGGTGCGAAGTGGTATAACGCAACCATCTTACGCCTTCTATTGGTTCAAGCGACCGCAACAAGTCCGCCAGATCCACTTGAGGGTCCAAATCATGGCCATAGGAGTTGACGTTTTGTCCCAAAACCGTAATGTCCTGATATCCCTCTTGGGCTAGTGCCCGCACCTCGGCAACGATTGGTGCCAGCGCCCGAGATCGCTCCTTGCCCCGGGTGAAGGGAACAATGCAATAAGTACAAAACTTGTCGCATCCATAAATAATATTGACAAACGCTCTTACGCCATCATTGCGGTGCGACGGGAGGTGTTCCACCACATCACCCGCCGTTTTCCACACGTCAATCAAGGTCTCTTCCCGCTCTTCCGCTTCCTCCAAAAGCTTTGGCAATTGATGCAGGTTGTGCGTCCCAAACACCAAATCCACATGCGGAGCGTACCGTTTTATCCAGGCAATCGTGCCCGGTTCTTGCGCCATGCAACCTGCCACCGCCAATTTGACATGGGGATGCTGATCTTTCAATTGCTTCAACTGTCCAATATACCCAAAAGCATGCTGTTCTGCGCTACCCCGCACCGCACAGGTGTTAATGATTATGAGATCTGCTTGGTTATCACGGTCCGTCGCCTGAAATCCGAGCTGATCCAGTTGACCGCCCATGATTTCCGTATCCCGTTCATTCATCTGACAACCATAGGTCTTAATGAAATATTTACGCTCCTCCACCCAAGGTATCCCCCTTTCGCACATGTTCGCTCCACATATCTTACCATGCTCCGCATCAACGCTCTCCGTTATTTGTTAACGATGATGCCATGTTTTACCCAGGCTTGTGTGGATGGGATAAAGTTCTAAAATATTCCGCTCGATGGGTTGGAACCGTGACGTCCAGCCAAGAGCCCTCCTCTTCATCTTCACGACTTAGAATCGTGGCGTGTCGTGACACCGCTTGCCAGCCCTGTGAATCAGTCCATGGCAGGAATAGGGTTAGAGATTCCCGCCAAATTTCAAGGCGCTCAGCCAGCGCCCTCCAGAACTGATCGATGCCATCGCCAGTCACGGCAGACACCCATAGGGCCGAATCCTGCCGTTCCGGCTCGGGCACCTTGTCCGCTTGTGTGTAGACCACCATCCGGTCCAAGGACTCGGCTCCAATTTCTCGCAAAACCTGATCCGTAGCCCGCCTCTGCTCTTCAGCCCGACCATTGCTACCGTCCACAACCTCAACCAACAAATCCGCTTCTCTCACTTCATCCAGTGTTGCATGAAACGCTTGCACCAAAGTGTGGGGCAGACGGTCCACAAAACCCACGGTGTCGAACACTAACGCTGGCCCGTAATGCGGAACCTCAATGCGTCTAACGGTGGGGTCCAATGTGACAAAGAGAGCATCGGAAACCAGAGGCGAGTAGCCCGACAATCGACCGAACAAGGTGGACTTGCCCACATTGGTATATCCGACCAATGCAACCTGCGGAATATGGGTTTCGCGACGGCGTTGACGTCTCACTTGACGCTCTGAGGACACCGCATCCAAGGTTTCTTGCAGGGTTTGTATGCGTTTATGTATTCGACGCCGGTCTAATTCCAATGGAGTTTCGCCAGGACCACGCGTACCAATTCCTCCTCCAGATCTTTCCGAGCTGCCCCCAAACGTGCTTAATCGGGGCAATAAATACCTCAATTGCGCCAATTCCACTTGAAGTTTGCCTTCGCGGGTCGATGCCCTTCTCGCAAAGATGTCCAAAATGACTTGGGTCCGATCCACTACTCGAACATTGGGAGGTAGCGCCGCGGTCCACCCTGCGGCAAGCGACGGAGAAAGCTCGCTGTCGGACACTACTAAATCAACACCCAGCTGCGTGACCTGATCTGCCAGACGCTCCAAGGCCCCTTTGCCTAATCCTTGGCGAACATTGTCCCGTCCTTGGGACTCAAAGCCAACCACCATGCCGCCGGCCGCACTAACCAGTCCCACCAGTTCCTCCAATTGAACCTCTCTAAGAGGATGGCGCGCATCCCATAGGGACACGACGATCACTCGGTCCACAATCTGTCACCTCCTTACAAAACGTACCGTTAAGAGTTATTAGCCACCGGCTGAGGCAGACTTTGCAGCAAGAGCCAGGCCTTGCCACTCCCCGGGTACAGCCCGAGTGCAGCATGTAAATTGCTTTCCGCCGCACTCAGCTCGCCCCAGTGCAGGTCGACTTTTGCTAAATCATAGTATCCCTGCCACCATTGAGGTGTCGCTTGAATAGTATCCCGGAAGTAAATGGCCGCGCTTTGCCAGTTACCCAAGGCCATGGCTTCCTCGCCCATAAAATCTAAGGTCGGCCCTTGAGTGCCCCCCACCACTAAACTTTGTTGCAAATCACTGGTTGCAAGCGACCACTGGGATTGGTTCAGAGCAATGGCGCCTAGTCCATCCCAGGCCATCCAATTGCCAGGATTTTGCCTAACTGCCTTCTGCCAAGCCTGGCTCGCCAGACCTGGTTGGTGGATGCTCCATGCCAAAAGACCTAAATCGTTCCATAAAGTTGAGTCATGCGGTCTTAAGGATACCGCCTCCGTTAATTCATGCACAGCCACCTCGGGCTGACGCAAGTGGACAAAAGTATTGGCCAGCGCAACATACCCATTAACATTGGCGGGATTTTCTACAATGGCCGTTTCTCCATCACTTGCCGCCCGTTCTAAATTACTTGGGACGTCTTGATAATGGTTCACTTCACCATTTAGGTATCCTGACGCCACAGAAGTTCCGTTCGGAAGGGACCCGCATCCTGATAAGGAAATCATTATAATGACCGCAAATAACGTGGAAAGGGGATGAGGTTTCATAGCTGCTCCATAATTTGACGAACCCGGGAACTGCGCAAGAACTTTTCCATTCCTGGCGCCAAAGGCAGACGCAAGGATGCTTGCATAGTATACCAGGCTAATGACCGAGCATCCGAAGACGGACTTAACACCCCGCCCTTAATTTTGGCGCTATAATCCAAAACCACAAAATGATATTGTTCCGCTATCAGTTCCGCAACATGAACCAATTCGCCGACCTCGATGGCAACCTGCAATTCTTCCTGACTTTCCCTGACTGCAGCATCTATCAGCGACTCGCCAAACTTCACGTGTCCCCCGGGCAAAGCCCAAAGACCTCTGGCCGGAGGGTTATCGCGCTGGATTAACAAGAGTTCTTTTTCTTCTCCGCTATCAGATGGCCTAGTTAGCATCACACCGACGCCCAACTCAGGCTTCATCTTGAGCCCTAATATCATAAATCGTCAGCTCGTAGTCTGAGTCCAACTGGCGTAGACCAAAAATAAATCCTCGTTCTTTGAGCACTTGGTTTAAAAACGTCACCACTTGATGTGGCGTAAACCCATTAAACCGTCGTTGAGCAAGAGTGATCAATTTTTCATGATCGGCCGACACATTCATAATCAGGCCTCCTATTTTAGTGCGTGGTCCTATTATATCAATTTGGAGGCAACGGTAATTCGAGGCCATAAAAGTCATTCTTCACAATGGTGTCACCATCCTCCTAACATCCCCCCAGCCCCGCTTGCTCATACTATGCACGTACCGCAAATCAAGGGGGCGAATACGATGGCTAAGTGGTCTAAAGGTCCTTCCGTACTACCAAACTCAATGCGCGATCGATTTAAATACGAAGTCGCGTCGGAGTTGGGTTTATTGGACGAAATCGAACAAAAGGGTTGGGCGGATATGCCCACACGCCAGCTCGGTCGCATTGGGGGTAAAATCGGAGGTAACATGGTCAAGGTGATGATTCGAATGGCCGAAGAATCCATGGCGGAGCAATCCTTAGAAGACTAATGTTTTGGACAGCACAATAACTTGGTGGGGTAACTCGCCAGGTTATTGCTGTGCCCAAATTTGACCCAATGACAAAAATGCAAAGTGAGAAGATCTGAGGGTTCTAAAAAACTGCCTGAAATTTTTAGGGATGGCCTGTCCTTGGGCTACCACGACCCCTTGCGGATGAGTCAGCAAATCGTCCAAACATTTGACCGAAGACGTCGAAACTACTACCGAAGGTGTCATCATAACGAAATTCAAGGCCGTTGCCGCGCTTTTATCGGACACCGTAGGAATCCACGGCCCCACTACAAAAGTGGGCACCGTCTCATTCAATGCCCGAAACGCACTAGTGGCCCATGTTAGTTCCTGTTCGGTCGCGTTCTGTGGCAACTGATTCAGTGGCATCCCGCTGTAGCCAGTCAGGTCCACCTCATCACCCATTATTTCCAATTGTTTAACGAGCCCCGCATGCATCAAAGCCCATTGGCCTGACACGGACACATCGACCGTAGGAACTGGACTCGGCGATTGCGCTTGGGCGGCAATCAAACTCTTTACTTGAATTTGATTCGGATTAGCAATCACTAAGGCGGCTACAGGTCGAATGTTGGTCAACACTCCCGTACTGATAGGCGGGGCGGGCGACACTTGCGCAGACGAAACTGATGAGGTGCTCTGTACTGCCGGCGCCGACTTTTTGGGTTCCGTTTGGCGCTGTCCATACCAATGCACGGTTTCGCCCACCCAAAGTATTCCTCCATGCGCAGAATTCAAAGCTTTTAACCGAGACAACGGCATTCCGATCGAAAAAGCAATTTGGGATAACTCATCGCCGGGTTGGGCAACATAGACCCAATGTTGGCCAAATGCCAGCCGCACCGCTTCCAGATGGGCCATGAGTTCCATATCGGAAGCGGTCATTGTGGACGATTTTATACCCAAACGAGCTAGCATGGTTTTTAGTGCGGTACCGGTAGTCCTGGTCATTTGCCCATTGAGCGGCCCATGATATAGCTTCCAAGAAGTCAGCCAATCTTGAACTGCCAGCAATGCCGTACCGTGCCACTGTGTGGGCCAGGGATTAATGCTCAATAGCGCCATGGATACTTGGTTTTGAAATGATTGGCGTTGCACTAGACCGAATTGGGTAGCGAATTGCGCATCCGCACTTAACGTCTGATCATTGACATGGCCAGTTACCGGACCAGCATTGTACCCCATGACATCGAGCTCGCCCTGCAGTTGAGCAACCGTTGTCCCGCTAGTTGAAAGATTGAAAATCGGTTGTGCTGAAGCACTCGGCGTCAAAAGCGCCAAGGACAACATGGCTGCTACCAGACTTCCTGTACCCAACGTGCATTCCCCTCCCCTAAGCAGGATGCACCAAATTATGGGATTTTATTCTTTAATACCCTATCGCGGTTCCCATCATTCCCCCTATAAATCCTGACAAGGCCGCCACGCCTAACGACAGCCACAAGTCATGGCCATTGCTGGTTCTAAGCGTTTCTGCAATAGCGGTGCCGATTAACGTCAATGTAACGGCGGCCACCGCTCCGTGAAACCATCCAGCTTGGTCAGCGCGTTGTCCCGCCATAATGCCTGCCACAATAGCCGTAATTCCCGATGCCAGCCATATTAGCCCCCGCATTATGCGAGGACCGATGATCATGTTGGCAGACAGCAAAGCCAAAGCCAAGGCCAAAATCCCAGCACACACCAGTCCTACAACCACTCCCCGCATGATTGCCCCAATATTCATCAAAAGTCCCCCCAAATCCCCTGGCTCATCCTCTCCTCTCTTCTGGTATATCGCCGCGGCGGGAAAATATGACGAGCAATGCGCTCTCACTGGCTGGAATTCCAAGAACCGTTTTTACACAGACTAGGGGAAAACGCCCCAGGGCGGATACCCTAGGGCGTTTTCGCTATTCATCCGAGAGGTCTTGTTCGGCTCGTTCGATCAAGCGCTTAACCATCGTGCCACCGATTTTTCCTACTTGACGGGTCGTCATGTCACCCCATCCCTTATCGGCAATGACATCATCGAGTCCTAAATCGGAAGCCACCTCATATTTGAGTCGATCCAAGGCCTGCTCGGCCTTGGGAAGAAGCGGACGATGAGCCGATGCCATAGCTGCCACCTCCCATTTCCTAGAATGTCCACTCGTGCTAAGAAAAACTCGGTGGCAGATCGAGTCTGTCGGCGGTCGCCAAACGTTCGGAAGTGACCTCCATATCCAAAACAGTGAGTGTAATCATTCCGCCCGCCAATGCTCCCACATCGGAATTAGGTTCAGCGATATCGTCGCACGGCTTACCTGCCAACCAAAAGTACTCGTTGCCTCGCGGGTCCACCCGTCGATGAAAATCATTATTGTATTCACGCCGTCCCAGGGGCACGCGCACCATGGTGGCCGGCAGGCCATCTTTTATGTTGGGGATGTTCACGTTGTATAACGTTCCAGGCAGTGGGGCAACAAAACTTTCATGAGAAAGCCACCAGCAAACAAACTCAGCCGACCAACGAAGGCCGGCTTCATCACGTCCGTTGTACGAGAGGGCTATTGAGGGAATGCCCAAAAACATGCCTTCCATAGCAGCCGAGACCGTACCTGAATAAAACACATCGCGCCCTAAATTAGATCCGTGATTGATTCCTGATAGAACCAACTGCGGCTTGGACGGTAATAACGCTTCAATTCCCAATTTGGCACAATCGGCAGGGGTACCGTTTACAGCCCAGGCGGTGGCGTCTGGATATGCAATGGAGTGGGCATGTAGCGGCTTGTGCATAGTAATGGCATGACTCATCGCGCTTTGCTCTTTTTCCGGCGCCGCAATGTATAGCTCATGTATAGAGCCCAAGGCTTGCCGCAATGCCTGCAGACCTCCTGCGTCAATTCCGTCGTCATTCGTAAGCAAAATCCGCATGGCAGTCCTCCTAAGTGAATAACTCCTCGCCCATCTGCTTAATAGCCTCTAGAATATATGCCTGGGATCCCGTTAGGATAGAGGGACCTGGCACCGCCTTTACAAACCGACGGCCATATTGAGTTTGGGTGGGCAATATTCGCGCATCGAGCACGGCTACTGCGCCCCGATCCTCGCTAGTCCGCAATAGTCTTCCAAATCCTTGCTTAAATCTTAACAAGGCTTGCGGCAGCGCAAGTTGGTAAAACGCAGATTTGTTTTGAGATTCCATACGCTCCCGCCGTGCCTCTTCCATAGGATCGGTAGGATTGGCAAAAGGCAGCCGTACTATAACCACCAATGACAGTTGGGGGCCTGGTATGTCAACCCCCTCCCACAGGCTGGCCGCCCCCATCAAAACCGCACGCGATTGCCTGCGGAACTGGTCTACCAAACGCGGTCCGGTGCCGTCAATTCCTTGAGCCAACACCTGAATATGGCGTTCAAGCAACTGCTCGCGCAAAGTCTGGCTGACTTCTTGCAGCATCCGATGCGACGTAAAGAGAACCAATGTTCTCCCATCCAGCGCACAGACAGCCTCATAACAGAAATTACTGACCGCTTGAGAGTACATCGCCTCATTTACCTTGGGCATGTCATTAGGAATGAGCAGCTGGGCTTTGTGGGGCACATCAAATGGAGTTGGTAAAGACAATGTTTGCAGCCTTGCAGCCGGAATGCCCAGTCGCCTGTGGTAATATCCAAAATCTCCCTCGATGCTTAATGTAGCGGAAGTCACCACTGCTGATTCTAGAGTATCCCACAGCTCGGTTTGCAAAAACTTGGCCACATCAATCGGCGAGCGGCGCAATTTCACCGACTGTTCGGGCTTAGAGCGGGCAACTTCCCACCACGACACCCAATCCTCTTTGGGTATCCCCCACTCTCCAATCTGGATGGTTAGGTCTTTCATGTCGCCCACCCACTTGCTGTAGCGAAGCCAAGACACCTCTTCATGCACTACGTCACCTAAAAGTGCTTCGGCTTGTGCCAACACGTCATAGCCCGCTCGCACCGCATCCCCCAAACTCTGATGAACAGCGGCCAGCACCCGCGAAATGGCTCGTGCCTGCCATTCGTCCCATAGACTGGCGGTTACACGCACCGCGCCTCGTGATTGGAAATCGGCCGGACAATCTGCTAGGAGTTGATGGTTTAATTGCCACATGAGCTCCACGCTAATCCTCATGTGGTGTCTTACCGACTCCACACCGGTATCCAACTCGGAATGGTGCGATAATCGTTGAAAAATACCATGGCGTCCTTGGTCCAATTCCTGAAATTGATGAGCGAACTCTGCAATACCCAAATCTAGACCTAAAGTGCGCTCTACCACTTCAGCAAATTGGTGGGCTTCATCGATCACCAAATGGGTAAACGGTGGCAATACCCCTCCTTTGACCAGGTGCGTGGCCAACAGGGCGTGATTGACCACCACAATGTGAGCTGCATCGGCCAAACGTTTGCTCTGCCGAAGAAAGCAGGGGCCAGCGAAAGCACATCGCGGGCCGGCACACGCATTTTTCTCCGCAACCAGATCTTGCCATAAGCGGCGCGTGATCTCGGTTCTAGGATTAAATTCATCAATATCGCCATTTTGGGACCAGTGGGCAAACGTGAGAACCTCGGACAACGCTAACCGTTCCCTGCGAGCACTATTCAATACCGTCACGTCTTGTTTTTGCTCATCTAATTTCAACAAGCACAAATACCGCCCCCGACCCTTAAGCACAGCGGTCTGCACCGGACTATCCTGCAGTGCGAGAGGTAAGTCCTTACTCCATAATTGTTCCTGCAAGGCTAAAGTATGCGTGGCGACTACCGCCCGCACACCGCGAGCTCCCACTTCCAACAGGGTAGGCGTCAAATAAGCCAAACTCTTGCCGGTACCCGTCCCCGCCTCCACCATCAATATGGCCTGCTGGTCAAACGCTTGCTCGATGGCCTCTACCATCGCCAGCTGGCTGGTCCGCGACTCAAATCCTGGCAAGGTCTTCGCCACAGGGCCTTGGGGGCCTAGCCACCCGTCCGCCGTATAGGCGTGAGACCATATGGGCAACGCATCAGTCCCGTTCCGCTCGTTTTCCCGCGTGGAAAGCGGGGGGCTAGTCTCGTGTCTCGTGGGCACCTGCCACCAAGACCAGTCCTCTCCCATCAGGTAGCTGAGGTCGCGCGCCGTATTGGGCGGCAACAGACCAAGCCGTTGCCGTATCAACATGACTAATTGAAGAGTTGCCTCAACATCGGCTCTAGCATCGTGAAATTGCCCAATCGGCACCGAATCTACGAGTTCACTCAAGCGGTAACTAGGCGCCAAGGGCAGGGCGATCGGCGCCCACTCCAAAGTATCGACAGTCTCTTGAACCAAAGGCAATCCCGCTGCCTCCAAAAACTGCAGGTCAAAACCAACGTTGTGACCAACAATGCAATAGTTGCCCACAAAGTGTTCAATATCTCTGGCCACCGCACTAAACCGGGGATATTGGGTAAAATCGATATCTCGAAATCCCGTTAAACTGCGAATCAGTTCTGGTATCGCACGTTGAGGATTCACAAAGAAATCCAGCTTGTCAATCCCTTGCGGTGTCCATTTTAACAACGCCACCTGTATAATGGCGTCCCGCGCAGGATCCAAACCCGTTGTTTCGCAATCCACCACCACAAAACCGTCTTCTAACACTGATTCAGTTCACGTCCAATCCATTCAGGTTTCATATTCCAGCACCGGACCGTTGCGAGGTTCGGGAGATCCACCTGTATCACCGATACACCTAAGTTCTCCAAAGCAAAATGTTTTCGCAACGAATTCGGGAGATCCGGTATCAAAGCAAATAGCAACGCCCGCAACGATCCGCCGTGAGCTACCACTATCACCCTTTCTACCGCACTCCATTGCGCCTGTTGTTCATCCCACCACTGCCGCACCCGCTCCTTACACTGGCCAAAAGTTTCTCCGCCTGGTGCCGACCCTTCATCAGGGCCGTCAAATGCTTTAAACAATTCCTGATATCTCGATTCAATTTCTTGCCTGTTAAGTCCCTCCCAGCGGCCTAAACCAATTTCACGCAACCGAGGCTCACAAAGGATCCGCTGCTGGTGCCTAGGAAACAGCGCTGCAGCGGTGTCGCGGGCTCGAGTAAGATCGGAAGAGTAAATTTTGGTCGACTCGCAAACCCAGGAAGCCACGGCGCGACTCAAGTCCACGATGCGCTGGCGTCCCGCCTCACTTAACGGTACATCTTGATTTCCTTGCCATCGGCCAGTGCGGTTCCATTCCGTTTCTCCGTGCCGGATCATCAACAGTTGCATAAAAAGTCCTCCATCACTGGTCAGTGACCAAGAATGAAATAACCTGGTTTCGGACACGCTACCAGCAACATGACAAAGGAGGTCTGTCGGTGCCAAGGGAAACCAATCTTCTCGCGCGGTTCACATCGCTAGAACGTGCCCAAGCCTGCAGAGATGCGTTGCGCGACCAAGGTTTTGACATAGTTCAAATAGATAATATTCCATCTCTCGACGGCTCGCAATTGCTTAACCAGTCCCCGATGGTGGAGTGGGGACGATACGGATATGAATATGAACGGCTAGACGACAAATGGACCGCTGCCTCATCATGGGACCACCATGGTCTAACTGATGGCGAGGACTGGCTCTTGACGGCAGTGGTTCCGCACGAGGAAACCGCGCAAGCCATCGAAACAATTCGAAAATTCGGGGGTAAACTTTAGTCCCGAACATAAATGGGATTGGCGTACAGCCATCCTCGTTGCTGGCGCCCCCGCAGCAGTTCCACGCGATAAATGCCTGGCTTCTCTATGGGGAGGTCCAGAAAATACCCTTCTTTGGCCAACAGCACGTTCCCGTTGCGAATAATTGACCAGGTGACCATCACAGGACTTGTCGCCTTTAACCGCAAGGCGTCCTGCCATTTTAGTTCCGCACCCATCGGCCAACTATGGTCCGAGGATTCGACCCACAAGCGAAAGCCTTTTTCGCCTCCTACATGATGAGCCATTATGGCGCACCGACCATCCTCCAACGCTTCCTTGATTAAATCTCGGTTGCGGTCCAACTGGCCTCCTAGCGGCTCCGTTAAGAAAACTTGGGTGCGGATCGTACGCAAACTTAGCAGATACGGAAATACCTTTATAGACACCCGTCGCCATCCAATCGGTACTGCATGTGCGTCTATGCCTCCGATCCCTACGGTGGGAGATTCTGACGCCAAAGTGTCCCATAGGGCTAAATCTTCCGGGCGTGGACGATCGATGCCTCGCAAAGGATTCAGCAAGCGCCAGAGCCCGCTGGGAACTCCTTTAACGCCATCAGTCCAATGCGATAGATGATTCCATATCTCCAATCCCGTAAATCCGCGTTCTAGCCGTTCGGTCCACCGATACGAAGGCAGTCTTAAAGTGCGATTGCCTTGGTCATTAGGGTGTGCGACAAAGCTTAAACCGCCTTGTTGGTCAATCTGTTGGACAATTTCATGCCATGGCTGGTCCGGATGTGGCAGATCCTTAGCAAAGAATGTCAATAGATGGTTTTGCGGAGGAGTAACTTCTGCGCCTACTAAAAGCAATGTACGCCCATACCATCCTTCTCCCGGATCCACTGCGCCCTGCCGCGTATCGTGGTCGGTCAACCCCAGAATATCTACCCCGGCTTTTTGGGCATCCCGGAGAATCGACGCCACGGTACCCGACCCATCGGAATAGCGGGAATGCACATGCAAGGCCATACTATACTCAACCCACCGCGGGGATCGATTCACTGAAGCGAGTCCTGAACGGATAGCTTGGGCATGAACCGGCCTTGGGCGATCGCACAAACCCGTCCGTCTTGCACCAACTCAGCCGCGGCCGATTGCAAACGCCTGCGGAATTGGACCACGTGTCCGGTTACCGCGCACTCCACGTTGATACGAACAGGGTGAATAAACCGCACCGTAATTTCGGCGGTGACCGTGGCCATCTCATGTCGGCCATAAATGGCATACCACATGGCGTCATCTAAAATGCCGGTAATAATGCCTCCCTGCACCATGCCTTGGAATCCCTGCCATGTCTCGCCAACCACTATTGCTGCATAGGCTCCCGCTTCCGATACCGTAAATTGTGCTGCTAATCCGACTGGATTGGCGGAGCCGCAAATGATGCAGTGATTGTTGTCCCAGTCAAATTCCACGGCTCGTCACCTCCCTTTTGAATCAACCAGTTGCCGCACCCGGCCGCGCACTTCGCGACGCGCTTGCCCCTCGTCAAATGTCGTAATAATGCCCTCCGCCATCACTATCTGTCCACCGATGACGCTATATGTCACATCGGCACCAGTAGCCGCATACACGATATTAGCCACCACATCCAATTCAGGAACCAAGTGGGTGCGCGCGCCATCCAGCACGATGAAATCGGCTGGTTGTCCAGGTGCCAGCATCCCCCCCTCAAATCCTAAGATTTCACTGGTTCCGCGTGTGGCCAGGGATAATGCATCCCAGGCTGTAAATCGGTGCGGTTCATGATTGCGCACCTTTTGCAGCCAAGCCATGGTCTTCATCTCTAGGAACATATCAAGAGTATTGGTTGAGCCGGCACCGTCGGTACCAAGTCCCACCGTAATGCCATGTTCCAAAAGCGCAGGATAGGGAAGAATGCCATTGCCTAGTTTCGCATTACTAATCGGGCAACTCACCACTCCCCCCGATAAGTGGTTGGCCAAAATGTGCATGTCGTCCTCGCTCATGTGTACGCCATGCGCAATGAGACAGCGATTCTGCAATAGTCCGGTATCCCGTGCCAGTTCAATCGGAGAGCGACCGTAACGCTGTTTTAACGTGTGTATTTCATCCTGACTTTCCGCTAGATGAATGTGGATAGCAAGATTTTCCTTTTTGGCCACTCGAGCCACCTCTGCCAAATACTCCGGTGAGCAGGTATAGGGGGCATGAGGTCCCAACATGGGCACAATGCGCCCTTCGGCCCGGTGTCGCCAGCGGGCGGCAAACGCAGCTGCCTCATAAAGTTTTTGGAAATCAGGATCCTGGTCTCCCACCAGTCCCCTGGACAGCCATCCGCGCATCCCGGACACGGCTACCGCCTCCGCAACCGCATCCATTTCAAAGTACATATCGGCAAATCCCACGGTGCCGCTGCGAATCATTTCAGCAGTAGCCAGCAGTGTGCCCCAATAGATGTCATCCCGCGTTAACCGCGCCTCAGCAGGCCAGATATGCTGTTCTAACCATTCAAAAAATGGGCTGTCGTCAGCCAATCCGCGAAATAGCGTCATCGCCGCATGGTTGTGCCCATTATAGAGGCCAGGCATGACAATGCCCTCTGGAATCCGAATGACTTGGTCTACCGGCTCCACATCGCTGTCTTCTTCCCCAATGCTGACTATGCGGCCGTTATCCCACGTAATTTGACCCCGCCGAATGATGGTTTCGGCGTTCTCCATGGTGACCATAGTGCCCGCTTCCAGGCGATAACGCATAACTGACCCCTCCTAGCCTATTACCAAGACGCCATATAAGCGGCTTGAGCCTCACTCAGCTCATCAATCGCGACGCCTAACGACTGTAATCGAATCGCGGCCACCCATTGATCAATCTCGGGATCTACTGCATAAACCCCAGGCGGTTTTGGATGGTGCAGCAAATGTTCTAAGGATAATGCTTGCAAGGCAAACGTCAAATCCATAATTTCAGCAGGATGCCCGTCGCCCGCAGCCAGGTTGACCAACCGACCTTCGGCCAGTAGCCACACAGTACGGCCATTGGGCATCCGATATCCTATCACGTTGGCGTTTCGCCCCACCACGGTGCTGTTCGCAACGCTTTGAAGCTGGCTGACAGACACCTCCACATCAAAATGTCCTGCGTTAGCCAACACTGCGCCATCTTTCATCAAGATAAAATGCTCCTCATTGATGACATCGCGATTTCCGGTTACCGTAATAAAGAAATCACCCAATGAAGCTGCTTGCCGCATGGTCATTACCCGAAAGCCGTCCATCAGTGCTTCGTTTGCGCGTACAGGGTCGATTTCGGTGACAATCACCCGCGCTCCAAGTCCCTTAGCGCGTTCGGCAACCCCTTTTCCACACCACCCATAGCCAGCCACTACCACTGTGGTGCCGGCAACCACTAAGTTGGTCGTCCGCATAATGCCGTCCCACGTAGATTGGCCCGTTCCATACCGATTGTCGAACAGGTGCTTCATGTCGGCATCATTGACTGCAATCATGGGATAGGCCAGATTTGATGCTGCGGCCATGGCCTTTAGCCGCGTCACTCCAGTGGTGGTTTCCTCCGCTCCCCCATGAATATTGGACACCAAACCGCGACGAGGTCCATGAAGTCGTTCGGTCAGCTCACCGCCGTCATCAATCACCAAGGTGGGCTCGATATCGAGCACTAAGTTGTGCAAATGATCAAACTCCTGGGCACTTGTCCCGCGAAAAGCGTGCACCTCCACGCCCCGCTCCGACAAAGCTGCCGCCACGTCATCCTGCGCGGTCAAAGGGTTGGAACTAGTAATCGCCACTTGGGCACCGCCCTCGTGAAGCACTTGCGCCAACACCGCCGTCTTAGCTTCCAAGTGAAGGGAAATCGCGATACGCTGGCCGGCTAGCGGCAATTCCGCTTGAAACCTGCGTCGAATTGCCCCCAGCACGGGCATCCGCGGGATAACCCAGTCCAGCTTGGCATGACCTGAAGGCGCCATTGCCGGATCCTTTATGGTTGACTGTGTCATAGTAACTCTCCTTTTCAACAATTTCTCCGCGTGCGCGAGATGTCAACTAACCAAGCCTATTCTTAGGATGGACTCTACGTTGGCACTCGTTGACACTGGCAGTCCCCTGGCTCCGTTAAAGCAGGAAGGGCGTTCAGAAGCACCGTGCGTAGATGCGCCACGTTTTGCGCCATGACCTCCAAAACCTCCTGATGAGTCAGAGGCGCGCTTGCCAGACCTGCAGCAAAGTTGGTCACCAGGGACACCGTGCTATAGCAAAGTCCCAGTTCGCGAGCCAAAACCACCTCTGGAACCCCGGTCATTCCCACCACATCGCCACCTAATAGCCGAAATGCCCGTATTTCTGCGGGGGTTTCAAATCGCGGGCCCTCGGTGGCAACGTACACTCCGCCGTTATGACAAGGAATTTCGCGTGCAGCGGCCACTGACTGCAGCACATGTCGGCTGTAGGGACAGTAAGGCTCAGTCATGTCAGTATGAACCACTCCAGTTGGCCCGCCTTGATGAAAGGTATGGGCCCGAGCTTTGGTGAAGTCCAAAAATTGATTCGCCAAAACCATTGTGCCGGGCTCAAAATCAACGTTTAACGAGCCCACCGCGGTGGTCGCCACGACCCGCTCTACCCCCAACGAGCGCAGAGCAAATAAATTCGCCCGGTAGTTGACCAGATGCGGCGGCACTGAATGATCTAGTCCATGCCGATTCATAAAGTAAACCGGGTCATGAATATGCGAAATCCGCCCTTCGAGCACCAATGCCTTCCCATAAGGCGTATCTATCGTGTTCTCAGTAACATTTTCCAGCCACTGCGCATCATACACTCCTGTTCCACCAATAACTGCCACTATCATGGGACACCTTCTCTCAAGATTATGCGTCTCCGTCAGACCTCTGGCACAACGCGCCCTGTGCTTTTATGTAAAACAATCCGCAAAACTTCCGGCCGCGCCATAAATCGAATGGGCAATTCAGAAGTGCCTAACCCTTGCGAGGTGATCAACGTAGGCCGGCCTTTGTGAACCATAACCCCACTCACGTAGCGCTTGGGCAGCCGATTGTGCCGCAGGACGGCTCCCACCCAGGGAAATCGCACCTGGCCTCCATGCGTATGCCCCGATAATATCAGTTGGAAACGATTCACGCCATGCATCGACCACACATCGGGCCGGTGTGACAACAAAACCGCCGGTGCCTGGGTTGTAATTCCCTGCACGACCTGGCCTAGCTGGGGTCTTCCCTTGACCAAATCGGGTAGCCCCGCAAGCCAAATGTACTGCTCTCCTTTGGTCAGTCGCACGACTCGATTGTCCAACAGTGCCGGGCCGGGATTCCAAGGCTCGATGAATAACTTTCCGTGGCGATAGTCATGATTGCCACTCACGTAAAATAATTTATCGGAATCCAACGTTGTCAAATGCTGAACCAGGCGATCTCTTGGCAATGTTGGGGAATAAAGATCGCCCGTTAGGGCAACGACATCACAGGTCGTAAGAGCGTGTCGCACCGCAGGGCGCAAAAAAGCCCCCACCCGACCGTGCAAGTCTGACAGGTGGAGGATCGTAAAGCCTTCAAATTCTGCTGGCAAATCTACAATATCAACATGCAGGTCGTGGAGCGACACCCAAAACGGCTCGACCGCCAAGGCGTACAATCCTAACAGCCCCACGACGCCAATTAGAATCCACATGCCCGTTATACGATTTCGTGTGGGGCAAAGTACAAGGATATTTCACGTTCAGCTGATTCCGCACTATCCGATCCATGGACCATGTTTTCCGTGATTTCAATCCCAAAGTCGCCGCGCAGAGTCCCAGGCTGCGCCTTGACAGGGTCCGTGGCTCCCATCAAAGTACGAGCAACCGTGACCGCTTCGCGCCCTTCAAACACCATGGGCACCGATGGCCCCGATGTAATAAACGCGATGAGATCCCCGTAAAATGGCTTGGGCTGGTGTTCCGCATAATGCTGTGCGGCCAACTCAGAACTCACTTGGATAAGTTTCATCGCCCTCAGCTTCAATCCCTTTTGTTCAAAACGGCGAATCACTTCCCCCACCAATCCTCGTCGTACCCCGTCGGGTTTCACCATAACAAAGGTTCTTGCCACTACTTAAATCCTCCTGTCGTCAAATCGCAGCCTTTTGTGTCGCATTTTCCACTAATACGCCCCGAAGAGTTTCCGAAGCGGTAAAATTTTGGGCGCGGAACTGTTCGACGATGTAGTTACAGGCATCCCAGGGGTTGACAGTATCACCGCATGTGAATACATCCACCGCAGCGTAACCATGCTCTGGCCAGGTGTGCACAGCCAAGTGCGATTCGGAAATGACGACCACTCCACTTACCCCTTGCGGGCTAAATTTATGAAACGCCACCTCCCGGACCTCTGCGCCAGCAGTTAAAGCAGCTTTCACCATAATCTCCTCTACGCCGGTGATGTCGTTCAACACGTTGGCATCACAACCATGAATTTCGGCCAATATATGTCGACCCAATGCGTTCATCGCATTCCCAACCCCCTTTTGTCCCGAGTTGAGCTCGTCCTTCAGGATACCTGTCCGACGGCCACGATTATTTTATCAAAACGCGCCCCCCTGTCAACAAAATATTGCATTTAGGCAGGAAATTCCTTAAAAAATTTGAATCTAAGAAGATCATCTTATCTAATCTCTGTTTTTTATCGAATTACTCAGCGTACCTACGCCTTCTATGGTTATTTGGACCACATCTCCCTCCTGAACCGGGCCTACACCCTCGGGGGTACCCGTAAATATGACATCTCCCGGCTCCAATGTCATAAATTGGCTAGCACGAAAAACCAAATCCTCCACCGAAAAAATCATATCCTGGGTATTGCCATCTTGGTGAATCGTATGATTTACGGTGGTAAACAGCCGCAGATTATGAGAATCCAAACCTTGTGCAATCCAAGGACCTATGGGTCCAAAGGTGTCGAATCCTTTGGCTCGCACCCACTGCCCATCGCGTTTTTGCAATGCACGAGCCGTGATGTCATTCCCGATGGTGTATCCAAATATTGCATCCATGGCCTCCTGATGGTTTTTCAGTCCAAAAACCCGTCGGCCTATCACCGCTACCAACTCGCCTTCGAAGTCTATCCGTCCCATATTGTCGGGTATCAACACCGAATCGCCATCGGCTATCACTGTCCCGGGTTGTTTTAAGAAAAACAGCGGTTCTGTAGGCACCTCATTGCCAAGCTCCGCTGCGTGGGCCCGGTAATTTCGCCCCACCGCCAAGACCACCCGTGGGGTCACGGGGGGCAACACACGAACCTCATCCAAAGAATGCCATTCCACTACCGTAAATTGGGGATGGGTTAAAAAACTCTGCTCCAAAAGGCCTACAAGGTGGTCTATCTTGACGGCAAATCGTGCATGCCCCTCAAATAGTACACGGCCAAAATATGTTGTCATAGCGTCTCCTTGCTGTTTTTGGCCGCTTCGCCAATCGCCCGAACCATCTCGCGCGCATTCTCGCGGATAGCCAGCTTGGCCACCGGATTCAACAAACTGGCCAGCATTGGAATTCCAAATTCAAATTCGGTATCGAGCGTGACCTCAGTCCCGCCGTTAACCGCCAACAACCGCCACTCGCCTTGAAATACCTTTAAGTCGCCCTCGGTTTGAGCAAACGTGATGCGACCTTGTTCAGGGTAAAATGTATCGCGTTCCACCCAACGAAATTTAGCCCCTTGCAAACGCGTCACCCATTGGGACAACGTCCACGACTCACCCTTTTCCAAAATTTGAATTCCTTCCACATTTTTCATGAACCGTGGAAACTGCGCCATATCCGATAAAATTTGGTAGACTGCATCAACCCTAGCCGGAACCACCTCGGTTACAGTTACCTTGGGCACCGTTTAGCCTCCTCACGCATCATTAACTACATCGATCGACATTGCGGGGTCGGGCCCGACCCTTTGACCTAGTCTAATAAGTCATCAATATCAGGGTATACTTGCTGCAATGCGTCCTCAAACCTCTCCAGTACCGTATCCAATTGCACTTTGGTTACCACCAACGGTGGCATCATACGAATGACCCGTTCGTTGTTCAAGGTATACACAGCCAAAACCTTGCGCTGAAAGAGTGCAGAAATCAACGCCCCTCCCACTCCAGCCGCGGCCAACTCCAGCCCAATCATGAGACCGCGCCCACGCACTTCAAGAATGGCTAAAGGATATTGACTTTGCAGTCGTCTAAGCCCATCCATGAAATAGCGTCCGAGCACACGGGCCCGTTCGGGCAACTGTTCCTGCACTGTGACCGCAAGCGCTTCCTCGGCTACGGCACAGGCAAGCGGATTGCCGCCAAAGGTCGAGGTGTGGATAAGCGGACTATGCTCAAAGAAGGTCCATGCCCTGGGCCGCCCGACGATAGCCCCAATAGGCATGATCCCTCCCCCCAAGGCTTTTGCCAAACAAAGTAAATCCGGCACCACATGACTATGCTCCACCGCAAAAAGATACCCCGTGCGCGCAATGCCGGTCTGCACTTCATCAGCAATTAAGAGTGCCCCGGTCTGATCGCATAAATCCCGCAAGGAGGGCAAATACTGGTCAGGAGGCACAATGATGCCACCTTCGCCTTGAATAGGCTCTACAATCACCGCAGCCGTGGTGTGGTCGATTGCAGAGGCCACTGCCTCTGTGTCCCCGTATGGCACATGCACGATATCGGGCAGCAATGGAAGAAAAGGCTGTCGGTACGTTTCCCGTCCGGATACGGACAGGGCACCGTAAGTTTTGCCATGAAACGCGCCCATCGTGCTAATGATCTTAGTGCGACCGGTCGCGACGCGAGCAAACTTGAGTGCTCCCTCTACCGCCTCAGCACCGCTGTTGCAAAAAAAAGAATACTGCAAGTCGCCAGGCGTCAGTTCGGCCAACTTTGCCGCCAGGTCAATGGCGGGCCGGCTTTCTAGGACGCGTGAGGACAGGGCTAGTTTTCCCAGCTGCATCTGAGCTTTAGCTACAATGCGAGGATGTTGATAGCCTTGCACAAATACACCATAGCCTCCAGCGCAGTCAATATATTCCTGCCCGTCCTCATCCCATAATAAGGCGCCGCTGCCATGATCCTCGACGGCCTCGATACCGGTAAAGCGGAAGATGCGGGCCAAACCAGGATTCATATATTTTTCGTAGCGTGCCAATAGATCCTCAGTCACCTGAACCGTCCTCCCTGCGTAAAATTGACAAATAGAGACTACACCATTACCGCGTTTCCGGCTAGACAAGAAGAAGCCCCCGACTCCAAAGAGCCGGGGGCGTAAGGCTTAGAGCGATTTAATAGTTGATGGTCCAACGGTTCGGCGAATTTTGATCGGTAATCGGGTTAGCCCACTTGTTGACCCCGCTAATATACGCCGCACTTTCGTTAAACGCTGGCGTCCAAGGAAGCCAAAGCTCAGGATAGTGTGCCGCTGCATAGGCCAGATAAGCGTTCATGTTTGTGGTAATTTGACTGGCCGTCCCTGGCGAATAAGTTGCGTTGATCAAATTGTCCATTGTTTGGCTATTATAAGCGCCAAAGTTTGACCCCGCGCCCGTCTTAAAGAGCCCGCCACCGGTCGGGTAATAGTCTGGTTCGTACGTCCAGCCACCGCCCCACCAGATCATCTGCCAATTGGTCACGTTGGATTGGTCGTTATCCGAGATTAGGGTGTTGAACGGCTGTGACTCCAACGTCACTTTGATGCCCTCCTGAGCCCATCCTTGAACCATTAACTGAGCCTGGTCAGCCACAGTGTTGCTGCCGGACACGTAGTCAAAAGTAAATTGGAAGGGATAGCCCTGAGGACTGGTCATCACGCCATTGACCATCTTCCATCCATGGGACTCCAGCAGCTGCTTGCCAGCCGCTGGGTTATACGGAGCGGGATTGGCAATCGATGGATCGTAAAACACTGTCTTAGGCTCCGCTGGGATGGGACTCCACTCGGTCACTCCCAACCCGTGATAGAAACTCTGAATCATACCCTTTTGATTAACTCCCATTTCGAGAGCCTGCCGCACGTATGCGGGCGCAATCATTTCGCCAAAGTGGCCTGGAGCCTTAGTGCTGAAGTTGGGCTGCATATAATTGAACCCAAACACATACATGGTGCTAAAGTGATCCGCGGTCAATTGGCTTCGGGCACTCCACAATGAGGGTGGGAGATAACCAACGTTGACTTTTCCGGTCTTAAGGGCCGCAAACTCGGCCGAGGAACTGGTTTCGTACTGATAAATCAGTTTTTTGATGGTCGCTTTGTGTCCGTCATACTTGGGGTTAGGCACAAAAGTCCAATATTGGTTGTTGGGCTTAGAGTCGGCTGCAGAATATTCAAATGGGCCATCCACTACATTATAGTAAGATGATTGGGGCTTGTTGGAGACACTTTGAATAAACGTCGCTTCATGTGCAAGATTCTTGTGAATGTCCCATACAGATTTCGGAACCGGCTGCACCTGGCCTAAACCATTATGCAAAAACCACTGCGGGTTGGATGGTTGGTTTAAGGTGACTACCACCTTATAGGGCCCGTCAGCTTGAACGCTCTGCCAACGCACCGGCAATCCGCCAATGCCTGCTCCGCCGTAAGTCCAGGGCGCGCTGCTGCCTGACAAGTACTCCAAGAGCTGCATGCTCCATACTACGTCGGCCGATGTCACCGGAGTGCCATTAGACCATTGCCACTTTTTATGGAGTGTGATGGTGTATACGGTACCAGTGGAGTTCCACGTAACATCCGAGGCTAGGGATCGATCGTAGTTGACACCGTCTGTTCGCGAGATGTGAAGCAGTGGAAGATACAAATTGTCTTGCATGGTGCCGTTCACGTCACTGTAGGCAGTGTTAGCGGTAATAGGAAACCACCAGTTTGGCGAAAGCTGAGCTGGCAATGCAACCACCGCAACATCTCCGATGGGAGACTTGGGAGCCGCGGGCGTACTAGTGCTTGGGCTAGAGCCACAACCGGCCAGTAAGAGAGACGAGCCCACAATAGTAGCAGCTGTCAAAGCTAACGAACGTTGCTTCATTATCGAACCTCCTGAAATTGTTTATACCCAGCATTAGCCGAGTACGGTTTGCCCCTAAAATGAGAGACGCTTTGTGTTCATCCGAAACAATGGAGCACACTCGCTAAAATAGATTCTTGGCGCAATGGGAAACTTGCGACCAATCCAAAATAATATCTGAATATTATTCGGATGCAAATTCGACATGAATTGAAAAATATCCTGCTGTAAATCCAGTAGTTCGTAGAATTTTCTCCATGTTGTGTCAACGTGGTCCATACCTCTAGACAGGATCCAAGTTCACACGAGCTCACCTGCCCATAGTAAATCGGGCCCCTCAACTCGTCCAGAGAGACAATTGGAATTATTGGCAGTTACAGCCAGCGACGTTGCCTGAAGATGGCCAAGAGCGTAAGGGATATTAAGAAAACCCCGCCTACCACTAGAAAGAAGCCCCACGGATGATGCTGCCCAGGCAGATAATCGAAGTTCATTCCATATAGCGCGGCCACCAGGGAAGCCGGCACAAACAACACCGTGACTAACGTCAGCTTTTTCACAATTTCATTTAAGCGGTTAGACACACTGCCGAGATAGATATCCAACACCGAGTTGGCCAACTCACGGTAAATGTCTGCCGACTCAAAAAGACGTATGACATGATCGTATAATTGAAAGGTCCACTCTCGGCTTTCCGATTTGTCGTCAATTGTGTCCCAATACCGTACCAGTTGGTAGCTGACGTCCCGTTCTGATGCTACAATGTGGCGCAGTGTTAAAATTTCGCGTTTTAGTCGGAAGATTCCTTGTTGAATGGCGCGCTGTCTTGGCCCTGGTGCAAACACATCGTGTTCGATGATGGCTAATCGATCATTGAAGACGTCGAGCACAGGAAAGGTGTCCTCCACAATCTCATCTAATAGGTAAAAAATTAAGGTGTGGCCATTATGAATCAGATCGGGATGAGCATCGACTTTGCGCGCCACGCTGTCAACGGCCGTGACTGGTCGCGGGCACCAACTAATGACCACCTTGGATTTAACCACCACATGCACTGGCACCGCTATCATTAAATCTGTAGGATCACTGGCGGCGAAGCCGTAAAACCGGACATAATAAAACTCAGGATAGCGATCAAATGTGGCGCGATAAGTTTCGGCCGAAGTGGACCAGCTTATGTCATAATGCCGCAGGACTTGACCTAATTCCGACTCGTCGGGGCCTTGCAGATGCGTCCAAGCGACCGCCTGGTGCGGCGGACCCGCCAGTCGCCGCTCCTGATGAGCTTGCATCCTCATCACCTCATGCGGTATCCTGTCCAGGGGAGCCTACATTTATCCCATCCTCCTGTCATGACATCGGTTAGCTAATTCCCCCAACAGTGGTAGGAACCGTAATTGACTTTTGTCGAGTGCCGTCCATATAATACACTGTCACCGATATTCGAAAAATTTTCATTGTCATATTCCTGCATGATGTTATTATCACAATAACGTTGTTAAGATCCTGTAATTTGCATTCTTTGTCTCTTATGGAGATATTGCATCAATCCGGGTAGGAGAGAAGCCGCATGATACCTGAAACAGTTACCGAGTCGGTTACACCTAATGCTCCCATGCAGGAAACGGGTAGCCGTTCCCGGGAATGGCAGGCTTTTTGGAAGAATCCTCTGGCCATCGCTGGCGTGATTGGCTTGACTTTTTTAGTTTTGTTTAGCTTTGTAGGGCCACTGATTTATCGGGTCAGCACCACCAACCCTAATCTTTTGGCAACATTGCAAGCTCCCACCGCCCACCATCTGCTAGGCACCGATAGTCTTGGCCGCGATGTTTTGGCCCGCATGATGGTCGGTGGCCAGCTCTCCTTAGAAGTTGGGTTCGCTGCTGCTTTCATGGCAACTTTTATTGGAGTGGTGTACGGCCTAATTAGCGGCATGTCGGGAAAATGGGTCGACGTGATTCTTATGCGTATTGTTGACATATTTATCGCCATCCCCGGACTATTTTTGCTATTGTTCGTCGACTCAGTATTTCGGGCCAATGCCGCGGTTTTACTGGTGGTCATTGGATCTCTGGGTTGGTTTGGCGTAGCCCGTCTTGTGCGTTCTGAGGTTTTGACCCTAAAACAACGCGATTACGTGGAAGCGGCCCGCGCGCTAGGCGCCAGCAACTGGCGCATCATGTTTCGCCAACTCTTGCCCAATGTGATGGGGGTTGTCGTGGTCAACTCCACGTTCCAAGTGGCTGATGCGATTCTTACAGTGGCCGCCTTAAGCTTTTTGGGATTAGGGTTGCCACCGCCGACACCCAACTGGGGAGAAATGCTATCGTCCTCCATGTCGTATATGTTTCAAAATGCATGGTGGCTGATCTATCCTCCCGGTGTAGCCATTCTGATTGTGGAGCTTTCTGTCAACTTCATTGGAGATGCCATGCGCCAAGCCTTTGACCCGCGGTTGCGGAAGGCTTGAGGGATAAGGAGGGTATCGGATGTTTCGCTTTATTCTGCAACGCTTTGTGCAAGCCATCCCTTCCTTGATTGGGATTACCATCATCGGATTCTTTTTGGTCCACGTGGTGCCGGGCGGTCCAGCCCAGGCAATGTTGGGACCCAAGGCTACCCCGTTGCGCATAGCACAGATTAATCGAGAATTTGGTTTGAACAGGCCCTTGCCCATTCAATATGTCACTTGGGTAGGGCAACTGCTCCACGGCAATCTAGGCACCTCGTATTACTACAATGAATCCGTTTTTTCGCTCATCATGACCAACATGCCCCGCACTCTTTCGTTGGTAGGCATTGGAATAGTTGTAGCGCACATCGTCTCGATACTGCTCGGCAGTGTTCAAGCCTATTATCACGACACCAAGTTCGACTACATTGTCACGGCCATTACCTATTTCTTCTACTCTATGCCCATCTTTTGGCTAGGCATTATCATCATCTTGTTGTTCAGCATCAACCTCAATTGGTTTCCCAGCGGTGGTCTGTCCAACCCTCTAAATCCAAACCCTGGCTTTGGTTCTTGGGTAGACCATACGACTCTGCCGGTGCTGACCCTGGTGCTAGGTACGATTGCTGGCTGGGGTCGGTATATGAGAACTTCCATGACAGAACATCTGGTGCTCCGATCTGTGCGAACCGCCCGCTCCAAAGGGGTCAAGGAGTCGGTCGTGGTGTTAAAACATGCTCTGCGCAATTCTGTCCTGCCATTGATTACTTTATTAGGAATGGCTTTACCCAACCTATTTTCGGGGGCTTTACTCATTGAGGTGATTTTCAACTACCCGGGAATGGGACTCTTATTTTGGGATGCCGCTAATCAGCGTGACTACCCCATTATCTTAGGCATTGTGGTAATCACGGGATTTCTTACCATTATTGGCAATCTTTTAGCAGACCTACTTTACGGCTTGGTTGACCCCCGCATTCAATACAACTGATGGCGAGCCGTACCTTTGGATTGATGCCCTGCTTCTTCAGCGAATCCAGGGCATCAGTTTTTTGGGTGGTATAATGACGGTGATGGACACATTGCTGGTTAACATGCGTAAAATAATGATCGCTTTTCTTATTGTGGCCATGCCCACTCTGGTCTCAGGCTGTGGGGCTCCCCATATTGCATTGCCACGCCGGGTATTGCCGCGTCCTACCCTGGACATCATAAGCGAAGTCCATACGTCTCTAGACCCAGTAACTGCATATCACGCTTCGCAGGCAGGAGCGGTGGACCAATTAATGTGGAATGGTCTGGTCAACATCTCGCCCAACGGCACGATAATTCCCGATTTGGCATCACACTGGCAGAGTTTAAACCATTACCAGGAGTTTGTACTCAGTATGGACCCGCGGGCCACGTGGTGGAACGGGCGCCCGGTTACCGCCCATGACGTTGTCTGGACCTACGACTTTTACCGTAACCCAGCCAGCGGCTTCCCAGGCTACCGGGCCCTTAATGCCCTGTTGCGGTCCGTCAGTGTTATCAATCGTACTCAGGTAGAATTTACGTTGCGCCGGCCAGACCCAGGCTTTTTGTCTGACTGGGCATCCCAAGGCTCCGGCGTCTTTATCTTGCCAGCCTTTGAGTTGGACCGCACAGCCGTGACCTTAGTGAGTAAGTCTCGTCCTCTAACTGAACCATTAGATTTTATTGGCACCGGTCCCTTCCGACCAGTAGCCGAAAACGAGCCGGAAACGGATTTGACATTGCGCAAGGTGCCTCGGTACTTTCAGGGAAACCCAGCCCTATCCGACGTGGTGTGGCGCACAACGCCCCCACACCGAGCCTCCAACCGCAGCGCCACCCTATGGCTTACTCCGCCGACGAAAAGCACGAGTCAACCCACACTTCGCACTCTCTGGGCCCCAAATCAGCAGCTTTGGGCCTTGCTGCCGAACATGCGCGATTCCCTACTCGCCCGCCCTACGGTGTTGCACGCACTTTACCAAGGCATTGATCGCAATCCCATCGCCCGCCTGGCTCATGGCCCGGAGGCTGATGGACCTTTGCCCCCCACCAATTGGTACACCGATCCCCTTCTTAAAACACCTGCCTATGATCCTCAGGCGGCCCAAGTCAATCTCATGCCGCTTAGTGGTCGCCAGTGGCCCATATTGGTCAACGCCGACCATCCTCGGCAGGTCGCAGCGTGCCAGTTACTAGCACACGAAGGACAAAAAGTTGGGGTGGATTTCATCTGCAGTCCCAAATCATCGACCACATACTATGCCGATCTGCAGCAAGGAAGATTTTTGTGGGCGTTCGTCTCGAGGTCTACATCGCCCGTAGGCTGGATGTATTTTGATTATTACAGCAGCATGACGCCTCCCGAGGGAATGAATTTTGGCTTTTACAGCAGCGCCCAAACCGATAGCGCATTGAAAGAATGCTTGGCTACCGAAGCGACCACGAATCACATGCTGGCACTGTATCGACTGCAGAATGCTCTCATGCAGGACCCGCCAGGCATATTTCTGGCCTGGCCCGAAGTCCCGGTTTGGGCTAGTCCCAATCTGTTAAGCTACCAACCTAATCCTTATGTTTCCTTTTATCAGCCCCAGACTTGGCAGATTGCCAACACCACCAAAAAATAAAGCCGGAGGACGATAACCCCCGGCTAATGATGCCCGTTTAGATAATGATGCAGATAAGACCTCCAGAGCCCTCGTTAATAATCCGTTGCAACGTTTCTTGAAGTTTTTCCTGGGCATTTTCCGGCATCTTAAACAACTTGGATTGAATACTTTCACGTACCAAATCATGCAGCGATTTGCCAAACAGATTGGTTTCCCATAGCCGCTTCGGATCATCTTCAAACTGTTCCATCAAATATTGCACAAGTTCATCCGCTTGGCGTTCAGTTCCGATAATAGGGGTAATCTCCGTCTCAATATCGGCTCGAATCATGTGGATGGACGGTGCAGTGGCTTTAAGACGCACTCCAAATTGAGCTCCGCGCCGAATCGGTTCCGGTTCTTCCAGCACCAACTCCGCCAAGGTCGGCGCCACCATGCCATACCCCGTAGCACGAACTTCACGGATAGACTCCTCCACCTTATCCCACTCCGCTTTGGCCACCACATATTCACGCCACAACTTCACAATATCCCCACGGGCGGCGACATGCCGGTCGGCGAGTTCGCCCAGCACGCGGTAATATAATTCGTCACGGGCGCCTACTGAAATTTCAGCGACTCCAGTACCTAAGTCCATATGCGTCAGTCGAACGTCGTCAGCATAGTCGTAACTACCCAGTCCCCGCACCGCAGGGTCGACGTCGCGCAATCGTTGAATGCCCGCCTGAGCTTCTTCCGTGGCCAGCTCAAATTGCTTTTTCAGCCAATGGCTGGTTGGCAGAGCGTCGACCCAATCGACCAACTCAAAATGAATTTCGGATACGGGAAATTCATACAGAACCTGTTCCAAAACTTGTGCGATGTCTTCTTGACGTAATTCCAGGCAGTTGATGGGCAAAACAGGAACATCATACTGCTCTGATAGTTCTTGGGCCAACACAACGGTTTCCTCTGCGTATGGATGGGCCGTATTCAGCACCACCACAAATGGTTTGGCCAGCTCCTTCAGTTCCCCTACTACCCGTTCTTCCGGGTCAACATAAGCGTGCCGTGGCAATTCTCCAAAACTCCCATCAGTAGTAATCACCAACCCAATGGTGGAGTGGTCTGTGATAACTTTGCGCGTGCCAATTTCAGCAGCTTCTTCAAAGGGCATTGCCTCGTCGGACCAGGGGGTCATAACCATGCGATCCCCTTCATCTTCGGTATAGCCCAATGCGCCCGTCACTGCATACCCCACACAATCTACCAATCGAGCGCGAAAGGCGATGGCGTCGTTGAGATGAATTTCCACTCCATCATCTGGAATAAACTTGGGTTCAGTGGTCATGACAGTGCGTCCGGTGCCGCTTTGCGGCAGGGAGTCCACGGCTCGCTCACGTTCATTAGGATCCTCAATTGCGGGCAAAATCATGCGCTCCATAAAGCGTTTAATAAAGGTGGACTTGCCGGTGCGGACCGGTCCCACGACACCCAGATATACGTCGCCGCCAGTACGTTCGGCTAAGTCCTTAAACAGGTCAAACTTCTCCATCCTTGTGGTTCCCTCCCTTGTTTGCTGCCAAATGGGTTGGCGCCGGTCCTCGCCTTGTCCCGGGATCACCCTATGAATGACAGTAGCAGGATATGAGGAAACTCAGCAGATAATGCCAGGGTTTGGAAAGGAAATTTCGTCTACAGGTCTGATTCTCCCACAAAAGCCCGAGTCATCAGCCGAGTGACCGCTTCGGAAACCGTTGTTCCATGAAATATGTCTACTAAGGTATCGGTAATAGGCAATGGAACCTGCAGACGATGGCCCAACTCTTGAGCAGCATAGGCAGCTGGAACGCCTTCAATAGCCATTGCAGTGCTGCTTAATATGTCTTCAAGGCTCTTGCCGTCCGCGAGTTGCTCGCCACACCAACGGTTCCTAGAATGTGACGAGGAGGCCGTCACCACCATATCGCCCAGTCCTGACAGTCCGGCCAAAGTTGTCATCTTAGCGCCCAATCGAACCGCTAATCGGCCCATCTCATGCAGTCCTCGAGTCATTAGAGCTGCCTTTGCACTCTCGCCTAATCCTGATTTGTGTGCAATGCCTACGGCAATGGCCAGGACATTTTTCAATGCTCCGCCCAGTTCCACCCCCACGCGATCGGGTTGATGGTAAAGGCGCAAGTTAGCTCGTCCGAGGCACGAAGCCCAATCTCGAAAACAATCATGAGAACATGCGACAGCCGTAGCTGCCGGCAGTCCCTGGCTAATGTCATGCGCTAGATTGGGTCCGCTCAACACACCCACGAGGCGGGTGCTCGCTGGGCCCCATTCGGAAACCAAAACTTCAGACATGCGCAAGTGGCTCGAGAGTTCCAATCCCTTAGTTGCCGACAACACATGTATTTCTTCCCGTACCCATGGCTTTAGCCCTTGAGCTAGGGCACGCATATGCTGGCTCGGGGTCACCAAGAGCCAATTATTGGCCCCACTTGCTGCCTCGCTTAAGTCCATAGTAGGAACAATGCGGCGGTGAAGAACTAAATCCTGAAGAAACGTTGGATGTTGGCGATGACTGGTCAATGACTCGAACGTTTCTGGTCGCCGGCAATACAAAAGAACATCAGAACCAGACCGCGCTGCCACATCAGCCAGCGTCAGTCCCCAATTGCCGGTGCCAAAAACCGATACCATATTGCGCCCGTCACTCATTGATGCGTTTAGTACGAGCACGAAACGACAAATGAATCGGACTGCCAAGAAACCCAAATTTTTCCCGAAGCCGATTTTCCAAATAACGTTCATAGCTAAAATGCAGCAATTCTGGATCATTGACGAAAAACACAATATGCGGGGGCTTAGTATCGACTTGAGTGACGTAATAGATTTTAAATGCACGTCCTTTATCAGTCGGCGGCGGATTCAGATGAATCGCCTCCTGAATCAGCTGATTTAAGGCATGGGTCCCCAGGCGGGTGGTATAGGACTGATAGGCCGCGATCGCTTGGGGCCAAATCTTGTCAAGATGCCATCCTGTCATTACGGAAATCGGCTGCACGACAGCATAGGGCATGAATTTGAGTTGCTCACGGATGTTCTCTTGCAACCCCATCGTCGTTCCCTTAACTAAATCTGCCTTATTGAGCAACACCACAACAGCCTTGCGGTGTAGAGCCACTTGACCCGCAATCCGCTGATCCTGTGCGCTTAAAGTTTCGTTCGCCGCCAGCATCAATAGCACCACGTCGGTTTCTCTGATGGCAGCCAGAGTTCTCTGAACTGTTTTTTCCTCCAGCTCTTCGGAAATCTTGTTAGGTCGGCGCAAGCCAGCGGTGTCCAACAGCAAGAATTCTTGCCCATCGTGGATCACGGTTGCATCGACCACGTCCCGCGTCGTGCCGGCAATCGGTGTTACCAGCGTTCGCTCATACCCAATTAGAGCATTCAACAACGACGACTTCCCCACATTCGGCCGACCTGCAATAGCAATCCGAATTGGTTCTCCAAAATCCTCTTTGGCGAGGTGTTCGTGCTCAGGCAACAATTCCACGATTCTGTCCAATAAATCCCCAACACCCGTTCCATGCACCGCCGACACCGCGATAGGCTCGCCCAAGCCAAACTCATAAAATTCTGCGCCACTGTTGCGGCTGCTTTCTGCTTTATTTACTGCCACCACAACAGGCTTGCGGCTTCTGCGCAACAAATCGGCCACGTCTAAATCGACAGCGGTAATTCCCTCTTTGCCATCTACCACAAACACAATGACATCGGCTTCCTGGATCGCAAGATTGGTTTGTTGACGCGTCATCGATAACATCGAGTCATCATCTACGGTCCACAACCCGCCGGTATCGACTACTGTAAAAGGCATGCCATTCCAGTCTGTATCCTCATATAGTCGATCTCGCGTTACTCCAGGAAAATCCTCCACGATAGCACGACGCGTTTGCGTAAGGCGGTTGAATAACGACGACTTTCCTACATTCGGACGACCTACCAAAGCCACCAGCCCCACAACCATCCCCCTCTTCTTCCCTAGGGATTATCCCAGTCCTTGACAAGCCGGTCAAGCAACCATATCGTGACGTCCCCAATGAAATCGCATCCAACCCGCGGCCCACCCAGCCAGGCCGGCGAGCAATGCCGATGTCAGATCATGATAACCCAATGCCAATGGCCCTCCTCGAACGACCAGGATCCACATGGACGCCAGCACATCGGCTCCAATGCCCACCACTATGCCTCCCACGGGTTCTTCGCCAAGCACCCCGGCTGCGATACCTAAGACGATCGATTCGGGAACCAATGGCATCACCCATTGAGCCCGATGAGGCGCCAAGGGAGCCAAAATTCTCCCTAAGGCAGCTATCGCGCCCAAGCTTAACCACCACAGCCACCACACAGGCTTTCTGCGAGCGATGCCCAACGCGAGGGTCGCTAGCGCCAAAAAGGCGAGTCCCCCATTCACAGTGCCAGACATGAGAGGAACCTGCGGAAGCAAAAGATCAAATGCCATGACCAGTGCCCCGGCCATTGCGACGCCAGCCGCCCGGAATCTTGCTTGAGACCAAAAAAACCGGCCATAACCGGACACCAACAAAATCAGGGAGGAAATCCAAAAACAATTTGCCCACAAACCGGCCAACGCAAAACCCTCTCTTTCCAATGCTTGAATTGGTCCTAGTGTTCACGGTTTCGGTGTGGAATATGGTCTTGGATTGCATCTTCAGATAGAAATCATTATCCTTTTAACGTTATTGCAGGATCTCTAAGGAGGATTTGCCATGCCCACATCATTGCGTTGGGCGGTGCGTGGAGCATTTGTCACCGCTATTACAGCCTTGGGGGCGATTACAGCCATCACCATCCCAGGCTTGTCACTGGTCCCATTTACCTTTCAAGTGTTTGGCGTGTTCTTAGCAGGCGGCATTCTACCGGCTCGTTGGGCAGCCCTAAGCCAACTGTCCTATATTGCTTTAGGTATTCTGGGGGCGCCTATATTCGCTGAGGGCCAACGCGGTCTAGCCGTCCTCATCGGACCCTTTGGCGGATATCTATGGGCTTATCCGGTCGCGGCCTGGATCATGGCCAGCTTGGTGCACAAAAGCAGGCACAGCCGATTGCGTTTGTTCATGGGTCTAATATCTGCCTTGGCCATAATATACTTGGGCGGCATGGTGGGGCTCGTGATCATCACTCATGCATCATGGACTCACGCATTCTTAGAGGGGGTCTTGCCGTTTATTGGGTGGGATGTTATCAAAGCAGTTTTGGCCTGGCCCATTATCAGCCAATTGCACCATTGGGTTGAAAAAAGTACTGCCAAAGAACGTCTGTCCGCGTGACTTAGTCCAAAGAGCCGCTTCCTAGCGGCTCTTTTCGTCAACTTGGCTTCTTATTAGGGTCTTCGTCGTCCCAGTCGCCTGCGTGATACGCCGTGAGGTGTTGGCTCATGGGATTCAACGCATCGTCCTCCAGCACTTCTTTTAGCGGTTCTATTCCGGATTCAGCCATTTCATCGGCTTCTTTTTTTGATAATGATATCTTCTTGTGCTCGGGATCCACATGCAATACCTTGACCGTCACTGTATCGCCCACAGAAACCACATCTGCTGGCGTACCTATCCTATGCGCCGCCAATTGGGAAATATGCACAAGCCCATCAACCCCCGGCTCCAACTCTACAAATGCGCCGAATGCGGCAATGCGGACAACCTTGCCTTGATACAACTGCCCTTCCGCATAGCGTTCGGCGATGGTCTCCCAAGGGTTAGGCGACACTTGGCGCAATCCTAGCGATATTTTGTTGCGTTCCGGATCCAACCGTAAAATTTTCACGCTAACTTCCTGTCCCACTTCCAGCACCTCGGAGGGATGCGTAATTCGCCCCCATGACATTTCACTAATATGCAAGAGTCCGTCCACTCCGCCCAAGTCGACGAAGGCTCCAAAATCCGTCAAACTTTTTACCGTCCCCGTTATAACTTGTCCTTCGGAAATCGCGTTCCACACCTGATCGCGGCGTTGTTTGGTCTGCTCTTCCATCGCAATTTTTCGGGATAAAATTACGCGCCGTTTACTGCGATCCAGTTCAATGACTCGCACTGGCACCGTTTGGCCCAGGAAGCCATCCAACTCCGCGACATAACCGCGTGCTACATGGGATGCCGGAATAAAACCCCGCATACCCACATCAACCACCAAACCCCCTTTAACGACTTCTACCACTGGGGCCTCGATGACTTCTCCCGAACTTTGCAGGTTTTCTAGCCGAGTCCATGCTTCGACTTCATCCGCTCGGCGTTTGGAGAGTTTCAAACTTCCTTCCTCTCCCTCATAGCCGACGACGAAAACCCGAATCACATCCCCGAGCTGAACCACCTCTTCGGGCCGGTCAATCTTCCGGTGAGTCAGATCATTCAGGTGTATAATGCCATCTGACTTTCCACCAACATCCACCAAAACGGAATCGGGTGAAATGTGCACAACGGTTCCTTCGACGATCTGCCCCGGATGAACATCCTCCAAAGCCACGAATGCCATGGACTCTTCCATGTTTAGGGATTCGTCCCTGTCCACTTCGTGGTTAGAGTCCGTCGCCTGTTTACGTTCATCCATATTGGCTGCCCCCCTGTCACACCTTTGCTGTGCGATGAAGCACACAGCATACTCCTTTACATATTACACTGTGTGTGTTGAGTTTCCAACAATTTTCCGAATTACCTTGGACGCGAGCACGTCAAGAAATGGAAGACTGCGGTTTTGGGTTCGGAGGGACAGCCAGATGGGGAATCTGGTCGGCAATGCGCTGCATGACCAATTGCTGTGCCTCTTCCCGCGTTATATCTGGCGGCACGCGAAACGGTGGTCCTACCGAATACCGGATGGTCTTGCGGAAACCATATGATCCGCTAATGCCAATCGGCACTACCAGGCATTGACTTTTTTGAGCCAAGAACGCCACGCCAGCCCGGGCGGACTGTAGTTCCCCTGTTTCACTACGATGGCCTTCGGGAAAAATCATCAAGGCTTGGCCGGCCGAAAGTATTTCCAGTGACCGCCGAATCGCTTTGCGATCTGGGCGTCCACGATGAACGGGAAACGCTCCAACGCTGGCAATCAACCAACCCAAAGGTCGAAAGTTAAAAAGTTCAACTTTCGCCATAAAATATACTCGGCGAGGCAATAAAACCGCCGCCATCGGAGGGTCAATCACACTTTTGTGATTGAGCGCAATCATCAGTGACCCACTGCGAGGTACGTTTTCTAAGCCCGTAACCTCGATCCGGTACAGTACAGAGAATATTACGCGCACTACCCAATAGACCATCCAATAATACATCATCGATCGTACGCGCGGTGATATGCGGCAATCATCTCGTCTACCACGCGATCCACCTCCAAGTTGGTGGTGTCAATCAGTACCGCATCGGGGGCTTTGGCTAATGGTGCAATAGCTCTCGTGCTGTCCAAACGATCCCGATGCTCAATTTCTTGCGCTAGGGTGTCGAGATCCACATGGTATCCTAGTGCGTCCAAATCTTTTTGGCGTCTTCGTGCTCGAGCCCCCAAAGATGCCGTCAGAAAAAACTTGACATCAGCGCCGGGTAAGACATATGTTCCGATGTCCCGGCCATCCATCACCACACCACCGTGTTCCGCCAATCTTCGCAACCGCCGCACCATTTCCTCCCGCACTCGTGCGAATCCTGCCACCACCGAAACACTAGCGTTCACTTCCGGCGTTCGCAAATGCGAAGTCACGTTTTGTCCGTCCAGCAAAACCTCGGTTTGCCCTTCGCGTTCACGGTACAAGTCAATCGTTGTGTTGTAAAGCAGCTCCTCAAGACTACTTTCGTCCCGCAAATCAATCCCGTGGCTCAAAGCCTTGTACGCCAACCCACGATACATAGCTCCGGTATCCAAATAGAGCAGGCCAAGACGCTCAGCCATTTTACGGGCCACCGTGCTCTTGCCGGCTCCTGCCGGTCCATCCACTGCCACAATTGGCTGCCGGTGTTGCGCGGAGATCATGAATCGCGTGCAACCTCCTGGTCCACTAGGTCTTCCCGCAACACGGTCGCCCGTTGTAGATAGACATGGCGCACCGATGCTTGGGAACCTTCGAGTTCAGCGTGCATCAAAACCCGAATGGTTTTTGGCAATCCGTGAGGAACATCCAATTCCCGCATGCAAATCACCGGAACATAGCGCCAGCCGACCAACCGAGCCGCCTCGGCGGGAAAAGTAGCGTGAAGATCCGGAGTCAATGTAAAGCAAATACTCGCCATCGCCTCCGGAAGGATGCGATTTTGTTCGGCCATTGCCCAAATTAATTCTTTGGTCCGCTCCAATATTTCTTGTGCATCATCATGTTCCACCGTAGTTGCCCCGCGAATTCCTCGTATCACCGACTGTAAGCTCCCTTGACAAGTAGTTTCTCGTGGCTGCTAATCCCCATCAGAGATGCTGATTGCTCTTTGCTTCCGACCGTATGCGATCCTGACACGTTTGGCATATAAACGGATGCTGCGGAGACTGTTTGACGTGTTCATACTCTGCGCTCCAGGTTTCCAACATCACGGATTTCCCACAAACCTGACACTTAACCTCCATCGTCCTCAACCTCCTTATGGTTGTGGGTTGTTGTCGTGTCTTGGACTGCGATTTGATAGAATCTCCTCAATGAGGAGGCATCATATGGCTGTTCGCAAATATCCCGAAATGACGCTCGACACGACAACCCTTGCTCGTCTATTTGGCACCCTGCATAACACTATTGTACAGCACGGACGGGATTACGTGTACCAGGAAAGGCTATCCCACCGCATGCATGCTATGCACTACATATTTGCTAGGCTCCACGGATATCAAGATTCCTATGTGCCGTACACTTTAGCTGCAGAAGATGGCTTAACGGTGGGATGCTCTTGTCCGCGGCCCACTCCATGCGCCCATGTCGCAGCCCTCTGGTGGGCTTATATCCATGAATCCGATACCTTTGGCCTAGTACCGCAGACGCTTTGGCAAAACAACCCTTCCATAGTACCCCAATGGGCAGGTGGCACCTTTCCTTGGGATAAGATTCCCGCCAATAAACCCTCTTGGCAACAGCCTTGGAATGAGGAGAAAAGCCTTGCGACTTGGGAATCCGCGGTGGCCTCAACGAAATCCACCCGCCGCTGGTCTGATTCGCAAATGGCTCGCATGCTTCCTGAATTAGATGAGTCTTGGTGCAACGCTCCGGTATGGCGAAAACACTGGGCTGAGTTTGTCGTCGCCCAATGGACCCAACTGACCCAGCAACCCTTCCGTTATTGGTGGATGCTTTGGCTCAATGCACCCTATTTGCCGCTGGATCCAATATGGCCTGCCTATGATGCGATTCCCTCCGATGAATGGCTATATTGCGCGATTCACACCCTAAGCCGCAATCGATCCCATATGGCCGCCTTCATCAACGTGTTGACGGAAATAGCCCCCAAGGGCGGCATTCAGTGGCTGCATCAGACCATTGAACTAGCCCCCGCTCTAGATCCTTGGCATCTTGCAAGAGCTCGCCTCTTGATGCACTCCAAGAGGCCACAGGAGGCCATTGCCCTTTTGCAAACCCAGTGGCCATCATCCAAAGAAGGCCAGCGCTTGGTCCGACACCAACTCATCGAATGGCTGCCGCCATCCCAGCAACTGGCGTACCAGGTGGCCGACTGCCTTGACTCGTCCAGCGACGAGTGTCTCGAAGTGCTCCGGCCCCAATTGGGGGAAAAGGGGTGGGAAGCCTTACGGCAAGCCAAAGCGAATCGCCGAGTTAGCCCATCCGCCGAACAAGGCGATTTGACGGCGTTAGCCCAGGAATTCGTCCCCGTTTGGCCACCGGGCGCTGATTGATAGCCTTGAGATCCATCGTCATGTCGAGTGGTTCAGCCGCAGCAATGTAGCTTCCTACACCAAACCCGGTGACTCCCGCCTCTTTTAACGGACCTATGCGGTCGGGCGTCAATCCACCGGAGACAAAAATTCCGATGTTGGGATATCCGGCCTGAGCCAAGCGCGATTTCACCTCGCGCACCAAATCGGGAGTCACTCCGCCCCGTTCCCGAGGAGTGTCCAAACGTATTGCTTGCAATGAAGTCCCTAAAGCCTCGGCTACCCGCAAGCTCTCTTCAGCCTCGTCTTTAAAGGTGTCTACCAGGACGACCCGCGGAGCATTGTCTGGCATTACCGCATCGTACGCCAATGCCGCGGCCACCGTGTCGCCCACCATCAATAACAGCGCATGGGGCATGGTACCCGAGGGTATGAGACCCGCCTGGCGCGACCCTAAAATAGTGCTGGTTCCTTGGGCACCGCCGACCAACGCCGCTCGGTCCATCACGGGCGCTACCGCTGGATGCAAATGACGGCCCCCAAAAGAGTATACGGGAACTGGAGCCGCCGCCGCCACTACTTCCTGGGCCGCCGTAGCCCATCCCGAAGAGGAAGCTAAAATGCCCAACAACGCCGTTTCATAGATCCCAAAATCGCCATAATGCCCCGTGATCCGCATAACAACTTCTTTGCTAGTTACCAAACTGCCTTCAGGCAAAGCGTCTACCACAATAGGCAAGGACTCTACGAGTGCCAGCGCTTCTTCAATACCTGCCAACAAACCAGATCGATTGGCAAACACCTCTGCCGTCACCACCTCATCTTTGAGGCCCAAATGATCCAATATTTGTAGGGTGCCAACAAAATAGACGTCAGCGGTGAGTCCTGCCCGAATTTCCTCGGGGGTTGCGGACCTTAGTCCCCGATTTGGGGGCTGATAGGCTTGAACGGCCTGAATGGTAAGGTCGTGAGGTGTCTTCATTGCGTGTAGATCTCCCCTGAAAAGTAGATTTGTCTTCCCTTTGTGCGTGGGATGCTGAAGCGCCGGAGCCAGGTCCCTTCCATGGATTTGTTGCCTCAATCAAAGATTTCACTTCAGCGTGTGTCAGGGGCCGATAACGTCCCACTTCCACTCCTTCAATCGATAACGGTCCATATTTTACACGAGTCAATTCGAGCACAGGATGGCCGATGATCTGAAAAATTCTTCGCACTTCCCGTTTCATCCCCTCTTTGAGGGTTAGCCGGATTAACGTGCGGTCTGCTTCACGTTTGCGCACTTGAAGGTTGTGCGCGTGCGCCATACCCTCATCCAACTGAATTCCTTCAGCCAAACGCGCTAAATGGCTGACCCCGGGCCGTCCCTGCACCCAAGCTTCATACACTTTAGAGACTTGAAATGACGGGTGCATGAGTCTATGCGCCAAAGATCCGTCATTGGTCAACAACAACAAACCACTGGTGTCGCGGTCTAAACGCCCCACAGGATACAACCGTCCCCAGCTTTTTGGCACTAATTCGGACACCAGGTGGTCAGCATGGCGATCCTTGAGCGAGGTGGTATAACCTGAGGGCTTATTCAATAAGACGTAGCGCTTATGGGTCTCTACCACCAAAGGCTGCCCATCCACGGTGATGTAATCGTTATGAGGATCGGCCACATTGCCCAGTGTCGCAACTGTCCCATTGACTTGTACCCGGCCAGCGACGATCCACTCCTCAGCGGTGCGTCGAGATGCCAGACCAGCCTGCGCAATCAATTTTTGCACCCGTTCGGCCATGGTCATCTACTCCATCAACTCAAAAATGCATTCAATCTCTACACTAGCGTTCAAAGGCAAAGCATTGGTGCCTACAGCGGACCGGGCATGACGTCCATCCTCGCCAAAAATCTCTTGCAACAAATTTGATGCCCCGTTGATGACCTGCGGCTGCTGATGAAAGTCGTCAGCACTTTGTACAAAACCGACAACCTTGATTACGCGTTTTAGATGGTCCACTCCACCCGCAGCCGCAGCGGCGACACTGATCGCGTTAAGAATTGATTGACGGGCGGCCTCTTGAGCCTCGGCCACGGACACTGTCGACCCTACAGCCCCTTCTGCTGACAGCACACCGTTATGCAATGGCAATTGTCCTGAGGTATAGCATAGACGGCCAACAATGACGGCCGGCACGTATGACGCCACCGGACTAGGAGGTTCTGGCAACACAATGCCGAGTTCCTTCAGACGTTGGCTAATTCGATGATTAAGATCACTCACGCAAGCATCCCTCCGATTCATACCGCATAAACCACAACATATGTTAAGGATAGCCGGTCCGCACCATCCCTATCCTGGCTGCACCTCGCGTTTCAGTATACCAGGAAGTATAAGCCCCATGAACAGTGAGAGGAGTCGTCCTGATGACATCGACCGTGATTGACACTATTTCCGTTTGGGCCATTCCATTTCTGATAGGATTTATCCCTCTGTTCGGGTGGCTGCGCGGCGTGAAAGTCTATGAGACGTTTGTGGAAGGCGCGGACGAAGGTTTCAAAATGGCTATTCGCATGATTCCATTTTTAGTCGGCATCTTAGTGGCTTTAAACATTTTTCAGGCTTCAGGAGCCTTTGATGCCGTCATTCACTTTCTGTCCCGTCCGCTCGGCCATATCGGCGTGCCCTCCGAGGTAGTGCCATTAATCTTGGTGCGTCCACTTTCCGGAGGGGCTGCATTGGGGGTGACGACAGGACTTTTGCAGCATTATGGCCCAGATTCCTTTGTGGGCCGCGTCGCCTCCACCCTACAGGGAAGTACGGATACTACTTTTTACGTGATAACCCTTTATTTTGGTTCAATCGCCGTTCGCCGAACCCGTTATGCCTTGCCGGTAGCGCTTATCGGGGATTTGGCCGGTTTCATCGCAGCCATTTTGGTATGTCACTATCTGTTTTAACAGATGGTTATCCATTGGGATGGCGGTCGCGGTAAATGCGGCGAAAAATCCGGTCGGCCGTAATCGCGACAATGGACGAAACACAGGTTGCAATAATTGTGGGCCCCACAATTTCGGTAGGATTGCGAGACCCCGCCGCCACCCGCAACGCAATAACAGTAGCTGGAATTAAATTAATCGAGGCCGTGTTGATGGCAAGAAAAGTAATCATGTTGGCTGATGCGCGATCCTTGACTTGATTAAGCTTTTGCAGCTCTTCCATTGCCTTTAGTCCAAACGGTGTGGCCGCTCCGCCCATGCCTAAAATATTAGCCGACATGTTCATCAGCATATTGCCCATCGCAGGATGATCCTTGGGAATTCCGGGAAACAGTCGCCCAATAAGCGGCGACATAACCCGCGCCAATCCTTGCATCAAACCCGATTCTTCAGCGATCTTGGCCAACCCCAACCACAAAGCCATAATGCCCACAAACCCAAAAGCAATTTCAACAGCCTTTTCACTGCCGGTTACAATTGCCTGGGTGACGGCCAGCATCGAATGATGCATGGCGCTAACCACCAGGCCGCCGACAATTAAAAGCAACCAAACAACATTGACCATACCAGCCCTCCCACACAGCATAGCCGTGCCTTACAGGAGTATATGGCTTGGCCCTACTCGTGATGACCGGGGTCTAACGTGATATTATCAATCAAACGCGCTGCTCCCACAGGGCAGGCCAGGGCCAGTGTCACGGGGCGGGAAACCAAACCGTCAACAGGATCCAAGAGTTCGCGGTCCACGCACTCCACATATTCTGGCGTTAAATCCACTTGGTGCAACGTGTCGATGACCTGGGCGACGAGCACTTGGGGGTTTCTCTCCCCGGCGTCGAACAAGGACTTGGCTGCCAATAATCCTCGAAATAGATAGCTAGCGCGATGCTTGTCCTCTATCGACAGATACCGGTTGCGGGAGGACAGCGCCAACCCTGATGGTTCACGCACCGTGGGCACTCCCACCACTGTTACTGCAAAGTTTAAGTCCAGGACCATTTGTCTAATAATGGCCAACTGTTGTGCGTCTTTTTGACCAAAGACAGCAAAATCCGGCTGCACCATGTGAAAAAGTTTGGTCACCACTGTGGTAACTCCTACAAAGTGTGTGGGCCTGGCCCTGCCACACAGCACTTCCGACATGCGGCCAACAACCACCGTGGTGCGGCTCGCACCTGATGGATACATCACGCTCACCGTCGGAGCAAACAGTACAGAGGCCAATCCGTGCCGTTTTAATTGGGCTTGGTCCAATGATAAGGTGCGCGGATATTGGCTAAAGTCTTCGTTAGGCCCAAACTGCAAAGGGTTTACAAAGATCGACACAACCACCCTATCGGCACGCCGACTCGCCTCTTCGACTAATGCTAGGTGCCCCGCATGCAATGCACCCATCGTAGGAACTAAGGCGATGGTCTTCTTTTCACTACGCCAGCTAGACAGCGCTTCACGCAACTGTTCTAGTGTCACCACTATTTCCACTAGGTCAACGTCCTTGTTCTATAAGGTCTTTGAGGGTACGGATCAAAAAGTCTTCGGTTACCGCCCCCTCAATGGCGGTACTCCGCTCACCCTGTCCCACCCGAATTATGGTTTTTGGAACAGCGTATACAGCGTTTTCCTCTGTCCACCGCGAAAACTCCGAAGCCTGCACCACCGTCCCCCGTACTCGGGCAGGATTGGCTAATGCTAACGTATGGGCCAGGCGCACGGCCCGGGGGCAGTGCGGTCAGGTTGGAGCCACGAAGACGTCTAGTATAATATCGTCTTCTACGTTGCGAATAAAGTTTAAGGATTTTTCCGATAGCCTGATACGATTTTGCGATACATCGAGCAACGCCTCAATCAACGCAGCGAATTCATAACCTGAAGGCAAGCCGATAAATCGGATCCCACTGTCTTCCCGCTTTTGGTCGCAGAGAATCAACGTCGGCACCTCCCACACTCCATATAGGGCGGCCAACAGGCTATCGCGACTCCTTTCAAAAACATCCAACCGCAACAAATCAGGCATCACCCGGACAACTTCACGCACTAAGACCTTCGCGTTGTCGGATCCTTGATTCCCATCTTCAACAAATAATTGGAGGTGGACAGGATATTTGAGATCCCGAAACATTTCGCGCAAGGTCTGGCGGTCACGGTCAGATAGAGGACTCATGTCCATCTTCCTTCACCACATGCTCCAAGGGTTCTACATACCCGCGCGAACGCATAGACTCCCACGCAATCATGCCTCCTTGCAACACCGCGTGGCCCGAAAATCCTCGTCGCTTTAGTATATGGAAGGCCTGCATGGCTCGATACCCCGATCGACAAATTAACACCACCGGTTTCTCTTGGCTAATCTCTTTGGTTCTCCTCCGAATATCCGACAACGGAATGCAGATGCTGGAAGCTATGTGGCCATGGGAATATTCGTCAACAGTTCTGACATCAATTAATGTCATGTTATTTTGATCTAGCGCCTGCTGGACCTCCTGTGCCGTCACCCGCTGAATGCCGAGAATAGGACCCACCTGTCGCCAGACCAGCCATACGGCCAGAGCGCCAAACACAATATTGGTCAGCAGCAAGGGTCATCACCACTTCTTTCTGGTTCCTAGGTGTCTACCCGTTAGTTTAACGATTGTGAAGAAAATTGGCTACTGCCTCAGTTTGGCCAATACCACAGCAATGGCCGATATCCCTGGGACGACCCTTGGAAACGCTACGTGAGCGCCGCCCAATCCCAGGAGATAAATTCACCACAGTTACACTAAATAGTTTATCAGTTCTTGCACATCTGCTGTTGCCAGTGGGGCATCCTCTCTTTGATAGGCAATGGCTGCCATATCGGCTACCAGCATAACAATCCTCCAAGTGGCCAGGAAGTCTCTTGGGACCGCATACTCAGAGGTATAACCCGCTAATACCGCTTGACGGTCGGCCACGCGATTCCATCTCCACAAGTCCCATGCGGGGTGACTGATATACGCGTCTCCAAAATCGATGAGGCCCAAAAACATCCCTGTTTGCGGGTCGATAAAACTATGAGTCGGACCAGGGTTAGAATGCAGTGCTACTCTCTCATCGGTTACCGGCAACGAGTCCATTGCCCGTTCTGCCAATTTTTCAGGGCTGACCGGCAAATTCCAAGGCACGTTCGTCTTTTGCAATCGCTCAATCAAGCTATCGAACGTCTCTCTAAAATCAGCTCGCACATCCTCAAAAGTATGTCGCACGGGAAAAGTTCCATCACTTTGAAACGCTTGCTGAGGAATTCGATGTATGCGCCGCAAAGTGCGTCCTAAAGCGAACAAAGCGCGTTCTCGCCCCTCTCCTTCAATGGCTACATTGCCCATCGGAACTCCGGCAATTCGAGTCATAATCGTATATTCGACGGACCCTTCTTTACCGTAACCAAGGACTCTGGGCACGGCGACCTCCGTATGTTCTGCCAATTGCTGAAGGAACAAGACTTCCTTCGCTAAACTTGTTCGTGGCCGCAGTCGGTGCGGCCGCTGAGTCTTGACGACGATCTGATCATCAACCAGATAGACCCGGGCTTCTCCTCCCGATTCGTCGACACCGGTAACATTTTGCGCATCTCCCACATATCTTCGAACCAACGACAATACGAATTCGCTATTTAACACCGGATCCGGCGCATTGGGCTGTAAATAGACGTCTTTAGCCATTGAAAATCCTCCCTAACGTTATCTTGTCAGTTGCTATCGCTATCCTTACGAACGACATATCTATACCACGACACCGACACCCCCTTGCCGTTCAGCCCGCGCCAATGCCCAACCAAACATTGCACTGCCAATGGTCATCGTCAGGCACGTTGCTACCAATAAATGAATCAGCATTATCGGCATCCCTGGTAAACTATGTTGTGTTAGCAACAAAAGCCGTTCGGCGCCCAATCCGTACGTTTGTGGAAGAACCGCGCCTAGACCGCGTAACCAGTGCGGCAAAACTGTTAGCGGGATGTACAGGCCGCTGGCAATCATGATTAGGTATTTGTAGGCCCAGGTAATCGGATCTTGACCTGCTTTCACCTCTAAAAGAAAGAAGAGGCTTGCTCCAGCCAATCCAATACCTGCGTCTGCCAGAACCAACAAAACCATGGTTAAAACCGCCCATCCTATAGCCGCCTGAGGTAGCCGGAACCCACCAAATATCAGAAAAGTCGCCAAAACCATCCCCTGAATCATCGATACAAACGAGATTTGCCAGACCATACGGCCAATCACGTTGGCCCAGATTCCCTGTACCGACAACCGGTAGGTTTCTAGACGTTTATCCCAAAAGGCCTCCGAAACCGTGTTGAACGGGCTGGAGAGGGCCGCCATGCCTATTTGATTGAGTAGCACACCCACCATCATGTAGGCCACATAATCGCCACCATATTGAATGACGACCCGGTCAGCTCCCGGGCTAAGAAACACCGATACGAAATACCAAACGCCCACCGTAGTTAGTTGTTGTATCACCGCTAACACCAGATTCGATGGATAGAAGCGAAATGTTCGATATTGCAGCCATGCCGACGCCACACTGGCGCGTGCTAACCCAACCAGACCTCCCCTTTGAACCTCCATCTGGCCGATGGGGTCTACAAACCTCTCAGAATGCATTTATATGCCCCTTTCCATGTCCTCGGCCGGCTTAATGGTAGAAAGGAAGACATCGTGCAAGGTCACCATCTCTGACTGCATAGAAATCAAATTCCAGTTGCGGCGACGCAAGCAATCCAACAAGACAGGAGTTGTAGCCCGAATGTCCAGAGTTTGAAGTTCAGCACTCACCATCGTTGACGAATCCTCAGAGACTCGAGCAGCTTGCACTGCGGGCATGCGGGCCAGATCGGATTGCAATCCCACCCGCTGCGCATCAACCTCGGCCGACCCCGGACGCCGAAAGGCCACCCTGATGGTTCGGGTTAGTCCCAACGATTGGGTCAAGTCTCGAGTTTTCATGTAAGCCAGCAGCTTGCCTTCTCGCAGTAGCGCAATTGCATCACATAACTCTTCTGCTTCTTCCATCACATGGGTCGTGAGTAAAATGGTGACACCGTGGTTGCGGTTTAAGTCCTGAACCAATTCCCGAACCGAACGCACACCATCAAAATCCAGCTTGTTAGTCGGCTCATCCAGAAAAATCAAAGGATTTTCGGCTAACAGGGACCGAGCCAATGCCAAGCGCTGACGCTGTCCTGCACTTAAATGCATAGGCCAGGCATCTGCCTTGTCACGCAAATTGACCTTGGTCAAAAGTTCTTCAATGCGACTTTTGGCGCGCTCTCCTATAAGGCCATAGACGGGAGCCCAGAACTGAAGATTTTGCCGAACAGTAAGGTTATTATCGGTGCCGACGTCAGACGTTGGCGAGACCAAACTGATGCGTGACCGGATAAGGGCATGATCACGCAATAAGTCATATCCAAGAATAGTCCCACCCCCCGTGTCCGGGCGCAACAAGCCAGACAAAATTTTTATCAGAGTCGTCTTGCCCGCTCCGTTGGGGCCCAGCAGTCCCACAACCGATCCTGACTCAATGTTTAGAGACACATCCTGCAACACCGTCTCCTTATGCCCGGCCGACAATCGATATGACTTCCCAATGCCCGTAACATCCACTATTGCCATCGCGTCAACGTTCCCTCTCTGCGAGCCTTCTCGATGCCACGACCGTATAAAAACACTCCAAGCGGTATAAGAATCACTGCAAATAAGGCCAACGCCACTTCATCGACTACCATCGGTGACACTGGCCATATCCGCTGAATGGGCAGCGCCGGCACTTGAATTTTTGCGCCAGGGTCAAATAATCTTCGTAAGGCGTCAAACGCGTACGTATGCGGAATTAGGCACGCCACCCATTGCAAAGGTTTGGGCAATATCGCCACCGGATAATAGGCACCCGCCAATAATGTCGCTAGTAATTCCTGCACAATAAACCGTACCGGTTCGGTTCCTTTTTTGATGTTTAACAAATAAAATGAGCTAGCGCTAATCATCCCGACACCAAAACCTGCCGCTAAAAACAGCAAAGTAATCCAAAATCCCACGGCCCAGTGCTGGAAGTTAAAACGGGCGCCAAATAGCAACATTCCAAATCCGCCCACAAAAAACAAGCGGGGATAATCATCAATAAAAGATTTGGTCATGAGTCCCAAGAGCGGAGTATAGATAGACATCGGGCTTAAGAGATACAGGTCCATGGTGCCGTTGAAATAACTGCGAGCGATGCGGGTATAGGGATCGGACAGATTGGTATTGATAAAGGTATTTACAGTCAGCCCTACCACGATAAACGACATATAGTCGCTCCCATAGGCTGCTCCCATGAGGCTAGCGGCGCGTCCGGCAATCATCTTCCCCATCAGGAAAAACATCAGGGAGGTCACAAATATATTGGCCATCCACAATGCCTGATTAACCCGATAGGACTGCCAAATCCGATATTCACGAACCCCAAATGCCCACAGTGTCAAAATTTCGCGCCGAGCAGACCGACGGCTGGACCCATGAGGGGTTGGCGGCAATTCAGTTGTTCTGAATGAGGGTTCCACTGGTTAACGCTCCCCCCTTTGGGTTCTCCGATGCATGAAACATGAGGACGTCTTGCAGTGTGGGTTTCGATTGGGCAACAAATACCACTAATCCGGAGGGTTGAGTGAGCCAATCCAGCACCACCGCCAACACGCCAGGCCCATCCAACGCATGAATACGCCAATTTCTAGACCTTAACGGCCCAGGATGTTCAGTCTTGTGCAATCGTTGAATGCAGGATGGCGGCGCAGCCGTCGGTTGCTCCATGCCCTCGGTTTGAACTTCAATCACGATCAAATGTTCCAATCGCCGCACCACATCAGAGGGTGTCCCGTGTATGACCACCTTGCCTTCATGCAACACCGCAACACGGTCTGCCAGTTCAGCCATTTGATCTGTTTGATGATCAGTCAGAACAATGGTCTGTCCCCGTTTCCGCAACGTTCCCCGAATGAGGTCCAGGATATCTTTGGCGGTGGCTGGGTCTAGTCCCACCGTCGGTTCGTCTAGCAACACAATCGGCGTGCGAAATAATAGTGCACGGGCGAGAATAACCCGCTGGCGCATCCCATTGGACAACTGAGAGGAATATTTGTCTTTAACATCCCAGAGCGCCACATCCCGAAGTGCCGCCTCACTTCTCTCCTTTGCCAGACGTTGGGACATGCCGCAAAGGATTGCAAAAAATTCGACATTTTGTTGTGCCGTCAGCGGCCATTCCAATCCCATCCATCCCAACGTCGACACGTACGAAACGCGCTGACGGATGCGCTTTGGATAGTCAAGCGAAATGCCGGCTACTTGGCCCGTGCCGTGGTTAGGACGAATCAACCCCGCCAAAATTTTAATAAGCGTGGTCTTCCCAGAACCGTTGAGCCCCAACAGCCCGAAAATCTCGCCCTTGTCAATGGTAAGCGATACATCGTCTAGCGCCGTCACGCTAGACGCCGTGTTCGATGTCAATCTTGCCGCGCGAGATAAATTTCGCGCCCACAGCAGTGGGCCCTTTACTTCCAGCTTGGTGCCGCGCAATGATTTCTCAAGTCCTGGGTACTGCTTTGCAATGTGATTTAATTCAATTATATGATCCATCTCTATCGCACCCAATTAATCTCGTATCATGCTACTTGACAATTGTAACAACGGTTACATTAATTGTAAATCAAATACTGCCGATGTAGCTTGATAAATTAGTGACTTTCAGCCCAGAGCCGCATTTATCCAGGAACGCAAAATGAGGTCCCACGGAACCAAAATTTCAGTGATTGCATCGGGATCGTCTCCGACCCAGGAACAATTTGCCCATCACCCCGGGGGTTCAATAACTGGGATCCAGATATTTCATTCCCGGTGCGACGGACGTGTCCTAACTCCTCACTTTAGGAACAGCTAGGTGAAGTCGTCACCTGGTTATTGGTGACACTTGACTAGTCGGCTCGGTTATCGGCTCCGGCCATTGCAAACGGTGGCGCACAGCGATAAATTCGTTACCCAAGGCATCCAAGCGGGCTTCGATGTCTGACCGGTCATCCTCCCAAAAAAAGATGTCCAACAGTCGGCTTTCCAGACTTCCACGCTTTTCGAGATGCCTCAAAATGACATCGAGTTCGCCCACGACTTGACGAAAGAGATCAATTTTCTCATGGAGCAACCGCAAAATATCTTCCTCGACGGTGTCCACGGTGTACAAATTGTAGATTTCCACAGGATTTTGCTGTCCAATCCTATGCACGCGCCCGATGCGCTGCTCAATGCGCATGGGGTTCCATGGCAAATCAAAATTTATTAGCTGGTGACAGAACTGCAAATTAATTCCTTGCCCACCCGCTTCTGTAGACACTAGGATATGCGGCCCCGATTTAAACCACTCGACCAAGGCGTCGCGGTCTTTTCCGCGCAACCCTCCATGAAAAGCCCGTGTCAAAAACCCCATGGATCCCAGATATTCCACCAACATATTTTGGGTCGCTCGATATTCCGTGAAGATCAGTACTTGACCTGGCAAATGCGCCAACAACTGCGCCACAGCCTGGGCTTTAGCGGTGATCGGTATCGATTGCGCCAAAGACACGAATTGGTGGCGCAAGTCCCCCATCCATTCCGCGTTCTTAAGCGTAGGAATCAAACAGTGCGGTGATGAACAAATTTCTCTCTGCATCATAATCAGAGGCAGCACCGTCTCTTGGCCCACGCGTTGACGATATTCATGGCGCAAAACATGTGTCAAGCCATCGTATAGTTGACGCTCGCTTTCGCTCAAGTCAATCGGCCACAACGTCACCTCGCGACCCACAAATTGCATGCCTACGGTATGCCGTTGGTTGCGCACCATCACCTGCGACAAGAGCTCGCGCAATGCCTCAGCATTTTTGGGAGTGCGTTTGTCCAATATAAACTGACGATAGAATCGCAAGTAGGAACCAAATAGTCCAGGTTTGACCAGATTAACCAACGTGTAGAGTTCGGTCAGCTGATTTTCCATCGGCGTTGCAGTCAAGAGAATGAGGTGCTTCGCCTTTAATCCCGACACCAACTCGTAGTTTTGGGTGCGGGTGTTTTTCAAATGGTGCGCCTCGTCCACAATGACCATATCCCAAGATACAAATTGCAACTGTTGCGACAGCGGGCTTCGCTTCGCGCTATCAATCGAAAGCACCCACAGCCAACCGCGATCATGAGGACTGCGCATGGCTTGCCATCCAAATTTCGCCTCTAATTCCGCTATCCATTGGGTAATGAGGCCAGCCGGCACTAAAATCAGGACTTGATCAATCACTCCGCGCGCTTTCAGTTCGGCAATAATCAGACCAGCCTCGATGGTTTTTCCCAGCCCCACCTCGTCGGCCAATATGGCTCTGCCCTCTAATTGATTAACCACCTTTAGAACGCTCTCAATTTGATATCCATGTACGTCAAGTCCAGACCCGATCCGATTTTGCAGTTGAGGCCAGGCTGTCAGGTTCCGAATTAAGTCGATATTCGCGACATCAAGATGGTGTATCATGGGCACGCCTCACTCCGGTATTAGTTTGTGCTGACGCAAGGCATTCCCGAAGTCGATGCGAGGCGCATGCGGACAAAATAAATCGCCTAGTTCCATGACCCGTCGCATAACTCGGTCTGGGGTCCAGTGATCTGGTGGATAGATCAATTCTTCGCGCCGAATTGGCGCCGATACTGCCGCATTGGGTAGTGCCCGCAAGCTGTACACTCCGACCATGGTTCGCTTAAACCCGTTTTGCAGGTAATCCAGGTAAATCCGCCTGCCGCGGAGAGATCGCTGCCGTTCCACGGTCATCCATCCGGGAAAACTTTGCACCAATAGTGTGGCCAAACGTTGCATCCAATACACCACTTGACGTTGATCCGCCGGTTGAATCGCAACATAAAAATGCACCCCTTTCTGTCCAGAGGTCTTTAACAAAAATGGAACACCTATGCTATCTAACAAATCGGACACCAGGATGGCGCCATCGTGCACTTGGGACCACGGCGCATCTAGGGGAGGATCCAGATCCAAAACTGCCCAATCATGCCGCATAGGCTCTGACATCAATCCCAACGGCACATGAAATTCTATAGCGCCACGAGCCACCCATTGCAGCAGACTGGTCATTTCATCAATGGCAATAGGGCTGATACTCCCATTGACTTTCACATTCTTTTGATAGAACATCGAGCCTTGGATATCATGGGGCCACCGTTTGACCGTAATCGCCCGCCCTTTCATATGATCAATCATCAACTGTCCAACCTTTCGATAATAGGCCACCAGTTCTAGACGAGTTAAACCGAGGTCAGGAAAGACAATTTTATTGGGATGGGTGATCTGTATCCCTTCCCAATTTATCGTTTTGCCACTGTCGAATTCTCGCATGTCGGAACTTTCCTCCTGCTGTCTCTTCCCGGTATTCGATTTCTGCCCAAAGGCCAGAAACCCAGGTGAGATCATGGTCTAAACCCGTAGGCGGATCCCATCTGGACGGTGCTGGCACCCGAGCCGCAATAGAACCTGACGATGGATCCCCAACCCACCATTGCCAGTGGCCGTCTGCCAACCTTTTGACTTGCCGCACCGCACACCACCGACGTCTTAAGGCTAAGAATTTTTGCCACGCCTGCACACGATGCCCGGGCCAATAGCGACTCATCATATGCTTGGCCATCACTCCCTCGAGTCCTTTTTCAACCACCTCCCCCAGCAACTCCCGCCCTTGCCCCACCAAGCCCGATGACACCACCACCATCGGTTGACGATCAGGAATCAACTCCTGAAGGTACTCGCGGCGCAAGTGCAAGGGTTCGTGCAGATGCCATTTTTGGTGGCTGTAGAGACAGTCAAATACCATAGCTAGATGGGGAACCGACTCGCGCCTTTGTAAAGCGGCAAACGATGGCTTCCCTTGGAACCACGCCACTAATTCCGCATCAAACACCGTGCCTCGTGGAATGATGTCCCTTAGTTGGCCAAGATCTGGGAACCGCGACAGCAGATTGGCGCCATGGCGGGAATACACGCGCAAGTCCTCGATATAACTAATCAACGCTCGATATCCATCCCATTTGACCTCATACCACCACTCGTCAGAATCAAAAGGCATAGGCGCCGTAATCGCCAGCATAGGAGAGATGAATTGCGCCGGATCCCTACTCATGACGCGTTGTTTGGAGTTCGCGTTTTGCGTGCAATCGATGCCTGCAATTGCGCCATCAGATCGATCACTTCATCCGCCGCCGCCCCCGGAACCACTTCGGGCAGTCGTGCAGACGGCATTAGGCGTTCAATTTCGGCCAGCAGCCGTCTTTTTTCTTCATTAGGGTATTGCTCAGGAATGAACGGACCTTGCATATGATCGATCAACGCAATGGCCATGTCCCGTTCTTTTTCGGTGATAGCCGCCGCTGGGCCTTCGATGCGGGAGCCTTCCATACGGAGAGATTCCGGATAATGCATACTGTGCAACATTAATGATTCCTTGTGAAATGGACGAACAACCGCTAAACGGCTGCGCTGTCTTAATGCAAACTGGGCTAAGGCCACTTGTCCCGCCGTGTTCATGGTCTCAATCAGCAAACGGTACGGTTTATGTCCTCCGGGGCCGGGCTTTACCCAATAAGCCTGTTGGTAATATGCTGGGTCAATAACATCGAGAGGATGAAAACTCAAAATAGTTATCGTGCGATCAGAATTGTCTGTGGCTGTTGAATCCTCGGATTCCAGCAGCACAAATCGGCCATCGGGCAGGGGTGCAGCTTTGGCAATGTCTTCTGGCTGTACCACTACTCCACATGTTGGACATACTTTTTGATAGCGGATGCGAGAGCCGCAAACTCTGTGCACCATGTGCGTTTCGACCCGTTCCTCATCAAAGGCCTTGTACAATTGGACTGGAATGGAGACCAGGCCAAAACCCAGCACTCCTTTATATAAGCTGCGCATCGTATCCCTCCTAGTAGAGATAGGTTGCGCAGCCGGCGGTTAAGTTATCGGAGAAAAATTTGGAGGAGGCCTATGGTTAAGCCTCCTCTGTATTACGACAAGGAGTGTGGATCGATTATGGTCGACGTCTCTTTCGACGAGTCTTGGCGATGTCCCACCCAATCCTGCACTTGGTCAATAATTTGTGAGGCATTGTTCACCAGTGAATCCACTAAATCGCCCCGGTCTACCGACAACAACCGTATATTATCACCGTGCGCCACTAAAAACCCCACCGGATGCACAGTCACTCCGGCACCGCTCCCACCACCAAACGGATGGCCCGGACCATCCGAGGCGCGACTCCAATATTCGCCACCCCCCGCCGCGAACCCAAACGACACGCGTGAGATAGGAATGATGGTTCCCCCATCAGGTGTATTTACGGCCTCCCCCACCACTGTATTGACGTCAATCATACCCTTAATGGACTCCATGGCCGTCTTCATCAATGATTCGATGGGATGGCTACCCGTGTGCGCCATCGATGCATCAGTCTCCATAATCAAACCCCCTTTAATATCCTTCGCATAATGGGCACCGAACCCGCCCATTGAATCCATAAGCTCTGCCAAAACGCTACCACAATAGCAGTCGGCAGGACATCAAAATGAGTGACCAATTTCCCATGGAAACCAGCCTGGTCCCAAATCGGTTCAAACTTTAGGGTAGGCAAAACCGCGGACTGTGGTGCAATCCGATTGCTAAGCCACCAGCCCATTGCACTAGCAATCAATCCAAACAACAAACCCGTATCAGACGCCTCCCCCAACCCCAGCGCCCCGGACATTTCAAACGTTCGGATGTGTGTTTCTCGCCACATGCGATCCACGAACCGTCGATACCAGGATAGGATTTTCATGCCACGGTGCACGCGTTTTGGATCGAAAGCTACACCGGGTTTACTTTGGGCTGCCGGCGAACGAGGAATTTTCCATGCGTCACCAACACTCCAGAACATCCACTGCGACTGAAAACCCATGGCCCACGACAAATCTTGACCGTCAATCCAAAGGTGTACGGTCAGTGGTTGCCGCATCATGATACCCACAATGACGCTTGCAAGTCCTAAGAAGGCAACAGCCACAAAGAGGCCCCACCACCATCCCATTCAGACCCGCACCTCCCGATGCTTGCCACCTTAGGATGGGTCAATAGCCGCTATTTTATACCCGGTGCACCGAGAAAATCTGCTAGTGGGGGCAACTCATTTAAGTCATGCAATCCAAATTCGAGAAGAAAATTGTGGCTGGTGCCATAGAGGATGGGACGTCCTGGAGTTTCCTTTCTTCCAACCTCCTCAATCAGTCCACGATGAACCAAGGTGTCAATGGCTCGTTCAGATCCCACCTGTCGTAGAGCCTCTATTTCCATGCGGGTAATCGGCTGGCGGTAAGCGACCACCGATAAAACCTCCCAGGCCGCGTGTGACAATGGCTCGGATATCTTCAACGTCATTTTTTCCCTTAGCCATGAATCCAATTCAGCCACCGTCGTCAGGGCCACCGAATTCCCCGCGATCTGAACACAGAGTGCCGAATGGCAACTCCGCAGCACTTCGTTCAATTGCTCCGCGATCAACAAAACCTGCTCTTCTTCCAACTCCAACCACACTGCAATCTCTGCAATAGAGATGGGGTCCCCATGTAAAAACAGCAGTGCTTCTAAATTGCGGGTATCCGCGCTATGCATCATTGGGGCATTTTCCCCACAATTCGCACCGGCCCATAAGGGTGGCGTTGGTCTAGGTCGACTTCTTCGGCATGCCACAACTGGGTAATTGCTAAGATCGTCAGCACCAGATCACGGCGTGCGGACGACTGCGCCAATTCGTTGAGTGAGAACCATCGTGGATCGGAGGCTAGCTGTTTTCGAACGCGAAAAAGTCTCTCGCCAATAGGATCAGTTTGCGCGCGAATGATCTGCGGCGGCTGAACGACAACTTCTTTAATCCTAGGCCATGACCAGGCTAATTTCCACAGAGTAGCACCTTTGACCGAAACTCGTTTTTGAGGCCTAAAGGTTTTGCGGCGACGATGGCGTTTATTCGCCGCCGTTTGCAATTCTTGGAGATGGGAAATCAAAGGTCCTAGCCATGATGCCTCGGTTTGTGGAAGTGCGGTTTCATTATCATCCTCCGGCTCCTCATTGCGGGGCAGCAGCAGGTCTGATTTGCGCCGAACGATCCATGCCGTAACTGGCACTTCATCTGTCACATCCAACAAGTTCTCAGCTTGCTGCCAGCGCAAAGCGAATTGACGCACCATTCCTGCCACAGCAAGCGAAAGCACCCATTCTGGATGCCTTCGCACTCGCGCCGCCACCTCATTCAACGGCTCGGGCGCTAGACTCGAGGCAATGTGCTCCATCGGCTAACGCATCCCCGTCCAAGGCTTGTCGCCGTGAACCATATCTTGATACGTTTCGCGGGCCACCCATAATTCATCGCGCCCATCAGCCACCAAAACGACCGCAGGCCGCGGCACACGATTATAATTGGATGCCATCGCGTAATTATAGGCGCCGGTATCAAACACCACCAAAAGATCGTCAATCGACACCGGAGGCAGAGCAATATCTTTTATCAACACATCGCCGGTCTCGCAATACCGTCCAGCCACCGTTACTGTTTCAGTACCGGGTTCATCGGCCTTTCCGTCGATGGCAGCTTGATAACGCGCTTGGTAGAGCGCCGGCCGGATATTGTCGCCCATCCCCCCATCAACCGCCACATACCATTTGCCACCCGGCACCTCTTTCTTCACCATGACCTGATAGACGGTTACTCCCGCTTCGGCGATAATAGAGCGGCCAGGCTCCATGAAGATCCTTGGTGGAACCAGGCCGTTGGGGGTCAATCGATCTACCATCGAGCGAATCGCACCCACGACCGCAGCCAAACGCGGGGCCACGTCTTGGGATTGGTAGCGAACGCCAAATCCTCCTCCAATATTAAGAACCTCGGGCCACCAACCCTGCTCCTGATACCACTGTATACTATAATTCAACAATATCTCCGCATTACGGATGAACGGATCTTCATCAAAGATCTGCGAACCGATATGGGCGTGAAATCCCTTTAAAGCAATGTGAGGCAGCTCTAGCGCCCGCAATACGGCCTGGTCCGCAATGCCTTGGGTCAAAGCAAAACCAAATTTAGAATCAAACTGCCCGGTGCGAATAAACTCATGGGTATGCGCTTCAATTCCCGGAGTAATCCGCAACAATATGGGCGCTTGGCAATCCAATCGAGAAGCCTCTTGCTCAATTCTGTTCAATTCTTCCAATGAATCGCAAACCATATGACCCACTTTGGCATTGAGCGCGTAGGCAATTTCTTCCCGTGTTTTTACATTCCCGTGAAACATAATGCGTGAAGGGTCAAAGCCTGCCGTTAAGGCCGTATAAAGTTCTCCCCCAGATACTACGTCAAGACCCATCCCTTGGTGCTCCAAAAGGCCCGCCATCGCTTGGCATATAAATGCTTTCCCCGCATAAAACGCTTGTCCCGCCGGAGTCAATTCATTCAATGCCTCTTGATACTGCCGTATTCGGTTCACTATCGTTGTTTGGTCCAAGACGTACAAAGGGGTGCCGTATTTCTCCGCCAGCGCATCAAGGCGTATGCCTCCGACCGATATCCGATGCGATTGATCCACCACGTATGTATCTGGGGTCATAGTCTGTGCCTCCCGACAAATGCTAAGAACGCCCATCGATTGAGGGCGTTCTTAGCCTAGCATGCCCCGTAAACTAAGGTCAACACCCGAGGTCATCTTTTTGGTCGCCGATGCGTCCGATCCCTTGGAAGGGTGAGAGCAGGCCGCATGAACTTGCGATTAAGGGGCTTGCGAATGAGTTCACTTCCCAAAGCGCTGGCATTAAACGGATAGATCGGCCATAAATAATGCATGCCAAAGGAATCAGTGCGCAATGCCACCAGAATCGGGACTGCCAGCCCGAGGCCAAATCCCAGCCAGACCTGCCCCAACAAGCTGCCAAGTCCCGTAAGCACTAGCAAAAATGCGCGCAACAAGCGCATGGCCATTCCAAAATCGATGTCAGGTGCGGTAAACGTGCCGACCGCAGCGATTGCCACGTATACCATCACTTCGGCATCGATCATATGAGCCTTTATGGCCACATCGCCCAGCAAAATGGCTCCAAAAAATCCCATCGACTGTGTTAAAGGATCCGGGCTGAACGTTAAGGCCAGGCGCAATAGGTCTACCCCCACTTCCGCGCCCGCAAGCTGCCAAAAAATTGGCACCTCCATAATGGTCGGCTTAACCAGGACAGACCAGTGGCCAGGCAAATTTACGTGAGAAATCAATAGAGCATACCATAAGGGCGGTCCCATCCAAGCGAACAGCAATCCCAGCAATCTGACCCATTTCAAGTACGAGCCAATTAACACATCCTCGTGATACTCTTCGACCGATTGGAGGAAGGAAAAGAGCGTCACCGGAAGTATCATGGCGTTAGGCGAGGTGTCAATCATCACCAGCACGTGACCCTCGGTAAGGTGTTCGGCCGCTACATCAGGACGTTCTGTAAAACGGCTGTTCGGCCAAGGATTCCACCACGGCTTATGCAAAATCCATTCTTGCAGCGCTTTTTCCGACATTGTCAGTGCATCTACGTTAATGTCTTTAATACGCTGGCGCACCTGACGAATAAAAAACTGGTTTGCGATGTCTTTAATGTAAATGAGCGCCACATCTGACTTAGACCGCCGACCGACCTCTAGCACCTCAATACGAAGATTAGGGTCGCGAAGGCGTCTTCGAATCAGCACGGTGTTGAAAATCATGGTTTCTACAAAACCGTCCCGAGGGCCCCGCAAAACCCGTTCCAACGAAGGTTCCGAGGGCTGACGGTCTGGATACTGGCGCACATCCATCACAATCACGTGATGGATTCCATCAACCAAAAGCGCTGCCGGACCGGCTAGAATTTGGTCTGCCGTTTGGTCAAGCTTGGTTTGCGGTGTGATTTCAATAAACGGCACACTGCGATTGAGAATTTTTTGCAGGCTAGGGAACTCCAATGCATCATCAGGCGTGCGGAACAACTCTTCCATGATTAAGGTCAGCACGGTTTGATCGACAAAGGAGTCCAAATACACCAAAGCAGCATCCCGGGACCCAATTTTGAAATCTCGCACGATTAAATCAAATGTCTCTTTGTATCCCAGATAATCCTTTAGCCACGCAAGGTTAGCCTGAAGACTTTGGGACACCGCTTGCGGTTCGACCTTGGCTTTGCCATGCCTTTTCACCTTAACCTGCATGATAACCACTCCGTCGCAAAATTTCAGCTAATGCGGCCTTGGTGGCGGGAACCCCATCGCCAATGCTGTCGTAACCCTCCATTTTTCCGGGGTCACCTAAACCAACAATAGAAAGTTCTTCATGGTTCGCCAACACATCGACGGTATCCCCATGAATCACGGCGTTTGACGTGGCCCTTCCCTTTTTATCAACCGCCCGCTCAATCACCTGCCCCTTTTGGGTCACTGATGCGTCCACGGCAACCCCATGCACATGAGGCGTATTGGCTGCCACAGCTACCACCCCTAAAATATTCAATTCCGGCGACTCCAACAGGGCTTTTAAATCTTTCTCGCCAATTCCCTCATCCGCTTGTCCTCGATCATCCACCATGACCACCACTGGTTGACGCGGGGCGTCCAATACCGCCTTGACCAGGGAATCCGCTGACAAGGGGGTCGGATTCCCCTGAGAAGATTTCAAAGGATACAAATCAAGTTCCCGGCAAGCCGCGGAAATCGCCCGATACGCCGTCTCGTCCCCATCCGTCACCACAATAACATCACGTCCCATTGCAGACTCACCGCCTTTTCCTGAGTTTTTAGGCTTTGGGTTTGAAAACCAATGCCGCAAAGAGTCCAAATAACACTGCGGCTTTGATGCCTCCAGCGGCCGCTGTAAGGCCGCCCGTCAACAACCCCAAAATTCCCTTGACCTTGACCGCTTCCCCAATTCCCGTCACCAGCGTGTAGCCAAATCCCGGCAATGGCACCGAAGCGCCCGCTCCGGCCAGAGTTACCAGTTTGCCATAGAGCCCCACGCCCCCCAACACTGCCCCCAGCACCACAAATAGCACCAATACGTGGGCCGGAGTCACTGGAAATAAATCCAGCACCAATTGAGCCAACACACACATGACTCCACCCACTAAAAACGCCCACAAAAAAATCATCGCGCATGAGCTCCCGGGCTGCTGACCGTTACGGCATGGGCAATGCAAGGGATGGTTTCCCCCTGCTGGTATGTGGTGGGGGAAAAGAGTGCTCCTGTCGCCACTAACAATAACCGCTGCCAATCTCCCTTTTTCAGACGTTGGTACAAATACCCTGAAAAAACTCCCGCCGAGCATCCGGGGCCCGAAGCCCCGTTATGCACGTCCTGTTCTTTCAAGTAGTACAAACTCTTTCCGCAGTCATTCAGACGATCGCCAAACCTTAGTCCCGCCGCACTTCCCAACTCTTGCAGCAAATCAATTCCAAAAACCCCCAGATCGCCCGTAAAAATGCCGTCATAGTCTTCAATCCGATCTCCGGTTGCCGCTAAGTGGCGCTCAATACTATCCAATGCGGCTGGCGCCATGGCACTGCCCATATCGTTGGGATCTTTGCTTCCATAATCGATGACCCGGCCAAACGTCACCGTGTCTACCAATAAGTCTTCATGTTGGGCGACTCCTAAAATCGCGGCGCCTGCGGCGGTCGCGGTCCATGCGGCAGTAGGTGTTCGTTGGTATCCGAGTTCTATGGGAAATCGAAACTGTCGTTCAGCAGCCATATGGTGGCTCACTGCTCCCACAGCCACTCTCTTTGGGCCTTGACCTGCGATCAACAGCGCCCCCAACCCTAGCGCCTCCGTAAACACGGCACACGCAGCAAACAATCCCAGCAGCGGTCTTTCATGTTGGCGCGCAACAAAGTTGGTTGACACAATTTGGTCAAGTAGGTCGCCTCCCAATACCAAGTCAACATCATCCCACGAACAATTGGCTTTTTTCACTGCGAGATTCAAGGCTTCCTCCAAGAGTGCTCGTTCCGCGCGTTCAAAACTTGTCTCGTGATTGGTTTCGGATACCCATACCTTGTCGAAATAGGCTCCTAGCGGGCCTTGTCCTTCCTTTGGACCAACAACGGCAGCAGTACCCTTAATTCCGACGTTCTTTAAACGGTAGGAAGCTGCCCCGATTTTCGCCACACTCACGTCACGCCACCCCCGTCAAGAGGTACCGACACAATCCCACCACGAACGCTGCACTCAATCCATAGACCAATACCGGTCCAGCTACCGTAAACAATTTGGCTCCCACTCCTAAAACTAGTCCTTCGCTACGAAATTCCATCGCGGGAGCCACCATCGCATTGGAAAACCCGGTAATCGGCAACGTACCGCCCATACCGCCGTGTTTAACCACCTTGTCGTACCATCCTAATCCGGTTAATAAGGCGCCTAACCCAATCAATACCACGGTAGTTGGACTGGTCGCCTCTTTGGCCGTCATCCCGTTCTGCATGAATCCCCATTGAATCCATTGGCCCACTTCGCAAATCGCACCGCCTACGAAAAAGGCATATATCACGTTCTTTAATATGGGCTTAGAAGGACGGCGCGACTTGACCAGTTCTTGATAGGCGCGGACACGTTGTGTATTTTCTTGATCTGCCATTTTGATTAGCGCCTCCCGCCCCAACCGTTTGAGTGGTCCGCCAGCGATTTGGTAATGCTCCCCGAGGATTGAGTGAGTGTGCCCCATGCCATAACAGCAATGTCGTCCATTGTGCAATTTACCTCACGCATGGCGCCGTCAACGGGGTCTTGCCACCTGCTCGATAGCGCACGCAGTTTTCGCTTGCTTGCCGCCTGTCCCATAAAAAAACCCCCTTCTCTAAGAGATTCAGGGGTAGTATGGCCTAGCCAGGAAAAAATAACTCACTCACCCATCTGGCGACGGATCTTCTGCCAATGACACTTTCAATCGTTCTAGTGCTTTTCGTTCAAGACGTGATACTTGAACTTGTGAAACATTAAGTCGCTTAGCCACTTCCATCTGGGTGCGCCCTTCCACAAACCGGGCTTTCAAAATATACCGCTCTCTCTCCTCTAAGGCATCAAACGCCTCAGATAACGCCATTTGTTCCAACCATTCATTTTCACCAGAATTGTCACGTATCGTGTCAGCCAAGTGTGTTTCCGAGCCATTAGGTGTCTCCATGGGTTGATTAAGCGAGGCTAAAGGCCGGATAGCGTCAAGTGCCTCCGTAATTTCTGCTACATCGATTGCTAAGTGCTGGGCAATCTCCATTGCCGTAGGGTCGCGCCCAAGATTTTGGGTTAACTGAGCCCGAGTTTGCTCGACCTTCATTCCCAATTCGCGCAAGGAGCGTGCGATGCGCATCGGCTGATCGTCCCGCAAGTGCCGTCGAATTTCACCCATGATGAGGGGAACCGCATACGTTGAAAATTTAAGTCCACGTTCCACATCAAATCGGTCAATTGCCTTGATAAGTCCGATCGCCCCTACCTGAAACAAATCCTCTGGATCATGTCCGCGTCCAGTAAACCGATGAACAATGTGCCAAATTAAGTTCCAATGCCGTTCAACCAATTCCTGGCGCGCAATCTTGTTCCCCGCCTGGGCTTGGCGGTATAGTTCCTGATCTTCTGTGCCGGGAACTTTTGGCGAACGCTCCTCATTGGGCATCGCGAGACAATTCTCCAGATACCGTCACCAAACGGCGCATTTCCACCCGAGTGCCCTGACCCGGGGTAGACTCTACGCTTAGCCCATGCATGAATGACTCCATAAAGACAAATCCCAGTCCCATGCGCTCAGGATCCTCTGAATAGGCTGGTTGGCGCGCCAACTCGATGTCCCTGATGCCAACTCCCCAGTCCTCGATGGATATGGTTAACCCAGTCCGGTCAAGGTCGCACTGAATTTCAACCCAGCCGTCTGGCCTACCCTGGTAGCCATGAATAATGGCATTGGAAACTGCTTCGGAAACGGCCACCTTGATTTCGTCAATATCCTGCAGAGAAAACGCTATTTGACTCGCGACCGCTGCTACCGCCACGCGGGCCAGCCCCACATTTTCCGCCAACGATACAAATCGCAATGTCATCCGATTGGTCACTTTGCCTCGCCTCCCTCTATCCCTTTATGCCAAGAATGAGACCGCTGGCCCATCATCGTTGGATCTCTTTACGCGCTGGGCTCTCAATGACTGTTATAATCGACAAAATACCTGCTAAATCCAACACCGTCCGCACTGAAGGTTTAACTCCTGACAGTGTTAATGTACGCTGGTTTTGCCCTAATCTTCGATAACGGCCCAAAATTACCCCCAACCCCGAACTGTCAATGAAACCGACTTCGGCCAGGTCTAGGATTAAGTGCTTGTCGGGATATCGGTCAATCAAGGTATCCAAAGTGTCGCGCAGTGGGCCCGCCGTCTTCAAATCCAGATCTCCGTTAATTGCCACCACAATTCGCGTACCCTGCACACTGTGTAGGATGGTCATAATAGCCTCCTGTTCGATGGGACAAGCTCCTATGTCACCATCATACACGGTTGCAGGCGCGAAAAAAGGCGGGATTTGGCCGCCCTATTCCGGATATTCATCACTTTCTTTGTCGATACTTTTTCCTTGGCGTCGCAACTTTTCGCGCACACTGTCCAATAGTGCCTCGCCATCGGCATCCACTATCGACTCTACCTCTTCAACGTATCCTATAGGCTCGGCAAATCCTATAAACGTTTCGTTGTAATCAACCGCTGGCGGGGTGTCTTGCGGCGAATCGGAATTTCCCCATTCGGCCACAGATTGCCAAAAGTCCTCACGGTCTGCTTCTACTGCATCATAGTCCGGGGTCTCCAAACGCTGGATAGGGATTACTTGGCTTTCTGACGCTATAGGCCGGTACGAGATCTCTTCCTCACTTTGGCACTGGATGCAAAAGATCGCCTCGGGCATTGCTTGCAACCGACCCGGGTCAATCGGCTGTCCGCACTCCTCACAAATCCCATATGTGCCTTGCTGCAATTTTTCCACGGCCCTCGCCACCCAATTCAACCGATTTTGCAGCCCGATTTCGATTCCAAGGTCAAGTTCCCTTTCAAAGGTATCCGTGGCCAAATCGGCCGGATGATTGTCATAAGCACTCAAGGCTTGAACTGAGTCTGTTTCGCTGGTTCCCAACTGTAGAGAGAGATAGTGTTCAAGATGAGTCAAGTGGCGATACACAGCGCTTACTTGCTCTTCGTTCATTCCCTGTGCCTCCTATTGTGCAATGTACCAAAAATAATTCCACACCAGTTCTCCAAATCCCACCCGCCTTACCGTTTGCGTGGCGACAATGGGTATGCGCAATGGTGGTTGATTAGGAACCACGACCGTAACCGAACCAACCTCCTGTTGCAGTGCAACAGGCGCAATAAGACGGGGCACTGTCTCAATTCGCCAACTGACGTGTCCCCAGTCGGCAGTTGGCACAGTCATCATGACCGGTCGCTTCAGAGCCACCATGACTGATGATATGGCACCATGCGCCACCGGAAGTGTTTTTGGCAAATTGGATGGTGTGGCAAGCTTAAAAGTCCGATAGTTTAAAAACCCCCAGGTCATGAGAGCTTGCGCGTCTGCAAATCGCAACTTTGAAGTCGGCGCTCCTAAAATCACGGCAATTAACCGCGTTCCTTCGCGACGCGCCGTAGCCACCATACAAAATCCTGCCGCATGCGTGTACCCCGTTTTTAACCCATCGGCGCCGATGTAGGTGCGCAACAGTCGATTTTGATTGATAAGCCAAAGGCTTCCACCTTTGCCATTGCGAATTGTTCGGTCTTGCCATTGGGAGGTGTAGTGCAACAGTAGCGGGTATTTTACCGCCGCGCTACCCAATATTGCCAAGTCATGTGCCGTGGTGAAGTGATCTCGGACAGGCAACCCGTGGGGATTGACGAAATGCGTGTGCATCATCCCAAGCTGGCGCGCTGTTTGATTCATTATCGCAACGAATTGGGTCTCGGATCCCCCCAAATATGCCCCAAGCGCATATGCGGCATCGTTAGCTGAACCCACTGCGATCGCCTTCAACATTTGGTCCACCGTCAAACGTTCGCCTGGCCGCAACCAAATTTGCGAACCGCCTATATGATAGGCGTCTTCGTCTGCCGGTACGAGACTACTCAGGCTTACTTTATGCTGTACTACGGCCTTTACTGCAATATAAAGCGTCATGAGCTTAGTAACGCTGGCCATGGGCAGTTCAGCATTGGCGTTTTGTTGAAAGAGCACTTTCCCGGTGGCAGCATCAACCAATTCTGCCGCACGCGCCACAGAAGTGGGCGGTGCCGTTGCCGCCCACACCACACTGTTACCTGTCATCACCACAACCATCAGCATCATGATGATAAAAAAATGCCTAAGTTTTGCCATTCGCCACTCACTCCTCGCGGGATACTTAGCCTAGTATCCACGACCAAGAATGGCTTCATGCATGTAGTTGCCTACTCAATAATTTCTAATATCGCCTCTGTCTGTCTAATACTTTGGCCTTGCACAATCGATTTTTTTATCATACGAAGCGCTTCTTGACCCATAGGTTCGCTGCGAGCGTACACATCGGCCGCTACGGTGCCTGGACCATACACCTTGCCCACTTTAAGGAAACATCGCACACCTACTGCGTGGTCGACTGGGTCGTCCTTGACATGGCGGCCAGCCCCTAGTGTCAGCGCAGCCAATCCAATTTCTCGGGTGTTGATGGCCTGCACTGCAACCTGTTGCTCCAAAACCCATTGCAGATGAACTGGAGCCAACAGCAAATCATGCTCTAATACCTTGGGATCCGCGCCTTGGGCTACGACCCATTCGGTGAATTTTTGCCAGGCGCGGCCGTCTTCCAAAGCCCGAGTCACATTTTCCAGGGCAGCCTGCACTGAGATATTGGCCCCCAACGATACCATGTGGCTGGCCAGCACTTTCACCTCATCGGTGAGATCTTGCGGGCCATTCCCTCTTAGTGTGGCCATCGCCTCATTGACTTCGATAGCATTACCCACCGCAAATCCCAAGGGCTGATTCATGTCGGTAAGGATCGCCTTCACACGAACATGGTGGGCCTGCCCGATTTGGACCATCAGCCGCGCCAACTCAATGGCCCTCTCCCGTGTCTTCATGAATGCTCCACTGCCCACTTTGACATCTAGAACGATATTGGGCGATTTTGCAGCCAGCTTCTTGCTCATGATGGATGCCGCAATGAGTGGAATACTGTCTACAGTAGCCGTGACATCACGTAGTGCATACAACCTGGCGTCTGCCGGAGCCAAATCGCGGCTCTGCGCTATCACCGCAACCCCTACGTCTTTGACCTGGCGTTCCAATTGTTCCGGGGTCAGTTGCACGCGAAACCCCGGCAGACTCTCCAATTTATCCAGAGTTCCGCCGGTATGTCCTAGACCCCTGCCCGACATCTTAACCACTGGAATCCCGAAAGAAGCCACTAAAGGAGCCAAAATAAGGCTGGTCTTGTCGCCCACCCCGCCGGTGGAATGTTTGTCTACCAACCCCACATGGCGAGGGGGCGGGCTACCCACAAAAGCCATCGCTTCGGTCAGATCAAAGATTTCCTGCTCAGTCAACCCATTGAGATACGCGGCCATCAGCCATGCGGCGACCTGATAGTCAGGGATGGAGCCATCCACGATGGCGCCAATCCACTGCCACATTTCTTCCTTAGACAATGGTATTCGGTCACGGGTTTTTTCGATAATTGTCATCGGCCCTTATTCCTCCAATAGCGCTTGTGCAACGTGCCCGTCACCTATCACAGGCACCTTAAACACTGCCGCCAACGTTGCTGCGATATCCGCCAAGGTATTGCGAGCTTCTCCAATCATCGGACGCAGACTAGGACCCCAGGCCAACCAAGGGAGGGTTTCCCTGGTGTGGTCGGTACCCCGGTAGGTCGGATCACAACCATGATCTGCAGTAATCCACACCTGATCATCCCTATCTAGTTCATTCCAAATCTTCGGCAAAAAATCATCCAACTCTTTTAACGCTTGAGCATACCCGGCCGGATTGCGCCGGTGCCCCCAATGCGAGTCAAACTCTACCAGGTTGGTAAACACAAACTGATAGTGCGGATGAGGAGATTGCAACACGTTGAGCGTTTGTTGCAAACCATCCAAATTGCTGGTAGTGCGACGATAGGACGAAAATCCTTGGCCCGAGAAGATGTCCGTAATTTTTCCGATGGCGACGGTTTGCACGCCATGGCTTAGCAACATGTCCACTTCGGTCGACGCCCAAGGGCTTACCGCAAAGTCATGACGATTGGCGGTCCGCTGAAAATGTCCTGGATCGCCTGCAAATGGTCTGGCAATGATTCGTCCGACCAGGTTGGGCCCTTGCATGATCACGCGAGCTTTTTCACACCACTCGTAGAGCAGGTCAACGGGCACCACCGACTCATGGGCAGCAATTTGAAGCACACTATCGGCGGAAGTATAAACGATGGGCCAGCCGGTCACCAAATGCCGGGCACCCAGTCTCTGGATGATTTCAGTGCCGGAAGCCACTTCGTTTCCTAATAGGGGTCTACCGAAAGCTACAGTCAACTGTTCCACCACACTATCGGGGAATCCGTTGGGATATGTCATAAATGGAGTGGTGACCGTCAGTCCCATCATTTCCCAATGACCTGCCAGAGTATCTTTGCCGTTGGCATGAGGATGCACGGGATATGCTACCCCACTAAGCGCCATCTGAGGCGTGCCTTTGATGGACAGCAGACCAGTTAATCCCATGGCAGCGAGATGAGGCAACTCCAGGCCGCCAACGGCACAAGCGGTGTGTCCAATGGTGTTCGCCCCTGCATCACCGTACTGAACACTGTCAGGTGCCGGACCTATGCCTCCCGAATCAATCACCAGCAATACAATTCTCATCAGTGCACTACCTCGTTTCGCAGACTGTTAGGCTCGAGGATGTGTTGCATTATAAACCGGTTTGAGACGACTAGAACTCACATGAGTATAAATCTGGGTGGTAGATATATCCTGGTGGCCAAGCATTTCTTGTACCGAACGCAGGTCTGCCCCATTTTCTAACAGGTGCGTCGCAAACGAGTGGCGTATCATGTGAGGAGTAATAGGTTTCATAATCTGAGCAGTTATGGCATATTTCTTCAATAGCTTCCAAAAGCCTTGCCGTGTCAACGCTTCACCTCGATGATTGAGAAACAGGTATCCCACATCGTGGCCGCGCACCATTTTGGGGCGCGCTTCTTCAACATATTTGGCCAGCCAATGAACCGCGATATCCCCTAAAGGCACGTACCGTTCTTTGGACCCTTTGCCTAGACATCGAATTCTAGGAGGGTCCAGCCACCAATCATTGACGCTCAAATGGCACAATTCGCTGACCCGAATGCCCGTGGCATACAATACTTCCAGCATGGCTCGATCACGAATCCCGGCAATGCGGCGCCCATCAGGCGCCTCAATTAACCGAGCAACCTCGCTGATGGTCAGCACGTCCGGCAATCGCCGTTCTAGTTTTGGTGACAACAGCAGCTCGGTAGGATCTTCAAGCGTGTATTCCTCGCGCAATTGCCATCGGTAAAAAGCTTTCAATGCCGCCAACCGACGAGCGATGGTGGCTGAGGATCGTTTTTCACTCCGCAGATGTTCTAAGTACATTACCACTTGGTCACGTTCTGAGGTTCGAATGTGTTCCTTGCAATACCGCGCAAAATCCACTAAATCCCTTCCGTAGGATTCTACTGTATTACTGGCCAAATGCCTTTCATACCGCAAATGATAAAGGAACTCCGCTACCACGTCGTTCACGCTCAACCACTCCGCTCGATTCAGATGGAGTAGTCTTTCGACGCCAACATATAGAATCCCTGCCGACCCGTGGCTTGCTGCAAAATGATGGCAGCAAGCCACAAGCCGGAAAATCCATTTTAAGACAAAACCGCGGATACTGCAGTATAAGGCAAATTATGCGACTCGGCCACCGCTTCAAACGTGACCTGTCCTTTATAGATATTCAACCCTTTGGCCAAACTTTGATCGCGCCGCATGGCGTCTTCGGCACCATAGCGTGCCAACGCGCGCGCATACGGCAAAGTCACGTTGGTCAGCGCCAGCGTGGAGGTACGAGCCACCGCTCCCGGCATGTTCGCTACCGCATAATGCACGACCCCAAACTTCTCATAGGTCGGGTTAGAGTGCGTCGTCACCCGATCGATGGTTTCAATTGATCCACCTTGGTCAATTGCCACATCAACAATGACCGATCCTGGCTCCATCGACTTGACCATTTCTTCGCTCACTAAATGAGGAGCGCGCGCTCCCGGAATCAGCACTGCACCCACGACCAGATCCGCGTGGCGCACAGCCTCCGCAATGTTGTACTCGTTGGACATCAAAGTCCGCAAGTGCCCATGAAACTGGTCATCAAGCTGACGCAAACGATCTGCGCTAATATCCACAATGGTCACTTCTGCGCCTAACCCGAGCGCAATTCGAGCAGCATTAGTGCCTACGATCCCACCGCCAATAACTACGACCCGGCCGGGCAACACACCCGGAACTCCGCCCAGCAAAATCCCTCTGCCTCCATAGGGTTTTTCTAAAAACTGCGCTCCTATTTGACTAGCCATCCTCCCTGCCACTTCACTCATCGGGGTGAGCAGCGGAAGACTGCGATCCGGTTTTTGGACGGTCTCATAGGCGATGGCTGTGATGTTGGACTTCAGCAAGGCACGAGTTAATTCTGGTTCTGGAGCCAAGTGCAAATATGTAAAGAGCAACAAGTCCGAGCGAAAATACCCATATTCTTCGGGCAATGGCTCCTTGACCTTGACTACCATTTGAGCTTGTCCCCACACTTCACTGGCCTCAGGGTTCAATGTAGCGCCAGCTTGCCGATATTGCTCGTCGGAAAATCCGCTGCCTAATCCAGCGCCGGTTTCGACTATGACGGTGTGCCCATCCTTGGTTAGGGACAGCACGCCAGCGGGGGTCAAAGCGACGCGGTTTTCATCGATCTTAATTTCTTTGGGTAATCCAATGCGCATTGGTAAAACGATCCTTTCTAAAAAAGACTAATATCGGGAAGGTACGGTTCATTCTAGCATATCAAATCTAGAGTGGGTCAGGAGACTTTGCGGGTCCGGCGCAGTTTCACCGGTAGGTAAACTAAGCCGAAAATTCCCACTGCTGCCAGTGAGATGCCCAAAGCCACCATTTCATGGGGCGCCAACGGCGCACTCGCAATAACCCCCACGGTCAAGGCCACACCAATCCATGACAATATCGGATACATGGGCACCGTAAATTGCGGATGTTGTGTTTTCTGTAGCAGTCGAGGCCGGAAGTAGATTTGTGTCACAATAATGAGGATCCAAATCATTAGGGCTTGAAATCCCGTGGCGGTTACCAAATACAGATAAGCCGTTTTGGGTAAAAAATATGCCAGTCCACTCACCACCACCAAGAGACCCCCACTCACCGCATTAGCCGTTCGAGGGATGCCATGGGATTCTTTTGCGAGTACATGCGGCGCATCATGAATTCGGCCCAAGGTGGCTAAGACACGGTCCGTAGCAAACAGCCCCGCGTTCATCGCGCTGAGCACGGCAAGCAATATGACGACATTAAGGGCATCGACCAACCACACACTATGAAGCAGACGAACTGCAGCGGTAAAGGGACTTTGCGCGGTCGGCACGGTCCTCCACACCAACAGACCCGTAATAGCCAACGCCGCACCTACATAGAGCACATAAATCCCCACCACGGTATTACGGATAGTGTGGCCGATCGTCTGTTCTGGTCGACGTACATTAGGTGCGGCCAATCCAAGCACTCCGGTGCCTGACATAGAAAACAAGACGAGCACCATAGCCGCCGCAATTCCTCTTATGCCATGGGGAAAAAAGGATGGTCTGGCCACCCATAACTCCGGCCCCACTCGGTATGGCACATGAACAACATGAAACACCACTAAAGCCGCGACCACAATGAACGCCATGGTTGCCAATACTTTGGCAAGCGACATTACCGACTCCACTGTACTAAATCCTTTGACCGTCAAGAAGTTAATGCCAACGATAATGATAGAGTATCCGATGCTGAATACGAAAACCGGGATCGAGGGAAACCACAACCGCGTAAAGATGGCCCCCGCAGTTGCTTCTGCTGCTAAATTGAGCACACTGGAAAACCAAAAAATCCAGCCTCCAATGAAAGCAGATCCCGGTCCTAACGTATGCCGCGCAAAAGCCAAAAACGATCCACGCTCTGGATCAGCCGCCGACATCTCGGCCAATGCAGATACTTCAATCGACATGATGGTGACGCCAATTAAAAAGGACACCGCAACGGCAGGGCCAGCCAACCGTATCGCAGAGCCGCTCGCTAAAAAAAGTCCAGAACCCATAATGCCTCCGACCGTCATCAGGGTAAGGCTCTTTGAGCCGATGCCGTGGGGTGCTTTCCCGCGAGGTCCACTGCCAAATTGGTGGCTAATGAGTCTGGTCTCACTCAACTTCACTTTTTTTCGAGAAAAGGTCGTAAATTTCATAGCGCTACTGTGCCCAAGATCATTAGGCGTCTATTCATTCCAACTGGAGAAACTCCGAAGGCTTGGGAGGAAAGGCAACATCTTAGACATGTGAATCCAGCCAAGAGCGGGACACTAACGGCATGATTTCGTAAAGGAGGCACTACAGATGATAAACGCAGGAGATCTTGCAGTCATTGTATTCATCGGGATTTTATTTATCGGGTCTATTGTGCTGTTGGCGCCCACCCTGTTCCGGGATCAAAGCGACGACTAATTTATCGCCCGGGCACAAGAGGCACCAGCGTGGGAATGGCAGGGCTTTGCGCCATTCCCAAATAGCCCAGTTTCCAACCGTTTTCGATGGTCTTCAGTACGCAGTAGTGGTTGCAGTCTATTGAGACCACTTGGTGTTGTTTGTTTTGGCGGGAAATGACGATAAGAGGAACTATGCCTCCGCCGACAGATATGCCTAAAATTCTTGGAGATCCCGGAGCCGCCGCTAAATATTGTGGTACAGAAGTTATCCCCGACGGGGCATTAGCTTCATCCCACACAATAAAAATCACAGCGTTTCCATACCATGCGCTCGAGCGCATGATGGCGGGGACCCACTCGGCCAAAAAACTATCACCCAGCCGCTCCAGGCGATTGTTATTGTTCACTGGGCATGCAGCCTGGGCGCTGTCGGGCTGGCCATGCATGTCGTGGCACAAATTGGGTGTAATCCAAACAAAGCGCGGAATTTGGCCTTTTTTCAATTGAGTTTTGAATTGTCTCAGTGTCACCGTATGGTCTTGCAAAGTCTGTGCGCTGATGGTGGTAAAAAAAGCAAATGGATTATGTTTTTTTGCATACAAAGCCGTGCTAGGAGCCGATAGGGCGTTCTGTTGGGACAAGGGAGCCGGATACCATTGCCCACGATAATTGGGATGCGGAATGCTTTGCATGACACCTTCCCAACTCAGGTGGCGGCGGTTTAATTGACTTATGAGGGTAAGCGCATGAAATGAGCTGGTGGGATAATCGGTGTGCTGGTTTTGAGTTGATCCTGATATCATAGCTAGATAATTTGGCAGGCTGGGATGAGTGACCCCGTGATAGACTGGATCAAAACCATATGTCGCCATCAAATGGTCGATGTACGGCGTGTTCGGATTGCTTGTCAGGGACTTAGTCCCATGATTTTCCATCATAATCACAATCACATGCGAAAAGGGAGCTGCCGGGCGCGCCGACAGCGGAGCAGCCCGGCCCCAGTCTCCCAGCCAAAGCCTGGCGCCAATATATGCCAGAACAAGACTTACCAAACACCATAGTCCAATTTTGGTCCAGCGATTCCCCGTCAAGTTACTCATCAGAAAGTGCAACTCCTAGATAATCTGTTAGTATTGTACCGAAATATTCTCCTTAATCAACAAGCTCTGAGCCACTTTGTGGTGGGCGGAAACTGAGGTGGACAGACAGCAATATGACGTCGTTATTCCTTGCCGCAGGTCTATTGGGGTTTTTAGGTGTAGCTTTGGGAGCATTTGGTGCTCACGGTCTTCGCGCCAAATTAGACGAGCAACACATGGCAACCTTTCAGACCGGGGTTCAATATCAGATGTATCATGCGTTGGCGCTTGGCATGGTGGCTCTCACCAGTTCGGCGATTACCCGTTCAATCCTGCTCCAATGGGCAGGTTGGTGTTTTATAGCGGGTATTGCATTCTTTTCTGGCAGCCTCTATATTTTGTCCTTGACTGGACAACGTCGCTGGGGACTGGTGACTCCTCTGGGAGGTCTTTTATTCCTTGCCGGATGGACATTATGGATTCTTGCAGCCTGGCGCTTGCTCATGCTCCATTAACGCCGCCTCCAGCCTGGCGGTCGAATATTCCCAAGTGAATCGTTGGCAGTTCATGAGAGCACGGTGTGCTAAACGCCACCTCAACGCAGAATCTTGGATCAGCCGCAGCACATTGCGGGCGAGAGCATCCGCATCCTGCGCCGGTGACAGCAATGCCGTGTCTTCATGCTGAGCAAATTCCCGATGCCCGCCAATATCCGTCAAACACAGCGCCGCGCCGGACAAGGCGGCTTCCATGGGCGGCAACCCCCATCCCTCGGTCCAACTCGGCCCGACAAAGATGGCAATTTGGTTATAGAGCCGCCGCAGGTCAGGTCGCGAGGGATTCTCTATGTAGTGTACCCAGCTTGGCACTTCGGTGGGACGTGACTCAGTGCCGAACAGAGTGACTTGGAGTTCGGGCACGGACTTTTTGACCGACATTAAAGCATTGAGCCCATCTTTGCTGCCCTTCCAGGGTGTCCGATGAAACAACATGCCCACGTGGCATGGGTTTCGCAACTGAATTGCATCGTCTACCCCGAATTCACTCTCATCTACTGCATTAGGCACATATATCGCTTGTTCGCCTAAAGTCGCGGCATAGTCTTTTAGCCACCGCGCAATTACAATTTTTGTTAAGGGCAGCTTCCAGGTCTGTATGACCCGGTCCGATTGAGCGCGGTTCCAAGTTTCTAAGTGTTGAATAAAATAAAATTTCTTTCCTTTGGAGGCCGGATAATGGCGAACCCACTCCGCGGTTCGCCAAGCTGTAGCCACCACCGCGTCGCCCTCCGGAATCCAGTAAGACGCAAACGATGGCCGCCAAATCATTTGTACGGCAGGATGCACATGCATCCACCTGTCTGGACGAAAAGACGCTGGGCCCCCAATTCCTCGCTTGAGGTAGGTGGTCCAAGCTCTAAGTTGGTTCTTCGCGCCTGCATCACGGCGCACTAAAGGAGCCTGCACAACGCTCACTTGATGTCCCCTTTCCTGCAACCGATTGGCATATTGGTAAATAATCTTAAAACCACCGATGGGCACATGAGTAAAATTAGGAAGCAGAAACGCAATCCGCACAGGCATCCCCCTCAATGTAATCTATTATAACCTTGTCAGCACCGCATCCTGCCGCAGGGCGAATGTTCTAGCAATGTCTTTCATTTGCACTCGGTACCAAACCACGGGCACTCCCGGCTGCTTTTGCAATGTCAATTGGTCTAGAGGAAGATTAAGAGGCAAGGACACCGTGATGGTAAGTGTACCTGACGAGGGAGGAGAATTCACAGTAGCTTTTACCGGTATCGTGACATGGGTTCCTATCACCGTTTTATCGACTGTTCCATTAACATACTGTTCAACGGGCCCATTTTGCCCCCTTATGCCAACCAGTTTGGCGCCCAAAGGAAGATACACGCGAATCCATGCCGTGTACGGAACTACTAGCCAACCCCCGTCGGGAGGCGCTGGATTTATCCAAGTGATGCGAATGGTTTCCAAAGTGGAATGTGCGCGTTTGTCCACAGATAGCATGACATGTTCGTGAATAAAATAATTGTCTTTATGGCCGCCCAGATTTTCGTCCACCACCTCTAAGTAATTTCCCGCCACCTGGCGATCAATGGTTCCAGCCCAGTTCAATCGTTGAACTAATGACTGAGCCTCGGCATTGTCAAAGTTTAAAATGAGCAGCTTTTGATTTAAGCCAGTCCACACAGTGTTTAGAATTTTATAAAGAACGGGCCCTCGAGCAGAAAAGGCTCTACCCAAAATACGTTTCATCATGCTGGCAATGAAGGCTTTACGTTTCAACTCTGTCAAACCCGATTTCTCCGCCATGTATTCCATTTCGTAATTCGCGTTTTGTGCATTGATTGCGACACTTCCCTGGCCGGTGGTCACCGTAATTGGTCCCACATCCGCCAGTATCTGGTCGACAAACCAGGTGGTCACGAAAAACATGCCATTGATTTTCGGCACATGGGGTATAGAGTCATAAAACCGTTTAATGTCGGCCACCGACGATGGCACATTGGGAGACCAGTTAGCATCGCGGATATGCCAATGCCAGGTGTACAAATAGCGATGAATCAGCGGAGGTGCCAGAGGGCGATATCGAATCTTATCCGCGAGCAGATAAATATTTTGGGCCAAAACCCCCACTACTTTACCATGATTCATCGCGAGATCCCCATAGGCGGTGATAAACCCCCCGGTGGCCCGAAGTTCTCCGCTGTTCTCAAACAATATCAAGTATCTTTGGAGATGATTTTCGCCCAAAACATAGCTTATGGTTGGGCCCGCACTGGCCAAGAGAGGTATGTACTTGGCCAACAGCGGAATGACCGTTTGCACCTCATGGATGCGGTGCCATTGACCTGAGAGGGAATGCGGCAAATCCGCCGGTGTTACTTTACTCCAGGCTTCAGACCCGCGTTGCACCCAAGGGACGAGCGCCTTGAAGTCTGCGCTCATGGCTGGCAGCGCAGCCGCCCACGAACGTATGCCGTGCCGAACCCACTGCTTTGGCAGGTCAGACAACCCAATATGCGCGGCCTGGGCAACATCATAGCTACCCGCAATAAGGTTCATGGTATCCTTATATTCTGCACCCCAATGAGGAATTGCCCGCACATAAAACAAGAGCCGCCCTGCCCACATCACGGTATTCAGAGTAGCGCTCAATTGGCCTGTCGAACGGGTTAAGACGGGTACATTATGCAGATGCACCGCGGAGTCCAATGTCGCAATTTCCACCTTCAAACGACTAATGCCGTGGTCGGCCAAAACCGCCGGAACTGCGCCGAACACGCTTGCAAAAACCGCCACCAAGCCAATAAGAAACACGTATTTAGTTTTCATTTACGACCTCTGTTCATATCCATGCCATGTTTTTTCGAAACCCACATTGCTGCCCACCCTAGAACTTGGTTCTAAAGTTCTTTGCGGACCCGATTTTCATAGGCACGCGATGATAAACTGGCATTTTTTAACACCATTATATGCGAATTGGCACCCCACTGCCTATGATGTCGCCACACGGGATGTTTTCAACACGTTTCCTGAGATAGATGTTACAATCAACATCATGGCAAACGGAACCCAGTCAAGCATTGCCAAGTGGCCATCCTACTTTTAATGCCATTGTAAAAATCTCATGGAGGCGCAGATGTCTAGTCGTCGCTGGTATCGGGTGGCATTCTTAGCATTGCTTCCAATCTTATGGGATACACTTTGGGTCGACGCATGGCTTAGTCGCGGATATCATGCGGCCGGGGGGCTGTTGTTGCGATTTTACGTCCCCGTGGCTATGCCTTCATTTCTTAATCTGACATTGTTGGATAATCGCCCCATAGTCGTGGAGCCATCGCTCAACACAGCGCGTTACGTGCCTCACGCCCCCCATCTGCATGTTGTATGGCGTCCGTTTTTACCTCATCTTTCCATTGCTGAGGCAGCCATAGCTGTAGTCGGGTGGAGTTTTATTCAATGGATTTTTGCGACAGGTCTGATACGCTGGGTCGGCCAACTTGCCTTGGCCCCATGGCTGACCCGCATCCGCGGTTTATTAGTGTATATCGTGATTAATCTCACGTTTATGGCGATTAGTTGGATCGCGGGCAGCGTGACCACTGGCATCACGCGAATTATGGTAGGTGCAATCCTTGTGCCCATCTTGCTCGTATTTTTAAAGTACATCATGGCATTTTTCAAATTCACCTTGATCACCGTGCCCGAGCCATTGAGCACTCAATGGCATCACAGCCAGATTATGCGCCAATCGCAGACTACCTCGCTGACAGGATGGTTTACGGCTGCTGTAGCTATCGGATTTTTGTCGGCGATGATAGCCAATCTCTCCGCAACCCCTGCCTGGACCATCGCCTGGCTGGTGGTCGTCGATATGGTTTATGCATGGTTGATAGTTCTCTTAGTCAACTACTACCGCTCGGCCCAATTAGGCCTGTCTTCGGTCCAGACACGAAAGGCGCCTTAGGGCAAGCACCCCGCTAAAAGCCACGGGGTGCTTGCTTTAGTCAACGCTCAGGAAGCGGGCGGCGCGGGAGCAGTCGCCCCATAGGCCACATTAAAGCCGTCAGTATCACTGTCAGGAATTGAAGGGGTCGAGACTTGTTGGCGTTTTTGTATCATGACTCCGCCGTTTGATGTCAACAAGCCCGGATTGCCCCCGTTAACCGTGCCCGGGTTAAATGTTGTCTGGCCATAGTTGGCCAAGGTAGCCACGTGCCCACCAATGGTAGGGGCCTCTAATATCCATTCGGCAGATGCTCCTGGCCCGCTATAGGCTTGTACCGTGCTGAACGTTTCACCTTCGGTGTTGTCCGTTAATGAAATGGTCCAATCGCCATTGCCGTCATTTTTGATAGAAGCTGACATTTGGTCGCCGGGTTGGATGGTGAAGTTCGGAATAACCGTTTCTGCCGCCGGTAATATCTCCCACCAGGCTGAATAATGCGCGGAACCGCTATAATAGTCTTGTTCAGTTCCGGTTTGGATGAGATCGCTGTTGTTAAATCCATCAATGCCAATCCATGCGGATGAATAGGTTGACCCATGGCCGCTTGTTACGGAAGGAACAATCCAATTGCCCGTAATGCTGGTGTAAGGCGCTCCGCTGGTCACAGCATAACCCGACCAATTGCTGGACGACCATCCATAAGATTTAGTGGTTGGACTTTTTGAATGAGCCAAACGAATACGAGGTGCGTTGAGAGGCATACCCTGCGCAACTGGTCCGGCTAAAAACGGCGTGCCGAACGCAGCGAACAGCGTACCGGCCGACAAAATGGCCGACAATCGATTCATAATAACTACCTCCTTGACATTTTGATCCAAGTCCTGATATTGGTCTTAGTCATAGCAACATATTCGCAATAGATTCTAAAATCCCTGCATTTCAGTGACAAATTTTTCTAATTCAAACGGAGCGGCCAACAGTTAGCTATAATATGAGTAGGAGGTTGGGTCAATGTGTTCATCGTGGTCTCGCGCGCTCCTGTTGACAGGAGTGTTCGCTAGTTTTGTTGTGCATTGGATGGTCGTGTTGGCAATATGGGCCCTGGTTGCTCAAATCCTCACTCGCATAACCCATAAAGCATGGTGGCCTAGTACTCTGGCCTGCGGCCTGCCTTCCGGGAGGCGCCGCGGGTATGACAATTGACGAGGGTAAAGGTCCGGGCTTAGTCTCGGTAGATTGGTTGCAAAAACATCTCTTCGATCCGCAAGTCATTGTCTTCGACTGCCGGTACGATCTGCTCGCGCCGGGTAGTGCCCGCGCAGATTACGAATCAGGCCATATCCCTGGCGCATACTATCTGGACTTGGAGGTAGACTTGGCTGGGCCGCTGGGCGACCATGGCGGCCGCCATCCTTTGCCAACTGCGGAATTATTTGCCCAATGCATGGCGCATAAGGGTGTCACCGCCAACACTTACTGTGTTGCCTATGATATCGACGGGGTGGGATCTGCCAGACTTTGGTGGCTTTTGCGCTACTTTGGCCATGACCAAGCACTAGTGCTTGACGGCGGGTTAAGGGCGTGGCAGCGCAGTGGCGGCCTAGTGACCGCTGAACCCACACCACCGCGCCAAGGCAATTTTGAGGCCCGCCCGGGCCACTTGCCCATAGTCGATGGGACTCTTTTAAAAACAACAAATGGCCACTATTTGATGGATTCACGCAGCGCGCCCCGATATCGCGGCGAAGTCGAACCGATTGATCACGTTGCAGGACATATTCCGGGCGCAAAAAATTATGATTACCAATTAGTGTTTGACGAACCAGCGCAATATCGCCCCGCATCTCATCTGGCGCATCATTTCGGCGAGATTGCCAGCCAGGCCATACCGATTGTCTACTGCGGCTCGGGAGTCTCCGCTTGTGTTAATCTATTTGCGTTGAATCTCATTGGCGTTGAAGCCACATTGTATCCTGGCAGTTGGAGCGATTGGATTAGCTATCGTGATAACCCCATCGCAATCGGGCCCAATCCGTAGATGGTTCGCGTTCCCGCTCCCAATTAGAGAACAGGAGGTCTAATGATGGAACCGTTTTTGCCCAATGACTCATCGGCCCTATTGGGGAAGCCGTCCACGATTTCTCCCCAAAGACCTCAAAGGCGAAATTTGAAACAATGGGGTCTCTCTATTTTAGCCGTGATCTATAAAGCTAAGGTGTTCTTGCTGTTTTTCAGCCTAATTATATCCATGCTCGTTTATGGTCTAACTTTCGGATGGGCATTTGGGGTTGGGCTGGTGGTGTTGATCGGAATTCACGAGTCTGGACACGTGCTGGCCAATCGGGCGCGAGGAATTGACGCTTCGTGGCCGACATTCATTCCCTTTTTCGGAGCCGTAATTAGTTTGCGTCAAAATCCAGCCAATGCCGACGATGAGGCCTTTATCGGCATTGCCGGACCAGTTTTCGGCATTTTCGCCTCGATAGTCAGCTACGGTCTCTACCTAGCTACCGGGCAACCCATGTTTGCCATGCTTGCGCTGTTTGGGATGTTAATGCACATTTTCAATCTGATTCCCGTAGTCCCTCTGGACGGGGGCCGTACGGTAGCTTTTCTAGGGTGGAAGGCATGGGGCCCTGGCTTAGTCGGGCTTGCTGTGATTTTATTTTACAATCCCGTGACCAACAGTTTTCGACTGGACCCGATCACGCTCATAATTTTAGCCTTTATCATCTGGAATTTTACGCGACGCGTCCGCCATGGCGTTTCGCCAGCTTACAACGACATACCCTTGTCCCACAAGTGGTTTTACGGTCTATTGTGGGCCTTTCTGATGGGGGTAAGTATTGCAGGGTACATCTATATAGGGACCGTCAGCCACATCTCCCTGTTATAGTCCACACTCAACCCTATCACTCCCGGGTGACCGGCATCCTGTTTTTGCGCCAGCGATCCATTCCTCCTAGCAAGTGATGCACTTGGTGGAATCCCATGTCCAATAATTCTCGTGCGGCTGCTTGACTTCGATGTCCAGTTTTACAAATGAGCACGATTTGACTATTGTGGTCGCGGTCGGCCATTTGTTGGCCTGTGGTGCCTAATGGCGCATGTATAGCTCCCTTAATATGGCCCGAGGCAAACTCCGCTCGAGTTCGTACATCAACGATGACCCATTGCGGTACAGACACCTTGTCAAAAACTTCTGCGGGATTCAAATCTATCAGTTCTTTTGGATGCTGGAATAGTCGCAAGATATTCATTGAAATCCTCCCTATTTCCTCAAATCCACGCGCTCAAACACAATCATGTTCTGCAATGCGGTCATTTCACGGACCATGCCGCCATCAATTGGCTCAAACAGTATCCGCCGGCCGCATCCCAGATCCAATGTCCTCCTGTGGCAACCACAGCTGCGGTCGCCACGGCGGCCAGTGCGACAACCGTCCACTGCCATCTACCAGCGGTTATAAGAGTAGACAGAACAAAGGTCAATCGAAACAGGTGTCCACTGGGAAACGTACCCCGTAATAGGGTGAGATGGTGGCTGGATTGGTGATTCGCGCCCAGGATGAAAGACAGCCAATGCACCACCTGTTGAGGTTCAATATTGGTGGCTAAAATGAGCGATTGATAGGCCGGTGGAGGCGGCACATTAAGCGGATTGGGAATGGCTAACCAGTGCTTGCACAACACCTCGACCACAGTACCAACCAAAAATCCCCCGATTAGTCCCCTCCATGGTTTACTGTGACTAACCCGCCCATAAGCCGCGATCATCAGCACGAGAAAGGTCAGGGGCACCCCGCCCAAAACCCACACCAGTTGCAGCGGCGGCCACTGATGTCCATAAGGGCGCAGAGCTGCCGAGACAACTCTATCAAGTTCAAGTACAGGAGCCAGTGGAGCCAACAGCAGCATCACAATAAAGACACTTAGCCAGATAACCCGATGTGTAGCCATTTTGTTCATAAAGCCATTGTATCGAACTGTTTTCCCCGCGCCAATCACCCGTTCACTTGTGATATGCTAATTGGGTTCCAATTTACAAACGAAAGGCGTTATCACACCATGGAAAAATTTATTTGTTGGTCGCCTCAACCGTTATGGGGCATACCACAACAATTACCCGAACAATGGCAATGGATTTTTGGACCCCTGTCCCCTGATCTTTATCCTTTGGTAACTGGCCTCATTCTGAACGGGTCTGACGGATATTACGACGGACAACGGCTGGCACTGTGGCCGTCACTGCGAGTGATCAGCAGTTACGGGATAGGCTACGACCATATCAACGTCAAAGAGGCACGCTCGCGCGGAGTCATTGTAACTCACACACCGGACGCCGTGACTCAATCCACGGCAGAACTAGCGCTCGCACTGACCCTGGGCCTCATTCGACGCCTTATCCCTTATGATCGTGAAACGCGCTCGGCTGGTCGGGTGCTGACCGGATCCAATACGGGGTTATCACACGAACTGTTTGGCAAAACCGTAGGAATCCTCGGCTATGGCCGCATTGGTCAAACCATTGCCCGGCTCTTGGCACCATTTGGCGTGTCGATTCAATACACCAGACAGCATGGACCACATCCATCCAATCCCGATCAATTTGTGTCGTTCGACCATCTGTTAACGACATCTGACATCATAATCGCCATAGTGCCTTTGACTACCGACACCCATCACCTTATCGGACAGCATGAATTTGAAAAAATGAAGCCAGGCGGTTTCATCGTCAACGTAGGCCGTGGTCCCCTGATTGACGAAAATGCCTTGGTACTCGCCCTAGAAAGTGGTCAGTTGGCTGGTGCAGCTCTAGATGTCTATGAAAACGAGCCAATTATCCACCCCGGTTTGTTGCAGCGGGACGATGTGATTTTATCGCCGCACCGGGGCACCTCAACCTTTGAAACCCGTGAACGTATGACGACGATGGCGATTGACAACTTAGTCCACGCTCTTACGGGCACTCCCGTCCGAGAAGTGCCCCCGAATTAAAATGGATTTTAGCCATTGTGACGCAGCGCCTCAACCACGCTAAGGCGGGAAGCCCGAAAAGCTGGAATCCAAGAACCTACGATGCCTACCACCATGCCAAAGCCCAGCGCCGCTACGATGAGCCACCAAGGAATAACAAACAGCACAGCCGGAGCCGTTCCCCCGGCTTTGGCGATTAACGTCTTCAATACTGCTTGAAGCACCACAGCGACTCCATAAGCGCCAGCGAGCCCAATCACCCCGGCCAATAACCCAATCAACGCTGCCTCATCAATGAAAATGCGTCTAATATCTTTAGCACGCGCCCCTAGTGCCTTTAGTATGCCAATTTCCCGAGTGCGTTCCAGTACTGCCCACATCATCACCAAGGCAATCATAATTCCAGCCACTACCAACGCAATGCCGCCAAATGCGCCCAGCACCGTTTGAATAATAATCACAAAAGTATCAATCCCCTTTGCGATTTGACGTAGCGAAAACACGACGAATCCTTGTTGTGAAAGGGTCTTGGTAATACTGACGGTGGCCGCTGCATTTTTTCCATTAATTATCGCCTGGGAAAACTTCGGCGGGTGACCGGCCCAACTGTGGACAGCTACGGCATACGGCAAGTACAGAGCCACCGAGGACTTAGCCACGGACCCCGCTGGCGCGCTGCTTTGATTGGTCGGCTCCACAGGACTCAAAATCCCGGCCACAGTCATGGTGACAGCCAACGGGTGCAAGACTGTCGTATTTTCCACCACAAAGCTTTTCCCTATGGCTCGCGCGGGCGTTGTGTTGCCAAACAAGCTTTTTATTCCCGACTGCACTAAGAGCACGGAATTTCCTGAGGTTGGCCGATGTCCTGCAATGAGTTTTTGTCCGTTGGGGAGTCCTGCTAGGGGCAGACTGGTGAGCATGGCCGCGACAATGGATTTCCCGTGAATCATGACTGGAACCGAGACCACGGCATACGCGCTGGCTACTCCGCTCAATTTCTGAAAGTGCGCAATGTCACTTGAAGTCAACGGGTTGGGTTCATTCACAGTTGAAGACGTCGCGCCCGAAGGGATGCGTCCTAACACTTCAACCGTATTGAGCCCTCCGTTTTGTGCCAGACTCTGATTGGCATTGTGCCTGAGTCCGGTGCCAAATGCGACCGTAAGGACTATCGACCCGATCCCGATGGCGGTTCCGACTGCCGTTAATAGGGTTCTGGGCTTAGACCTTACCATATTGCGCAGTGCCATCCACCAACTCCAACCTAGTCGCGTTTTCACGGTAACGATTGGTGAATTTTCCTCGACTACTGCGTCCCTTGCAAGCGGAGGAGCAGAATCTTTTACAACCTCACCATCATGCAAGCGCACGATACGATCATGTTCTGTAACCAACTCTTCGTTATGGGTTATGATAATAACGGTATATCCCTCATCATGCAGTTTATGAAGCAATCCCATGATCTCCCGGCGGGCAACGGAATCCAAGTTTCCTGTGGGTTCATCGGCCAGTAAAATACTCGGGTTATGCGCTAAAGCTCTAGCCACCGCCACCCGCTGCTGCTCTCCGCCTGACAGTTCAGCTGGTCGATTATGCAATCGATCGGCTAACCCCACCTCTTCCAAAAGTTGCTGAGCGCGATGATGCCTCTCCGATCCCGAATCCATAGACAAGGCCAACTCGACATTTTCCAGTGCCGTCAAGTGCGGCAGCAGATGGTAAGATTGAAACACTGTCCCCACATGATGGCGCCTAAAGGACGCTAATTGGTCATTGTTGAACTGAGCCACGTTTAACCCGTTAAAACGCACCTCTCCCGATGTTGGTCGATCTAGGCCACCCAAGAGATTCAACAATGTACTTTTTCCACTGCCCGAGGGCCCTAGTACAATAGTAAAGCTGTGATCGGGAAACTTCAGACTCACGTGTGATAACGCGGTTATTTCCTGACCTCCCAATTTGTAGGCGCGGCTTACATCTCGTAATTCGAACACTATATTCGTCCTTTCGTCAAGGTCAATGGAAATCGCCAGACACGTTAGGCGCCACGGCAATCCACATTCCATTCATCGGCCTCAAACTCAATAAAGGCAGTGGCTGTGCCATCAAATCCGTCGCTGGCGCCAGCTCAAACCGGAACAAAATCTGTTCAATCGCCAGTAATATCTCTTGCATTGCGAAGGATTCTCCGATGCAACTGCGTTGTCCACCCCCAAACGGAAAGTATACAGAAGGTGATACTTTTTCGTCAGTGAACCATCGCTCAGGCAAGAATTCATTTGCGCGCTGAAAGTTGCGTGTTAACCGATGACTCACCCAGGGACTGACCAATATGGAGGTTCCGGGGGGCAATAGATAATCACCGAGCTGGATGGAGGCCACGGTCGAACGACTCAGCAACCAAACCGGTGGATAAAGCCGAAGCGATTCTTTGATCGCGGCTTCCCTCCATAGCGCATTTGATCGGGCCTTATGCTGCACTACAGGATGGTGAGCCAACAGTCCTAGCGTCCAGCTTAGTGCATTGGCCGTGGTTTCATGGCCCGCAATAAGGAAAGTCACGATTTGAGCCCGCCGTTCATCAGAAGGGAGTTGTTCCAACCGATTTAAAAACTCGGAACGTCCTCCTGACCGCAGAGAATATAGCTTGTCAGCCATTTGTCCTAAAGGAACTGCGGCCTTCCAATATGTACGATTAGCCGGCCATGGCATATGATAAGGCGGTCTAAAAAAGCTTCTGCTACGGCGGTAAAAATATAGCATAAGTTGCTGCGAATTAATGATAATTTGGCGCAGTTCCACGGGGTCTGGTTGTACTTCAAATAAAGACGTCATGACAACCGCAGCAGTCAGGTCTACCAACCTTTCGGCGACGTTGCATATGCCCGCTGGCCAGGTATCCAATTGCTGTGAAATAGCTGATCTCATTAGGGGGGCTTTGGTTTGCACCGTGCTGGGCACGAATTCGTCTTTGACAAGACGTCGGGCAACTTCCCATCGTGGTGTTTCACTTAAGAGCAATCCGTTCCCAATCAACGGATTGCGTTGATCCATACCTGGTCCCTTCTTAAAATGACGGACATGATGGCTTAGCACATACGACGTTTCCTGTTCGCCAGTAACCAAATAAAGAGTCCAGCGGCCGAGCCGAATGGGGGTAACCGGCTGGTCGAGATCGCCATATTGCAATAGCATAGAAAGAGGATCGCGGTGAAACTCAAGCAATGTCATCCATGGATTTCCCCGACCTACGTGCGAGGTCATAAGGTTGTGGTCGGTTTTAGCACGCCTGAGGCCCATGCCGAGTCCACCCTGCGATTCCATTGGGCCCATTCATCAGGCATCTGCTGATTCTCTACTAACCACGATACATACCAGATCAAGGCGCGCAGCTCATCCTCACCAATTCCCAACACAGTCGCCAATCGGATAAACTCAGGTCTTTGCTCTAATGTTTTAAGAACGTCAGAAACTCCTCGTCGTGACTGACGAAGGTAGGGAAGGTTATCCATAACACCCATTTCGTGGCCTACTTGCTTGAAAATCAGCCATAAAGGGAATGCCCTATTGCTTCGATTATCAATCCAATAATCCGTACGCACATCATTTTCGTCCATGTGGAGTCCTCTTTCGCTTATATTAACGCAATATTGTTGGGATCGCTGACCGGCCGGATAACAAAACGGGCCATGGTCATGACGCGTGGACCACGATACCGGGGTTCGGGCGACTGCCCTTCCAGAATTTCACACTGGGCCAGCTCCCCTACAAATAAAATTTCCTGCTCGGTTTGCCCTCCGTCATCAAAGTGCAAGACATAGCCGCAAGCATATAATGCCATCTATCAGCCCTCCCCATCCAAACCCTGATCGGCTACGACAGGCGTCGAATCCGTACACTGTAGGTCGTGCCGCTTTGCTGCGACCCTAAAAACTCCTGTTTTTTTAAACTCGCCCAATTTTTCAAATCTTGTACGCACAATGGATCGTCAAATATAATCTCCATGATTTCGCCTATCTCAATATAGTCCATACCCTTTACCGCTCCCATGGTAGGCATTGGTCGCGGTTTCCCGGTAGCATCTACTTCAAGAGTCACCTGATCCCCGTTATTTGAATCAGTGTCCACCAAAATCCCTCCCAAATCTATTATGGCAGATATCTATCTCGCGTCCACCGTCAAAGATATGACCTGCATTCATCCCTCCAGCCCAGCCAAGCTATTTAGATTAGATAACGCAAACGGATCCCGCCGCCCTATCCTCACAATACGGCGGCGGATCCCACACTGGGTCATATCGAGCGTGTGAGGCGGCGGTCTCGTCACATTTCTTCGACAGCACGCACCAATTCGTTCAAGGAGTCGCGAGCATCACCGAACAACATGCTGGTCTTGGAATTGGTATACAAAGGATTGTCAATCCCGGCAAACCCCGGACTCATTCCCCTTTTAAGAACAATGATCTTCCGGCTCTGATCGACGTTGAGCACAGGCATTCCATACAAGGGACTGTTGGGTTGGTTCTTTGCCGCCGGATTGGTGACATCATTGGCCCCAATAACTAGGGTAACGTCGGTGTCTTTGAATTCAGGATTAATGCTGTCCATTTCAAAGAGTTTATCGTAGGGCACATTCGCCTCTGCCAGCAACACGTTCATGTGACCCGGCATGCGGCCAGCTACAGGGTGAATGGCGAACCGCACATCGACATTGCGTTGCGATAGTTTTTCAAGCAATTGGCGCACTTCCTGCTGCGCTCGGGCGACGGCCAAACCATAACCCGGGACCACGATCACTTTTCGCGAATAGGCTAACAACATGGCGACATCTTCGACGGTCGCATGGGTTACCACCCCATCATCAACCGTGCCCACGACGCCACTATGGACCGTTTTGCCGAACGCACCAAACAAGATGTTGGTAATCGATCGGTTCATGGCGCGGCTCATCAATTGAGTCAAGATGGTCCCGGACGCGCCGACTAAGGCACCCGCAATGATAAGAACGTTATTGTCCAATAAAAATCCGGTGGCGGCTGCAGCCAGTCCTGTAAATGCGTTAAGTAGAGAAATGACTACCGGCATATCCGCGCCGCCTATTGGCAAGACCACCATAATGCCTTCCAGCAATGCCAAGAGAATAAGAACAGTTGCCAAACCAGCATTGTGGGGTGAAGCCATCAGACCGACGACGACCGCTGCCAAAATGACCAGCACCCCACCATTAACCCACTTTTGCAGAGGATAGGTAATGGGTCTTCCACTAAGCCATTCCTGTAGCTTAAAAAAAGCAATTAAACTTCCTGAGAAACTTATCGCGCCCACAATAATGGTAAATAATGCGGCCACCGACTGGCCCACAACCGTAACATTGGCATGGAGCAGAGATCCTAACGAAACCAGACTCGCGGCGCCGCCACCCATAGCGTTGAAGAGCGCAACCATTTGGGGCATGGCCGTCATTTTGACACGTTTGGCAACCAAAAAACCCACGGCGCCTCCAATTGCCACAACAACCAGTGTGGCCAGCCAAGGCAAGTGAGGATGCGCGACTACGGTCACTAACACAGCAATCGCCATTCCCGCAGCGGACAACAAATTTCCCGACCGGGCACGAGCTGGGGTCTTTAATCGCATCATCCCAGCAATGAAAAAAATCGCCGTGACTAAATATCCCGCTTGTTCAAACTCAAGCACATCCTCACTCCTTCCCGCTAGGTTTCTTTTGAAACATGCCTAAAATCCGATCCGTTACGACAAATCCTCCAACCACATTCAAGGTCGCTAAAAACACTGCCAGAAGGCCAATCCAAAAGTCGGCCTCGGTATGCCCTGACGCCAGCAATGATAAAGCTCCCACAAGAATTATCCCGTGGATTGCGTTCGTAGCGGACATTAGAGGGGTGTGTAGCACCGAGGGCACTTTTGAGATCAACTGAAACCCTACAAATACCGCAAGCACAAAAATATAAAACTCAGTGGTCCAATTGAAATGCACTAAGCTCCGCCCCCTTTGTTCGTCACGGACTCGATACGTTGTTGTAAAACAGTAGATACAATTTTCCCGTCGTGGGTCATACACGTCCGAGCGATAATCTCATCGTCCAACTTGAAGGCTTCCCCGTCACCGAATCCTAATCCTAGCAAATAGGTCACAAAATTCACCATGTTGCGGGAATACAGCTGGCTGGAGTTCAATGGCATTTGGGAAGCCAAGTCCAAAGGGGCGGTAATAGTGATGCCTTGATGCACTATAGTTTGCCCCGGCACACTCACCTCGCAGTTGCCTCCCGCCTCGCCTGCCATATCGACAATGACCGCGCCTGGCTTCATGGTCGACACCATCTCTTGCGTCAATAAGATGGGCGCTCGGCGACCGGGCACCAGTGCCGTAGTGATTATCACATCCGCCTCGGCGACTGGCTTGGCTAAAAGAGCCAACTCGCGAACGTGCTGCTCTTCGGCCAACTCCGTGGCATATCCTTCGCGTGTTTGCTCTCCTGACAAATCCAATGCCAAGAATGTTGCGCCTAAGCTCTCCACCTGGTCCCGCACCACAGGTCGCGTGTCAAATGCTTGGACCACAGCTCCCAACCGGTGGGCGGTTGCAATGGCTTGTAGACCGGCCACCCCAACCCCCAGCACCAAAACCTTGGCGGGGGTGATAGTGCCGGCAGCCGTCATCAGCATAGGGAAAAATCGCCCTAGCAACTCAGACGCCACGATAGTGGCGCGATATCCGGCCACTGTGCTCATCGAAGACAGCACATCCATGTTTTGAGCGCGGCTGATACGTGGCATAGCATCTAAACTAAATGACGTGATTTGTTGCTCGGCCAGCATTTGAAAGAAATTCGGATTCGTTGCTAACGGTTGTAGAATGGCAACTAACGCCGAATACGGACGCATACCGCTTAGGGCCCGAATATCCAGCGGCCGCACCGCTAGCAGCAGTTCGGCTTTTGCGAAGATCTCGGTCTCGGTGGACACGATGAGCCCGCCTTGAGCCTCATAAGCCTGGTCCGAAATGCCCGCCTCTTGACCTGCCAGTTGTTGCACATATACCTCATGCCCCGCTTTAACGAGACGATTAACCCCATCGGGAACAAGGGCTACCCGGCGTTCGCCTGGGGCAGTTTCCCGTACGATGCCAATTTTCATGGAAGTCCTCGCAATCTTGTGGAGTGACGCAAGTGGGTCCGCGTTTGAATATTCATTTTATTACTGAAACAGGGCTGTTTGTCAATAGGCTTAAAGCGAAATGCCTCTTTTAGCTGGTGAAAGTTTAACTTTAGCGTGTAAAAGTCAAAGCCACGGAAAACCACCTTGGTGCGAAATCGAAAGCCCTGTATAATAGCCACGTAAAACATTTCAGCCACTTAAATCCACTATCCTTGAAATCCTTATAGGGGGCCTTGTATTATGATAAAATCAGGCATTTTATTGGGATACGGCTCGATGATAGTCATCGTCTACCACACAAGTCGGTGTCTAGCCCAAGGATTCAGGCGCCTTTGGGCCATTAATGAACCTATTGGTCCATATGGGGCCCATCAAAGGCATAGTATGGTCAACTCAAGCCGCCTACACCGCGTTATGGCGAGTTTTAGGCACCAGCTTTTACATCGTAACCATTTATCGGCGTCAAAACCACTCTTTGTAATCAAAACGGGACGCGGGGCCTGCATCGCTGGCCGGCCAGACTAGACAAATTCACACAAGCCTCTGCGGGCATTGTGGTCACTGAAAGCAAGAATCCCCTCTTCAGCCCAAAGGAAGGTGCCAGTTTGCAAAATCCCATCGTTATCATCGGGTTAGGGCAGTTAGGCGAAACTTTTTCCAAATCGTGGCACCAGTTAGGCTATCCGATTGTGCCGGTGCGCCGTCGTCAAACACTGCCCGAAGCCTTTGACCAAAAGCCCCAGGCAGTACTGATTGCAACAGGTGAGCGAGATTTGCCATCGGTCCTAGCCACGCTTTCTCCGGGACTAAAGGATCGCGCTATCCTCCTGCAAAACGAGTTGGTTCCTAGTATCTGGGCTCCCTATTTAACGACTCCCACTTTAGCCGCCATCTGGTTTGAGAAGAAACCTGGCATCAATCTCCATAGCTTAAGACCCAGTGTGGCATACGGCCCCCAAATCCATCTCCTTTCCACCGCGTTCGAGGTTCTCAATCAACCCCTCCAATCGGTGGATACCTACGAGCACATGGTCGTCGAACTCATGATCAAAAATACTTTTATTTTAGCCACCAATATTTATGGGCTCGTATCGCCCGGGCCGTTAAAAAACTTCATTTCACCTCGTCATAGAACCAGAGTCCAGCAACTTCTTAACGAAATTTGCCCATTGCAAAGTTGCTTGACGGGACTCATGTGCCCAGTGGACAGAACTTCACACGACATATGGGAGGTTATTGCCAAAAATGCCGAACTAGTGGTGCCGGGACGTTCTGCCCTTGACCGACTCCATCGCACCATTACCACCGCGCGCCAGTCCAATCTTTTCACTCCCGAACTGGACCGTATTGCCCGCCAATTCGACAGTCCACTAAACTGAAGATGGGCAGGTCCACCGATGTGAACAGAGCCCGCCATTGGATTTACGCTTGTTATGGCCGTATATCCCATGATACACTCGGCGTAATCCGTTTCATGCAAAGGAGGGCATTCTGATGGATCCACTTGCGGCCTTTGTGACCGTACAAGCGAGTGGCGGCGAAGCATTAAATCTTGTCATGCCGGTCACTCCGCTTGACTATGATGCTTTACGGCCCATCCGCAACATCGCCGAGCTTGCCTTATGGCTCGATCAACACCTGGCGCAGAATAATGTCTATGAGGACATTCGAAAACAGATTACCGCTTTTAGCGCCGATGATACGGTGGTTTTGCGCCTGGAATACTTGGACAACCTGTAGTCAATCTGTCACATAAAGCCAGGGCCTATGATTATGCCAACTTACGCTGACCGACACCTCATAACATCGGGTGAGCGTCTCTTCTGTCAGGACATCGCCTAGATGTCCCTGAGCAATGCTTTGCCCACCCTTCAAAAGCAAGGCATGCGTCATCCACGGAAGAATTTCTTCGACTTGGTGTGTCACATAGATTATGGTCGGAGCTTGCGAGAGTTTAGCTAGGGCACCGAGATGCCGCAAGAACTCCTCCCGTGCACGAAGGTCCAATCCTTGAGCCGGCTCATCTAAAATTAACAGTTGCAAATCGGCAACCCAAGCCCTCGCCAACAGGACTTTTTGCCTCTCCCCTTGCGACAATTGCAACAGCGGACGTGACGCCATGGTATTCAATCCCAATGCAGTCATCACGGAATCAGCCCGGTCCCGGACTTTTTCGGACACCGAGCTTATTGCGGATAGGCGACTTTCTGCCCCCGCCCACACCACCTCTCTTACTGGGCGGCCCCCGTAATGTCGACCCAACCAATCCATTACCGATGGGCTGACCCAGCCAATCGTCCGCCGCAGTTCACGCAAATCAACCGTCCCAAACCTGTGTCCTAAAACGCTAACAGAACCATGTGTGGGCCACTGGTAGCCATTAATGATGTTTAACAGCGACGTCTTTCCGGCCCCATTGGGTCCTAGCAGAGCCCAATGCTGACCTAAATCAATCCGCCAGTTAATGTTGTCGATAATTTTTGCGGTGCCTTTCGTCCATGATACAGATTCCAGTTCTAATATGTGGCCCATGGCTCCTCCCGACGTTGTCAAAGGTTATCTCATACCATTCGCGGAGAACTTCGCTGAATCCTTCTTTCATGACTTAGGTGAGAGCCGTTTTTGACCTCAGTCCTAAATCGGAGGCAAATGCTGATATAATACGACCATGAACCCAAATAGCAACCAGTATACTCGATACCCATTAGGCACCACGGAATTGAAGTTTTCCCCCATTGGCCTCGGTACTTGGCAATTCAGCCAGGGTAAGGGCATGATTGGAAAGTTCTGGCCTACCTTAAGCAGCACGAGCATTCACGACATCGTGCATACCGCCCTTGATTCAGGCATTAACTGGTTTGACACCGCGCAAGCTTACGGCGGCGGACAGTCAGAACGCGCACTATCAGATGCCTTGAACGCACTCAACATCAGCCCGCCAGATGCCTTCATAGCCACCAAATGGTGGCCTGTGTTGCGATCGTCCCGATCCCTTGAGGCTACCATCACACACCGTCTCAAACAATTGCGCGGCTGGCCGATTACACTGTACCAAATCCACCAGCCATATTCCCGGTCTACCATTGCCCTTCAAATGAAAAGCATGGCCATCTTGCTGGATCAAGGTTTCATCCAATGTGCTGGAGTCAGCAATTTTTCCGCAGCGCAAATGACAGAGGCCTATAAGGCGTTAAGAGCTCATGGACACTCCCTAGTCTCAAATCAAGTACGGTACAACCTTTTAGATCGACGCGTGGAAAACAACGATATATTGCTGGCGGCGGAAGATCTCGGCATTACGATTATTGCGTATTCACCGCTGGCACAAGGGATTTTGACGGGTAAATTTCACGGAGGTCTCGCCAAACCGCGAGGTTTCAGGAAATGGGACCCCCGGTTTCGGACAGCACAACTGGATCAATCGGCCCATATTATACGACTCCTTCATACACTTGGTGAAAAATACCAGGTTGGTCCCGCTGAGGTCGCCCTCAACTGGCTGATTGGGCATCCCAGCCAGCGAGTAATGGCAATCCCCGGCGCTACCAGCACGACGCAGGCTCTGCAAAATGCCCATGCTATGCAATGGACGTTGAGTTCGAGTGATCGCAGCGCCCTTGACCATACCTCCATTTCTGCGTAATGCAAGGTTTTTTCAGTTCCTCCCCCACTCCGCAGCGTGGCCGTTTCTAAAAAGATAGTCTATCCACGGAATAGATGGTATAATTTACCATTATTAAAGCCTGGGGTGAAATTCGATGACGGAATGGTTGTCCATTGAAGATCTGGAACAAAAAACTGGAATACCTGATAGAACAATTCGACGTTATCTACGTCAATTTGGTGAATTATTGCCATTACAAAGACAAAACCGATCGTATCTAGTACATTCTTCGGGTGTTGAGCAAGTGGTTCAGATTCGTGACCTCTATGCCAAAGGCGCCAAGCAAGAGGAGATTACGCATCTATTGAGCCAATCATCGAGCCCCGCGCTAGCGATGGGCGTCGAACAACCGATAGAACGAATACTGCTGAGTCTTAATCATCAGGTGGCTACAGCCTTTGACCAATTTGCCCACCGCCAGGAACTGCTCCAAGAAGAAATTGGGGCTATGCGGGACGAGTTGGCGTTCACTCGTCAGCAACTACAAAATGAAAGCACGGCTAGAAGTGAAGCTCAGCGAGCACAAGAACGCTATTTTACCCAACGCGATGAGCAACTGATCGCCGCAGTGCGCCGAACCATGGCTGAGCGGCGCAAGCCCTGGTGGCAGAGAAAACGCCAGGCCTAAGGGTACGGTCAATTCAAAAAAGTGTATAGTGATAACTAAACCAACATGATTTAGGAGGTGGCTCGCATACATTACCCGTATCTCATCATAGGAGGCGGCATGACCGCCTCCGCAGCCATTGGGGGCATCCGGCGAAATGACAAGACTGGTGCAATAGGTCTCTTTTCGTCAGACCGCTATCCGCCATACAATCGTCCCCCATTGTCCAAAAAACTATGGATCGACGAGCGTCTTGAGGACATTTGGTGCCGCTCTGATTTTGCCAGTCTAGGCGTCACTGAACATCTGACGACCTCCATTACACACTTGGATCCAAACACTCACTCCGTGGAAGATGACAAGGGCGGCACATGGACTTATGGCAAGCTATTGCTGGCCACCGGCGGCAGTCCACGCAGACTATCGGGTCAAGACCCCGGTGTAGTATATTTTCGCAACTTAGATGACTATCTTAAAGTATACCAGGCAACAAAAAACGATGCTCATGTGGTCATCGTCGGCGCAGGCTTTATTGGCTCTGAACTAGCAGCGGTTCTCTCCATGCGGGGCGTAAGGGTCACCATGGTGTTCCCCGAGACGCATCTTTTAGCTAGTCGCTTCCCGCGTGATTTGACCAAATATCTTGAGCAAGTGTATCAGCAACATGGGGTACAATTGCTTGCTGGACACAAAGTTACGGATGTCGAGCGCCGCGGTGGACAATCTGTTCTCACCTTTGGTGACGGCACTTCGCTCACGGGCGACTTGGTGGTTGCTGGCATTGGGCTGAAACCGAATACCGAACTGGCCGACAAGGCTGGTATTGAAATAGGCGACGGAATTCTCGTCAATGCGCAGTTGCAAACCTCTGTCGGAGATATTTTTGCTGCAGGGGATGTTGCATCTTTTCGTTTGCCCCACTTATCGCACCGATTGCGGCTGGAGCATGAAGACAATGCAATGGTGCAGGGGCGTATGGCGGGAGAAAACATGGCTGGAGCAGGCAAGTCGTACCTGCACCTGCCGTTCTTTTACTCTGACCTTTACACCATGGGCTACGAAGCCGTGGGCACCATCGACAGCCAGTTGGAGGTCTATGCCGATTGGACAAGCTTCGGTGAAGAAGGCGTGCTATATTATCTCAACAATCGCCAGGTGGTCGGTGTCGTCAACTGGAATGTCTGGGACAGCATCCCCGCCGCACGGCAATTGATCACCGAAGGGCTGACGGTAGACCATCCCAAAGAACTGAAAGGCCGCATAGGATCCCCGTAGATACTTTTCATATCCTATAGTGAGACAATGCGAAGCGGCCTGGTCCTAATCGGGCCGCTTCGCATTGGAAATATGGCCAGACCCGCTCTCAGAATCGTCCTGATTCTTACAGAGCGTAATTGTTCACCAACAGCCAAAGCCTCCTATGCACGATGCGACCCATGGGCAAAGACACTCTCGAACATATCTAGCCACCCAACTTGGGTCAGATGCTGCACTATTTAGATCGCATAATATGACTGAAAAAAATGAAGGCTCTTTACCTTTGAACGCACATAGGACACGGGCATTCCCTAATACCACGATAGAGGTTCGAGCTTGCATCTTGGAAGAGGACCAGCATGGAACCTGGGCTCGGATAGATAGGCAGGCGGGTCACGACCATAAAACATGGAATCCATAACTACGGCATCAAAAAGAGGCTGCTCAAAACCAATGAGCGGCCTCTGAGCGAATCACCGGACCGCGATTCAGCGACGCCGTGTTAACGCATATCCCATATCTTGCAGTGACTGGGTGGTAAGAGCTCGCACTTCAACCATTTGATCAGGATGCCATTCAACCAAGCCCTGATTCGCCAATAGCCGCATGGCTTGCGACAGAATTCGCGGTGCAACGCCTAGCTGACGGGCCTCCTCAACCAAATTTATGCGGTCGCCCACTGCCAAACGGTGAGTATAGATGGCATCACGATAGCGTGCTGCCAATTGAGATGGATTTTCCACAAGACTCAAGCCATATCTCCTCTTTCGACTATCCGGTTATCCATTGCTTTACGACGTTGAACTTGGCTATATTGTACACAATCCCCGTTTACTCGAATAGGCCTTTGAAATCGACACAACTTATAAAACAGCGGCAAAAAACCTTTGGTTTCCCTACGGATTATGCCATCGTACAGTAGATTATTTGGTACAATCTATTCATTGGTGGTATAATTTAATGGGTGAAGTGACATGGGTCGCCTGACGGAAAGCCATCACAATATCACGTTTGACTGCAAATACGATGTCGTGTTCTGCCCGAAATATCGCCGGAAGGTGCTGGTCAACGGGGTCGATGCGCGGCTAAAGGAATTGTTGAACAGCAAAGCCCGTGAACTCCGAACCGACATCCTGGAAATGGAAGTCATGCCGGATCATGTCCATCTCCTCATTCAATGCGATCCGCAGTTTGGAATTCATCGGGTGGTCAAGCAGTTGAAAGGCTATACCTCCCATGTTCTTCGCCAGGAATTCCCGATCCTGAAGCGCCGCTTGCCGTCTTTGTGGACCAATGCGTATTTTGTGGCGACGGTGGGTGCGGTGCCACTCGATGTGGTCAAACGCTATATCGAGGGCCAGAAAGGAAAATAACCATGCGCCCATCGTTCAAATATCGCCTGTATCCCAATAAGACACAGCAGCAGGTGATCGAGAACACGCTGGAACATTGTCGGTTGTTGTACAATCGGCTATTGGCCGAGCGCAAGGAAGCCTATGAGAAGTCCGGCCAAAGCATGTCCTATGTGGCGCAAGCGAAGCGCTTTCCTGCACGGAAAGCGGCGATTCCGGGGATCCACTCCGTCCATTCGCAAGTGTTGCAGGATGACTACGCGGTGTTTTCTTGCGAAGTCGCGATCGTATCCCTACCGCCGTCGGAGGCCATGATGGGCGGCGATCTGGGGATTAAGCACCCGTCGGATGGCGAGCGCTTTGACCATCCGCAGTCGCTGGGCAAAGCTGAGCGCAAGCTGAAACGGTTGCAGCGCGCCGTGTCCCGGCAGAAGAAGGGCAGTCGGCGGCGCAAAAAAGCCGTCCGTCGTCTCGCGAAAGCCCAGGAACGGGTCGCGAATCAACGGCGCGTTGCAGCCCATCAGATTGCCCGACACTTAGTCCACAGCTATGGTCTCATCGCGTTTGAAGACTTGACTGCTCAACGGCTCCTGAAAAACCACCATTTAGCGAAGGACATTGCCGATGCGGGATGGCATCAACTCGTTCAGGTCACGACGTTCAAGGCTGAAAGAGCCGGTCGCCGTGTCGTGCTGAGAGACCCCCGCTTCACGAGTCAAGATTGTTCGACGCCCCATTGCACGTACCGCAGGACAGACTTAACCCTGGTGGACCGAGTCTGGCAAGGCCCGCACTGTGGGGTCTGGCATGACCGCGATCGCAATGCGGCGCAGAACCTCCCGCAACGGGCGTTGGTAGGCTAACACAAGACTTTTCGGGCTCGGACGGAGCCTTCGGGGAGCGGCAGGAGAACACGCCACCGCCATGAACCGAGAAGCCCCCAGCTTTAAAGCCGTGGGGAGACGTCACGCTAGTTTCTTGACATCAAATACGCATAGGGGGGCCTTCATGGGAAGACGATGGATTCGGTTCATTGTACGCCGCAAGTGGCTGGTGGTGATCGCGTGGTGCCTAATTGTGGTTGGAACATTACCGCTCGCCCTTCAGGTGACCAAGCATCTTTCGTCTTCAGGTTTCGACAACCCCAGAAGCCAAGCTGTTTGGGCTACTAATCAACTCAACAATATAAATCCCCCCGCAAGCCCGTCGGCATTGCTTGTATCGGGCATTTCAACCCAGAAAGCCATCGCCATAGGAAGCAGGTTTGGGTTTTCACCGTCGGATTTTCATGCATTGACTCCTGACCACACATTATTCTTGCCCCAGGTTACCGATACGTTGGCCAAATCCACTGCCTTGTCAAACGCTCTAACACGTCAAAAGGCCACCACGGTCAGCACTGATCAAGCATCAGTCGGGGCAAAGGTCGCTGCAGACAGTTCTAAAACTTTAGGCCTTAGCGGTATTTTGGCGTTGCCGTTTTTGGCCATTTTGCTTCTCATCGTGTTTGGTTCCGTTGCGGCCATCAGTCTTCCTCTGTTAGTAGCGCTAGCCGGGTCTGAAGTCGCATTGGCAGTAGTAACCCTAATTGAGACCCATATCACCTTGTCCGTGTTTTTGACAGACATTGTAAGTTTTCTAGCCCTGGGCGTCGGTATTGACTACGCCCTGTTTATCAGCACCAGGTTTCGACAAAACCTGGATAACGGTGAAGATGTTGAGACAGCCGTGGTTGATAGCATGGCTCACGCCGGCCGCTCTGTATTTTATTCGGGCATCGCCGTCGCTTTGGCAGTGTCGACCCTGACTTTAGGCGGAAACGCCTATTGGCGAGGTTTGGCGTTAGGTGGAGCTATTGCCGTGCTCTGCGTTTTGCTCGCGACTCATTCCCTACTCCCCTCACTCATGGCCATTTTTGGTCGGCACACGCATTGGGGCCGTGTGTTTCATCGCAAGAACTATGGGTTTTGGCGCGGCATTGGACAACGGGTGTCTCATAAACCACGTACCGCCCTACTCATAGGCTTAGTCCTGTTGCTCCCTCTAGCGCTGTTTGGACCGCGAATTCAGATGCGTACACCGGCCAATTTGGCGTCCATGTTGCCCACAACCGATCCACTTCGCCAGGCCGTGTCATTGCAGCAAAAAATCCAAGGCTCAGGTAGCATTGCCCCACTCGCTGTGGTCATGGTTTTTCCCACCACTGTCTCCGATCCAGCAACCTGGCAAGCGGTGGCGCGTGTTACTGACAAGATAACGCCCTTGGCCAACGTCCAAAAAGTGTCGTCAGCAACCCAATTAGGCTTGTCGCCCACGACATTGGCCCAGCTCATTGCATATCCGCGTCATGCCCCGGCCTCATTACGGGCTGCCTTGGCGAATTTCATTAGTCCTCAACACGATCCCCACCTTGTGGTAGTGTACGTAACGGCCAAGTCAGGTCCCGACCATGCCTCGAGCAATATCTTGGCCCATACTATCGACCGACATCTGGCCCAGTGGTTGCCTGCTCATACGCGTGCCGCCACGGGAGGTTTAGTACCTCTTTTGCAAAGTTTTAATCAACTAACTTCCTCTCGGCTGCCGCTGATTTTGATTGCTGTGGCTTTAGTGGCGCTAGTGGTATTAGCTGTCGCGACTGGCTCTATTTTACAAGCGTTACTGGGAGTGCTGCTAGATGGCTTAGTAGCCTTAGCCACCGCGGGATTTCTTTATTTAGTTGTACAAACCGGACATCTAGGGTTTGCTCCTGCGCCTCCGGACAGTTCCATTACGCCTTTAATCTTTGTGTTGTTGTTCGGACTGTCGATGGACTATGAAGTAATCTTGCTCCATCGCATACAAGAACCACTTCAGTCGGGACAACCTATTAAAAATGCGGTATTGTCCGGCGTCTCCACCACAGGTTCTATGATTACGGGAGCCGGCATGATTATGGTTGTTGTGTTTCTCGCGCTACTGGTCAGCCCCTTGGAAGTAATGAAAACCATCGCGATTGGTCTAACATTTGCTGTGCTCATGGATACCTGGGTAGTGAGGACGCTCCTAGTGCCCAGCATTACCGTACTGCTAGGACGATTTGCCTATTGGCCATGGGGACAGCGCGTCCACTCTTAGATTTTTTTGCGAGCCGTGATATTCTAAAAGGAACATCTCGGCGAAGAAGGTGAGTACATGAAACAGTTGGATTGTCGTGGCTTTTCATGGCGTCCCAAGGTCGTAGAAATTGTGCATATCATGAACGCGCTGGAAGACGGGGAACAGCTTGAAATTATCGCGGACCAAGAGTCTGTGGTCCGCGAGGTAGAATCCTATGTACACATGACCTCGCACAACCTAATGGCCGTTATCTTCCACCCCGCGGGGACCCAGTGTCAACTGGACGCCGATCCAGAAGGTACTTATCGATTGGCTGGTATTCAACCCGCCGATCCCGATTGGTGCATCATAGTACTCAAACGCACTAGTGAAGCGTAAATCACGACGACAACATCCAATGGCTCGCCCACTTCTCAGCACTCTCGGGGGACCCCGACGCCTTGTCTCTTGTACCGGCATCACAGCCTTAGTCTCGATCGCGCTAGGTCACTAAAATGGGTTTGGATTGCGTAGCAGGTAAAGGCTAGTGCTTCATAGTCGGCCAACCCACGCCAAATATATTACCGTTGACGTCGAGTGCTCTAGTCCTATAGAGGCATATGATCGATACACGGCAAATCATGGCTCGCTGGAAGAGAACAATAGATCATTGGCATTCGCGGTCACACGCTTGCCGTATTCTCTAATCGTCCGCGCCAAGGCATTCGCCGCCGGGGTTAGGTCGCCGTCCTGTCGATACACCAATGCCAATTGCCGATAGGCTGGGGGCGATAATGGGATTGCTCGGATATGACCCGCCCGCACCTCAAGCATCACAGACTCCCAAGGCACAATGGCTAATCCGATGCCCGCGGCAACAAATCCCATCATAGCGCTCATACTCGATACTTCTTGAATTACCCTGGGCACGAATCCTGCATACTGCGCCAATCTCGATACGGTATGAGTAAGGCCGAACCCCGGTTTCATGAAGACAAATTTTCGCTCCCGAAGCGAAGTCAAGGTTACTGGCTCGTCTAGCAAAGGGTCTTCCATTCCTGCGATAATGACCAATTCTTCTCTCCACAAAACATCAAACTGAAGTCGCGTAGTAAACACTGGCAAAGGCATTAAAGCAAGGTCCACCATACCCTTGCGCACTTGTTCTCCAAGCAACGCCGATCCCACTTCGATCACTTCCACATATACCTCTGGGTGACTGCGATGAAAGGACTGATACATCGGGGGAAAATGATGCACAGACACCGGTGACAATGGAGTCACCCCCAATGTGACCGTCCCGCGAAGTTCTTCGCGGCGCAAGTCTATTTCGCGTGGGAGCTTAGCCGCTTCTTCTAGCACCGTGCGCGCTCTGGCCACCGCCAAGAAGCCCGCCGATGTCAGCGTGACTCCTCGAGACCCCCGATTTAACAGAGCGCAACCTAATTCTTCTTCAAACGCCCGCATTTGGTTGGTGATTGAAGGTTGTGAAACACCCAAAAACTCAGCCGCAGCAGAAATACTTCCCATATCTGCTACCGCCACCAAAATTTCCAACTGCCTCAGAGTCATAACCTATGTCCACCGCCACTATAGTCTATTCTTATGTTAATAGATAGCATACATTGCATTGTTCAATTTCACAACGCTGGCGCCTGATATTAATATTCGGTAATTTATGGATTCACTTCACTTGACAGAACATCCCGCCAGGACATCTGTCAGATCACCATCCCCATGCGACATGCCCACACTATTTTTCGCGGGCGGATCTCCCAAAAACGGCATTTCTGCAGTCGGTCAGTTGAGCTAATACTCGGACTGCCAAGCCGAGCTTCGGATCAGCGCACCTCATTCAGCCCATCGGAATTGAGAGAGTTCTGCGCTTTTCATTGAGAATCGACTATGCTATCCTTTCAACCATCCTCACTTAAAGGAGTCTAGACATGTCCAATCCCTTAGTGATCCAAGCGGCCATGGTGACACCTCTCATGCCCGATCTATCGATTGACTACTCCACATTAGATCGATTGATAGAGCGTCTGGTATCCCATGACGGCATTGACCTGTCCATATTAGGTTCGACTGGGGAAGGCGCATCAGCACCCTTGTCGTTTCGCTCGACATTTCGCGAAGCTGTTATGAACCGCGTAAATGGGCGATGCAAAGTATACACAGGCATCATAAACGCCATTCCAAGCGACACCACAGAAGAGTTGCGCGCTCTACAGGGGCTAGGATTGTCTGGAGCACTAATACCTCCCCCCTTCTATTATCCCATCTCGGGACTAGAAATCCGTTCGTATTTTGAAGATCTAGCAGATCGCTCGCCCGTGCCCTTGATGCTCTATAACATTCCCCCGTTGACCAAAGTGTCGCTGCCGGCGGAAGTAGTTCTACAATTGGCAAGCCATCCTAACATCATGGGGATTAAGGACTCAAGTCGCGATTTCGAATATTTTCTGCAACTGCGTCATGTACTAGGTGACCGGGATGATTTTCTAGTATTGACCGGCACCGACACTTTGATTGCCAGCTCAGTGCGAGCAGGCGGCGACGGCACGGTATGTGCCATCGCCAATTTGGTTCCTCACTGGGTCCGTTCAACTTGTCAATCCGCATTGAGCCACAATGCGCGCGAAACATTGGACGAGCACAGCAGGCTATCGCAACTGGCCTACCTGGTTCGGGCTCTAGGGGGAGTGTCTGCCTGGAAATATGGGGTGCGCGTGTTGGATGGCGGAACCGGTCTGCTGTTCCCTCCATTCGAAGCGATTGATGACCATACTCAGGCGGCAAACCAACTCAAGTCGTTCTTGGCCTCGCATCAGCTGGTGGATCTTTAAACAGCTTTCACAAAACATCTGATTAGCACTGATAATGTGGTACAATTAATATTGGTGATTAATTCATGGACGAACAGTTCGTAAGTATCGGCAAGGCCGCGAAGATGCTGGGAATGAGCATCGACGGGTTACGGAAGTGGGAACGCGAAGGGCGCTTGATTCCCGTGCGCACCGTGACGAATCATCGCCGCTATCGGGTGGCGGACTTGAAGGCCTTGATGCACGAGACGGAACAATATCCCGCACACGACACCCGGTGCATCCTCTATGCCCGCGTCGCTACGACAAAACAGCAAGAGGCCGGGAATTTGGACCGCCAACTCGGGCGGTTAACGGCATTCGCTGCGGAGCAGCGATGGACTGTGGTGGCTGCGCTTACCGATGTCGCGAGCGGCTTGAATGAAAAACGGCAGGGTCTCCTTCGATTGCTGGATCTTGCTCAGCAACACCAAGCGGGCATCGTGGCGGTGGAGTACCAGGATCGCTTGGCGCGCTTCGGGTTTACTTATCTGGAAAGGTACCTGCACGCCTTTGGCGTGCGTGTGGTCGTCCTGGAGCACACGGGGAAAGACGATCAGCAGGAACTCGTGGAGGACTTGATTGCTATTACCACGTCGTTCTCGGCCCGCATTTATGGCAAACGCGGAGGGGAAAAGATAAGTTCGACCGTGCGTCAAGCGATGGCGACCTTAGCTCAGGAAGGAATCCCCGAATGAAGACGACCATTTTTGGTGTCTTGCTCGATGTCACGCCCGATCAAGACACGGTGGTACGCCGTTTGATGCGCCAATATGGGTTCATGCTACGGGTTGCTTTTCAACGCTTAGTGGGAAGACTACAAAACATAGGCGGTTTGAAACGTCGTTGTGCGAGCGAGACGGAGTTGCCGTTGCGCTACGCCAAGGATGCCGTGCCAGAAGCCGAAGACCTCATTCGTGCCCGCCATCAAGCCATGAAAGACGGGGCGACTTTATGGACGCAACGCGTGGAAAAACCTGCGAACGGTTGACCGCACTCCGGGCATGCCCGCCGCATTGCGGAACAAGAACGCAGGCTCGCACGGCAACAAGCCCAGCAAGCTTTCTATCAACAGCACGTGGATGGGCACCCGCTTCCGCCGGTGGTGTTTGGTACAAAAACACGGTGGCTGGCTCTTAGGACCCCACTTGTCGGAACAATGATTGGAGTATGTGGGTGCGGATTAAACGGGTCATGACGAAGACGTTGGCATCGCATCATCAGTATTTAGAGAACTGGTTAGCGTATCGCAAGGTCCTATTTCCCGAATAACTGGGATATCATCCCCATCGCCACCACGTGGCGAAATAAGGAGCGACGGGGCATCTTGATGAGGGTCGGGCAACAACCGGGAAGAGGGTCCCACCTGACAGCCACCGGGACGGCTCGCCGTCGCTTACTCCGTCAGGGCTTCTCTTCAGTAAGAGAGGGAAACGCGCCCTCTCTCGATGGGGTAAACGACACCCCCCAGCAGACGAATCCTGTCGTGAGGGACCGAGAAAAGCCGAAAGAGATTATCATAAGTTTTTCTAACCAGGAATAAGTGGCACTAAAGGTTTTTCCATAAAGCAGTTGTCCGCTCTGTGGTATCCTAACGCTTCGTAGAATGCCATGACCGCGATATTATGGCGCTCCACCAACAAGTTCACCTTTGGACATCCGGCATTGTACAGGGAATGTTCAGCGGCTGACATCAAAAGACGTCCGATGCCGCGTCGGCGAAATTCCGGATCAACAGCCAAATGGTAGATCCATCCGCGCCGACCGTCAAAGGCGGCCAGCACACACCCTATCAACTTGCCATGCCACTCATATCCCCAATAATGTTGGCCATTAGTGATGATCGCAGCTTGAAAACTGGCGCGATCATCGCCAAAATCCCATGACAAGCCACTACCCGCCCAGAGCACCGTAAGAGCCGGGTAATCATCCATGCCCAACCTTTGTATCCCCACGATCATTGCACCCCCATCTATGCCACGATATGGCGCTCATATTGCCATGGTGCATAATGGGCCGCGATAATTGCATCTCTGCGCAGTTAATATCTAGTGCCATCTCGGGGACCCTCTACGATACCGTTCCTAATATTCCAGTAGCAACAATGCTCCATTGCCTATTGAGGTCGCTGCTCCCAGGGGGAGAGGGTCCCGATCGTCAGATGATCCACCCCCGTCGTTACCGCTTTGACGACTCCCATGAAAACTTCTTGGTGAGTCAACCAACGGCTACCATTTGCCCCATTGATGAATCCCAAAACAACCCGCTGGTAGTAGCAAGGTGTGGCTGGGGTCCATGTGGCGGGCCGTTGCCCCTCGTTGCTGCCGACCAGGTGGATCAAACGCCACGGCATCTGCCTATAGGCATGCACCTCTTCCACCACCGCTTCCAATACCGATGTTGACGGTTTGTGCACCCATGCCACCACCAAATCCAAGGGCCCTTCCATCAGTTGAAAGTGCCTCACCCAATGTTTTAAGCGGATCACGTCGTGGTAGTCCAGTGCTAATGGGACCAACCGTCCCGGCCCCGAGACGTCCTCCAAACGCGCCAAACTTTCGGAAGACCGCGCTATCACACCCACGGTCATGCCCTGTTCCACAAACCACGTCGATACTGATCCCAGCATGCCTGTGCCTCCTAGGATCAAGGCGCGCCGAATGGCAGCTACTCCGTAATCCAATCGATAAGTCCCTCCTTGGACCGCTGAGCCGCCAGTTCCGGCTCACGATTGACCGGCCACCCTACATAAATTAGGCCAACAACCCGGTCATCCGCTCCTAAACCTAACGCATGCTTAAACCACGGGTGATAAGCCATTTTGCCAGTGCGCCAGCGAGTTCCCAACCCAATGGCATGCGCGGCCAGTAACAAATTTTGCACCGCGGCGCCGACCGCAGCATGGTCTTCCTCCACTTGCACTGGGCTGCCCGCGACTTTCTGACTCACCACGATGATTACTGGGGCTCTCAAAAGTTTCGCCTGTTCCTTAGCTTCAAACTTTTCCCGAATGTCTCCCCCTAGACCTAACTCGTCGGCGGCTAGAGCTGCCCACTCAAGCCCTATTCGCCCTCGGCTTTCGCCTTTTAAGACAGTAAAATGCCATGGCTCGGTATGATGGTGATTGGGGGCCCAAATGGCACCCTCCTCAATTAGCCGCTGAATTGTTGCGTCATCAACAACACCGTCTAACTGTCCTAGACTTCTGCGTGTCGCAATCGCTTCCCAAACATTCATTGAATACCCACCTTTTTTGATCTGACAAGCCATGTTCTTCCACTGCTATCGCCAAACCGCCATAATTCCCCCTGCCAGGGTCAGTACGACCCCGCCCCAAATATGCCATGAGCCGCGTTCTTTCAGGCGCCACCATCCCCACACCGCAGCCAGCGCAGGTGCGCATTGCCTAAGCGCCAACAGTGGACCTACCGGCCCTAACCGATAGGCAAACAACATCAGCGCATATGATCCAAAGCTGCCTACGCCCGCTAGAGTGGCATTCCATGAAACGTCGCCTTTTGGTGTACAAACCACCCAGGGGAGCATTAGAACCGATGCTCCCAAAAATAGTACCGTCGCATAGGGTATGGGTGCAACCAACGTCATGGCGTGGCTGTCGATCAAGGAGTAACCGGAAATCATCGCCGCAACCATAACGACGGGCGACAACGCACCGAGCTTCGCCACCCATCCCATAAGGACAACTCCCACAGCAACTATAAGAATACCGATCCAAGCCAGTCGATTCAAATCCTGGTGCAACACGATGTAAGCTCCGCTCGCAGTGAGCAGCAATCCCAAACCGCGGGCTGTAGAATAGGTCCAGGCTAATCCGCTTTGTTTATAGGATTGGCCTAGAAAAATAAAGTAGAGGGAGTGGATTGCTGAGGTTATAGCCAAATACGGCCAGGCTTTAGCCCAATCAATGGTCATCATCGAACGATTAGCCAAGATTAACCCAGAGATACCCGCACTGAATGTCAAGCCCCACATGAAACGCAACTGACCCCAAGCCCGACGCGCAGAGACATTCCAGGCGACATGCAAAATGACCGAACCCATTACTAGACATACTGCCCAGACACCCACACTGGTCCCCCCGGTGTGTCATTCGCTAATCGCAGAACTTTGTCCTGCTTTAACCACCCGCATTTTTGAGGTGCCTATCGTGTGGCGGCCAATGTTTTGGCATATTGTTTTATGACATCCGCTAAAGCATGCGCGGCTGGGGTTAACGCCCGATGGCGAGAAGTCACCAGTGCCATCGGGCGATAGATCGGTGACGTCAGTTTTATCACTTTGACGCGTTTCGCTCTCTCCTCATCTACTGCGGCTTCTCGTGGAATCATGGAAATGCCAAGCCCAGCCGCAACGAATCCTACGATAGCGCCCAACGTAGAGACCTCTGCTGCCTGTTTAGGATCGAACCCCGCATTTTGACAAAGTGCTCGGACTGCGCGCGCTAATCCAAAACCCGGCTTAAACAATACCCAAGAACGGTCGTGCAGCTGCTTAAAGTCCAAGGGACGTCCCGCAGGTTCTTCGATGCTACTGATAACCAACAACTCTTCCTGCCACAACGGCGAGATATCGACCTGTCCGCCCAACAGAGGCAGAGACATAATAGCGAGGTCCACCGACCCCTCATGAATTTGCTCGATGAGTGGAAGAGACCCTTCCTCGACTACGGATACCATGACACCAGGAAAATTTTGATGAAATTTGCGATAAAAGGCGGGGAAATGATGTGTCGAAACGGGTGACACAGGACTCAAACCGAGACTCACCTGCCCCTGCACCACGCCCGTGGCGTGCGCTAGACGAACCGGAATCTCATGTGCAATTTTTAATAAGTTTCGGGCGTCTGACACCACCAATTGGCCTTCTTCAGTCAAGGTCATGCCACGACTTTTCCGTTCCAACAGTCGCACTCCCAATTCTTGCTCCAGCTGTTGCAATTGATAGCTGACAGTCGGCTGGGTCAAGTCGGAAAATGCCGCCGCTGCAGAAATTGATCCCCGATCTGCTACTATCACTAATAACTCCAGTTGACGCAGGGTCATTGCGACGGACCTAACCATGCCTCATACCAGGTCAAAAATCGTGACAGCGAGTCCCGGCGAACGGAGATTTCATCTCGCCACATGCCTAATTGCTGCCTTCCAGCTTCAGTCACTGTATATTCACGCAACGGTGCCCCACTGTCTTCGGTCACCCACTGTGAATTCAACGCACCCGATTCCTCTAGTTCCCGCAACACACGATAAACGCGCCCGCTGTCAATAGTCCAAGCTTCCGGCAAAGCTTCGTGCAGCCATTGCAAAATAGATCCGCCATGAGCTGGAGATTTACATAAAAACAATAGTATAAATGCTTCAAGATGCTTCCCCGTCTGATATTTAGCCATTTATGAGCCCCCTTCGGAAGCTTTCGGACGTACCGTGGTTAATAAGCCGACTATAGCAAATCCCGCGCCCGCCCAAAAGACTCCACGAAATCCCCACCTAAACCACAGGGCATAGAGCGGATTTTGGTGACTGGGGGTGGGTCCTAGTCCGTGGAACACCCAAATCACCGACAACAACACTGAGGCCAATCCAACGCCCATCGCTCTTCCTAAATTTCGTTGCGTGGCCATCAGACTGGACGCTAACCCTGTATCGCGTTTTTTCACCGCACCCAGAATAGCGGCACTGTTTGGTGAGGAAAACAGTCCTGCAGCCACTCCCTGCAAGGCTAAAAACAACCAAATGATCCATAACGGCATTATCCCGGGCCACAGACCCATAGCGACGTCTACAGACCCTAAAAGAACCATCCCGGTTCGAGCGGGAAGCAAGATACCTACTCGGTCCATCCAACGTCCTCCCCATGGAGATACGACAATCATGGCCAGTGCTTGTGGAATAAGACTCAGTCCGATTAACCCAACCGGCAAATTCAACTCAGTGTGAAGATAAAATGGCAACAAAAATGCGGGAAACATCATAAGCATCCAATAGGCTAGTCCTGCGATCATGTTCGCTGAAAAGGCCCACTCCTTGAATAACCGCACGGGAACCAATGCACCGTCATGGGATTCAACTCGCACAAACACCCAAAGCGTGAGCCCCATCAGACCCAACAGCAGCCACCCCAACCAACGGTGAATATTGGTTAATCCAAATTGCAAAAGCGATGTAGTAGCTAAAAAGAGCCCTGCACCCAACCAGTCAAACGGTTGGCGCCGCAGACCTGGGTCCGGCTGAAACTTTGGCAAGTATCGTAAGGAACCCCAAATCCCCCACACCCCAACAGGAATATTGATCCAAAAAATACTGCGCCATCCCCACACCGCAGTCAAAATACCGCCAAGCGGCGGCCCAGCCAAAGTTCCCGCAGCCACTACCGACCCAATCAAACCCAGCGCTTGCCCACGTCTATCGGGCGGAAACACCAATGCGATAATGGCCATAACATTAGCCATTATTGTTGCCCCGCCCACTGCTTGAAATGTGCGTGCAAGGATCAACCAAGTGACATTAGGGGACAGCGCACATAACAGGGATCCTAGCGTAAATATGCCAATTCCCACTGAAAACACTTCTCGTCGGCCCAGACGATCAGCGACCTGCCCCGCCATCGGCAAAATGCCTGTGATGACTAGCAGATAGGCGCTGACGACCCACTCCAACGTGGCAATAGGGAGCACAAATTGATGCTGCATCACCGGCAGTGCGACATTGACCACACTAGAGTCCACATTGACCATGAAGGTGCCTGTGGTGGCGGCGGCAAAACTGAGCCATAACGCACGACCCGACAACGTGGTCCCCTGGCGGGAACCACGTACGGGCAATGCCATTTTAGATGAATCCACTATCCTAGGTCTCCGATAATAGTCTGCAATCCTTCTAAAGACGCCGATAATACTGCAGTCCCAGTAATGAATTGAGCGGCAGCCATAATTGCCCCAATTTCATCTAGACTTAACCCGTTATTTTGCGCAGCCACCATATTGTTGCGAATGCACATCGGCACCCGGCTTGCCAAAGCAGCGGCCAAATTGACTGCGGCGAGCGTCTTCTGATCTAAGGGATTGTCTTCCCTCGTAATTTGGGCTACTGCTCCTTGAGCCTTCACCAGGTGCGGGTTCACTTCCGCCAAGTAGCGCCGTAATTTCATCTTGCGCCCAGTGCGTTTTTCTTCCTCGCCTAGCTGGATTAAGATTTCCTGTTTCAATTGGTCATTCACGGTCTTGATCACTCCATCCGTTAATTTATCGGCGACTGCCAAAAACCGCCATACGCTCTCTTACTTGTTCAATAGCCAGTTCTGGCAAAGGCTTGGCGCCCCCTAAGGCTTTGGCCGCCAGCACCAACTCGGCTCCTTCATCCAATGTAGTCAAGAGTTGCACGGTGGTCGGCAGGTCGGTTGCAAACGCAAGAGCGCCATGGTTGGCCAACATCACCGCAAACACACCAAGGTGATTGTCCACGCGGTCAATAATCCCTTGCACGGATTCTCTAGAGCCTCGGGGCGCCCACGGTACAACTGGTACCTCTTCTGTTAGTCCAAAACGCAGCAGCGGTTCGTACACCAACGGTATTGGTTGGTGCGCCAAAGCAAAGACCGTGATATGCGGCGCGTGGGTATGAATGACGGCGCCCACATCTTCTCGCACGCGATAAATCCCAACGTGCATGTCAATAATTTCCTTCATAGTAGGCGCCATGGTGCCTTCAATGACTGTGCCGTCAACATCAACGATAGCGCAATCCTTCGGCGTTAAATTTGCTACGCTGCCTCCACTTGTCATCAAAATGGCATCATCACTAATTTTCATCGATAGATTAGCATGAGCTCCGCGAAACAGCATTCCCGAATTCTTTAAGGTTTGACTCGCCGAAATAAGTTGGTCAATATGCCGTCCTGCTTCAGACAATCGAATCGCCATAACTTTTCCCTCCTAATATTTAGTCAAACTGCCTGCCGCCCCAATAGTGTGTCCCGATTACTTCAATATCACTATACTGCTTTTCTCAGTATACAGCAATATGCTTTGAAGAGAATAAATGGCTTTTCCCATGGACTTGGCCGCTGATTGTGGGTGAATCTAGGGTTTTACTGTGGGGATCACGGCGTCGACGGTGCGGAGTTGCGACCGTAAGGCATGCTTTCGGACGGGAAGCAGTGCTGGGTGGATTTCGGCGTTACGATTTCGCTCCGTCGGGGCCCCGGGCAGGTTCGCCGACTTGAATCAGCCAACAAAACGTCGACTAGGCGCGGATATCGGGTGGAGAGCCGCCATACGACATCGAACGGCAAAAGTCTTGTGCCAGCCAGCGCTGGACCTGGGCTTTTAAATCGCTCGGGCTTACTTTAAATGTGATTTCCGGTTCCACGGGCACGGCAGGACGCGTGGCGCAGATGTGCTATTCTTGCAACGACAAGAAGGCTCCGTTGAAAATAAACTACTTGTTCGACTTCTGCTGTTCATAACCCGATTGGGATTGGCCTCATGAAACCTAGCCTCGGATGATCAACAAAAAGCGAGTGAGCATCTAGTGGCTTTGTTTGACGATAATGCTGTTAATCACATTCGCTGCCTCATCGGCACGGTCCGCTGCATTGCTCAGATGGCGGTATACTTCACGCACCTTGATTATATAATGGATGTCTGGTTCGTCGGTCAAATTGGCAATTGCACGTCGATAAATACCTTCCATCTTGTTTTCCATCGCTTTTGTGCTCAAGGCCTCTTGGTTAGCTCGCCCTGGGTCGTTGCTTAAATAGCCAATGGCCTGGGTTAAGTGGCCAACGGCCGTCTGCATGGTGGCGACCATATCCCGGATAGCATCATCAATCGCAATTCGGTATATGGCTATTTCTTTAATCGTATTTTCATTGTAATCAATAATGTCGTCTATGGCTCGCGACAGGTCATTCAAATCTTCTCGATCCATGGGCGTCACAAATGTTTTTTCTAGTCTTTCCATGAGCGCCTTGCGGCGCCGGTCGCCGTCGTGCTCCAAGTCAGAGGCTTTGGCAGCTAACGCCTCGCGCTCAGCCTCATCTTGTGTCATAACGTAATTTTTTAAGACATCAGTAATTTCGCGCGCAATAGCAATATGCGCGGATAACAACTCATAAAAAGCCTGCTGGGTAGGTACAAATATGTCTTTCCAACTCATCTAAATCGTCCTCTCCTAGCGAAAAATTTTGCCCCGCGATCGGATTAAACTAAACCCTCAACGCAGTGCCGATACGACAGCCATCCCCGTGCCGCCAATAATCATCGCAATCGGCATTGTCAGCAACCACACCACCACAATTTTTCGCACCATGGGCCAACGCACATGCAACGGGTCCAATGAGGCCCCCATGCCAAATAGACAACCGTCAGTAGTTTGGGTGGTGCTAACCGGAAACCCAAACCATGCCGCGAAACTAACTGTAATCGCCGCAGCTGCTTGTGTACTCAATGCGTTCATCGGGCGCAATCGAAAAATATGGGACCCCACCGTGCGAGCAATTCTCCACCCGCCCACCACTAATCCAATGGCCCAAAAACCGAGCGGCAATACAATGGCGACCCATGTCACGTGATAAACCGTCGAATGGTCCAGCAGCATAACTAATATTGTCATCAGTCCGATGGCCTTCTCTTGGTCATTAGCTCCATAAGCCAGTCCTTGCCAAAACACCGTGAGATATTGCCCTAAGCTAAGACGCTTGATGTCATGCACCGGCATCTTTGCCAACAAGGCCCAAAGTAAAGTAGTTAAAATCCAAGCCGCAAAAAAACCAATCACTACCGAGCCCACTAAGCCAATCCCTAGCTTAGCCACCCCACTCCAATGAATCAGTTGGCTTTTCCCGCTTAAAATTGCCGCGCCCACCATCCCGCCACCCAGCGCTATGGTCGTGCTAGTAGGAATTCGCAAGCGCCAGGTTAGCAGTAATGTACCCAATGCTGCTAACAATGCCACCAGCATCACCTGGCGTCCAGCCGCCTGAAAGTTCACTACCTCCAAGGCGATGGTATGCGACACAGCCGTTCCAAAAATAACAGGACCTAATCCGATCCCGCCTAAGAGCAATGGCACAACAACGCGTCCTGTCAGTGTCCCCGACGCCAAAAACGTTGCAATGAGATTACCGCCGTCATTAAAGCCCGAGATGACTGCAAATCCTGCTATGCCCGCAAATATTGCTATGTCAATACCCAACAGTCATCACCAAGCCTCTTGATAACATAATCTTAACATGATCTTAACACATTCTTAACACTTTTGGCATGAGGATCTCCCTGTGATCCAATATCCGCAGAGAGCAATTGGAGAATAACTCTATTAAGGTAGGCCACCCTGAACTATCATCGGCATACTTCGCAAAATTTACTGAACGAGACTCCCGTCCACAAACATCAACGTTTCCATTAAAGTGCCTGGGAACTCCAAATTCAAATCCACCACCCCTTAAAGCTCATATTCAACCCGGCCGATTTCCCTGCCTCTCGAACCTTCCGGTACCCTTGAAGTCACCTATTGGGACTGCACCACGAAGCCAGGGCAAATAAGCCCCTGGCACGTAAAGCTAGCCATGCCTAAAGCATTTTACTCGGCAGAATAGTGCTCCGACAAAATTTGAATTCCGTGTCGTTCTAAGGCATGCCGGGCAATAACGGCGTGCTCGCGATCTACTCGCAAAACCAAGTGGACCCAATTCAAAGTTTTCGGATCCGACAAGGTAATGGCGGTAATATTGGCGCCTGCGCGTCCTACAACATCCGCCACACGCGCCAACTGACCCGGTGCATCGGTCAACGCCAGAGAAAATCGGACCGAGGACTTATCGTTGAAGCCTGTGATCTCTCTTAGATAGTTATTCACTTCCTGCCATGAGATAATGCCCGCGGGTTTCCCCTGGCGGTCTGTCACCACGACAGCCTTCTCGCCCTGGTATAGCAAGTTGACCGCATCCTCAACCGGCGTTCCTGCTTTTATTTGCCTGGCCTGGTGAGCAAAATTCCCAATAGGTGTTTTTAAGATGTCTTCAGACTCCGGTCCATGTCCGATCCAGTAATCGGCAAATGCTTCCAACAAATGAACCCGAGCGACAATGCCAACTAGTTGATGAGAGGGTGTGGTGACCATAAGTGCGGGATGTTCTTTGAACCGTTCTAATGCCTCTGATACGGGCCGACTATCCTCAATTCCCGAAAATGGGTTCATTATCGCCTCAACAAACATCGTATTCCCCCTTTGGTCTCCCATCAGAAGTTCGCGTTGCACAGAGAAATTCCTGCTACCGATTCGGCGTTTCGAAAGGAAAACCTTGGGGTTCTGTTATCAACTGGCGAAGATTAATGAGAATTCCTAAACTATAGGTAATAGGGGCCATGGTGGTGATAACGACTTCCGTTCGATCTGGGTATCCCGTCACGATAAAACTCTCTGTGTGGTCGCGGATCATAACCAGCCAGCCCGTCGACCGAAAATCCTCCAGATTGAGCCGCAGGGGCGATGCACAAAGACCACACCCAGGTCCCGGGCAGTTATCAAAACAAAGATAACGTTGTTCGACTCCCCGAGTTTTGGCGCGTTCCAACGCATCTGCAAACCGTGTCACCAAACCGACCGACGACCCAACATCCAACGTATGCTCCGCTCGTTCTATCAAGTCTAGACCGTGCGTCATCACCGCATCAATACCTGTCGCGCGCCGGAGTTTGGAAGGATCAGCCGTTTTGTCCAAGAGGTCAACTATGTGATTGGCGCTTTGGTTGAGCGTTTGAATATACGATTGTGCCAGCGTCGCAAACGGTGCAGCTAAATACTGGGTGGCATCCAATTGCTGCTGTTCGAATACAGCGCCCCGAGTCACCAAGCGTTGTAGCGCAGGATAGACGTTAGCTCTGGGAATGGCTGCCTCTTTGGCAATTTGATAACCTGTCATCGTTTTCCCGGTACTAGCCAATGCGGCATACACTTTAGCTTCAACGAGTGTAAATCCAAAGCGTTGCAGTTCTTCAATCACTTTCACTAGAAGTTCCCTCCAAATTTTTTCTACTCTTATTGTATCCTTCTATTGACATCGCGCACATGAAGCAGTATGTTGATTTTGTAATAGTAGTCTCTACGACAACTACTAATTAACAGGAGGGAATATGTCATGGTTAACGAAGGAAACTGGGACCGCATCATCCGAGGACTAATTGCTGTTGTGCTCGCCATTTTGGCCTTTAATCGCGTCGGAGGAACTGCTGGCGAATGGATCTTCGGCATTGTTGCCGCTGTTGCGTTGATTACCGCAGTTACCGGATTTTGTGCACTTTATCGCCTCGTCGGCATACGCACTTGCCCCATTAAAAAATGAGCGTAACTGGCAGACATCGCGAATTATAGTTGACCGGTAGGCGCCAAAAAATCCCCACTTGCAGTAGGGATTTTTTGGCGCCTACGGATCAGGGGGCCGGGTATTGGAAAAACCGCTCACAGAAAAATATGTCACCCTTCATTAATAGCCGCGACTCGGGTGTTAATGCCTATGTTGGCTGTACAAAAACCGGTGACATGGCGTAGCACCGATGCCAACGCCAACTATCAAAGTGCGCCGTTTCCAGCCGATGGAGAATGTGATCACCACGTGGCCGTTGCAGGCCCTGAAAAAATTTATGCAGTGCACAATCGCAGACCAGAACGGTACCCGAACGAGTACCGAGCCTATTGGGGGACGAAAGTCATCCCCATTATCCAGAGGAATATCGCCAAATTCTTAACGCCAAGGGGATTGTGACGGTGCAAGCCGTTCATATTTCCATTGAGTCCGTGGATCGTCGTCTTCCCATTGTGCCATTTTGTTTTGATGAGGCACCCAAATCATTATACCGTTGCCCCTCCTTACGCCTAAAAGACCAGGGGATTCTTACGAGCAATCCCCTCACGTGCGCTATACTGGCCATTTAAGGAAGTTTGCGGACAATGCGTCTCAGGATAACGAAATTTAACGCCCCCAGATGCATCGAAATTTGCTTTCATCCACTATTGGACCGCGACGTAGAATGTTTGCACGCTTTTTCATGCAGAAATTGGCCCCAGCCGAAAGCGGACCATTGGAGCCATCATGCATTCCCGCAAATTCCACGCTCTAGACATAGCATTGCATGGTCAATTGTGATATGACAGGTGAGAAAGGACACAATTAACAGGAAACACCAATGATAGGAGGTCTATTTGTGGACGCTGAAGGCAAAAAGCACAGTTTGCGGATGATTAATTATGGGCTGTACATAGTAACCGCTAAAGAAAACAACGAGGTTGCCGCTGGAACTATTAACTGGCTGTCCCAAGCTTCTTTCACGCCGCCGTTGGTAATGGTGGGAATTAAAGCCGACAGTCACCTTCACACTGTTATTCAACATAGAGGGCAATTTGCCGTAAGTATTTTAGATCAGTCTCAAAAAGCCTTAGCACAAGACTTTTTTAGACCCAGCACCTATGACGGCCTATTGCTTAGCGGCCACGCCACCGACCCAGGTCCCACTACCGGAGCGCCAATATTGAAGGAAACTCCAGGATGGTTTGAGGTTGAAGTAAGGCAAGCCATCAGCATCGGCGACCATACCGTCTACATTGCTGAAGTTGTGGACGCTGGAGTTCGAGACAAAGCCGCCATCCCCCTGGTGATGCGCGAAACCGGATGGTTTTACGGCGGTTAATAAAACACCCAAAGGAGGACCTTGAGCTTGGGTTCAAGGTCTTCGTTTGCTATACTAGCACAGTGCATGGAGGTGCTTTATGGATTGGAAGTCCCTGATTTTTGGCCGACCCATGAAAACACGAGACAGTGAATCGGCTAAACTCGGGCTTTGGCAAGGGCTTTCCATCCTTGCGCCAGATGCCTTGTCATCGGTCGCCTATGGAACAGAAGCCATTTTAGTAGTCCTAGCGACTGCAGGTATTGGGGCATTATGGTACTCCCTGCCCATTTCCGGAGTAATTGCCTTACTGCTCGTGTTCTTGGTGTTGAGCTATCGCCAAATTGTCGCCGCTTATCCCAATGGTGGTGGCGCTTATGTTATCGGCCGTGATACGTTGGGCAATTTCCCCAGTCTATTGGCAGGCGCGGCACTTCTTGTGGATTATACCCTTACCGTATCGGTCAGTGTGACTGCCGGCGTGGCCGCCCTTATCTCCGCCTTTCCCAGCCTTGCCCCATTAAATGTGGCAATATGCGTGCTTATCGTGTTAGTTTTGACCGTGATCAACCTCAGAGGCGTACGAGAATCAGCTCAATTATTCGCGGGGCCGGTATACCTCTTTATCCTCATGATCTTAATAATGGTGGCCGTTGGGCTATTTGTGCCCGCACATCACGCTCCGGCTCTAAGAGATTATGTCTCTCCGACTCTTCCAAGCGCGGTGACGCTGTTATTGGTTCTCCGAGCGTTTAGTTCGGGATCTTCAGCGCTTACCGGGGTAGAAGCCATTTCCAATGGAGTTCCTCTTTTCAAAGAACCAGCTCCGCGCCGTGCTCGCATGGCGTTGCTGTTGCTGGGCATCTTTTTAGGAACGATGTTCGTGGGAACCTCGGTTATTGCTTATCGTTTTCATATCATCCCGAATGGCCACGTCACGGTCTTGCAGCAATTAGCGTATCATGTGTTTGGCAAAGGCATATACTTCTATTTGCTGTCATTCGTCACCATGAGCATCTTATCCATCGCTGCCAACACCAGCTTTGCGGGCTTCCCTCAACTAGCCAGCCTCATGGCGCGGGACCAGTGGATGCCCCGGATGTTCGTTGCACGTGGCGACCGGTTGGTTTATCAAAATGGCATCATTGTTTTGGGATCTATTTCAGCTTTGCTTATTGTGATTTTTCGTGGCAATACTGAAAGTTTGATTCCGCTTTATGCGATTGGTGTGTACATGAGCTTTACCATCGCCATGGTGAGTTTAGTGAAAAAACGCTTGAATGAAAAGGATCTGACCAAGGGTCGCGTTTCGACCGTTATCATTGGGGTTGTGGGGGCTTTTCTGACCGCTACCGTCGTGGTGGTGGCCATCGTGACTAAATTTACCGAAGGGGCTTGGATTGTTGTCTTGGCCATTCCGGCACTGATGTTCGCATTTCACCGAGTGCGCGCGCACTATATCTCGGTCGCCAATCAACTCCGGTTGACCGAGTTGGACGTTAAACCAATACCATCGACATTAACAGTCATTGTGCCAGTGGCCAGCATCAACCGCATGACCATAGCCACCATGTCATACGCGTTGTCCATGTCCGACCAGGTGATTGCGGTCAGTGTCGCATTCAATGCAGAACAAGAAGCTAAAATCCATGCCCGCTGGAAGCAATGGAATCCGAGTCCACACATAAGACTAGTGGTGTTGCTATCGCAATACCGCTCGGTTTTGCGCCCTTTGCTGCATTTTGTAGACCATTTTAGTGAGCTTACGGTCAGTAAGCCGCATCTAGTCGTGTTAATCCCCGAACTTGTGGTGCCAAAATCATGGCAAAATATTCTCCATAACCACCTGGGCATTGGATTGCAAGCGCGACTCATATTTCGCAAAAACGTGGTCGTGGCCATGGTCCCTTACCGCTTAGAACCTGACACTCCTGTCAAGAAATAACTAAAATGCTATACTATGGATAGGTATAAATATTGCCATAGTATAGCGTTAGATATTTAATATTTCTATATGATGAAATAGAGTGCATAACATTGTTCTTTGCCATACGAAACCGTAGATTAATAGCGAGTTAAACACACGATAGGAGGTTATGCCTTATGATTCCCCCATTTACTCAGGCTTCGACCCATCAAATATTAGCGGCATTCCCTCTTCACAGCACTTGGAGCCTTCTGCTACTAGGTGCAGCCGCCAGTGTCTTTTTTATCATCATCGGTATGGCTCTCATGATGACGATGACCAATCCAGGGGCTAGTGCGAAATTATCGCGGGGAAACGTTGTCCCCTTGCCTAGCCGTTCAACAGCATCCGGTACTAGACACCGTGGGTTGGGGCGCTAATCAGTTTTGTGAGGATGCCTCTCCTGCCATAGGGTCCACAGCAGGGTGATACTACGCGGCACTAAAAGAGCGACCAGCAAAAGGCCCAGAAGCCACCAATGCGGGCTATGCCCGAAATCAAAGGTCAGTCCGGCGATAGCTGTAAGTCCGGTGCTCCACAACACAGTTGGCATGATTGGCCAGTCCTTTCGTCAACTATAGTCCTAGGGCCCACTCCTTAGTCAATGGCGGATGGGACCCTAGGACCAGACTAAATTCAGATTTCACTCTGGAGCTGGTTACCCCGAGGTGCTAAGCCCCGACTTGGCTCTTCGGGCGGCCACCAGTTGTACCGCATGCTCCATCTGCTCTTTGTTTGGTCTTGCCAGGAAAATGTACGCAATCAATGCGGCCAATAAGGCGAAGACGCCAGCCACTACAAACGCCCAGGTATACCCACCTACGCCGATCAGCCACGCTGACCCAAATCCTCCATAAAATCCACCTACCACCTTGGCCGCATAGATTGAACCGTAGTTTTGGGTAACGTGGTTTTCGCCATAATAGTCTGCAGTCATTAGCGGATTTAGGACAAACAACGACCCGGAGGTTCCCCCCGCCAACAGTGCAAAGATGACGTAGAGCACGTCACTGTGAGCCTCTCCAGCCCACAACACCAGCAACGAGGTGACCCCTAAGATGGTATATACCCAGACCATGGCTTTATGGCGCCCAACATAATCCGAAAACAGTCCCACCAATGGTCGTCCGATACCATCAGTAAATGCGAAGCCCGTTGCGCCAGCAATTATCACTACAGCCCCCAAATGCATCGCGGTGCCAAATGGATAGTAGAATCCAACGCCAAACAGTGAAGTGGCAGCAATGAGCATAAACTCAATGAGCATCCAGAATGGTTGGGGAGTTTTCCACATCTCTGCCGTAGACAGTTGACGGATTGCTGGGGGGTTGTGCAATAGCGAACGGTTCAATTTATTCTGGGAGAAAGTTTGAGGATCCACTTCCTTCGGCCACCAGTTCTTCGGTGGGTCCTTGAACCAAAAGCTGACAATAATCAGCCCGCCTCCCAAAATCAGGCCGGTTAGATACAAGATGGTAATAAAGTCATGGGTGTTAAAGTCGGCCCCGTATAAAATGATGAAGGGAACCGCTCCGTACGCCCAGCCACCGTCTACAAACCCAAGGCGCCATCCCTTTTTCTCGGGATACCATTTGCTAACGGTGTTTACACAGGTCGAGTACACTAGGCCAGATCCCAATCCACCTAACATCGCATATCCCGCATAAGATATCCACGGAGCCGCGGAATGTGCGAGAAAGTAATAGGCTATCGCCACCAATATACCGCCTATCAACATAGCTTGTTTAGGTTTTAAAATGCCGTGCTCACGAAGATACCCATTGAAATAAGAAATCCCTGCCTCAAAGAGGACGTATACCGAATAGTTCCAGAATGCCGTGGTTAAACTCCAATGATACTCGGCGGCCACCGTTCCCGACGCTGCGCCCCACCCATATTCCAAGGTTGATGCCAGCATCATGCCGATCCAAGGTAAAAAGAGCATCACCATGCGCCCGTAACCCATTATGTCGGCTGGCGACTCGCCAACTCGATAAACTCGCCCATTATGGTCCTTCACTTCTTGATAGCCAGGACTGCTCGCCGTGTTAATCACAACTGACACCCCTTTCGTTTGACTTGCCCACAAAAATTTGTTCCACTTTGTTCTACTTTTTCTACTTAGAGGATCTGTGTGCACACGGACTAGTTCTTTTGAATCATCTCGATTCTAGGAGACAGGTTCGACGATTACAATTATTCGCGATTATCGAACATCATAATTGTTCTGTATAGGTCCGCACAGCCCCTTCGACAAACCGTCCGCAATCGGTTGTCTATTTCAGAAAAAACTCTCAATCAAAGACATTGTGCCTATCGGGAAATATAGTCACACAATACCGGAAACCCCAAACTATCCCATCCATCGAATGCAGTGTGCCTAGTTCATTAGGGTCATCCTCACGATATTTTATTTGTCACACTTATTCAATAAGTGTGGATTATCACGATCTATAATTCTTCTGAATAATACCTCTATAGGTTTTAGCGCAAGACTAGGGTATCATGAGCACAAATACGTATGGTGCATTAGTCATTTCAGCTATAGCATCATCATGGTGGGGAACATCGTCAAACCAATAGCCTCTAAAGGACTTTGCCCTATGGACAATTTAAGTGAGATTCAAAACGCAGTCGTTGATTGCCGGCGGTGCCCAAGGTTGGTGTTGTGGCGGGAAGAGGTAGCGCTTAAGAAAGTCCGCCGATACCAAGCCGAGGAATACTGGGGTCGGCCGGTGCCCGGATTCGGCGATTTTATGGCTCAGTTAGTAGTGGTTGGTTTGGCTCCTGCCGCCCACGGCGGCAATCGAACAGGGCGCATGTTTACCGGAGATGACTCAGGACACTGGTTGATTCGCGCCATGCATGGGGCAGGATTCTCTAATCAAAACCACAGCGAGAGACCGAACGACAACTTGAAATTGAAAAACGCCTATGTAACAGCTGCCGTTCACTGCGCCCCGCCAAACAATAAACCCACACTGACCGAAGCCGATCAGTGCCGACCGTTTTTAACACAGGAGCTAAACATTATAAGGCCCAGGGTTATTGTCGCATTAGGTCATTTTGCATTCAACGCCGTAATCAAATATCTAAAGTCTTACGATACCTATCCCGGCGGCTGGCAATTCGGCCATGATGTCAGTTACCATCTTGCCGTGCCCTTTCCCCTATCCGTCGTAGCATCCTATCACCCTAGCCGCCAGAATACCCAAACCGGACGCTTGACCGAATCTATGCTTCTCTCAGTATTCACACACGCCAGGAGCCTATTAGAATAAAGCCCGCAATCGCTATCTTCTTCGCTAGAGTCTTCCTTCAAAAGGATTTCGTTCACACACTAACCTTTGGGTATGCGGGCTATATGAGTAGACCTGTAGAATGCTGTCATTAACACCTGGGGGAACGTTTCGTGTTGAGCAAGGCCGTTCTTCGCTATAGGAACCATCGGTCACAATCGGGTTGACCGAGGGCAAGCACTGCGGTGCTAACGCCCCCAAATATGCGTCATTAGATCCGCCAAGCGTTGTGCCTCTCTGCGGAGTCCCTGGCCCCCTATAGTTACCGATCCCCCTAAATGTATGACGGCGCCCGAATCTTCCTCAGTAGCGGTGTTAAGCATTCCCACTCAAGAAGTAGGGCGACTCCGTCAAACACCCGGTCAGAGGTTGTCTGGTCTACCGATGGGACCCGAGGAGCAACAACCCGTCTGAGCCCTGAGTCTCCCCACGGATAAATCCGGGGGCTTCCAGTCTCCTGTTGGCTCTCCCATGGTTTCGGATCGGCCTACACCATCTTGGGCCTCACACAACATTCTTCGGCATCGAGTGTGTGCTATCCCGATCGCAGACGAACCACTCCGACCGTCTCGAGTGTGATTGCGACGCAACACTCTCGTGGGTTCTTTGTGCTCGTAAGCCCGTCTGCAGAAGCGACTCCACTTCCGATTCCCGAAGGAATCCGCTTGCAAAAATAGTCTAAAGCAAAAGTCAGCACTCTTCATGATTTTGACCCTGTCGAGCCAACGGCCTGATATCCCCCTGGGCTTTACGCCCGATTTTGGGTAAGTGTTGCCCCGTTTTTTTTAGGGTCAAGGCCCGCCCCGAACATAGATGACTTGGCCGCTTACATAGGACGCCTCTTCTGAGCAGAAAAACGCTGCCACATGAGCTACATCGTCCGGCACTCCAACACGCCCTAAAGGCACTGTTTTAGCCACCATATCACCCAATTGTTCTGGGTCCATTTTCAACCGACGGGCCGTGTCACGAGTCATTTCGGTATCTATAAAGCCCGGTGCTATAGCGTTGACCGTGATATTGAACGGCCCTAATTCGATGGCCAAAGTCCGTGTTAAGCCCTGCAAGCCTGCTTTGGCAGCTGAATAATTGGCCTGCCCGCGATTGCCTAAGGCCGAGGTTGAGGAAGTAAAGACAATGCGCCCCCAACGTTGGGCAACCATGTCTGCCTGCGCTGCCCGCGTACACAAAAAAGATCCTTTAAGATGGGTGTCGATCACGGCATCCCAATCCTCATCGGTCATTTTAAACAGCAAATTGTCTCTGGTAATTCCTGCGTTATTGACCAACACATTAACCGGTCCCAAGTCCCGGCGCACCGACTCCATGGTGTCCTGCACCACCATGCTTTGAGTCACATCTGTTGCATACCCCTGTGCTTTCCCTCCCCGATCATTGATTTCCTGGGCCACCGAATACGCCCGTTCGGCGTTCATATCCCACACCGCGATTTGTGCGCCATGAGACGCTAAAAGCAGCGCTTCAGCACGTCCAATCCCTTGCCCTGCTCCCGTTACCACAGCCACTTTCCCATGAAGACGCGCCACACCAATTCCTCCGTTCACTTAGTCTTGATACCATCCGGCCCCATAATCCTTACGGACCGCCATTTTTTGAATTTTACCAGTTCCGGTCTTCGGCAATTCATCAGCAAACGCAATCGCCTTGATCGCTTTAAATGCCGAAACATTTTGGTTCACAAAAGTCATCAACTCCTCTGCATCTGCAGTTGCACCGGGTTTTAGCACCACTACCGCTTTGGGTATCTCCCCCCACTTAGGATCGGGAACACCGATCACGCAACACTCGAAAACTGCCGGGTGCCGATACAGGACATCTTCCAGTTCAACGCTGCTGATATTTTCCCCGCCCGAAATGATAATGTCTTTTTTGCGATCGACGATCCGAATATATCCTTCAGGATCAATCGTAGCCATATCGCCCGTATAAAACCAACCCCCACGAATCGCCTTGGCCGTTTCGTCGGGTTTGTTCCAATATCCCGCCATCACCACATCACCACGCACACGCAACTCGCCTACCGCTACCCCATCCCATGCCATTTCATGATCGTTTTCATCGACGATAGCCACCTCCATCCCGATGGTGGGCATGCCCGCCGTTCCTCGGTAGCGGTTTAACGTGCGCTCATCTTGACCTGCCAATGTTGACTTAATGGTGGCAATAGACACGATCGGGCTGGTTTCCGACAGTCCATAGCCCCCCACGTATTCACCACCCAAGTGGTCCATGGTGGTCTGCACAAAACTCGAAGGACTCGGCGCGCCGCCAAAAGTCAGTTTGCGCAAGCTGCTCAAGTCATAAGCGTGCTGTTCTGCCGCACTATTTAAAAAGTTGGCCATGGTCGGCACTAGACTCGCATGGGTTACTCGATGTTTTTCAATTAGGCTCAAAACTAAATCCGGCAGGAAACGGCGCAACATGACATGGGTTCCCCCAACCGCAGTAATATAATGCGGCGTTCCCCAGCCATTGACGTGAAAGAGAGGGATCGTATGCAATATTACCGAGTCATCGCGCACGTCGCTCGCCACTAAAATTTGCATGGCATTCATAAATAAATTGCGATAGGTTAAGCCGACGCCCTTGGGCACTCCCGTAGTGCCCGAAGTATAAAATATCTCGGCCACCGCATTTTCATCGACCTCCGGATAATCCGCAACCACGGACGGTTCCGGCGCCTCACGCAATAGCGCTTCGTAACCCCGATACCCTGGATGAGAACCCTCTATTTGAATTTCGATCAGTTGCATATCGGGATTCACTTCGGCCAGACGCCGTGCCGTGGACTCAAAATCGGAATCGAATACCAGTGCCTTGGGGACACAATCTTCCACAATCCGGGTTAAGTCGGACACCGCGAGGCGGATATTCAATGGCACTAAAATCGCTCCATATTGGACGACTCCAAAATAGGCCTCCAATAACGGGTGGTTGTTATAGCCAAGCCAAGCCACCCTGTCGCCAGGCTTAATCCCAATTCCTTTCAAAGCTCGGGTTAACCGTTGGACACGGTCATGCATTTCCTGATAGGTATACGACATATCCTGGTCAATCACGGCAATCTTGTTGCTGTAGAGCTTTGCAGTACGGTTCAAAAACCGATTCACGTTCATCGGCACCAACATGTGGGGTCCCTCCGTCTCTTTTGATTTGCAACTCAAAAGAGAATATTCTCCAAACCATTCCAGTTCTCCTGCCCATAGCGATAGAGCTACCAAATTCGCCAACCAAACTCTCGCATCGGATTTAGTCTTGCACTGTCGAAAAATTTTCCGTCAGACTGCCAGATAAGAAAATCGTTCGGCTAAAAACGAAGCCCACAGGTCGAACAAAATCCCCTATCTTTATCTATTGCGTTTAGCGGCCAATCGTCCAAAAGCGCGGTTATCATAGAAAGGAAGCATAAAGCGAAATCGCTGGATGGCTTTGATGCCTTATGACGCGTTAGCGGTGGACAACCCGGGATATAGGAAGATAGATCTCGTTTATGATGCGGAACCCTGAAGCAAATTTAGCAAATACCGAATCGCCACCGCCCACATAACCAAAGCCGATCCGCGATTAATCCACCGCAACGTGGAGGTCCGCCGACGTCCCCGTTGGAACAGGTATCCCGCCGTCGCTAGTGCCAAAAACCAGACCCACGACACCAGTACCGCTCCAAAAGCATACACGGCGCGTTCTTCCGGTGTGCTATAAAACGCGGCGCCGCCGCCAATAATCACGACAGTATCCAAAATCGCGTGGGGATTGAGCAATGAGACAGACAAACTATAGTGAATTTTTTTCTTCGTGCTCCAACCAGCATTATCCAATCCTAAAACAGAAGACTCAACCCTGGCTGTCCAGGTTTTATAGCCCATCCACAGCAAAAACAGTATGCCCGCAATGCCTAAAAGCATTTTCAGGGCTGGCATTGTCAAGACCACCACCGAGATACCGGCCACCGCTCCAACAATCAGCATAGTATCGGACAAAGCGGCAGTGAGAATAACAGGGGCAACCAACATGAACCGACGTTGCGTAGCCCCTTGAGTAAATACGAACATATTTTGCGGACCCAGTGGCAAAATTAATACGAAAGCCAATAAAAACCCATGTGAAAATACGGACAACGTGATGTCTTCCCCCCAAGCCCAGTTGAAGCCATTTTCCTCCATCTAGTACTTTGGTGTCAATTGGTAATGGTCTAATGACCCGCTTGAAGCACGGCTTATGACCCCTAGAAGTCGAGACCATGGGCCCCTGCGCAAATACGAGGCAAACGGTACGCTATATCCGTAGACATTCGATAAGGGCGGCTGAATACCAGACCTACCCCAAGGAGGCACTTAATCATGAATCGTTCATTGCTAATTAAAACGGCTTTGCTTTCCTCGACCGTCATTCTCGCCGCAGGTTGCGGCACGGCAGCTGCTAATGGTTCCTCGTCAACTCCCGCCGTAAGTCAACCAGCGGCCGCTGTCGCTACAGCGCGTTCCATGACCATTCTCACCGGCAAGATGGACGGCAAGCCGGGCTGGCCGGAATTCACTCCATCCGTGTGGACAGCACCACAAGGGTCAACGGTCACCTTGACGATTGTCAGTCACGATGACGGAACGGCTCCATTAACCAGCAGCTCACCTTATGTCAAAGTATCAGGCACGACTACCGGGTCTGAATTGGTAGATGGGCAGGCTGTGACTACGGTCAACGCGCAAAACGTTGCTCACACGTTTACGGTCCCTGGGCTGGGTATCAATCTTCCCATTCCCGTCGCTCCCACCGGTGGTACTATTACGGTCAAGGCGACCTTTAAATTGCCTAAGAGCGGCACCTTCAACTGGCAGTGCGAGGCTCCCTGCGGCACGGGCTCAACGGGTTGGGGCGGTCCTATGATTACCCCCGGCTACATGGAGGGTTCGGTTAACGTCACGGCTCAATAACCGATACTGCTGGAAAATCAGGGAACCAGAAAGGATCATGCCCGATGCTCGATCTTAGTCGCGAACCACATGTGGTCACCTGGGAAGTCACGCGAGCCTGCCAATTGCACTGCAAACATTGCCGGGCTCGCGCCATCCGACACCGCAATCCCGACGAACTGTCCACGCTCGAATTCGGGCCCATCCTGCAAGATATTCATGACAATTTTGTGCATCAGCCGGTAATGGTGTTCACCGGCGGCGATCCTTTGGAACGTGAGGACCTAGACGATATCTTGTTGCAATCCATCAACATGGGATTGTCAACCGCGGTGGCTCCAAGCGTTACACCCAAGCTTACCGCCGAGGTGATCGCCCACTGGAAATCGCTCGGAGTCTCATCAGTGTCACTTAGTATTGACGGCCCGGTTGCCGAGGTTCATGACAAGTTTCGGGGTACTAAAGGGGTTTTGGAAAGATCGCTAACCATCGCCCGCGCAATCACCGCCCATGATATGAGGCTTCAAATTAACACTTCGGTAGGACGCGATACCGCGGCTTGGTTGCCAGCGATGGCTGATCTAGTCACATCCTTGGGTGTGACTAGTTGGGAATTGTTTTTTATCATACCAACGGGACGCGCACGCGTCGATCAATGCTTAGATGCCCGAGGAACCGAAGAAGTCCTGGAGTGGTTATCCGACATCGCGGAACATAGTCCATTTCGAGTTACGGCAGTAGGCGCTCCCCAATATAATCGGATTTTAGCGAACCGCCACCCCATCTTGCACGCCGGACGACTGGCCGTTAAGGAAGCACGTGGCTTCGCCTTTATTGATCACACGGGGCAAGTATATCCCAGTGGGTACCTCCCGTTGGTCGCAGGCAATGTGCGAGAACAGCCGTTTACGGAGATTTACCGCCACTCCCAATTGTTTCGTGACTTGAGGGATCCTAACCTTTTAGAAGGTCGCTGTAGCCAATGCGACTATACCGTTTCGTGTGGCGGTTCACGAGCCCGCGCCTTTGCTATTACCGGCGATTTGTTTGCTGAAGACCCTTCTTGTTACGCCGCCACTTAAAAGACTCGAACTCAAGGCAACGCATCCATGAGAAAGAGGCCGGACAAATGTCCGGCTTCTTTCTCACTTCTACTATTCAAGCAACGGTGTAATAATGGATTCAAACACTGCAGTATGGTAGTCAATCGACTCCGTGGTTGTGACAGGCGATATCAGCGCCATATTGTGAAACGGGGTCATCAAAATCCCTCGGTTCAGGGAAGCTAGGTGCATATATCGATCGAGCAGAGGATCCATAGACGCAGCGGCTTCCGAGCCATTTTGGGCCGGTGATCGGCGGAACCAATATTCCGTTCGATTGCCCAATCGGGTCACGTTCCATGGCAAATCATGCTTCGCAATCACCGATTGGACTCCCTCCACGAACCTCTGGGCCAACGGAATCGCCCGTCTATAAGCTGAGTCAGTCAATACGGACTCCAATGTTGCCCGCATGGCGGCCAGCGATAATGCGTTTCCAGCCAAAGTGCCACCAATGCCTCCCGTGTCAGCATCCTCCACAGTAGTAGTCTGGCGAATTCTCCGGGCGATTTCTTCACTAAACCCGTACACCGCGGCTGGTATACCCCCGGCGATCGCCTTGCCTACTGTAACCAAGTCGGGTTCCAACCCTGCTGCCTGGGTGTATCCTCCCGGTCCCGCACACATCGTGTGGGTTTCATCAATGATCAGTAGGGTGCCAGTGCGCCGAGTCAACTCGCGCAGTGTTTTATGAAAGCCTGGAATCGGATGGACAATGCCGATATTAGTCATCACGGGTTCAGTTAAAACACAGGCCACATCACGATCAGCTAACGCTTGCTCAAGTGCTTGCAGGTCGTTGAATTCAACGACTTTGGTGGTGATTGTCGGATCAACCGCTGGTCCAATGTTCCCGCGACGGCTGCTAGGAACACCGTTGCGCAGCGTAATGAAGGTTTCGTCCACCGTGCCATGATAACACCAGTTGAAAACCAATACGCGATGCCGACCGGTAATCTGTCGCGCCAGTCGCAGCGCAAAACGGTTGGCATCGGTCGCTGTCAAGGCCGTTTGCCAATAACGAAGACCAAACCGCCGTTGCAGTTCCTCACCTACCCAAATCGCATCTTCGGTAGGCAACATAAAGGTTGTGCCGCGCCTTACCCGGTCCACGACCATCTCCACTACTGGGTCCGGGCCATGGCCAACCATACTTCCGGTGTCGCCTAAACAAAAGTCAATATACTGGTGTCCATCCACATCGCTAAAGTATGCCTCCTTCCCGGAGTCCACAAAGACTGGAAAGCCCCCTGGCCACTTTACCATCCAGTTCATAGGCACCCCGTCCAATAGGCTATCCTGAGCGCGTTCAAAGAGCGCTTTGGACCGAGGATGGTTTATAGAAAACTGGGTTTGTTCTTCAATCATTCGTTCTTGCAATAAATGGCGATTAATCATCTTGTGAAAAACCTCCCACATAACCTTCGGAAATCGTTGTGTTCTAACAATGCTGTCGCTACCATCCATCACCATCGTGAGGCCGATAATATAGATAGCGATGGCAAAATCAGTTCCATGCGGTCTTCCTTTAGCATACGCTACCAGGCTTCAGACAGCGGCCCATCGCCCTGCCATTTGCGCGCCACAAGCTGCCGTTTAGCGGTTCGGCCAGTTGTCTGCCACACGAATTCCCGTTAATTTCAAATTCTGTGCAAAGCTCTCCAATCCTTGCCCCAACCGGAGTCTTAGATTGGGGTTCACATCAATCCCTGGTTCCCACCATATCCCGAGGACCTGCAGTGTATTCTCTTTACGATGACTCCTCAGATCAACCCGCCCGATGAGGCGAGAGCCCGCCAGCATCGGCATCACGTAGGCTCCATAACGTCGCTTCATCTCCGGTGTGTAGATTTCCCAGGCATACTCAAAATCGAACAAATCAACCGCTCGTTGCCGACGCCACAGAAGATTGTCCAACGGAGGCAAAAACCGGATAGGCACCTCATCAATATCTTCCTCGGCCCTGCCCTGATAAGCGTCTAATGCATCGAGATCAGATGTCAAAATAAAATAGGGCATAGCGACACCATCCACCGTAATCGGGGTTAATTTTCCTTGGGACACCAACGTCATCACCATTTGCCGCCGTTTTTGGAACGGCCCCGGTTGCCATCCAAAACGCGGATCCTTCCAATCGACCACGCGATAGGCACGAAGATACTTTTCTAAAAGCCCTGCGTCGGCCGCTTCCTCCGTGATGTTTTCCCAACTCCCTCGCACGGCGTCCGACAATCCACGAAGTGTTAGATCGAATAAACGTTGGTTGCCAACGCGGCCCACTACTCGCAGAATGCCCATATCGTGCAACAGATTTAAAGCATGTGAGGTGACTTTGGTCTGAGGTCCTCGGTTATCCCAATATCCCGCTACCCGAAAAGTCGCGTCAAATGCCCGCGCTGGCAGAGGACCTTCTCGCTCAATACGTTCCGCAACCTGTTCGGCAACGGAACCCAGTGCTTTTAACTCCGGTTCTAATCGGGCAAAAAGGCGCCGCTGGATTCCCTTTAGCAGTGGAAAGTCTTCGACTGGCATAAGAGAGGCAGCATTTGCGTGATATTCTACAATCTCCCCCTCGGCCAGCCATTGGTCGAGAAGTTCAGACTCACATATCCCAGTTCGTGCATTGAGGACCAAGTCCTGATTGCGCCCGACCAAGGCTACTGGGTCGATTTGAATACACTCTAACTTATGCATAACGGTTTTGGGATTCGGCGATGCTGTACCGTCCAGACACTGACAATCCACTAAAAATTGCCGCACCTGCGCTTTCGACACGTGCACCGAAGGAGAAAAAGAAGTCACAGTCACCTCCAAAAAAGTTCAAAAAGGAAGAGGCCGTCAAGATTGCTACGACCTCTCCAGTTTGGCGCACATTGCTAAAAGGTTCCAGTTTTTAAATCCAAGTCAGCATCTACGGATTTGGTCACATCCACCAAAAACGGTTGACGGAAATAACTGCTGCCCTTGGCCCAATATATGGCCATGGGAATAAGACCCACAATCATGGTGCCAAATCCAATGGCAATCGATACACCGCTTAACGCACCCAGCGACTGCACCAAGATCCAAAACATGAACACAGAGCCTAAAAGAGGCCAAATTCCGATGAAGACCGCATTTTCCCACGAGTGGAGAAGAATCGACCGGTAGGCAACCACTACCGACAATCCAGCCAATCCATAATAAATGGCGATTTGCAAGCCAATTGCGCTAATCGCATCGGTCATTACAGTACTGACCGATCCTAGGAAATTGGACATTATAAACAACAGCAGAGATACTAATCCCACGACTACACTGGCAATCCACGGGGTGCGCCACACTTGGTGAATGCGCCCGAAAGCAGCAGGCAAGGTATGGTCGCGCCCCATGGCAAACAAGGACCGTGTCACTTGAATCAGCGACGTTTCCAACGTCGCAATTGTGGACATCATGACCGCTATTGCCAGCAGTTTACCCCCAATGCCGGGCCAAATGACCTGCCCCAACACCGCTAAAACATCAGCACTGTTGGCGTTGATAACCTTGGCGGGTAAACTCACATTAGTCACCACCGTAAAAATTTGGAACAAAATGAAGATCACCAGCACTCCCCACAATCCCCCAATGCCGGGAGTCCGCTTAGCGTCCTTAGTTTCCTCATTGAGATTGGCGCTCACATCCCAACCCCAGTAGTAAAAGGCCGCTACCAAACCTCCAGCTGCGAACCCTGCCAAACCATGAAATCCCGAAAATCCCCACCAAGACCACGAAAAGGGAGTGACCGCATGCCCTATCGAGTGGATAATGGCCAGCACCGCGAAGACGAGTAATATAGCGATTTCTATCGACGACATTATCCACTGTACACGTGCTGTAATGCGGATACCGATCATCACCATGACGGCCATTGTGATAAACCAAACACTGCCCACTATCGTAACCAACCCGACATTGTTGGCCCAATTGGCGTTAAACAACGCCAAGGTCACCGACCCTGCCGGAAGCGAACCCGCCACCATGAACAAGGTTGCCGATACAACCAGCGCCCACCCGGCAATATAACCAAAGATGGGGTGTAAGCTGCGTCCCACCCATGCATAGGAAGCCCCCGCGTTAGCTTGGGTACGACCCAAATACATGAATGCCCAAGCAATGCCGAACATGGGAATACCACAATACAACAATGCTGCAGGTCCTGCTAAACCCACGGCTGCCACTAAGGCGGCGGTCGAAGCCGCTATCGAGTAGGCCGGCGCACTCCCGGCAATGGCCATGATGATCGAATCAAAGCGCCCCAGCACATTGGCATCAAGCCCCTTAACGTCTGTCTGGTTCATTACTCTCCCCTTCCTTGACTTGCCTGTAATTTTTTAACCGACTGCGTCGTGCAATGCTGTGTTTAAACCCGCCAACACTTGATCAATTTGTTCATAACTAATGCAATAGGGTGGCTCGATACGAATCACTTGAGCATTATTCAGCGTGCCGCCCACCAAAATGCGCTGATTAAACATGGATTTGGCCACGAGATATCCGGTTTCGTGGTTGGCAAATTCCATTCCCATCAACAGCCCCCGTCCTCGAGCCTCTACCATCACGTCAGGATAACTCTCTTGAATAGCCTTCAAACCTTGAAGAAAATAACCACCCTTTTCGGCTGCGATGCCCGGCACATCTTCTTCTAGAATAGTATGAATCGTAGCTATAGCAGCTGACGCACAAAGAGGATTGCCACCAAACGTGGAAGAGCCTAAAATAAACGGATTGTCTTCCATTTGACCCCACCACTTGTGCTTGGTCACCATACATGCAATCGGTGCCACGCCCCCGCCAAACGCCTTCCCTAACGTCATAATGTCTGGAGTCACACCCACGTAGTCCGACGCAAACAGTGTTCCCGTGCGGCCCATGCCGGTTTGAATCTCGTCTACAATTAACAAACATTGGTGACGATCACAGATTTCGCGAAGTTGGGGCAAATAGGAGTCCGGAGGGATATTGACACCGCCTTCGCCCTGGATAGGTTCCACAATCACTCCCGCTACGGTTTCCCCGGTTAGTTCCAGTTGACGAATGGCTTCCTCCACAGCTGCCGCATTTCCGAAGGGAACATGCTGAAACCCGGGATCCGATCTCAGATAAGGTTTTCGATAAAGACCCTTGCCAGTAGCCGACAAAGATCCCATGGTCTTTCCGTGAAATCCCTTTTCCGTGGAAATGAACCACTTTTTACCGGTAGCCAATCGCGCCAGCTTGAGAGCCATTTCATTCGCCTCGGTGCCAGCATTAACCATATAGGAGTGTTGCAGATCGCCCGGAGTTATCATCGCCACCAGTTTGGATAGATATCCCCGCAGTGGGTCGATCAATTCCTGGCTGTGCAAGGCTTGGCGGTGCAACTGCTTTTCGACCGCACGGATTATCCGCGGGTGGCGGTGTCCCAACAAATACACTCCAAAACCGCCCAAACAATCAATATACTCATTGCCGTGGGTATCCCGAAACACTGCACCTTCATCGGACCACTCGGCCACCGAGAATTGGTCCGAATAAGATTTCCGGCTCTTCAAGATGGCCTCGGTAACGTATAACGGAAAGTTTTCCAACGAATCTGTGACAATTCGGTCACGCTCAGCCGCTGTCAACTGCTCGGATTCGATAAGCCCCAAAATCCGCTCCGATTCCGCCAAGACCTCTTCGACTGTCGCCCGCATAATATCGTCTCCTTTTTAGTAAACACTGCACCCTAAATCATACTAAACAGCAGATCGTGGGCCACAGTTGCAGCAAATAACGAAGAATTTCCCGTAACATCCAAATCCGGAGCCAGCTCTACAACATCGGCTCCCACGACTCTACATCTCAACGCTCGCAACAACGACAACACCATGTAACTGGTAGGGCCGCCTGCTTCAGGGGTGCCGGTTCCAGGTGCATAGGCTGGATCCACCACATCAATGTCACATGAAACGTACACTGGTTTGTCTGACACGCGCGCTAACATTCGCTCGACCACCCATGGTCCGCCCATCTCCATCCATTGATCCGTGGTAATCTGATCAATCCCCAATTCCACACCGAATTGGTCTTCAGACGCTTCATCCAAACTGCCACGCAATCCTATTTGAATGCTGTGCGTTGGATCAACCCACCCTTCTTCCAGTGCGCGTCGAAACACCGTCGCATGGTTATACCGGCTCCCCCAAAATTCATCCCAAAGGTCGGTATGCGAATCTAAATGAATCAACGCTATTGGGCCTAGCTTCTTGCCTAAGGCCCGAAGCGGCGCCAACGAGACCGAATGATCCCCGCCCAACAGCAAAATTCGCGTCGAATACGGCAATGCCCCGAGTGCTTCTTCCATGGACTGCAAAGACTTTTCTACACTCCACGGCACCACGAACAAATCGCCCGCATCGGCTACAGCATGCTTTTCCGTTAAATACAGGCCGCGTTGCCTGTGATACGGGTACAGACCCGCTGAGGCATTTCGAATCGCCCGTGGACCCATCCGAGCTCCTGGGCGAAAGGTTGTGCCGCCGTCAAAAGGTGCTCCTATAATAAGCACAGAGACAGTTTGGTGCGATTGATAGCGGGGTAATTTCATAAAGGTGTCTTCCCCAGCAAAACGCGGCATTTCATGCTCTGGTACCGGACCCTTTTGACGCGGGCTCATGCCTTCACCTCCTTTATCATTAGATTGCGAATATTGCTCCGGTAATTCTTCGGCAAAGGAGAAATTCCTGTGGGCACACAGAACTATCCTGCATCATAATTATGTGCATTACGCACTACTCTGTGAATTTTTGAGCTAATGAAGCCGTATAAAGAGATGTTTTGTCTCCAAAAATTCCTCTAATCCTTGCCGCCCTAACTCTCGACCAAATCCCGATTGCTTGTAGCCACCCCAGGGAGCTTCAGAGGGAGCTGGCTGGGAGTCATTGATCCAGACCGTCCCTGCCCGGATCGCCTTCCCGACCCTCAATCCACGGTCTATCTGCCGCGTCCACACTGCAGCCGCTAAACCATATGGCGTATCGTTGGCTTTATCTATCACCTCAGACTCAGTTGTGAATCGTGTTAATGTCATCACGGGCCCGAATACCTCCTCCATCATAATTTTGGAATGCTTAGCCGCGCCGACGAAAACTGTAGGTGCAACATAAAAGCCTCCCGACAATTCCGGATTGACCGGCAGAGCTCCTTGGACTACTAGGCTCGCACCGTCATCCTGAGCGGATTGGATGTACGCCTCCACCCGGCGTTTCTGACTCTGGCTAATAAGTGGACCCATGGTGGTGGCTGGATCCAATCCACTCCCCAGCCGAACTTTTTTAGCTTCTTGGGCGATCAATTCAACCACGCGATCAAAGATGCCGTCTTCCACATAGACCCGGGCGGTGGCGGAGCATACTTCCCCCTGGTTCCAAAAAACTCCCAAGCAGGTTCCTGGAATGGCTCGCTCCAGATCCGCGTCCGAAAAAATGATGTTGGGAGATTTTCCACCTAATTCTAGTGTGACGCGTTTTACTGAGTCTGCCGCAATTCGCTGAATCCGCTTGCCCACCTCCAGCGACCCGGTAAAACTAATCTTATCGACCATGGGATGACGGACCAGTGGTTCACCGGCGCCAGGTCCATCACCCGTGACCACGTTGAAAACCCCGCTGGGAAGACCTGCCAACTCAAAAATTTCTGGAAGTTCCAACGCCGTCATTGGCGTCTGCTCAGCAGGCTTCAAAATCACTGTGCATCCTGCCGCTAAAGCCGGAGCCACTTTTTGCATCGCCATCAGCAATGGATAGTTCCAAGGCACAATGGCCGCCACCACTCCCATTGGTTCGCGCAACACCAAACTCATAGCGTCAGGCCCAACCGGCAGCACTTCACCAGACAGCTTGGTGATCCAGCCTGCGTAATATTCCAAAAGATAGGCGGCTTCGTCAACGTCCGCCAGCGCATCTTGCATTGGCTTTCCAGAATTGGTCACTTCCAGCATGGCTAGTTGTTGTCGTCTCTCTCTCACCAAGTTCGCAGCGTCAAACAAAATCCGCGCGCGTGCGCGTTCTGCCATGGCAGGCCAAACACCTGCATCAAAAGCTGTGCGGGCAGCCTGGCACGCTGCATCTACATCTCGCGCACAGGCGCTTGGCACACGAGCCAACACGGCACCTGTAGCCGGATTGTATACATCCAGCCATAGCCCGTCTTGACTCGGTATCCAACGTCCGCCTATATACATTAGTTGTTCTCCTGGCATCCAACTTTCATCTCCTCGTACAATCAGATTGCTACTACTTATCCGTTCAGGATGCGATCATCTTGATCAAGACCTTCTGCGATGTTCTACACCTACTGCACCTGTCGCCTTAATAAGGACTTTGAGTAACCAACGCCATGGCCAGCACCTCAACCATGTCCTAGTGAGAACAAAAATTCGATAGCAGCAAGTAGTTGTCCCGACTAGATATATTGAGCGTATCATCAAGGCGCTGACTATACAGGCGGCACACTGTATGATATTGTCGGATTCATGCTATACAGAATGGACGGGATATTTCATGGTACCACTTCGCGACATTCTAAATCGTCCTCTGTTTACAAGCGCCCAAGTTGCCGCAGGACATCAGAGCCTTGACCGTTTAGTCAAGTGGGTCCACATTGGGGAAATTCCAAACTTGGCAGAATTCCTCAAGGGGGGAGAATTAATTCTCGCCACCGGCGCCGCCTTAGCTAGCCCAGTGGCACAGAGGCAATTTATTCAAGGATTAATCGACGCCAAAGCTACAGCGCTGGGATTGGAGCTTGGACAATATTTCCCTGCTGCGCCGGCCGACATTGTAAAAGTGGCCAACCAACACCAATTCCCAGTTATTGTGTTCCCTGACCGCGTCCGTTTCTTGGATATCTCGTACGATGTCAACACCCTCATTATCAGCCAACACCATCGTGTATTGGAAGACCTGGAAGCGTTAGCCCTTAAAAGTCGTCAAGCGCTACTTAACACCGAAGGACTTTCTTCTCTACTCCGCGCTTTGCACGACGTTATCCAGAGCCCTGTTGCATTTTACCGCCGGTCAGATCCCAGTGAACCCATCGTTGTGGGGTCGTGGTCGGCTCTTAATGCGGCGCCCACAGGCATTTGTCTCAATCCGTCATTGGAATCACAACATGGTTTGCACTACGTACGTCAAACCGTCATGGTTTTTGGCCAACCGATGGGAGATCTAGTGATCCAATGGGCTCAAACGGCAATGGACGAGCGGCTATATCTGGCCTGCGATCGTACTGCGGCTGCACTGGCGCAAGACATCATCCGCTCAGACGCTCTAGAGCGTAGCCGTCACAATGAAGAAACCGTCATGTTGTCCACGTTACTCTCATCGACTGAGTCTCCCAGTGCGGTAGTAAAACGCTTTGATTCGCGCTTCAGCCTTGGGCGCACTCACCAATTTCGAGTACTGGTTGCAAACCATGATGCGGCCTCGCGAGCAATAGGACGATGTCCTCGCGATCTGAAGATTCTGCACCTAGAAGAGTCCGACCGTTCGGTGGTTGTCCTGATCGGACGCGGGTCTCTGTTAGACCCTATCAGCACTCTAGTGTCAGAATCCAAAACCTTGAACCACATGGGATTTTCCGCTATTCATGACAGTTCCGTTGACCTTCGCGCCGCGCTGCTCGAAGCCCAAGACGCATTGACTATAGCTTTATATGCGCTAAATCCCGGTAACTCAGCCCCAACCTATGATCAATTGGGTCTGTACCGATGGATTTTGTCCACAACTCCCAGTGATTTATTGCGCCTTCTGGTTCGCCCTGAGCTGCAGCGCTTGTTAGATCTTCCCGATCCCCTGCAAAGCACCCTACTATCAACACTAGAATCCCTAGTAGCTCACCCCGATTCCAAGAGCATGGCCGCCCAGAGTTTAGGAATCCATCGCCAAACACTTTATGGGCGCATACACCAAATTGAAACATATCTTGGTCCAGACTTCTTAAATGCACCGCGCCGCCAGGTCATCGAGGCGGCTATCCTGGCCTGGCGTTATTTAAATCGGCTATGAGGATTTTACGATGGATGTTCGGCTGTCTGCTATAAAATCGGTGCGCAATGGTCATTTGAAGAACCAGCGGATTACATTGGAACAGTTCTGTACCGCCCGCGGACTCGCCAACGTAGCTTCGTCCGATTTTATGCGAATGACTCTTAGGGGCGGTACGTCCGCCTAAATTTCTTTTAAGTGCATCTACAGCCCAATTTGGAACACTGACATGCTAAACAAGACGAACGTGGCAATGGCCAATGCGACATGCATGTAAACCCAAACCACGGGGAACCGGGCATTCCCCAGAACAATCCAAAAAAAGATCACGGCTCCGAATCCGCATAATATCAAGAACAGTGCATAGGTGGCAAAAACCATCGGCTGGTAGACTGGCATACGGGCGTTACTTCCTTTAGCTCTCGATTTATCCAAGCCATAAATCCTAGGATGGCGCATGATAGCGTCGCCGCAACTGCTGTTGCCGCTGATAATTAGTTAACGGTTGCTGTTGGCGATAGGTGGGAGTTTGCGGTTTCCATGAATAGTCCGAAAGCGCAGCGGTAAATGTAATGAACGTGAGCACCGCGAGCCCTACGTGAATGCCCAAAAGCCGTTTGGGCAAAAATCTGCGCCGCCAGTCATAGACGAAAAAGAGACTGAGCCCTATCAAAAGAGTGAACGTGTACGTTCCATACGCGACAGCCAACACCGCAACCCCTCCTGAGCTCAGGATGCCCGGGTCAGAAGGGGTTCATGCGCAATTAAACTTCTGACACCAAACCTAGCCGTTTTGCCCACACCTCGGTGTCATCCCACAACTCGGATAAAAAGGCTTCTGGAGACCAATCCAACGTTTCCATCGCTCCTCGCAAACGTGTCCCCAACTTTTCCATCACCCGAAACAGGTCGTCGCGCAAGGCCAGCAAGTTCTGACGTCCTTGAGCATCAAGCGTTGGCAGTACCCGCGTCAAGTAACGATCGGAGAACGCCTGATGGCGCGCCTCATCCTGGAGCGTGCGGCGAGACAATCTGCCAACCACGGTTTCGGGAAATCGTTTAGCAAATCCGCCGTAGAAAGTCTTGGCGAATAAATCACTGATCAGAATACCCCATACCCATTGGACGGGATCATGTTCTTGTAGCAGTCGTGCCTGATAACGCCACATCTCTGGCACTCGGCGACTGGCTAAAGGTTCGATGCCCAAAGTGCGATAGAGACGATTCAGATTTTGAAAATGGCGTGCTTCGTCAAGTCCCATACTTGACAGATACATAGCAGCCTCCGCCTGACCTTGGTTCAAAATCATGGGAAGTACCGCACTGACACCGAGCATGGCAGTCTGTTCTCCCAAATACACCGGTGTCAGCACTTGGCCTAGGGCTTCTTTATGATCCTGGCGCAATCCTTCGACCGCTCCCCAGTCGATTTGATCCTGCGTCCATTGGCCCTTAATGCCTTTTTCAAATAGCCGCAGAAATCCTTCGTCTGTCAGGGTTGGATCCACTTGTATCATCGCATACGCCCCCCCAGTGTCTTTACGCCTGCCCTACAAGGCGTTTCATAATGAAGATAGGATCCAATGGCTCTAACCGCCGGCCAAAAGATCAATTTCTGTCCGATGCCCATAACAACACCATGACCGATTGAGGACCATGCACTCCGATTTGCAACTGCCCCTCAATATCAGCGCTCATGCTGGGACCGGTAATAATTTTGGCTAGCTGCGGAAGATGTTTGCGCAACTCCATCAGTCCCTCTCGCACCGTCGGCACGATATCCGCCACATCGAGCAAAACCAAATGCTGTTTGGGCAACAAGCTCGGATACAATGTCGCTTCGGGAGTGACATAGAGAGCCACACTTCCGGTATCAGCCACAGCCCATTGGGCCACATTGATTCCAATGTCGGCGGACGCCATCGCCGCAATGGAATTTGCACGGCTTGCCCTCCGCCCGATCCATTCCACTTGGCAATCCAGGCGAACTGTCCGGGCCAAATCTTGCACGAAAGGCTCCCAAGCAATGATTGCTGCAGGCTCTGGAACCCCCGTACAAATCACTTCGAGGGCCCGTGACAAGGCTTCCCCTAGAGTCTCTTGCAAATCTTGACGCATGATTTTACCAGATAATCGTTGCCAGTTGATAGCGAACTGTGCTACTCGTTCTTCTACATTATTCCCCATGTGTCTTGGCCCACCATTCTCGAAAGGTTTCTGGCGGTATCAGCGGCATGTCTCGGGTCTTTAGCCACCCCCCAAACAAGCCCGGAGCCCAGCGAAGTTTTTTCTTTTGAATTAAAAAACGCTGGCCCAATCGCGCAATGCGAATGGTTTTTTGGTATCCTGCCTTCGTCGACCATAGCCTGCCCCACATCTCATAGGTTCTGCGCACCAATAAAGGTTCCGCCATCGTCTTAACCCTATGGTTGCGAAGTGTTAGGATTTCGTCTGCCAAGGGAATGTCCATGGGACAGACCTCACTGCAGGCGTAACACATAGAGCAAGCCTGACTGGCCAAATCTAAAAATGATGGCATGGATGGATCCAAATTCGCAGAGACCACAATACCGATAGGTCCGGGATATACGGACCCGTAGGCATGTCCCCCGATTTGGCGAAACACTGGGCACACATTTAGACACGCGCCACACCGAATGCAGGACAGGATCGATTCCTCTGGGGTTCCCACTAAATTTCGTCGACCATTGTCCAGCAATACCACGTGCCATTGATCGGGGCCGTCCATTGCCGATTCGTCACGAGGACCCGACACAAAGGTAGTGTACGACGACAACCGTTGTCCAACACCGCTCAGGGCTGGTTGTTGCAGCAAATAGCTCAAATCATCCCACGTGCCCACAATTTTTTCTATCCCCACAATGGATACCAAAAGAGGTGGAAGGGACGTTACCATATCGGCATTGCCTTCATTGGTAATCAGCACTATGGTGCCCGTCTCAGCCACAAGAAAATTTCCGCCAGTAACGCCCATATCTGCAGACAAAAACTCTTGGCGCAATTGTTGACGGGCAAATTGCGTCAATTGCTCAATATCGGCGTTGGCAAGATGAGCCATTCCCTGGCGGTCTGCTTCAACATCGAAAAGTTCCTTAACTTGACCTCGGTTGCGGTGTATTGCCGGCGCCAAAATATGGGAAGGTTTCTCGTGCGCCAACTGGATAATATACTCTCCTAAATCAGTTTCCACAACCTGTACTCCGGCATCCTCCAACCCCTTATTCAACTCGATTTCCTCGGTCACCATAGACTTGGACTTGACGGCCAACTTTACGCCGTTTTTTTGCGCAACCTCCACAACACACCGAACTGCCTCAGCGGCATCTCGCGCCCGATGTACCTTGCCGCCATGGCGCTCAATTTCTCCGATTACTTGAACAACCAATTCATCAATCTGGCTAATCGCCCTTCGCTTGGCGGCCACTCCAGCCAAGCGCCACTTGTCAGCGATTTGGTAGTCTCCGTAGGCCGTGGATTTGGCTTTGCTTAACCGCCCCGCGACGCGTTGCAGTGTATCGCGCATGGAACTATTGCCTAAAGCAGAGTCGCGCCGGACCCGCCAGGGGCGAGGATCGTAAGGCAATCGACCACTCATCGTGATCCTCCTGCAAGCAATTCGCTTATATACTTCACATCAAAGTCATCTCCATTACGAATCATCCGACCTGCTAAATGCAACAAACATCCCATATCGGCACCAACCAGCGCAGTGACCCCATACTGTTGCCTGACTTCCTTCAATGCGGCAATTTTGGCATCTGCCATCGCCGTGGACAGTTCGGGCTCAGACATAGAAAAGGTGCCTCCAAACCCGCAACACTGGTCGGCATCGCCCAATTCAACCACTTCATATCCCTGTTGCCGCAGAACCTCTTGTCCACTGTCTTCAGCGCGCAACAATCGGCGCATATGACACCCTAAATGGTAGGCCACCCTGATGCGCTCTTCATGCGCTCCTTCAAGAGGGTCTGAAGATTGCAGCCATTGGGTCAGTTCCACTATTCGGCTCACGATACGCTCGATGGCCGTTTCGCTAAGGACATCTTTCAACAATTTCGGGTACGCTTCGACGACCATCGCCGCGCACGATCCGGACAATGCGACGATGGGTCGTGTCGATCCTTCAAAGGCCTGAACAAAGTTGAGCGCCATAGCGCGGGCCTGGTCTACATGGCCCGCATTATAGGCAAATTGCCCACAACAGGTCTGTTGATCAGAGAAGTGCACCCTGCAGCCCCGCTCTTCAAGTGCTGCAACGGCGGCGATTCCAGCCTGCGGTCGAACCAAATCCACGAGGCAGGTCACAAAAAGCTCCACGTCTGATATTTCGCGACCGCTCATGGGGCAGCCACCGCAAATAAGGGATCTCCCTGGTTGATCGCTAACGATGTAGCCACAAACAATACCACCCCATCTTGCGATGCCTGAATTTCGGCCACTTTATCTCCATAGGGATTACAGATTTGGCCAGCCTTGTCGCCTTTTTTAATCCATTGCCCCGCTGTAATGGCCCGGTAAAATAAGCCCGTTTCGGGAGCGTTGGTCCACATAAACTGACGAAAAATTTGACTAGGTGCCTGGGCGGCCAACGCCTCGGGCACAAAACCCAATGCCCGCAAGATATTTTCCAGTCCATCCAAATGAATTTGCACCGCTTCCTCATCGAGTTGACCGACTTGCCCTGCTTCAGTCAAAATCGCGGGAATCCCCATTCGAGCAGCCGAGGTATAGGTGCCCCCGCCTATGGCCGATGATTCGAGAATGTAAGGAATTCCGTATGCTTCAGCCATCGCGCGCGCTTGTTCCACAACCTCGGATCCTCCCTGGTCTGAATAGATGGCAAATGGTACCAAAGCCTCATGGAGATCTCCTCCATGCAAATCCACCCAGTAGTCGGCCTCTTGTGCCATCGTGGCAATCGCATAAGCAATGCGTTCAGCCATGGTGCCTGTCGCCTTGCCAGGAAAAACCCGATTCAAGTTTTTTCCGTCTTGTGGCACTACATATTGCGATTTCGCAAAAAAGGCCAATGGATTGCTTAAATGGACAACCACCACCGCACCGCGCAGGCGCTCCGCGTCCAAACCGGCAGCGAAACGAATGGCCGCCTCAATTCCTGGGTATTCACCGCCATGCACCCCACCGGTAACCAATAAGGTTTGACCCGGCAAGTTCCCACAGATTCTCGTGATCGGCAACACAATGTCCGTTCCCGGGACCGTCAAAATGTCTCGGCATTTTGTGCCGCGATCAATGTCGGCAACATTCATGGTTGATTATCCCCCTCATTGGCCCGCCGATATCGCCGTTTTCGCCGACTCGTCTATCATTACAATTGTATCCAAAGATGGGCCAATCTTCATTACATATTCCACATTTTGAGGCGATTCTGCAGCGCGAATTCTCGCTTTCTTTTCTTTCATAAGCACTGCCGCGCTGGTGTCGCATGCACAGCAGACAGCTCTATCTGCCAATAAAACGGTTATAATATTAAATATAGCTATAAGAGATCTTTTGACTTCTTTGGGACGGCTCATTTAAGTCAAATAAGCTTTGCAAAAATACAATTCCCCGCGCCTGACCTGATATTCGGAGAGCGGGGAGTGCTTTGTGAATTGAGGTGGATCGCCTGGCATCGCAACAAAACCTTGTGACGACGTTTTTTAAAAAACATAAGAGTCAATATTTAATGGCGGTCGCATCGGTTGGAATTTCCAAAGTTATTCAAGTACAAATCCCTCATGTCATCGGAAACTTTATCAATCAATTCCGGCTGGGAATAACTTTACTCCTCATTGAAAAATACGCGGCGGAACTAGCGGTCATATCACTTGGGTACGTAGTGTTGTTTGGTCTCGGGCAGTTCACCGTGGGCAAGTTGGCACGCCTATTTGAGGCTTATCTCCGTCAGCGCCTCTTTTCTCACTGGGAAATACTGGAGTCCCAATATTTTCAGCGCCACACTGTGGGAGACCTGCTGTCGCACGTGTTAAACGATGTGCCCGCGGTACGGCAAGCAATGGCTGGTGGCATTAGTCAAATTCTGCAGGCAGTTTTCTTATTCGCTGCCACTCTCTTTATGACCATATCCAAGATCAATCTAAAGTTGACACTAGCCAGTCTGTTGCCCTTGCTTCTGATTCCGATTGTCGTAGTCCACTTAGGTCCTAAAATCCGAGGCCAATCGCGGCTAGTGCAAGAATCATTATCTCAAATGTCGGATATGGCCGAAGAAAGCTTAGAAAGCATCCGACTGATCAAATCGACAGCCAACGAACCGGTTGAATCCACACGCTTTACCAAGACCACCGACGTAATTTATGATCGGTCCATTAATCTCGTGCGTTTGAATACGACCTTTCAAGCCCTAATCCCGCTCTTAACCGGGGTCAGTTTCGCGATCGCACTGGTTTATGGAGGAGATTTAGCGCTCACCCACCAAATTTCGCTGGGAGCTTTTGTCGCCTTTACCGTATATCTCAGTATGCTGGTGCGCCCACTCATGCAATTTGGTAACGTTATTAACATATTCCAGAATTCCTCGGCTTCCTTAAAACGGATCGAAACCTTACTCAGTGCGGAACCGACAATTACTGATCCCCAAACGCCGACGGCCATGCCCCACGCTTTGCCGATCGTGATTCGTGATCTGACGTTTGCCTATCCTGGCACGGACCACCCAGCACTGGAACATCTATCCTTATCCATACCACCGGGCACGACTCTCGGCGTTGTAGGACATACCGGGTCTGGCAAGACCACCTTGTGCAGTCTGCTTTTGCGGGAAATAGATCCTGCGCCAGAAACTATTTTTATAGGCGGTGTGGACATTCGAGACGTAAATCGGTCAGAACTGCGCGAAACGATTGCCTACGTACCCCAAGACGGATTCTTATTTTCCTTCCCCGTGGGCCACAACATTGCGTTCCCACTTCCCGAAGTCAATGAAGTGCTGGTAGCCAACGCAGCAACCAAAGCCCACATTATGGGAACCATTCAAAACATGCCCAAGGGATTTGCCACCATAGTGGGAGAACGCGGTATTAATCTATCTGGCGGCCAACGCCAACGTGTGGCGATTGCCCGGGCACTGGTCAAAACCCATGCTAAATTGCTTATTCTAGACGATAGTTTGAGCGCCGTTGACAGCCGCACGGAATCATCCATCTTGGATGCGCTGTCGGAAATGCGCATAAATGGAGGCACCACGACCATTATCGTGAGTCATCGATTATCCTCCCTGCGTGACGCTGACCACGTTTTGGTGCTTGACCAAGGACACGTTGCCGAATATGGCACGCCGTCCGAGTTGTTGCGTTTGAATGGCATTTATGCCGAACTGCATGCCATTCAATCAGAAGGAGGAGTAACCGGTGCGCAGAGCTGAACATAAAAAACCAAAATCTCTTAGAGAGCCAGCTAGCCATACCATGCGTGAACTCCTCATATATGCCAAGCCTTACCGTGGCTTATTCGCCGGGGTGGTCGGCTTGGTAGTTATCTACAACTTGACCCAAGTCAGCCAACCTTATTTGGTAAAGATAGCCATTGACCGCTATCTACTGGTTTCCCATGCATCATTGGGACCTATTTTCGAAATAGGCTTGGCATATTTGGCCATCACCCTCATTGGTCTTGTGGCCAATCTCTTCCAAACCCGCTTGGTGGCGGCCGCAGGCCAACAGATCGTTCGCCGCATACGCATTGATTTATTTACCCATATCGAGTCCCTTTCCATGAAATATTTCGAAACCCATGACACTGGCCGCCTGCTCACCAACGTCTCCAGTGACACCACTCGCATTAGCCAATTTTTCACACAGTTTTTGTTGAGCGTCATCCGAGACGGGCTGACCATCGTCTTGGTAATGGGTGCGATGCTTATGCTGAACTGGAAGCTCGGCTTATTGTCGGCGACCCTCATTCCCTTTATCATGGCCATCTCCCTGGTCTTTCGCCCATTCCTGAAACAACGTTATAATGCAACGCGTTCCCGACTTTCGCGGTTGATTGGATTCATTGCCGAAAACCTTACTGGGATGCGCATTATCCAAGTATTTCATCAAGAACAAAAACAATTGCGAGCTTTTGACAATCTTAATGTGCCCTATCAAAACGCCAGCGTGTCCGAATTCAAATGGGATGTATTGTTTAACCGCAGTTTTGACCTCCTAGGAAATCTCGCTGTCGCCTTCATGGCTTGGATCGGCGGCATGGCCGTATTGCATCACGCGATCAAACTCGGCGTGTTGTATGCCTTCATTTCGTACATCCAACAATTTTTTGCCCCTATCAACTCCCTTACCCAAAACTGGAACACCCTGCAATCATCAATGATTTCTGCAGAACGCGTCAATGCTGTGTTGGCAACCAAATCTGACCTGACAGACCCCACACTGCCCGTTGCACTGAATTCCGATTCCCCAGGATCCATTGTATTTGATCGGGTAAGCTTCAGTTATGATCCCTTGCAACCCATACTCCAAGACGTCTCATTTTCAGTTAAGCCAGGACAATTTGTGGGCATCGCCGGCGAAACAGGAGCGGGCAAAAGCACATTAATCAGCCTATTGGGCCGTTTCTACGATGTGAATAGTGGCCGAATTCAAGTCGACGGCATCGACATCCGTGACATTCGACAAGCTGACCTTCATCGTCTCATCGCTGTGGTGCAACAGGAAGTTCACCTCTATTCCGGCACTATCGCCGATAATATACGGCTGTTCCGGCCTGAGGTCACCGCCGAGGCTATCCAGGAAGCCGCCGAGTCTACCGGGGCGGCCCGATTCATCCGTCGGTTGCCCGAAGGGTATAATACCTGGCTGACCCCTGGCGGAGCTAACCTGTCCACTGGGCAACGACAACTGCTAGCCTTCGCTCGCACCCTTGTGCTGAATCCCAAAATTTTAGTATTGGACGAAGCCACAGCAAATATTGACGCGGTCACCGAGTTGGCGGTGCAGGCCGGATTAATGCAAATTGCCCAGAATCGCACCACCATTGTTATTGCCCATCGCCTGTCCACTATCCGCCATGCGAACTGGATTTATGTGATGGAGCATGGTCAGATAGCAGAATCTGGCACCCACCCCCAATTGATGGCATTGAATGGACGGTATGCCGACATGGTCCACAAATCATCATTAGCCACCGCCCAACAATTCGCATGAAACTGCCAGACGATGAGTGGTAGGCATCAGTCACCGGGACACCTGACCGCTCAACCATGATGGAGGGTTGGCAAAAATCCCTTCATCCTAGTTCCCGGGGTGAGGGATTTTTGCTTTTAACAATGAAGGTCTGCGTTATCGCCTTTAAACCGCACGGCTGCTTATCAGCCGTTAACCTGCATGCTGGTCGCCGATGGCACCGCTGGCAATATGTTCAGTCCGTTTCACCACTTTCCCTGCTTGGACTACCAAAGCAATATTCGACGGTTCTTTTAACGACGCAATCCTGGTCAGGGGATTTTCTCGTGTCACCACCAGATCAGCCCACTTGCCGGGTACTAACGTACCAGTTTCCCCTGCCCATCCAATACACTCCGCCGCCGTCTTGGTTGATGCCACAATAGCTTGCATAGGGCTCATCCCGATTTGACACATCAGTTCCAATTCCCGTAGGTTAGTTCCATGGATGCCTACTCCACAATCGGTTCCCATAGCAATTTTAACTCCCGCCTGGTAGGCGCGGGCGATGCTTTGTTGATGGATCTCCACCACTTCATGAGCCTTTTTGACGAAAGACCCTATCATTCGTTCTGATTCTGCCAATTCGATAACCGACAACGGCGCATGCAAGGTGGGCACAAGATAAGTGCCATGCGTCAACATCATGTCAATAGCCTCGTCGTCTAGATATATTCCGTGTTCTATCGATGCAAAGCCTGCACGTATAGCATTCTTAATGCCTTCGGCGCCCTGGGCATGGGCCATGGCTGGCACGGCACCCCGGTATCCGGCTTCGCGCACGATAATGTTCAATTCCTCAGGGGAAAATTGAGTGTGCGACGGATGATCCGCAGTAGACAGTACGCCCCCTGTGGTGGCCACCTTAATCACATCCGCTCCTGCCCTCAGTACTTCACGGACCGCCTTTAGCACTTCATCCGGACCGTCGCACACCAAGCCCATCGGCATCAACGGTGTTACCTGTCCTAATGCGGGAAAGTACTCATCACCATGGCCGCCAGTGATAGATAGAATTTTAATCGCGATCTTCATTCGTGGAGCTTGGATCAACCCTTCCACTTGTGCCCGTTTAAATCCTGCGTCAGTGCCTCCCGCGTCACGGACTGACGTAATGCCGGCGTGCAGAGTTTTTTCCGCGTTGTGCACCGCGTGGATGACTACAAGCGAGGGAGGCGTCATTAGCGCGGCCTCCAATCCGATCCCATTGGCAAAAAAGTGCACATGGGAATCGATAAACCCTGGCATCAGGTATCCCCCGCCGCCATCTAAGATGTCCGCTCCCGGAGGGACTGCAATCTGTGACTCCAATCCGACTTCCACGATTTTTCCTTGGTCCCAAATGACAGCCGCAGAGGGCAGAGGTTCTTGACCATTGCCATCAATCAAGGTCACATTGCGCAATAGAGTTTTTTTCACTATATGTTACCCATCCTCTCAGCAAATCTGACACGTCATCATATATCACTTTGATACTACCCACAGCCAGAGGCTCCGCCTTGCGTCAGCTTTACTCGCAAAAGGTTCGCCAACAGCCCCTATTTTCAGTTTTCTTTAAGCTGCATTTGATTGCTTTGTGTCAAGTTCACCAGCAGCCCCTTCTTTCTGTGGATACATTGTGCAACTCTTTTACCGAGAGGCTTTCCCGCGCGCTTGATAATGTCAATAATTGTATGGTACAAGGAGGAGGCGGCTAGGATGATTATACAACTTAAAGGACTGCCACTTTTCATACGAGACATTGGCCACGGTCCACATCCGCTATTGTTTTTTCATGGTTGGGCTATGTCATCTGACAGTTGGGACGCTTTGATTCCGTATTTTGATTTGTCCCGATATCGGCTCTTGTTACCCCACGTTCGGGGATTTGGGCGATCTGGTAAACCTCTCGAAGGATATCATATTGATGACTACATGCGTGACGGAGTCCGTCTCTTGCGAAAATTGGGCATAGGCAAAACCACGGTGATTGGTCATTCTTTTGGGGGCACTGGAGCCCTATATCTGGCGGCCCGCCTACCCCATTTAGTGCATCGGGTGGTAGTGTTTGACACCATCCCCGGCGCTGCTTCGCCAGCCATAGATCCCCGCACCAGAAAACAGTTCGCCAGCATTCTCGAATTGGTAGAACGGACCACCCCCGAACGGCTTAACCGCTTGTTGATGAGGATATGGCGCCAGGCTTTCGCCATAGAACCCAGCTTATCAATTCGAAAATCACAACAGGCTGCAGCCGAATTAGCCGAAAAACACGCCATCCGAGCCACATTGCACACCATATTGGATACTGACATCACCAACTGGCTGCCTCGCCTAAAACCTCCGGTCCTCATTTTTCGCGGAGATCTTGACCCCATGCTGCACGAAGATCCCGACCCTTTGACTGCAATTCCGAATCATGCGCGTCATGTCATTACGGAGTGCGGCCACTATCCGCACATCGAGCAGCCAGCACAGGTGTGGCACCACCTAGGGCCATTTCTTAATGAACTTTAAACCTTGTGCCTGCTCACTCAGATAAGGAAACTTGGCTTGGCGACGGCCGCGGAATTCTGACCTCTTCTTGGACCAGATAAGCGGCCCGTCCAATAAGCCATGGGCTAAGATGCGTTCGCCCGAGCAATCCTATGATTTGATAGCTGATGGTCACAACTAACGTAATCGTGAGTGCATCGAGTATCCATGGATTCATTGCCGTATGCAAGCTTCCCCATCCATACATCAACACCGCCAGAATCATCGGGTGCAAGAGGTAAATTCCAAAAGAACGGTCAGAAATGCGTTCGATTAGACTGCCCCGCGCCAGCCATGCGGACATGTTTTTTTCAACTATCAATCCCCAGCCGGCAAGATTCAAAAACAACACGGTAGAAAACAGGATGGTGGTGGGTTGCAATACCGAGTCGGCAAAATCCACACTGCCAGTCAGACGCCATTGCACTAGATATGTCCCAGCCGATACCATGAGAGCGCCCATTAACAACTTGGCTAAAAGTTTGACATTCTTTTCAATCCAAAGCGAGACACGCGGCCAATGGACCGCCATCACCCCGCCCAGCACAAAGTACCATGCATAGGTCCACACCTCGACTCCGGTATAGGCATTGATGCCTGAACCCGAGCCATGCACCACATACTGATCATAGGTAATCAGCAATACTTCAAACAACAGGCTGGTCCCTAAAACCCGCCACGGAAACTTCCTCGCCCAGTGCATAAGGATCATAAACAAGGGAAACACCAGATAAAACTGCATCGTTATTAATAAATAGTAGAGGTGAAACCAGGCCGATCCCGTGGGCAAGGATTGAAGCCAGTGGGCCAAATATGCTAATGGTGGCCAGACGGGGACTTTTAGTGCCATGTACAGAGCACTCCAAATCAAATAAGGAAATAAGACCAACCGATAGCGCTTTTTCCAAAACTGGAGCCAACGGGGCGGTCGCGTAATAACGGAATAGGTCAACACAAACCCAGTCAGCGCCATGAAGCCTTCGCGCGTGAAATGTAGCCAGTTCAGCAGCAGACCCGCAGTGACGGAGCTTGCCCCCTGTGCGGTGAACCAAGTGGAGTGGACCGCCACCACGGAGACAATGGTGATTGCTCTCACTAAATCCATCGCTTTAATGTGAGAACGGGTCGGTTGGTTCATGATATTATCTCCGCTCCAGCCACCTGCTGTAGGATTCTGCGCGCGACTTTCCCGGTGGAACCCGTAGGCAAAGAGGTAACGGGGATAATTCTCGACGGCACCTTATGGGCCGCCAGCAACCCTGTCACATATTCTCGTACGCGCCTAGCCGTGGACTCGGGGTCTGCCATCTCGACCACCACAAAAGCCACCACTTCCTCGCCTAAAATAGCGTGGGGAGCCCCTACCACCGCGCAGTCCACCACGCCGGGAAACCGCCGGATGACTTCTTCCACTTCTCGCGGAAATATTTTTTCTCCTCCCCGGTTGATGACCTCTCGGTTACGCCCTTTTAGATATACAAAACCATCCTCATCTACAAATCCGACATCGCCAGTTCCATACCAACCATGGCGCGTTGTGCTGTGCGCCCACTGGTTCGGTCCCCACTGCGGATCAATCACCGATGGTCCTTTTATTTCGACCAGGCCGCGGTGATTGGGCTGAAGCACCACGCCATTTTCATTCACGATACGAAGCGCAATGCCCTGAGGCCGCCCCACTGAGCCCGCCCTTCGGTCTTTGGAATCCAGGCCATTAGCCGTCACTTGACTTGCTGCTTCCGAGAGTCCGTAGGTTTCTACAATGGGTATGTCCCAACGTTTCTGCCAGCGCTCCGCCACCACTTCCGGCAGCGCCATGGATGCCGAGCGTACAAAACGCAATAATCGAGCATTGGACAATTGACTATCGTCCGTGGCCAGAATGGCCAGAATGGAAGGCACCGCGTTGATCCAGGTGGCGCCAAAATCATTGACCTGGGTCCAAAACTTGGTGCGGCGAAACCGATCAGGAATCACAATAGTACTCCCCGCCACCAGACTGGCCAAGACGGCCACCACTTCACCATTGATATGAAACAAGGGCAACGGGGAATATCCCACATCCTCGGGCGTCAAGCGATGTACATGGCCAACTTGTGCGGCTGTATGCAAGAGCGCATCAGTGCCAACCCCTACCGGCTTCGGTTCACCCGTTGTTCCCGAAGTCCATAGCACAACGCCGCCACCGCGATACGATCCGTGCGGAAGTCTAGGACCCAAAATGCTGGTGTTCCTCGAGGAAAGATGCCATTTTTGCTCGTTGCATGTCAGGGCCCACCGTGCGCCCACGGCATCCAAGGCCCTCTGCCAATCCGACATTGGCGCTTGACCAGGCATGGGTACGACGACAGCTTTGATACTTAACAGGGCGAGCCATTGCGGCACAAATTGGTCCGCTCCCAAAACCGGCAACCCTACGCGATCACCTTCCTTCACGCCTAACTGGGCCAACTCTTGGCCGCGCTTCAAAACCATAGCAAACAGCGACTGATAGGTTAGCCGATTTTCCGGCTGCGCAGGATTAATCAAAAACACCTTATCGCCGTAGACTTTTGCCCGTTCCTCCAAGATATCGATGAGTTCTTTTGCAATCATGTAGTCTGACCCCCTTTGGCTGTGCATTTATTTCCAGTTACAGTTTGCTGGGTTCCACCGAACGGGCTACCCAAGTTCGGGGCGCCTCCAACACGCGGCCTCGGGTTTCTTGTCCAAGCCAGGCCACCACCAGCGCTCCCGCTACCGCTATCGCCGCGACAAAGTCAAAGCTGACCGCAACACCGCCCTGTTCTAACCACAGCGCCATGATATAAGGGGCGAGCGCTCCTCCTAGCAGACGAGCCCATCCCTCCGCATATCCAACCCCAGCGGCACGCATTTCAGTAGGATATTGTTCAGCCGCAAACACTTTCATAGCAGGATCGACCGCGATTCCAAAAAAGGCAAAGATCAAGCCCATCGCCACCCACAAAGACACCGAATGCATCATTGGAAACAACACAGCTGCTACTGCTGCCACCAAGGAAAATCCCACGATTACCGATTTGCGGCCGATTTTCTCAACCAGCCAAGCTTCCACCCATTTACCGGGAATCGAAGCCGCCATAATCAGAGCCGTCAAAAAGTCCACGCGTTTTGCTGGCACCCCTTCACTACGCAAGATGGTCGGCATAAAGGTCATAATAGTGTAGAACATGAGAAGAATGGCAGGAAAACTAATCCACAACATAATGGTCCGCCGGCGCATGGTTGGCCCCAGCACATTTGGCCGAATCTTCTTCTCCAATGGCATGGACTCCATTGTTTCCTGACGAGTGGAGATGCCTGACGCTATTCCGCTTTCCAAGCGCTGCAAGATGTCTTCAGCTGCAGCGGTGCGCCCATGAAGCGCCAGCCACCGCGGAGACTCGGGCAGATATCGAGCCAAACACGCAGCGAGTACCAGCCCCAGACCTCCACCCATAAACAACGCCCGCCAACCGAACGACGGCCCCCATAGCGCGATGGTTACCGAGGCAGCCAAGGGCGCCAAAAAATATCCAAAGGACAAAAAGCCATCCAAAATCCCCGCCAAACGGCCCCGAGCGTGCTTGGGACCAAGTTCGGTCAGTAACGTGTATGGTAGGGGAAACATGGCGCCCAGACCCCAACCAGCGACAAATCGCAGAAGTGCAAACCATTGCCAGTCTGGCGACCAGGCCGTCGCTAAGGTAGCCAAGGAATATTCTACCAACGCAATCACCATGACTCGCTTGCGTCCGAAGCGATCGGCGAGTCTTCCGGCGGGCGCTACTCCCAATGCCACTCCAACCGTCCCCGATGCAACCATCAGACCCGTGGTTGACGCCGACAAGTGCCACATTTGATGCAACGGCACCAATACGACGCCTATCAGCCCAATGTCGTAGGATTCCATCAACCAGGCAGCGGCCGCAAGCGCCAACCAAAACCACAGTCTTCGATTGATTTTGAGGTTGTCGATGCGTTCTAAATTCATCATAGCCATCTTGTCGACCCACACCCACTTTCCGCTTATGAAGTCTCGTGAGTCAGAATAAGCCACCAAGCTTGAGGTGGCCTGTGTTTTGGCTGAACACATCCTAAAACTGTCCTGAAGGTTGGCTAAAAATCGCTCGCGGAATTAAATATTTCATTCTAATCTACCCAGTCGCCTTTTAAACTCGTGATAACCAAAATCTAGTGCACTTAAGACCGGTTCTCGGGCTGGGGACGGTTGGCGGTCAGATTGCACATGTGTCCCATGGCATAAAAAACATCTTTATAGGGAAAATTTCCTGCACGCTTTGGTTTGTTCCTGAACTGCGGTCTGAGAAAATACGCTTTGGGCGAGATTACAGAGGAAAAAGCTTGGCGGTAACGCCTTTTAGATACAACACGTGTTTAACACTCTTAGAAGCGCAGAATGCCAATGTTGCCACTGGGCACTCAAACACCGCCGCGCCCGCGAACAGCTCCTAGCTTATATGGTAAATAACAACTGACGCCCTTTCAGTGTCGTCCTTAGGGCAAATAAACCAATTGCTTTCCAAGGTTAGCGCCCTCAAACAGACGCAAGAACGCTTGGGGAGCATACTCCAACCCTTGTACAATATCTTCTCGAATTTTGAGGCGTCCCTCACTGTACCAATGGCCTAACTGCGACAAAGCGAGCTTAAAATCTCTGGAATAATCACTGACGATAAAGCCTTGAGCGGTTGCCCTTCGAGTCAGCAACAAGGGAAGAATAATGCGAGGCGCCAAGTCCGGCGCGACGTTATTGTAAAGGGCAATTTGTCCGCAGATAGCTATCCGGCCAAAATCATTGATGTGGCTAATTACTGCGTCCGATATCGGTCCGCCCACATTGTCAAAATAGACATCCACGCCTTTCGTGATCTGACCAAGGGTTGCGGCGACATTTTGATACTTGTAGTTGATGGCCCCGTCAAACCCATAATCATCCAGCAACATGCGCAATTTATCGTCTGAACCGGCGATCCCAATGACATGACATCCATTGATTTTTGCGATTTGCCCCACTACTGAACCCACAGCACCTGCGGCTCCAGAAACCACCACCGTATCACCCGATTTAGCGGCTCCAACCGATAGCAGTCCAAAATATGCCGTCAGCCCTGTTAGTCCCAGGACATGTAAGGCGGTCGTAGGAGGGAGATGAGAATCCAAAACCTTAAGCCCATCGCCCTGGACCAGAGCATAATCAGCCCAGGGAAGTTGCCCAAAAACCCAATCTCCTTCATGAATCGCAGGGTCCCTGCTTTGTATCACCTGACCTACGGCTCCGCCAGTCATCACGGTGTTCAAAGCAAAAGGGGCAACATAAGAACGATTATCGTTCATTCGACCTCGCATATATGGATCCACAGACAAATACCGGATCTGAACCAGCACGTCACCTTGGGACAGATCCGACAGTCTGGAGCTTTCTATTCGAAAACTATCTACACCGACCATTCCGACAGGACGTTTGACAAAGTAAATTTCTCGAGTGGCTGTACTCATCACGTTTCTCCTAGAGTTTTTTCTAGTATAACGCTTCGGGAAACGAGCGATAAAAATCATTAAGCCATTGCAGCAGTCCCCAGGAACATCAATCGTTCCAACCTGTTCAACTATGCTATAATATTATTCGTAATTTGGCTATAATTGGCATTTTTGTTTGTTGCATTTTACGTGCAGAAGACTCATCTTATCTAAACTAGCGTGCAAATATTATATTAAGGGGAGTAGACGATGAGCTTTTTTAAATCCCTGCAAAATATGGTTGACGGTGGACAGCAGCCCGCCCAAATGCCTGACCATCAATGCAATGCCTGTCAGACAGCAATGGATTACCGAGGGCCCCACGCCATCAGAACTGGCGGCATGAATCGAGGCTGGGGTGTAGCCGCGGATGTACTGCTGGGGGCTCGCGACGAAACGTTTTTTGATCAAATGACCGAGCGCAACGTGATGGTGCATGTATTTGTCTGCTCCCATTGCGGCCGTATTGAAATGGTCAACGATCCCCACCGTGGATTTTAGATTGACCTTTGTGAAAAACCTGGGTGCCATGAGGCGATGTGCTTGTGGCATCCCTTGGATTGCTGAGAGAGTGAATCATCCCACTCCTCGACTTGCGCGAAGGCATAACTGCCGCGCCCTTTCTTACACACACCATGCCCTGGGTCTCCGGGTAATCGATAAGCGGTCTTACGTTTAGAATCTGTCTCCTCTGCCTTTGACCAGGTTATGCAACCTCCGGTCAGTCGAACTGTCCGTTGTCGGGCCAACAATACTAGCCATCGTCACCACACGTCGAGTTTTTAATACGGGCTCGCTACGTCTTGACGACTAGGCCGTCTCACTATTCCAAGTCTGGGGGAACAAACCCCAATAATTCTTTCTCCATTTGCGATTAAAATCTTGGGGTAGGATTGCGAGGGGTTTTTCCGGCAAATAGAACGGGAACCCGGCTCCACCAGGAACCGGGCGCATTGCATATCCCAATGAGTGATGCTATTTCTGCAACGCCAGAGCCGCAAACGCTGCGGCGCCAAATTTTAGCGCTTTTTCATCTACCAGCAGTCCTGCCGAGTGAAGCCCCGTCGTAAACCCCTCGCCGACGATGCCCACATTCAACACCGCTGAAGGAACCCGCTCTGCTACGTAGGCGAAGTCTTCGACACCTAGCGTAGGCTGCGCGATATCCACCACGTAGTCAGGCCCTAATTGTTGGGCCAAAATGTTTTTCGCTCCGCGCGTCCATGCCACATCGGTTACCGTCGGGGGATACCCGGCCTCGACCACCAGGTCAACCCGGGCCCGATACATGCCAGCGACATGGTCAACAACCTCTCGAACACGTTGCAACGCACGGTTTCTGGTGGTCGACTGCAGTGTCCTAATAGTTCCTGTCATCACCACCTGATCGGCAATCACGTTTTCCCGGTATCCCCCGTGGATGGTCCCCACGCTGATAACACAGGAATCCAGAGGATCCTGCTCACGACTTACGATCACTTGGAGTGCTGAAATCATGGCTACACTAACCATAATGGCGTCCACCCCCGTATGGGGAGCAGATCCATGTCCTCCTTTTCCCCTCACGGTAATCGTAAAGTCATCGCATCCCCCCATCGCGGGCCCTTCCTTCAGCCCAATTATTCCTGTGGACAGCTCGTCTGTAATATGAATCATCGCGGCCTGGGTTACCGGCGGGTTCTCTAGGATACCGGCTTCAATCATCGGCAGTGCCCCGCCCGGTCCTTCTTCCCCCGGTTGAAACATCAACACAATAGGTCGTGACAATTGATCTTCATGCGCCTTAATATATCGGGCCGCGCCCAACAACATCGCGGTGTGACAATCATGACCACAGGCGTGCATCGCACCCGGAATCGCCGAAGCAAAGGGCAACCCCGTCGCCTCGGAAATGGGCAGTGCATCCATGTCGCCCCGCAATAAGAGAGCATTGCCGCCAGCAGGTCCGATCAGCGCCTTAACTCCATAAGCTATGGGTCTCGTGTGGACTATGCCCATGCTGTCTAATGCCTCTTCAACCAACTGCTGTGTTTTTGTGGTATTTAATCCCAATTCAGGGAATCGGTGAATGTTTCGACGCGTCTCTAACATCCATGGTTCTATTTCGTCCCACAGCGAATCCTGAATAATCATCCCGGTCTCCTCACGAATTACAAATTTGGTGTTCGAAAACCAGTCAATAATCTGCATTCGACGACGGCTTTACAGATCCTGCGTTAAACGGCAAACATTTTATCCTAGCAAGAGATTGCCTTAATCTGTCGAATGAATCGCTAGGTGGTGCCACTTCACTATACTAAACCAATTCCCTGCAGCCTAAAAGATCGGGACGTCAAATAATAGTCCGTTTATCACGATAGCAGGAATTTTCGACTTATATGTCGTACTCTGTAATCGAATGCCCTCCCCAGAATTTCCCTGATGGAAAAGATAGACATTTTGTTCCGAACACCGACTTGTCACTAGCATACTATTCCGTAATTATAGGAGGTCACACGTAGATGAGTGCTCCCGCACAGATGATAAGACCCGGTCCATCGCTTCGCCGAGAACTTACCCTATTAGATTTAACGATGACAGCAGTAGGGGGGTTAGTAGGTTCTGGATGGCTATTTGCGGCAATGACGGCTGGCACCATTGCCGGACCAGCTGCCATCCTATCATGGGTCATCGGTGGCATCGGCGTCATTGTCTTAGGCCTAACCTTTGCGGAGTTGGCAGGCATGCTTCCAGAAGCCGGCGGAATCATCCGTTATCCTCGATACACGCACGGGCTTTTAGTTAGTTATCTGATAGGCTGGGCGGCCATCATCTCTTGGGCCGGAGTTGCCCCAATCGAGGCAGAAGCTGTGTTGCAGTATTCGTCCAGTTATATCCATGGCCTTTACAACACGACCTCAGGTTCTCTGACAAACACTGGATTCGGAGTTGCAGTAGTCCTAGTCGCCTTTTTCTTTATGGTAAATTACCTAGGGGTCAAGATTTACGCCAAAATCAATACTCCGTTGACCTTTATTAAGTTTGCCGCTCCCCTCTTAACTATCATTGCCTTTTTAATCGTTGGATTTCACCCAACCAACTTTCATCGATATGGTGGCTTCATGCCCTATGGATGGGGTGGCGTTTTTTCTGCCATTTCACTGGGAGGCATTATCTTTGCCTTCACAGGGTTTCGTCCGATGATGGATTTGGCCGGAGAAGCAAAAAATCCCCAACACGACATCCCTCGAGCCTTTATTCTCGCGATGGTTGCGGTGGGCATTCTGTACATGCTGTTGCAAGTCGTATTTATTGGCGCCGTGCCTGGTTCTGCCCTAGCTAAAGGGTGGGATGCTTTGAATTATGCGTCCCCTTATGCCAATTTAGCGGTAGCGCTAAACCTCAGTTGGGTGGCCATTATTCTATATGGAGACGCCATTATTTCTCCTTTTGGCACTGGACTGGTTTATGCGGCCGGTACTCCGCGCGGGATTATGGCGTTCTCGCGCAACGGCTATTTCCCCCGCCCATTTCAGGCTTTAAGTCGGCAGGGTACTCCTAGCTTCGCTATTCTCATCGCGTTCATTGCTGGCATTGCCTTTTTACTGCCGTTCCCTAGTTGGCAGAAATTAGTAGGTGTGTTATCAAGTGCTACCATCTTGACTTATATGATGGGACCGGTCAGCGCCACCGTTCTTAGAAAAATCGCAGGAAACATGCGGCGTCGCTATAAAATGGGCGGACTGCCTTGGCTTGGCCCGCTAGGCTTTGTGGTGGGCAGCTTGATCTTTTTCTGGACAGGCTGGCCCACCAACGGAGAATTGGGTCTCATGACCCTGGTCGGGCTCATAATTTATGCGATATATTTCCTTCGCGACCCAAATCGGCAATGGGCTGACGTAAAGAGTGCCGCGTGGTTGATTGTGTATATGGCGTTTATGATTTTGTGGACTAAAATTGGGACTTTCGGCGGTTCTAAACTCATCCCCGCACCGTGGGATGAACTGACAGTAGTCGCTGTGTCCATTCCGTTTTACTACTGGGCGGTGGCATCAGGCCGAACCACAGAATCCCTGGCCGAAGCTCATGTGGTCGCCAAAGAAGCCGACGAGCTTTCCTTGTAGCACCAACGCAACCATACAGAGTGGATTGGCCTAAAGTCGATAACCAGCAGGCGCTTATTGACGACCAGCGATGGGGAGTCCATTACTAGGGGCTCCCCATCATTTTGGGACTCTCCTTAGACCGGCCCCACGAGCAAGATTATGCAAAGGAGCGGCACAAATGTATGATTTGATAATTATTGGTGGCGGAGTGTGGGGAACAGCCGCCGCGCTCTATGCCGTTGAACACGGTTTCGGCAGCATTTTGCTGGTTGAAGCCAATCCCTATGTTGCGGGAGAAAGCAGCGGCAAAGCAGGTGGCATTGTCTCAGACTTCGTTGCCCATCCCGACGATCGAAAGTGGGTCGCCCGTAGCCGCCAGCTATTTCGCCAAGCACAGCAAGCAAGTGGCGATACAACCATGATCGCGCACGACGGAATGCTCAGCCTATGCAATCCCAAAGAGGCTGACCAGTTAATGGCTCAAGTAGCAGAACTAAAAGCCCGCAATATTGCAATAGAGGTCTGGAATAAACGTCAGATCATCGCCCACTACCCCGACCTGGATCGAGTGGACGCAAACATTGTCGGATTCTGGACGCCCCAGGATTGGCATGTCAATCCTACCGCATATGCTCAGACCACGTTAGCCATGGCTAAAGCAAAAAATTTAGTTGTGCATCTAGGGTACCGCGTGCAAAGCATAAAGGTGGAGGACCACCAGGTGAGCATCAAAGGGCCAGGGACATCCTTAGAAGCTGCCCAAGTTCTCATTGCGGCAGGTACCTGGACTCGCAAATTAGTGCAAACCACTGGGCAGGACATTGCATTGCGACCATATCGTGCTCAACTCGCTTCGCTGGACTTTCCTAGCGGTTATCAGCTGCCCATAGTACGCGAAATGTCTACTGATATGTATCTTGTCCCAGATGGGTCCCACAATCTCTTGGCTGGCGATGGCACCCGCCTGTGGGAACACGACCCCGACAATTACCAGACTTCCGGGGATGAGCAGTTCGAGGCAGAAATCGCAACAGGCGTTATGCGCCTTATTTCCCGGGCCCACACGGCTCAGTTGAGACGTTCATGGGCTGGGCTCTGCGGCGCGACCCCCGATCGGCGCCCGCTCATTGGAAAGGTCATGGACCGACTCTACATAGCTTGTGGCGACAATGGTTTTGGCATCAAGCGAGGCCCGGCTATTGGTGAACTGGCGGTTCAAATTGCGATGGGAGAAGTCGATGCTCCTCACTTGGACCCTCACCGCTATCCACCCACTGACTTCCCGCTTCATCCAGGCAGCGGAGGAACTTTTACAAAATGAGTTCGTGCATGACACGCACCGCAAACCCCGCGCACTGCGATGCCCTATTTAGAACGTGCTTAACACACCGCTAGACGGTGGTAAAAAGATCAGCCATACCAATATTACGCAGTATGGCTGATCTTTTTCACTAACGGGTCAGCCGTCTTCATGTGGCTCACATACCCGCACTCCGGATAATTTTCACAAAACGCGTACATGTCGCCCGTAATTTGCAAGGTCCGATATTCTAGTGGATAACGTCGGCACTGTGGGCAAATTTCTACACGATTGTTCATCGTAGCACTCCTCCTTGTTTTGTGAATCCATTCACATTATAGATCAATCATATCACTTATGCACATAGAAATAAATAAATTGTGACATTTGTGCGACTTGTCGGAGTAGATCTGGTTTAACGACGACTATCTCGTTCGGGGAACGCACAAAAGTCGGCACGGCAGGTTATGTCCGATACCGACTTTTTAGTCTCCTACTTTCGTTTAGGACGGCGGGTAAAAGTGCCCAAGGCCAGAAAAACACCGACCAACAGCATCACGACCCCGGTAATCAACGCGTTGGCGTGCCAAGGAAACACCGAGCGCCCCATCAGGCCTAATCCCCCAATACCTATGGCACTACCGACAGCGAAACGTGCTGGGCCAGTCCACCGCTTCATGGCGTCTGTTCGGGTGGTTTAGAACTGGCACTTTGATATTTACGGTAATATGAGGCCCAAATCAAACGATGAATGCCCAAAAACCGGGGTAACCGATTCACCCCGGGCAGCCATGGAGCTACCATCAAGAGAATGAAGAGAAACATTCCGGAACCCAATGCTAAGGCATCCGCTGCGCTAGCGTTGGCAATGAAGGGAATTTGATAAATGGCTGTCACGATCGTCATCCACCACGGTCCAGGATAGGGAGCGTTTTCTTCGTGAATAATACCCCATTGATTCCCTTGCAGCTCTAATTTGGACGCAGCATCTTGAAGCGGTCTGCCCTGTAAAAACAGCAATGAATTTTGATTGTCAAACTGATAGTCGGCCGGACTGCGATTCAATGCTCCCGTCAACAAACCGCTCTGCCCCAACTTCAACATGTCCTGCATCATTGGTCCGACTGGTCCGTAAGGCCCGGGCGGCAGAAGCACCTGACCAGATACCACCCGCGCATGAGCCAATGCCGTAGCAAAGGCAGCTTCCCATTTTGTCTGCTGGGCTGGTGCGGCTGCTTCAAAGGCATCGAGCGCAGGTGTTAGTTGCGGGTCTAAGTGAGATGCCTGTTTTAACGGATTCAATATAAAATCCGTCTTAGGATACACAGGATGAATAATGCCCACCCATTTCTGGACAACATCCTGTACCGAACCCGTTCCGTTATTGTAAGGCGGGCCATAATCCGCGATTTCTCCCTGACCGTTCAAGGCATTAAGAGCAACGGACATAAAGGTACGGGGATGCTGATTGGCATAGGTGTCAATTTTAAGGGCGGGCCGCACCGGTTCATGAAAAATCGCCGACAGCGCCATGGTCACAACGGTCACGACTAGCGTGGTGCCCAGCAGATGTTTGACAAAATCGGTCGAAACATAACGATATCGATGCGTGACATCAGTGCGCGGATGGTACATTTTGGTTGACCCCCTCTTCGGTGTCATGGGGTTCATCGGGACCAGGATAGGGAGGAACCACGCCCTTGATGCGCACCATGGCTAGATGAATGGCGATGATAAATGCCAAAATCACGGGGAAAACCACAACATGCAGCCCATACATTTGGCCCGCATTAAGAGTGTTGAACCAAGCCAGCCCTAACGCATTCAAACCATCTTTAGCTTGTACCGCATTCCATTGAGAATAAAAGTCTCCCCGCATCAAATATCCCGTAAATGCCGTAGGGACCGAGATCAAGAGAGCGAGCGTACCCAGCAGCCAAGTTTTTTCTCTTCCTCCGCGCCAAGCCCCGGAGAAAAAAACTCGCAACAAATGCAACACCATGAAAAAAAAGAAGGCTTGCACTGACCAAAAGTGTATGCCCCGCAGGTAAAACCCTATTGATGAAATGGTCCACCATTGAGGACCATTGGCAGCCATCAAAATTCCAGAGACAACCAGTACAACAAAGCTAGACGCGGTCAAAGAGCCCAACGTATACATAATGCCGGTGGCGTACTCGGGCAATTCCGTAGGTAGCCATGTGTCCAACGAAAACAGCAACTGAGTTTTTTCCCGCACATACACAGTCCAATTCATGGAATCCCTCCTACAAGCCGGCGAATGCTCCGTATGCCGTAGTAGGGACAGTGTATACCGTTTACCAATCTATAACAAGTTTATCCAAGAATTTTCATCTCGTTACTTGCGACTTACGCATGGATTACACCTAAAAATTAGGCACCTCTTTGGACAAGTACATCACCACTTAGTGGTGACGTGCTTGCAAGAAAAGTGCGCCCGTAAAAAATCCTACTAAAGCCAGAAATGCTACCACATTACCACCGTTCACGGTCCACCAGCTCATCGCCATCGCCTCCCAAAGCATTTTCTAATAATAGGATAGGCGATGCGATAATCAGGCAATAGGGCCATCGGTACTATCATCCATGGGCCAAATGGTCCTAAACACACGAATCTTAATCTGAAGCGCGACACCGCTTTACCCATCATCGCGGGCCGGCTGTTCACCAGTTCGGATGAGGATTATAGTGTCTCGTGGTTGGGTATGACCGTTTCAATCCAATCATCAGACCACTTATGCACGGCATCGAGAACCGGCCGGAAAGCTTCGCCCTTTGGAGTGAGTGTATAAGTGACCTGGACCGGGACCGTAGGTACTACGGTGCGGGTCACTATCCCGAATGCCTCCAATTCTCGTAGTCGTTCGGCAAGCATGCGGTCACTTACCTGGGGAATCCGATCGTGCAATTGTCCAAAGCGTTTGGGACCGGATAATAGCACTTCCCAAATCAGACCAACCCAACGTCGTCCCAACAAGGCAAAAGTTGCTTCGAATTTGGGACATAAACGCCCATCATCCATTTATAATCCCTCCACTGGCAATTATTATACAGAAGCTATTGACAAATTAAAAGGAACTATGTAACTTTACATTACAGAAGCTTCTTCCTTTTCGGTAGTTAAGAACCTGTATTCCCGCACTTACAATATAACCCTATTGTGAGTTGTATAGTAAAGAAGAGGAGGACCAAAATATGCCCGCAATAACTCACCCTAATTGGCTTTTATTACCTCGAGTGTCCGCTCCGCCTTTGCAAGCCCAAGCCCGTCCCGTGGCGCATGTGGTTACCGCTCCAAGTCTCTTGGAGGGTGCTGGATTCCCAGTACGCCGCCCATTCCCAAGCCGGGAAATTACCTTTCGAGACGCCGATCCATTTTTGTTGCTCGATCACATGGGCGCCGTAGAATATGCACCGGGAGAAGCCAAAGGTGCGCCCTGGCATCCCCACCGAGGCTTTGAAACGGTAACCTATATCATTGATGGCGTGATGCAACACCGCGATTCACAGGGAGGGGGCGGCATTATTACTGATGGGGCCACTCAATGGATGACCGCAGGTTCCGGCATATTGCATGACGAACTGCCGCCAGACGACTTGGTTCGGACAGGCGGACTCTTTCACGGCATTCAACTGTGGGTTAACTTGCCTAGCCAATTAAAGTGGACCCCTCCACGATACCAGAGCCTAGAATCTCAACTGGTGACGCTTGTGACATCCGAATACGGAGATACCTTGTTGCGGATTATCGCCGGGGAGCTTGACGGTCATCAAGGGCCGGGCTCCACCCGAACTCCGGTGACAGTGATTCACGCAACGCTTGCCCCCGGTGCTCGCCTCCGACTGCCGTGGCCTAAGTTCTTCAACGCGTTGGCCTACGTCATGGCAGGATCGGGCACCGCAGGCCCAACCGACATTTTGATCCATGAGGGACAGGGAATGCAATTTGGATCAGGTGATGTTTTGACTTTTAGTGCGAGCTCCAATCCCTCAGGTCCTAGCGCCGTGTTGGAACTCTTGTTGCTGGGGGGCAAACCTCTTCATGAGCCGATCGCCAGCTATGGTCCATTTGTAATGAATACCCACGCGGAAATTGTTCAAGCCTTCCAAGACTATCAAGAAGGCCGGATGGGTACAAGCCCCGCTACCGACTACCACGCTGATCCATTCTAGGGTGCTTTTGTGCTGGCTAGAGCAGGGCGTGGATTCTTTAAATACGCCCTGCTTTAACGAGTTGCCCGACTTTGGCTTCGAGCATTGTTAAACTTAGCCAACCGTCATGAGTCCATACAATTTTCCCAGAGGGAGCCGTTAATTCAAGCCATGGTTGATCCTGCACGTTATAGCCGTCGGCCACTTGCCCTGTAGTGTCAATGGCAATAGGGTACCCTAAAGGTGTCGGCAATCCAGCTAAATAGTTTCGCAATGCGTCTGACGACGGTTCCGTGGGAGCGTCATCAATGGCAACCGCGGACGGCCAACCATTTTGTCGGGCAGCAACTTGGTATTGATTCAGTGCTTCAAGATTTTTTGCCAAGTCACTGGTTTGACGAACCCAAGTCGCAAAAAACACAAGAAGATGCGCATGGCCAGGTCCTAAATTCACGGATTGATGGCTGGTCGTGGGCATTGTAATGTCGCTTGTCGGAGAAATGCCAGGAATATATTGGTACGACATATTGGGCAACGGTGGTGAGTGCGGCAGCAAACGAGCAATGGCAGAAGCTAACACGTGAGCCTGTTGGCCTATGCTGGCATACGCCATTTGCGAATCGTAAATATCCTCTTCTTGACCTCTTTGATTGATAAGGTAGACGGCGGGTGTATGGTCTATGGCTCCGTGCACAACCGCGACGTAAATCCCATATTGTTTCCAGACCGCGGCCAATTGCGCGGGCGAGCCAGTCAGGAAGTCCCATGAGGTCAAAAGTCCATGATCTACGGAATATGCCTTTACATCTGCCACCGAAGTCGCATTAGGATTGGCATCCACGCCTAAAAGCTGCACTGACGATCCCGCGGAACCCAGCATTCGCACGGCTTCTACTAATGTTTCAGTAGTAATCGGACATATGGTGGTACACTGGCTGTCGGTGAAGGCTAATACCACCACCTTGCCTCGGAATTGCGCCAACGACATTCGCTGTCCAAACTGGTTGGTCAACTTAAAATTGGGAGCAGGTCGCCCACCCAAAGATGTACCGGGGTCTACATCGGGGTTGGTCGACAAAGGAGTAGCCGTGGCAATGATCGGTGTCGGTTGAGGTGCTGGCCTGTTGCCCACGGAAAACCCAACCGTCACCGCTATGATGACCAAAACTAGTACGCTCAAAATCCCTAGCCATTTTTTCATCGACGCCTACACTCCCCCAAGCCCTCATTAACCATCCAAATTCGTAAGAGAACTTCAATTATTATAGTTGCCAGAACGACCATTTCTCAATCAGCAGCTCGCTGATCTCGCTTAATATCTGGACTGACGTGCGCATAAGCACTATACATCTAAAGCCGTTTTAGCCCGGGTTTTATCCTAGAACGTTCCAGGCATCCCTCAGTTCGCCAAAATTTCCCGCTGAGCAAATCAAATCAACGTGTCGCTTGATAACCTGACCAGAATGCGTGTCGTAAGAATAACCCGGGCGTGAAGCCCAAGGATTCCACCACACGACGCGTCCGCATCGACGACGCAATGCCTTTATGCTGGCAGACAAAGTTTTTATATCACCGCTTTCAAATCCGTCAGTTAGCAAAATGACATCGGTCCTCTGACCCAACCAACGTGAGTACTTCCGAACGGCTATGTCCACCGCATTCTGTAGCCGAGTACCGCCGTGGATATCTTGAGCTGCTTCGTACAACGCATTTAGCGCGTATTCAGGGCTGCTGTTCAATAACTGGGGAGTAACGACAGTAAGCTGTGTGCTAAAACTTAACACCTTTACCTGACGTTGTTTAACCAAGTTGTGCAGAAAGTTGAAAAGCATCGGCGTGATGCTTTCCATCGATCGACTGGTATCCCACAATATGACAGTGCGACGCTCTCGCATCGTGCGACGGCGATGCCATATGCGTATAAGCTCTCCTTGCTCCAATCCCTTGCGCAACGTCTTTGAGATATCCCAATAAGGGCCGCGCAAAGTCCGTTTCCTTCGAGGGCTACGAAACCAATGCGGCAAAAGGTTCATAGCCGCGTACTGCCCAATATCATCTGGAGGCCTTAGTTTCCCATGCCGCTCCTCCTGGCTAGCACGCCCGGCATGGGAAAACACGGTTGCCGGCGTTTCGACGAGACGAGATGCAGACGATAGGGAAAGCCAGGTTACTTGCTGGGTACGAGGATCCGCAGGAGCGAGTCCAAGTAGCCACGGACCACCCTTAGCTTCGTCTAGTTCCACACCAGCTAACAATCCAAAAAATGCGGCGAATAACGGACCAAATAACTTTTGCTCCATGTGCGAGCGCACCACACACGGCTGCAATGTCTCATAAAGTTCCTTCCAAGTCCGCGGTTCGGCCAAGTTTAAAGCGATCATAATTCGCTGCATATCGTCAATCCCGACACTAAAGCCATGGGTACGCAATGTACGCCCAAACAACCACAAATTATACAGGGTGGGATTCATCGACTATACCAATCTCAGTTAAGATTCGTTGCAATTTGGTTGCACCGTCAGTGCCTGATGCCAAGAGCCTTTCAATGTCCTCATGGTATTTTAACACGCACCCCAAGGTCTCTTCTACGGAATCAATAGACAACCTTGTTGTAGACAATATTTCTACTGCGCGGGCCCAGTTCAGGGTTTCAGCAACTCCCGGAGCCTTATGCAAAGGTTCTTGCCGCAAGCGCTGCACTAATCTCACCAAACTTTGCGCCAGAGTGCCCGAGAGCGTTTGACTAACTTGTGACACAATAGCCAGTTCTCTTTCGAAACTAGGATATCCTAGCCATTGATATAGGCAACGACGCTTTAACGCTTCATGCACTTCTCGCGTCCGGTTAGAAGTTAGAAAAACTAAAGGAGACTCTTTCGCGCGAATCGAGCCGATCTCCGGTATGGTGACTTGAAATTCTGATAAAACCTCCAACAAAAACGCCTCAAACTCGTCATCGCTGCGGTCAATCTCGTCAATCAACAGCACTGGGGCCGGACCTTTTGGCATGATGGCCTGCAACAATGGCCGGGCAATTAGGAAGCGCTCGCTGTACAACTCATCCTCCAAATCTGCGCTTGCAGATCGACCAAAGGACTCCGCCAAACGCACATGCATCAATTGGCGGGGATAATTCCAATCGTATAGGGCACTTTCCCGGTCGATCCCTTCGTAGCACTGCAAGCGGATTAACGGACGGTGAACAGCATTGGCCACCGACAAGGCCAATGCTGTTTTGCCAACGCCCGGCTCACCCTCTAAAAACAGTGGAACGTTCATCTTCGCACTCAAATACACGGCCGTCGACAGTGCCGTATCCGCTAAATATCCTTGTGACCGCAGGTCTACTAAAACGTCAGACGGCTTTTCCCAAGACACCTGCATAAACTCAGTCTTCCTGAGCGGCCACTTGTTGCAATGCGCGGCTTACATAAACCTGAACCAGTTGCTGCTTGTACTCGGTATGCTCATCATCGTCCAAAGGCGCATTGATAGCCGCAGTCGAGGCGGCTTTGGCAATGGTTTCGGCATCCAACCGCCCGCCCACCAATTGCGCTTCCGCGGCACTAGCCCGAAATGCAGTGGAGGCAATACCGGTAATAGCAAGCCGCGCTGTGCCAATTGTTTGGTTATGGATGGCATCGATGAGACAGGCCACCCCGATCACCGGATATCCCGAAGCAGGATGCGGCCTCTTTAGATACGTGCTACGTGCATTTTGCGTGCTTAGAGGAATCTCGATGGCTGCTAAAATTTCCTGGCGACCCAATGTGGTGACAAAAGGTGCCATAAAAAACGCCTCTGCCGATTCTCTGCGGGTGCCGTTTGGCCCTAAGATCACCAGTTGCGCTTCCAAGGCCAGTACTGCCGCAGGCAAGTCAGCTGCTGGGTCCGCATGGCATAGGCTGCCGCCAATGGTCCCCCGATTTCTGACTTGTAGGTCGCCTACCACATTGGCAGCTTGACTTAACAGAGAAGCTTTTTGGTTGATTAGGGAATGTCTAGCCAGCTCCACGTAACGGGTAAAAGCCCCAACCCGCAATACTTCGCCGTCTTCCTGCACACCCTGCAATTCCCGTAAGGCGCTGACATCCACTAAAATTGCCGGTGTGGCTAACCGCAACTTCATGAGTGGAAGCAAACTATGTCCGCCCGCAAGGATCTTGGTTTCGCGCGTCTCATCACTAAGCCATTCAATAACATCTTCGACCCGTTCCGCTCGACGATATTCAAACGGCGCCGTTAACATTAGGCACGCCCTCCCTTCGCTTGCTGTACAGCCTGCCAAACCTTCTCTGGAGTTAGCGGCATCGGCAGGTCTTCAATCCCAAACGGACTGAGCGCATCCATCACTGCATTCACAATCGCAGGCGTGGAAGCAATGGCGCCCGTCTCTCCCACTCCCTTTACTCCCAATGGGTTGTGGGGCGAAGGAGTTACAGTGTGGGCAGTTTCAAATCGCGGGAAGAATCGCGCTTTGGGCACGGCGTAGTCCAATAATGAGCCAGTTAGCAACTGCCCTTGATCGTCAAACTCTGCCCCTTCGTATAACGCTTGGCCAATACCTTGCACCAATCCTCCATGAATTTGCCCTTCGACGATCATCGGGTTGATGATGTTCCCAATATCGTCTACCGCAATATACCGCATCAGACGTACATCACCAGTCGCAGTGTCAACCGACACCACGGCAACATGAGCACCGAACGGATAGGTAAAGTTTTTGGGATCATAAAATGCGGTGCCTTCGAGAGCAGGTTCTATCCCTTCCGGTAGACTCCAAGCAAGATAGGCGTCGAGTGCCACGGCTTGAAATGTCAATTGACGCAGTTCGGGCAAACCTTGCACTTCAAACACGCCATCGTGAAATACCACGTCGGATTCGCTCACCTCTAACTTATGAGCGGCAATTTTCTTGGCTTTTTGGATGATTTTCTGGGTTGCTAAGTGTATCGCCCCACCACCAACCGCCGTGGTCCTGGACCCGTAAGTACCCCAGCCCATGGAGATTCGCGCAGTATCCCCATGAACAATTTCTATGTCATCGACAGGCATTCCCAATTCCTCAGCCACTATCTGCGCAAACGTGGTTTCTTCGCCCTGACCATGAGGCGATGCCCCCGTAAATACGGTGACCTTTCCCGTGGGATGCACTCGAACGGTGGCACTTTCCCATAAGCCGCCTTGGAACCCTACCGCACCCGCCACCTCTGAGGGTCCTAGCCCACACATCTCCACATAAGTGCTAAATCCAATCCCAATATATTTCCCGTCCTTGCGCAATTGGACTTGTTCCTGACGCAAGTTGGCATAGTCAACCATATCGAGTGCTATCTTCAAGGTCTCTTGGTAGTTGCCACTGTCATATTGCAGCCCAAACGGGTTAGTATACGGAAAAGCCTTGGCCTCAATTAAGTTCAATTCTCTTACTGCGACCGGATCCATTCCAATCGTAGCAGCAAACCGATCGACCATCCGCTCAATCAGGTAGGTAGCCTCGGGACGACCAGCCCCACGGTAGGCATCGACCGGCGTAGTATGGGTGACAACGCCATAAACGTCAGCGGAGGCTTGCGGAATATGGTAGGCGCCATTAACGATGAGGCCAAACAAGATTGTAGGAACGCCCGGACCAGCAGTGGACAAATACGCGCCTAAATTAGAAAACGCCTTAACCCGTACGGCTTGAATATGTCCGTCTTTGGTTCCAGCCAATTCCACCTCTTGCACATGATCGCGACCATGACTAGTCACCATAAAGTTCTCCTGACGGGTCTCAGTCCACTTTACTGGGCGGCGCAATCGGCGAGCGGCCCAGGAGACTACGACTTCGTCCGGATAACACGCAATCTTGCTTCCAAACCCTCCCCCAACATCGATGGCTACCACACGCAACTTGTGTTCGGGTATACCTAAGATGCCTGACATCAACAATCGGTGAATATGAGGATTTTGAGTGGTCACCCAAAGGGTTAATTCGTCGGTAGCCTGATTATACTGCGCCACTGCCGCCCGCGGTTCCATAGCATTGGGGATTAGGCGCTGTTGTCTAAATTCCTGTTTTACCACCACATCTGCCTGATTGAAGACATCATCCAAATTAGGTCCCACCGACCAATGAAACGCGATGTTGCGATCGATTTCCTGATGCACTAAAGGCATTCCGGGACCCACCGCATCCCGTGGATTGGTCACTGCGCGCAACGGCTCATAGTCCACTTGCACTAAATCCGCTGCGTCTTGAGCAATATATGGGTTTTCTGCAATGACAACCGCCACCGCGTCTCCTACATATCGCACGGTATCATAAGCCAAGGCCGGATGCGGAGTCATCTTCAAATCTGAGTTCGGTGGTATCCAGGCAGTTGGAATGAGTCCCAATTCATCTTTCAGATCATTTCCCGTAAATACGGCCAGCACTCCCGGCAAATTGATCGCCTGCGCGACATGTACCGCCGCAATTTTAGCGTGCGCATAGGGACTTCGCACCATCTTGGCATATACCATGCCCGGCAATTTCATGTCGTCCGTGTATTGACCACGACCTCTAATCAAACGAATGTCTTCATGGCGTTTGAGAGCTTGACCCATAACCTGCGGCATATTTCCACTCCCTTGGAAAAATGAATTTTTTAATGCTCTGTCCCCATTCTAAGGGGGATTGAGTTCTCCTCCATGGTCGGCGAAGGGGTTTTGGTCCGATCGCCCCATATGGGAAAACCCGAATATGCCTCCATTTAGCCCACTTCAGTCGATCGTTCTGTTTGCGTCGAGCTATTCATCAGTTGAGCCGCATGTTGCACAGCGCGCACAATCGTTTCATATCCGGTACAGCGACACACGATACCATCCAAACCTACGCGAATTTGTTCTTCAGTAGGGTTGGGATTTTGGCTTAACAGGTAGGTAGTCGCCATCATCGCTCCCGGTGTGCAGAACCCACATTGCAGGCCATGCTTAGCCCAAAAACCTTCTTGAATTGGATGCAACCGATCCGTTTCCAGCCCCTCAATCGTTGTCACTGCTTTGCCCATAGCCTGCACCGCGAGCACGGTGCACGATTTTACGGCCTCCCCATCCAGCAAAACCGTACAGGCCCCGCATTGCGACGTATCGCATCCAACATGGGTTCCTGTCAGTCCTAACTCTTCCCTTAAAAAGTGCACTAGCAGAACTCTCGATTCAATCGTTCGTGTTACCCGTTCCCCGTTTACTGTCATGGTTACGGTGGTTTGAAGTTCCCCCACTGAGACCGCCTCCATCTCATCATTCACAATCGTTTGACAATTAAACTTAACTGGATCCTATCATAATGAAGCCGCATGGACAATCATGGAAAATAGATCCAGAGTGCATCTATTTTCACGGCTCATTTTTTGGGTGCCCGTATCGGCACGTAATGCGAAGAGGAGACCGTCCCGCCTTCGAAAAAACAATGCAGTCTTGTGTGCCAACGCACACGTTATACGATCAGGATTTACGGGCGTTCGCCGTCAGACGAAAATTTTTTAAGCCCGCTGGTATTCGAGATCGTGTTTGCTCATCGCACAGGCAGAAGGTGCAATTCCTTCGGCCTATCTGGCAATTAGTTTAGTCGTATCTACTTCCTCGACAGAGCGGCCACCATTTTCTTCGCAACCAATCCTGACCATCTTACGAGCAAAAATCGAGATGACTCAGGCCGTAGAGAGTATCAAAGAATCGCAGGTATAATCGGATATGCCATCATCTGCCAATGGCCATCCCGCCATTCCAGATAGATGCCCGCCGTATTGGTAACGTGAAACCATTGGGCAGCCTTCCAGGGAGATTCCAATGTAGCTAGCACGGTGGCTTTGAGACAGTCGGAATGAGTTACCGCAACAACCAAGCCGGTTGGGTGACGATTTCTCATATCATTCAAAAACTCGTGCATGCGTTTCCCGACGGCGCTTAGCGGTTCCCCTCCATCAGGTGCCCCGCTTTCGGGATCCTGTTTCCAATTGTGATATCTATCTGCGTCAGTACGCTCAATATCCGGGATGGTCATGCCATCCCATACACCCAGCGCAATCTCGTGGAGGCGGCTGTCCACTTGGACCGGCAGATCAGGACGCACAAACGCTGACGCAGTCTCTAACGTTCGGCGTAGTGGACTGGCATATAATGCGACAAGCGGATGGCGCTGCCATGCCTTGGCCACATCTTTGGCCTCTCGCCGCCCTTGCTCCGTCAATCCCGGGTCTCCCCGATACGAAACTAATGTGTTTTGTTTATTGGCTTCGCTTTCTCCATGGCGAATTAATAGAACCCCAGTCATAAAATCAGCTCCCTGACTATTTGTCGATTGTCTTTCTGATCTAAGGCCGGATGTGCCGAAGTCACTTGAAGTTTATCCGGATCTTACACAGATGGTCGTCCGTTCGTTCTATTCATTGTACGTCATTGGCCCATTTCAAGGAATGACTCCCGCCCCACCGAACCTGAGCGCGAACATGGCTGCTTTATCTTCTCTATACGACGTGGACCCGATCCGCTGTGTGACCAAAGCCATGGATCCGTAATTCCGGTCCGGTGCGCTTTTCCCAGGAGCGTGGCGTTCGCGGGACTCTCACCTGCCAGAACTCCCGAGACCGCCGCAGGGACGCTCCGGAACGCCGAGTCCGGGAACCCGAAAGCACACCCCAAACCGTGGTCCTGCCACAAAAAATCCGTTGTGATTGGTAACGCGTAGGACCCAGCGTGCCATGGCACAGCAATGCCGCAGTGGCGGTCAACGGACCATGGTTTGCTGGCGCTGTGCTTCAGGCACGCTCCTGTGATGGCGATTGCTCCCACGAGACGTTTCGCTTATATCGCTCAGATCAACATTACTTCGGTTTTTGCAAAACCGCCTGCAAACCATACGACATCGCAGTGACTGCGGCGTTGATTATCGTCAAACACTATGTCCGAGACATCCACGTATCCTCGGATTGAGCTGATGCCCGGATGCTCTGCACCATGATCTCAGGTTATGGACAGGACTTGCAGTGAGATCGCGGATAGTCTTTCGCGTTCACATTCGCATTCACCGCCCCCAAATGCCGATATCAACAAAACAGGAAGGGACAAATGAAAGGAAGGCATCCTAGTCTATGGTCGATTTTGGGCAGGCCGATATCATCTAAAATGGGGAAAAGGTCCGGATCCACCTGAGGTCCCGATAGCGGCGACCGTGGGATTTCCTTTGGGGGCATTTCTGAGCACACTGCGACGGCCACGCATGACGTCAACTGGCAAAAATGAGAGACTAGGATAACGCGGAGCCAACGCGGTTGTGTCACCCAATTGCATGAAAGACTAGTTTTGGTAATCTTCCGCCCGCTTGATGAGGTACAGGGCAGACCGTCCGCTGTCTGCCCTGTACAACTTTTTATCTGATAATCCATCGGATTATTGGTCTCTATTGTGAACTTCCTATCGCTAAAAATCCCGCGATTTGAAGCAATATTCGAAAGTATAATGGTCTCGTTTCGCTTTGCTTATGGCAAGCGTCTCTTTTGAGACTAGGCCATCAAATCCGCACCTGCCCCTGCAGCGATGAATTATGGATGGAGGGGATCAGAAAGGGGTCGCCAGACCAACTCATGTTGTTCTAACCCCCAATGGCCCAACCGCCATCGCGCATGTATCCGGTGATCGGTCACCATCCGGTCGCGGGGTTTGCCCGCGTTTTCCATCGCCCACCCAGCGACATTCCGCCAATGATACAAAAAAGACCATGAACATCCCACTGCTCCGGGGTGCCCAAGAGGGTGGCCATCCTGACCCAGAACGCATTATTTCTTCTTGTAGCCGACCTTTGGCACCCTATAAGGTACCCAAGCAGGTGATCGTCGTGGAAAGCCTGCCAAAAAATCCTAGGGAAAAAGTTCTCAAATGGGATGTAAGATTGCAATTACATGCAAAGTAATAAAATCGCATCCTAACATTCATGCTGGTTATTCTTTGACTTTGCCTATAAACGCTTCGTCATGGCTCGTCGGGCGATGCGGCATCAAGAACGCATCATCCGGCGGCTGCTCACGAAGAAGCCTAAAAACCCGCAGAGTTATCGGGGCGAAGGACCGTAACAGTCTGCGGCCACTTGGCGACCACCGTATATATCATCAAGCAACAGTTGGCGCTAGCCGTCGACGGGCCGAAAACGTCCGCAAGTGATGCCGGGCAACCCCAGCTCAACCGGACGTCGGTAGGTGGACCAGAGAGTTCATGCTCTCCGTCATCTGGACTCGAGCACTTCCTACGGATTATAATAGAGGTGTTAGGCGAGAAAGGACACTCCATAGCCATGATCCAAACCATTCAGTATCAGGACTGTATTGCCCTTGAGCGATTCCCTGCTTCTCATGTGGAACAATATGACGTGGAACTTCCTAGTTTTGTTGAATCTCGCGAACTCTCGATGACAATTTGTCTAACACCGGACCACCAAGTTCAATCGTTATTGTTTCCGCTAGATACCCACGACCAAGATCTTACCGAGTTCGCCCAATTGCGATGGCTCTCAATTCCGACCAGCCATACCCGTCGGCGGGTCTCACCAGTATACGACGTTATTGAACAATGCGGGGAGGTTGATGTGGTGCTTTGTTATCCGGGACCACGGCACTCTCCATGGCGGGATCAGGATCTTGGCGATGTTGGGTGGATACGGCCTACCACTTGGGCGCAATTTGAGCAATTTCGCGCTGCCAATAATTTCGCTCGTCTGGACTTGATGACCTATGGAATTACTGACTGGTTTCATCGCCATCCCAGCGCCACCGACGAAAGCTTCATCGAAGTGCTGCGTCAAACAGAGGAATACGCCAGCATAGCCAATTTTTATGACGTGGTCGTAGCCTTTCATCGGGCAGAACCCAAGTTAGTAACCCCGTTGCTATCTCAACACCAGTTGACCTCGCAGGATGATTGGAGCCCAATAGCCTCGCAATTGCCCCGCATTGAAAACAACTGGATGGAATCATTGCCATTGGTTGGTCCACGGCTTACGCCCGACAAGGCGACTCAACTTACTATCACCACGCATGCCATTTGGCCTCAATTAGCATATCCACTAGTATCTCTATTGGCTTATACCACATCCCATGGAAGGCTGATCCAACTTGACGCATTTTGGTGGACAGACGACATAGCGGAGAACAAGGAATTGCTTCCTCCCATCCCCCCCGACTATGTCGAAGATGTCATTTTCGTAGACCCTGAAGAAACACTTTACCCACTTGTTGTACAAAACCACCGATTAGTTAGTCCAATAGAAAATTCTTACCCAGACTTGCTCTAGGCGTTGCCGTCTGTCACTACTATTTATCATCGAGCGAGAAGTGTTCCATGGGCTTGATGGTTTTTCCGAACTTTTCACAGCAACAGCCAGCCAACCTTATAAGACCCCTTCCACAAGTCTCCCTTAGATTGGAGAATTCACATCAATTCATTGAATGTTCGTCACAAGTGGGAAGAAGTATGCCATGTATTTCGATCTCCTAAAGTTAACCATTGGCCTGCCTTGCAAGGTACACCCGCAACACCGGCCCGTATCCAAATACTCTGCTGGTGTTTGTAGAGCATAAGTTGTCGCACGGTGTCGATAGCCCATCATGAAAGTCATTCTTTGCTAAATGATGAATGGTTCCTCTATTTGGCGCCGTCCGGTAAACCTCTCAAATGCAAAAGGACTAAGGTCTACGAAAGGTGATTGGCCAATAATAAGCTCGGCTAGCGCCCTACCGGCTCCTGGGGCGTGCATGAATCCGTGTCCGCTGAATCCGTTGGCCAAGTAAATTCCTTCTATGCCTGGCACCGTACCAATGATGGGCGAATCGTCCGGGGTGATTTCATACAATCCCGCCCACCCGCGCATCAACGATGCTTGGCTCATCGCAGGAACCCACTGTACAAGCGCATCGACCAGTTTGGCCAGTGATGATTGATCGGTATTGGTGTTAAAACTAGACGGCTCGTCAGGATCCGACATTCCAAACAAAATGGAGGCTCCCTCACGGCGAAGATACGAAGTCGTTTCAAATTCCAATGTCATCGGCATGCGCGACGGCAATGCGTCTGTAGGTGTTGTCACATAAATTTGGCGTCGGTAGGGATCCACCGGGATCTCGAGCCCTATCATGCGACCCACGACGCGTGCATAGGGACCGGCTGCATTAACCACTATCGGCGTGGAAATCGCACCGTCAGATGTTTTTACGGCCACAACCCGCCCGCCGTTTGTTAAAATGGCTGTGGCTTCCTCATTGTTGCGTATCTGCACTCCTAAAGCGGTGCAAGATCGAGCAAATCCATACGCCACCGCTCCTGGGTCAGCCGTGCCATCGGTAGCACAAAAGGTTGCTCCAACTAGCGCATCCATTTGGACATAGGGAAACCGATAGTGGACCTCCTGGGATGATAAGGTTTCAACGGGCACACCGAGCGATTGTTGGATGGCGACTATTTGCAAAAGCTTCTCCCAGCGCGTGGGGTCCCGAGTCAAAAATAGATAGCCACACTGGTCCACCGATGCCGAAATACCAAACAATTCCTCAAAATGAAGATACATATCCAAACCATATTGCGACAACTTAATGTTGCTGGGATGACCAAACTGAAGCCGAACGCCCCCCGCGCTGCGGCCCGACGAACCTTGACCCCAACTCGCTTCCTTTTCAAGCACCATAATGTTGCGAACACCTTTGGCCGCCAAATGATAGGCGACAGACAAACCGATGAGTCCTGCGCCAATGATAACGACATCCGCCTTCTCGGCCATGGCACACCCTCCCTTATGACCACCGTCAACAGCAATTCTGTAAAACAGCATCCGTTCGCACAGATGTCTTGTCGCCGTCCATTCTAATATACCAAAACAGGACCGCACGCCGCCAAATGAAACTCAGGCACCCTGTCGAATTTATCACTAATACCCTGAACCTGCCGCGAAAAGGAATTTCGCGCAACGGCATCGAATCTTCTAAGAAGTAATTCCTTCCCTGTGATACTGCGGTTAACGAAATTTATGCCGACATTTCTATGGGTTGACAGAGATTCTGACTTGATTTAAGCAGTTGGAGGTCGAAATGATGCGTTTTACACGATGGATAGATGACGAAGAATTGGAATGGTTACTTGAACCTCAAAAAGTACGGGAACAATTGGCCAAAAATATTGACCGCGAGTTAGCTGACGACCCGATTCGCATCGTACGCTCTGACCCATTAGGTTCCACTATTGTCATGGAAGCCAAATGGGCCAATGCATCCTACTCCGTAGTAAAAGTATTGTTTGAACGAGGCGCCAACAATCAGCATATACCTCCCAGACCTACACTGAATGGCAGCATTGGACTCTATGATCATACAGGGGAAATTGTGGCTATGGCTAGCGGGGCTGTTTTTACCGGCATCCGCACGGCGGCGATCGCAGCGCTATCTACCGAGTGGCTTGCAGTCAGCCGAGCTCGGCAATCCATCATAGGTTCCGGTTTTCAAGCATACTACCATGCCTGGGCTCTCGCCGCCGTGCCTGGCGTGGAAGAAATAAGAATCTGGAGCCGTTCGCCCGATCATGTCAGAAGACTCACAGCGCGGCTCTCCATGCTTCCAGTCTTTAACCATATTCAGTTGATTCCAATGGACAGCCTGGAACAGACCATCCGCAATGCCGACGGAGTCACCTTAGTGACAACATCTTCAGAGCCTATTTTATGGGAAGACATGCTACCCCCTACCGTCTTGATCAATGCTATGGGCGCTTATTTGCCTGAATCCCGGGAATTGGCCTCAAATGTCGTGGAGTCCGCCCGGCTCTTTGCAGATTATTTGCCAGCTTGCCTTAAGGAAGCGGGCGATTACCTGATTCCCATAAGTGAAGGAGTTGTAGAACCCCAATCAATTCGCCCGTTGGCTGCAGGTAGGGTAGATGGACCAGCACCCGGCAGAACGATTATGAAAAGCGTCGGTTCCGCAGTGTTTGATTTATCCGTAGCCGCTCTCCTGACAACAAGACGCTAATGACTGCTTTAATTCAGCAATATTGTTCTGTTCATGAAAAACTATAGACCGAGAAGCAGCCGTCGTTGTTCGCCGTATCAGTCTGGTTGCTCCTCGGCCCGCGCTCAAAATACGTGTTGGGATTATGCCAAAGAACCCATCGGATCCCAAGGCGCCAGCTCTTTGGGGGTTTCACTCAAGACCCGTGCCAGGTCTGCCGATAAATACTTTTTGTGGACCACAATTTGGTACATGTAGTCCTCGAACCACGATTGACTCATCACATAAAACCCTTTGTTGCCAGTCTCGGTGCCCCAACTGTTTTCGACCTTCCACCGATTGGGTTGCCCCTGCACCAAGTTGACTCCCGTAAACACCATCGCATGCGTCATTTGGCTCTCGCCATAATCGAGACGTTCCGCTTTACTCATGGAAAACTCTACATCCAACGCTGCTGCCAGATCAAACTGGGCCGGATCCAAACTTCCCCGTTCTCGTTCCATCATCTTGCCGACATCGCATCCAAACCACACCGGTTCGTTGTCGGTGATCTGGGCCACCGCCAAATCGCTCAACACATCGACCGCCACATTCAAATACAATACCTCTCTGCCCCCTACGACATTGCCCAAATATTGCACCGTATACGTATGATTAAACGGCTTATCGTCTGTTGGTGCATTAATCACGCTGACGTAGTCTTTCAAACTGCGATCGACGTAGCGCTGATAAAAGGTCTTTGAGGTCAAATTCCGCTCTGCGTGAAAAACCTTGTCCGCATCCCGGTATTCGAAGTCAAACTGCTCAGGAGGCTCACCCAAAAAGTGACACAACATACGGTAAAACTCTGCCATCATCGTCTCTTTGTCCCCTCGGAGAGCAGATTCTGGACGTCCGGCTTGATGCGCGGCACGAAGGCGAGCTGCATTTTCTCGCAGTTTGGCTGTTAAGATGCGGTTCATCATCATCGATTGAGACGAATGGAAAGATTCCGGCATCGCGCTCTTGGGCAGTACGCCGTACTTTTCTACTAAGTTTACGAACATGTCCCATTGTCCGCCGTCTTGCATGGGATTAGCTAAAAGCCATGCTACAAGTCGACCTTCGGTGGGTTCTCCCAATGTGTCTAAAATGCTTTCCAGAAAATAATTTGCTTTCTCCAGCTTATCCCAAAACATCAGATGGCTTTGAGACAACTCAAACTCCTTAACGCCAAGCTTTTGCGCAATGTCGACACGCAACACGTTTAACCCTGCAAACAGCCAGCACCGCCCACTTTGCTTTTGGTTGGTTATCGGTCCGGTTTCAATTTCGTGGGAAAACGAGTGCGTCATCCGATACGCTGCTTGATGATCGATAGCCACCGCTCCAATGCCATTTTTAACAATAGCATTCATAATCGTTTTATGTTCAGGTTTTTCCCTAAATCCCGCTTGATACTGTGTCAACAATTCCGGGGTTAAGGCACGTGCCTCGCTTAATTTGGCAGCCACAACATTACCTCCTATTAGCAATAAGTCACAGACGTGACTCCCAAAGGAACCACCGACTCTTTAACATATTCCCGATCTCGGTCCGATTTCCTTTCACATTAGAAAAAAGTTTCACTTCCGCAAGATAGCTGAGGGACGGAGCCCCGCCTGGTCTGGTCCCAGTCCCTCATATATCTCCCCAATTTCATGCTATCAACGTTCCCTGGCTATTCGGGCACGTCACCCAAGACAGTGAAGTGCCACGGTTTAACCGTCCCTAAACCGGTGTCAGCCATGACATGTTTGACCATCGTGTACTCGTCCAGTGAATATCGTGACAAATCGTGGCCAAATCCGCTTTGAGCCACTCCTCCATGGGGCATTTCGGATGTGAGTGGTAAATGTTCATTGATCCACACCTCGCCAAATCGCAGAGCTGCCGACATCCTCAGGGCTTTCGCCACATCTTGGGTCCATACGGATGATGCTAGTCCATAATCCACATCGTTGCCTTTAATGATAGCTTCGGTTTCTCCGTTGAAGGGCAAGACCACGACCACTGGTCCAAATATTTCTTCTTGGACCACCGGCCAATCCTGACCGACATTGGCCAGGATGGTGGGTAAATAGTAATATCCTTGCGCGAGTTGCTCAGGCGTTCTGCCTCCCGTTACCAAACGGGCCCCTCGAGCCACCGCCTGGTCCACGTACGCCGAGACTTTATCTCTATGTGGCCGTGAGATTAATGGACCGAGATCGGTGTGCATATCCATCGGATCTCCCAGGCGCACCCCCTCAAACCGTGCCTGCAGCCGTTCGACGAAATCTTCGTAAATTTGCTCTTCCACATATACCCTGGTCGCTGCAGTACAGTCCTGACCGGTATTAACCAACGATCCCACCGCCGCGCCCTCGACTGCAGCGTCTAGGTCAGCATCATGAAACACAATAAACGGCGCTTTGCCGCCTAACTCCAAATGGAGCCGCTTAACGCGAGCCGATCCGGCCGCCATAATTTTTCTTCCGGTTTCGGTATCTCCGGTTAAGGAAATCATTTGCACATCCCGATGCCGCACCAGATAATCCCCCACAGTACGCCCGGGGCCAGCCAACACATTTAACACCCCATCGGGGATGCCAGCTTCCTTGGCATACTGTCCCAGCATTAATGCCGTTAACGGCGTTAATGTGGCGGGCTTTAAAATCATCGAGTTTCCTGCGGCTAGTGCGGGGCCCAGTTTCCACATCGCCATCATAAAGGGATAGTTCCAAGGTGCAATCCCGGCCACCACACCAAGCGGCTCGCGACGAAGCCACGAACTATGGGCTCCGTTGTATTCTCCCGCTGCATTGCCTTCTAAAAACCTAGCCGCCGCCGCATAGAATCGTATGTTATCGACAGCAAAAGGAAAATCCGAATATCGTATGAGTTTAAGCGGTTTTCCGGTTTGAAGCGACTCTGCCTTTTCGATTTCTGCTTGATGCGATTCAAGAATGTCAGCAAAGCGAAACAGCCGCAAGCTCCTTTCCGCCAGCGGCAAACGCGACCAGCGGCCATCGTCAAAGGCTTCTTTAGCAGCCTGTACAGCTCGGTCCACATCCTGTTCAGTGGCGGAACACACTTCCGCGATCGGCTTTTGAGTGGCCGGGTTTTCCACCACAAACGTTGTTGGACAGGCAACCGGTTCTCCGTTGATCCATTGCGCATATGCCAAGGCAATTCCCTCCTAGTAATTTCACATCTGCGAGTCGGTGACGACTCTTGATCGAGCGCGCGCATCCATCCATTTCGCCTTCGACGACAAATGATGCACCAACATTCCCAACACAATAATAGACCCCGTTGCCTCTCGCTCTATGATTTATCAGTCCCCTACAGCTTGTAACGCCTCTCGCAGCGCATCGATAAGGAAATCAATTTCGGGTTCGGTAATGATTAAGGGGGGAGACAACGTAATGACATCGCCGACCGGCCTCACGATGACTCCATTATCGAGCATATGACGGGCCATTTTAGCACCCCTTTTGCCGGCTCCTTCTGAACTGCTTATGATCTCTACTCGGCCCAAAAGGCCTACACAGTCGGCATCAGTAACTAATGCGGAAAATTGTGAGGATAGGGATAGCAATTGGCGATGAAGATAGTCGCCCATCTGCGCTGCGTGCTCCAGCAACCCTTCGTTTTCGATAATGTCAATATTAGCCAAGGCAGCCGCACTGGCCAAAGGATGCCCGCTGTAGGTGTTTCCGTGCCTGAATTCCGGGCCATCTTGGGATTGGGCTATAAATGTTTCCATGATATGCGGGGCCACAGCGGTGGCTCCTAGCGGCAAATATCCTGATGTTATGCCTTTGGCAAATGTCATCAAGTCAGGCTGAATTCCGTAATACCGGCTTCCTGTCCAGTCTCCAAGACGGCCAAAACCAGTGACCACCTCATCAGCGATAAAAAGGACATCATATCGACGGCAAATATCCCGGACCTGGCGCAAGTAGTCTCTTGAAGGAATAATCACGCCACCAGCCGCTTGAATGGGTTCTGCAATGAACGCAGCCACAGTGCCAGAACCTTCAAACTGAATGATTCGCTCGACTTCTCGGGCGCACGCCAAACTACAGATACTGTCATTGGGGTGAAAGGTGCAGTGTTGCCGATATGGAGCGGGCGCATGCCGCACACCAGTTAAAAGCGGTTCGAAAGCCTGACGGTTTAGGGTGATTCCCGCCACTGACAATGCCCCCATAGTTACCCCGTGATAGGCGTGATGGCGTCCAATCAATTTGAATTTCTGCGCCATTCCTCTTGCTTTCCAATACTGCCGACTAATCTTTAGTGCAGTTTCCACAGCTTCCGAGCCATCATTGCTAAAGAACACGCTGCCCATGCCATCGGGCTCCAATAGATTAATCAGACGTTCGGCCAACGCCATTGACGGACGATTGGAGAATCCCCCAAAAGAGGAAAACCAACTTAGCTTTTGCGCTTGGAGAGCCACGGCGTCAATGATTTCAGACCGCCCATATCCTATATTGGCTAGCCAAAGGCCGGCATGCGCGTCCAAATAGCGGCGACCCGCCTCATCCCATACATAAACACCTTGCGCCCTATCAATAATCATGGGACCAGTTTCCTTCAGCGAACTCATCTGAGTATAGGGTCCCCAGCGTTTAGCAACACTCATTCATCGGCACTCCTTTCAAAAATCCTCACAATATTCGCTCTCAAAAACGGGCATTCCTTGCCCAAGGCGCACTGTTTTTCCCGATGAAATTGTGCATGCTGATGGTTGATCCGCAGGAATTTTCACCTTTCATCGCGAATACGTTGGCGGGTGAAGTGGATATGAGTACAGTACGTCGTTGCCTGGCGCTTGCGGAGTTGCAAGATGCGGTAATATTAGCCGGATCGGCAGGGCTTGACCGACCGGTGCGGATGGCTCATGTAGTAGATATTCCTGAGGTCGGACCATGGATCTGCCCCGAACTGCTGTTGTTGACTACTGGGCACGGCAGGGGCGAGGATGCCGAAGACTGGATTCAACTAATCAAAGAATTAGATCAACAGCAAGTTGCCGGTATCTTCATTGCGTTCGGGCGCTACGTTAACCAATTGCCTGAGACGGTATTGATAGAAGCTGACCACAGAGGATTGCCAATTGTTAAGTTGCCTTGGTCATTGCCTTTCATCCGTGTCAGTGAGGCAGTTCACCGTCTTATCATCGAGGAACACACCGAAGTGGTTGTCAGCATAGAGCAAATTCAAACTCAGATGGCTCGCGCGGCGTTATCATCGCGCACCATAACCGACCTAATCGTTCGTCTCTCGCGTCTAGGCCTCATTAAAATGGCATTGTATGACGAAACCCATACCTTGGTTGCCGGACAACCTCATTTACTCGAACCACTTAAAGCTATTTCGGTACCCCTGGAGCGGGGCGTGCATTATACTCTGCGGGTGGAAGATAGAGGCACCGTGTCTCCCTTGGCCGAATATGCTGCACTTGTCCTAGGCCTTTATCTCCTGCGAGAACAGGTTGCTGCGCGCACCGAAGCTAAACTGCAAAGTTCCTTAGTGAATGCCCTATTGCGCCATGAGGCGCTAGACGATCCCGAATTGTTGCAACGAGCTCGGCTTTTAGGGTTCCATACCGAATCCCCTCACGCGCTTTTAGTTCTTGATTTGCCCAAGCCCCCAACCGATCAGGAGTCGAGTCGGCAATGGGTAGATAATGTCACTCATGCCGAGCAGCTGCTAGCTGCAGGCCTCAAAGATTTTTCCCCGCTTACTACCACCCGCCACAACAGCTTAGTCACCGTGTTAGGACCCTTGGCCTCAAGAGATGTAGATCATTGCAAATCCGGACTGCAAAAATTTTTCCATGATTTCCCCCGCAGTTCGGGTATTCTCACAGAGGCTATTGCCACCAAAGAGTTGGCCGGAATGTATGATGTGGTGGAGAGTTTATTACCGTTGGCGCCTAAAGGCCAAATCAGTCCGCTCACGCATTTGATATTCCCACAAATTGTCGCATCTTTACCTGACTCGCTCATGGCGTCTTATTGGGCTGCTACTTGGGGCAGATTAACCTCAGCTTCATTGCGAGATTCATTGGCCACATTGACCAAGCACCATGGCCATATCCAAGAAGCGGCTTTACAGCTTGGGATACACCGCAATACGCTTCGCCACCGAATAGAGCAAATCGAACACATTCTTCAGCGTCCTCTGACACCCGACTTTCTAAACGAACTGGCCTTGGCCTGGACCTGGGGTAAAACCCGCCAACTGCCCGACACTAAAATGTAGGGTTGCTGTATTCACTCCCGTCTCACCTCCTGGTAAATTACAGTAGACGACCAAACACAATTGATGATTTAGGTTATCTCAGTCAATATCGTCGGCAATTTGTTATTATGAGCAGAGTTAGATTAACGAGCGGAGGTATTGTGGTGAATAAATGGTATGGATATGCGGGCGTACTAGGAGCCATTGCTCTAATCCTACATTTCGTGCTCTCGATATCCGCGAGTGCGTCGGTCATTGCCGACTTACTTTACATCGCCTTAATCGTGTTGTTGGTATTAGCGGGAATTGATGCCAAACACAATAGGAAAAAACCTGTGGGACGAGGTGCTATGATGGGCCTCATATACGGTTTTTTATCCGCTGTTGGCAGCGTGCTCTATGTGCCTAATGCCGCCGTAATGACCCATTTGATGCACAAAGAGCTGCCAGCCTTGTCCAGCGCTGAACTGGCCCATTTGGTGGCTATTTCGGCGACAATGCCTGCACGGATCGGCGCTCTAGCAACAAATATGGTAATTTCCGTCATAATGGGTTTGCTGTTTGCGTGGTTAGGCTCACTGTTTGCCAAAAATCCTGGTTCCGATAATGCAGTCATCTAACGAGTGAAACAATAGGTTCCTCAGGGATAGTCAACCTATGGCAGTCCTGAGCATGCTTGTCAGCTCAGCTGGTATAGGTTTTCGCCATAGCGCTCGCCCGGACATAGCCTTTGATGACATATGCGGACTTGAGAAATTCTTTGTTACAGCCTGGTCAACTTTATCGCACCTGCAGATCGGTGGCAAAGATGCATCCATATGCGTGGATTAAATGCCAAAAGCGACATGCTAGTTATCCTCCAGCTTGACTTTGCGATGCCGTCTTAGGTCGCGAACCGTCGTACTTTCCCATAATGGCCGGGAACAAAATGACATACCCCAGTTGCAATCCAGACGCGGCCACAAATGGCCAGACCAACGAACCCATACCGATCAGATATCCCCCCAAGGCAGGTCCCAAAGCCGCGGGAATGCTCCAGGAGACCGCGTTCAAGCTACTGGCCAAACCTCGTCTTTGATCGCGCACCAAACCCACACTAAACGCCTGCCTAGCCCCAACTGAACCCCGGTTGACAATTGAACGCGCTACGTAGAGGACTGCCGCATACGAAAATGCCGGCATGAAGGGAATCGCTACGAGCAACACCACTCCTAACAGTCTGGGAACCACAATAGAGCGTACGAGACCGAAGCGCTCCGACATTTTACCTACAATCAGGGAAGAAATTCCAGTGAGAAAAAACGATAACGCAAAGACGGGTCCAATCGCGCCAGGACCTACGCCGAACTTCAAGTTGAACCAATACGGCAGCAGAGGAGCCACTAATCCCACACCCAAAGAATTAACCATGTTGACAAGAGCAAGCCAAGCCAACGCACGATTTTCCTGTTTGGTGACTGACGCGTCGTCCATGGCCTTTGCAGAGTTTTTGGGGTCATTTCCCCTGGATGTCCGACGAGGTGTTTCCCGTAGCGTCCAAATCTGGCCTAAATTGATTATCGCGATCACGAAGTTTAGAATAAACAAGGGCACGTAGGCTGCCGGCCCGGTTGCCCCGGGCAACATATGCGGCAAAATGGCGGCTAATAGGGAACCTACACCCATCCCCCAAAACTGCAGACCAGCGTTAAAGCTAAATACACTACCCCTGCGGTGGTTCGGAATAGACTGCGCCAACCAAGCCTGCTCTGCGGGCGCAAAAGGGCCGGAAGCACCATTAGCCCCTCGTCCGAATCCGAACAATGCGGCGGTCAGGACCAAAAGCCAGGCACTAGGAAAAAGAATGATAGCCAGGGTACCCAGCACAAGGCCTGCCTCATAAATCAGCAGAAACAAGCGCCGCCCTATGCGGTCGCTAGCTATCCCCACCAGAAGGCTCAATGCAGCTCCTGCCAACCCTCCTGCCATTAACAGCAAGCCTACTTCTGGAGCGCTCCAATGCCTTATTTTCAAATATAAAGTAAAGTCAACGCCCAGCGCGCCTTGGGCAATGCTCCGCAAAAATCGGGCCGCGATCAATTGACGGGCCACCCGATCTAAGGATTTCCAACCCGCGGCGGTATACGGCGCAGGAGCCTTGGTCATTCGACCATCTTCGTTTCTGCGGCGTTGCGCGCAAATAGACTGCGCAACAAGCGTTCTAATGTGGTCCGGTCCGAGTCAGACAATGACGACAGCACTTCATCCACGCGGCGCGCGAATTGCTTCTTGGCTTCTTGCAAGATTTCCGCGCCGAGGTCCGTGATCGCTACGCGTACTATCCGTTGGTCCTTTTCAGGACTGTAACGCGCCACGTACCCCCGCACTTGCAATTTGTCAATCATTTGGGTTACTCCTGGAGAAGAAATGTGCAGTTGATCCGCCAACTCAGAAATTGTGGGCGCTTCGTGAGGCAGTTTCATCATTAAACGAAGCTGAGGCCGCGATAAATCGCCATAATGGCCTCCTAGGGCATCTTGCAACGCAATCAAATAGTCCACCGTGTTCGATGGGTGCTGAACCATTGTCGCACCTCCCTCCTGATGGTAACATGAAATCTAAAAATACGTTAGTGACTTAACCATAGATCATTGAAACCTGTGTCTCCAGACTTCCCACACCGTCACCTAAAGATCTCAGCCCGGTTAGCGTGCGCCCAGACGCACCAAAGACGCGATTGCCAGCCCCGCTACAAAAGCACTGGCCTCCCCCGCCAATAGAGTCACTTGGAATCCCGACAACACGGCGTTGATGCCCAAGAGCACCAGCGCCCATTGCACGGCCCCCCCTTTGCTGATGTGAGCCATGCTATGCACATAGCCACCTGCCAGTCCAAATGCGGCCAAGGCCGCACCGCCCCCTCCCATAATTCCAATCACCAGGGCCCCCACAAATCCCGATCCAAAAAATATAATCAGATATTGAAAAGGCTTTGCGATCCCTTCAATAGCAGTGCCAATAATCCAGACAAAAAGTCCTGAGAATAACAAGCCCAAAATTCCCCCGGGCAAGATTACCGACAGCAATGCTGAAATCCACCGGCCTCCCGGCAAGAAGATAATCTGGCCTAGTAGATTTGGTAAAAAGGTTTCTGCCAACCAGCCCGCTATCATCAAAAGCACTAGTGCTACGGTGATGGGATTCCCCTGCGCCCATCCCCCATTGAGCCGGCGGTCTCTGCGTAGCATTTCTCGGCGCCGCTCTCGCCAAAATCGTTTGGTTTCGCGATCCATTAATCCACCCTCTCGTATTCCTCTACTAGTGCCCAATCCGAGTAAAATGTCTCCTTCAGGCTATTGCCCCTTGATAGACGACTATGCGGTATGTTTCCTGTCGAAATTCCATGTCTTCTAAACTTCTTGGCCAGTATACCAATAATCTATGCGCCGCGCGCCAGCCAAGCAAGAATTGGATGCATATGGTAATCTAAGATAGGACCGAACATGAGCAAATCAGTCACTAGATTATGTGGCCTGCCAGCTGTCACTAAAACGATACTCAAGACACGAATGAGCAGCAATTAGCTTGCTGTTTGTAGCAGACTGCGTATGTAAATTTTATTCATTAGGAAAGGACGATGATGTTATGCCGCAATGGCACTCCCATAGACAAAACAACATAATGCGCGATGAAATCAGTATTAATCCGTTGTTTTCTAGACAGGGAGAGGAATCGGTACCCCGTTTCAAATTGTCCGATAGGGGGCTGCTCCCCGAGACCGCTTATCAAATCGTGCATGACGAGTTAGCGCTAGATGGCAACGCACGGCTCAACTTGGCTACCTTTGTAGGTACCTGGATGGAGCCCCAAGCCCGAGTGCTGTACGCCGAAGCTGCCGACAAGAACATGATTGATAAGGATGAGTACCCCCAAACCGCTGCCATAGAAGATCGTTGCATCCATATTTTGGCTGACCTATGGCATGCGCCAGATCCCCACAATAGCATTGGCGTATCGACTACCGGTTCGTCTGAGGCGTGCATGCTCGCCGGCTTGGTACTAAAACGGCGCTGGCAAACTGCCCGCAAACAAATGGGAAAGCCGACAGACCGACCCAATATTGTGTTTAGTTCTGCCGTCCAGGTCGTTTGGGAAAAATTCGCCAACTACTTTGAGGTCGAACCCCGTTATGTAGAAGTTACGCCGGAGCGTCCTTACCTTACGCCAGAAGGGGTTCTCGGAGCTGTTGACGAAAACACTATTGGGGTGGTTCCGGTGCTAGGCGTCACCTATACCGGAATCTATGAACCAGTTGCCACCATTGCCCAGGCCTTAGATGACTTGCAGCAACAGACGGGTCTAGATATCCCTATTCATGTAGATGCCGCTTCAGGCGGATTCATTGCCCCGTTCCTGCAACCTGACTTGTTATGGGACTTTCGCCTGCCGCGAGTGCATTCCATCAATACCTCGGGCCATAAATACGGTTTAGTGTATCCCGGTCTGGGTTGGGTGCTGTGGCGGCAACAAGACGCGCTGCCAGAAGATCTGATATTTGAAGTGTCCTACTTAGGAGGCAACATGCCCACCTTTGCTCTTAACTTCTCTCGACCGGGCGCTCAAGTTCTGCTGCAATATTACAACTTCTTGCGATTGGGAAAAGAAGGATATTATAAAGTGCAAAAGACCTGCCAGGATGTCGCCCATTTCCTCGCTTATAAGATTAAAGCCATGCCGATGTTTGAACTACTGACAGACGGTTCCGACATTCCGGTGTTTGCGTGGCGCATCAAACCTCAGGCCAGTCTTAAGTGGGATCTGCACGACCTCTCGCATGTGCTCCGCGAACGAGGATGGCAAGTTCCTGCTTATCCTCTGCCCGCCTCAATGACCGACGTGATCATTATGCGCGTGGTGGTTCGCAACAGCTTTTCCATGGATCTAGCCCAATTATTTTTAGATGATTTGACCCGTGCGATAACCTATCTGGATAATTTATCTCATCCGTGGCCTCATCCCAAAGGAAAAGCCAAAGCATTTCACCATTGACCTGTTCAAACCCTTCAGAAAAACTTTCCAAAATTGTTTGCCGTTTTACGGCCCATTCCAAAAAGGGCCGCAAAACGGTACATTAAAGCCAGTGGGCAATGACGCCCGGAGTACAGACAGATGAGGGCATGGACGGTGCAAAATTGTGGTTGAGCGTGGACTATGCAAGCCACGCTTTACTCGCAAGGGTTGCCCAAAAGTCCCCCAAGCCACTGTGTAATCGGGTTCAACCGTTCGCCAGACGGCGAGCGCCTTATATTCCCATAACCAAAGCTAGGGGTTTTACGGCGAACTCGATAAGACCGTTTAGTCCAGCTTTTCGATAGGCCATGGGTGTTTGACAAGCATCGCCGCCCTTACTCGGGGCCCCGAATTCTTGACAAACCCCTGCTCAATGCGGGAAATGTGCTCTTGCCTCTACTCCAGCTCTGACCAGATGTCGATGGCACTCATATTCTTTCTCTGGGCTTCCATCACATTTCGGTCCCAATATCCGTGTCGTTCCACCATCTTGAAAGCAACCCGGAGTTTTTCATACCACACATACAAGATTTGTCATTTGACGGGCATTGGCGACGTTGCCACCATAATGTGCTACTTTATCAAGAGATCCTCATTAAAAGGACGTGACTTTACTCTATGCTTAACCTATTATCTTGCAGTTGGACCGACATTGACGCGTTGGACCCCGCCCGCAGAATTTTACTCATGGTCTTAGGGCCTACTGAACAGCACGGGCCCCATCTCCCGCTGGGCACCGACATCTTTGCAGCAAATGAAATGAGCCGTAGAATGGCTGAAATTATGGAGGACGAGTGCGGCCAGATTGTCGTTGAAGCTCCTCCTCTCTACTTCACACCCGCTGTGTTGTCACGCGAATTTCCCGGGTCTGTATCCATCCGCAAACACCATTATCGGGCGTTCTTAAGTGATGTATTGACTTCATATGCCGACAACGGTCTTCATCAAGCGGTTTTAGTGTCTTCTCATATAGACCCTCCGTTTGTCTTAACCACCCAAAGAGTTTGCCAGGAAATTAATCAAAAATATGGCACCCGATATATCAGTGGTTATGAGAGATTCCCCTTGGAAGACATCACGTATAACCGCACACAAGCAGTGTTTGGGTATGAAAAGCCAGGCGACGTGCATGCAGGTTTGATGGAAACTTCGAACACCCTCCTGATACGGCCGGATTTAGTCAAAACTCAGTTGCTCCCTCATCTCGAACCGCAGCCGATGACATTTGAGGTCATGGCGCAGCTGCGGTCTTTAAAGAATTTTGCACTAGGGCAAGGATATACTGGATATCCTGCCGAAGCCCAAGCTCATTTCGGCACCCTCTGGTTTGCACGTTACGGCGAGATGTTTGGCAATATCTTACGCGATTATTGTCGAGGTGAAGATGTGTTTGAACGCTTAAGCATAGAGCACTTGCTACCATTATCTCCGTAAATCGAAATCTTTCCTCCAGGCAGGGAAAGGAGAGCGTAGAAACTTGTTGCAACAGATCTCGATCGTCACCACAATGCCACGGGAGTTTATCGACATTACCAGCCACATTCGCCAACTCATCGCAGATCATCCGCTGGAACACGGGTTGGTGACCATATTTTCTCCCCACACCACGGCCGCTGTCACGATTAACGAAAATTGGGACCCCGACGTCATTGACGACTTTCTGCTATATCTGCAGCAGAGTATACCACGCTCATTCGCTGGTTTTCATCATTGCGAGGGAAATTCCGACAGCCACATCCTGACCTCTTTGGTAGGTCCTAGTACAACCATCATTGTGGACCAGGGCCAGCTTGTTCTAGGCCAATGGCAAGGAATCTATTTGTGCGAATTTGATGGTCCCCGACATCGAAGTCTTTGGATTCAAACACTTGAGGGTTAGTGGGGCACTTCAACCGGATTCTTCTTCAGCAATAAACTTTTTCAATTGTGACATGGCTTGCTTGGCAGCGAGAAAACCCCTGTCAACCAACATATCGTAATCCTTGAATCCGAAAAACGGGACGTTCTGGGTCTGGGGCGCAATAACAAACACGCGTTTTCCCCACATCCGCAGTTGTGACAAGGTTTGTGTGGCATATTGCTCTGCACGCGACAATATTTCTTCAATGCCTACTTTGTCGGCATGCAAAACGGGAGGCACCGCAACATTGACCGCCACCACCGGACCTGGGTAGAGTGCGGCCGCCCAATCCGCCGGTAGCGTATCAGCCGTCCCTCCATCAATCAAAACACGATTGCCCCATCGCGGGGCGTCAAACAAGCCAGGCAAGGCCATTGTGGCGCCGAGGGCCAAATCGAGTGGAGCATTTTGATAAACCGTCCAGTGCCCACGCATAGGTGCTACACCTGGGAAATTACTAAAGGCCACCGACTCAAGATTGACCACATCCATTGCGGTGATCACGGTCGGCATCTTGAAATCAGCGGTCGTCACCGCTGTCGGCGCCAAATCCAGCAAGCTGCTCAGAAATCGCGAGGGATTTATGAGCCCCGTTGCAGGCGATGAATCCCATGGCCAAAATTCGGACAACAACTGATCATTGAAATGAAAATAATCGGTGGGTGCGGCCGTCACTAAGGCGCCTACCTCTTGCAGACGTTGCATCGAAACGCCCAAAGCATACAGAGCGCCCACCAGCCCGCCAGCAGAAGTGCCGGCCATCGCTTGCGGTCTCAGGCCTTCCTCCTCAAGCGCTTTTAGCACACCGATGTGGGCTGCGCCCAACAACCCTCCCCCCGATAACGCTAAAGCAAACCCCATCATAAGGACCCCCTCGTGTCTCCTTAATTTCCTTCATCTCCCTATCTATATTCAATCAATGCACCCTAAGGTTCCGGCACCAATAGTAAAACTGCATCGTGAGCCCCAACCACCGGGTCATGACCTATGCCGATCAGCACTTGATTGTCCTGAACCAACCCCAGCAACAGCCCCGCATAGCTCATTCGCACTTGGCTCAGAGTCTGGCCGACCCAGGTGGGTTGGACTGGACGCTCTCTCAATTGATATTTGTCAGATCCGATAAGCCCGAGCAACAAGTCGGCGGCATGAGCCGTTTCTAGACTCTTGGCCAGGGTACGGCCCATCAAGTCGTCTGCCGCAATCGTGTGGTTTACTCCCAAATCCTGCAGGGCTAAAGCTACCTTGGCCGATTGCACCATCGCCATTTGCGGCAATTGCGGTGCCGCATGCTTGACCAAGACCGCCGTCATGAGGATGTCCCCATCGGAGTTTCCCGCAATCAGAGCTTGCCGAGCTTTTTCTGGGTTGGCCTTTTTTACCATTTCCACTTTCGTTGGGTCGCCAACCAGTAGGTGAATGCGCGCTGGAACTGAGGCAGGATCCACATCGGCAACCAGTACCACATCCTGTTTTTCATCCACTAATTCTGTCAACAAATGGGCTATCGTGTCGTTATAGCCATAGACCACAAGGTGATTGCTCACATTCAGTCGGTGCTCCATGCCCAAAATCCTCCTTATTTGGACCGACGCTAAGATAGCAGCCCATGTCGCAAATATCGCGCCCACCAGTGGAATAGTCGTCAGCATCACTCCCATAGCCACCAGACGTCCAGCGGAATTATGCGGAGTGACATCACCGTAGCCTACCGTGGTAGCGGTGGTTACCGCCCAATAAAGGGCTGTAAAAAAATTCACTCCCTCTGTCCACGCGAATAGCACGGCCCCTAAGACCAGTGTGGTAAGAGAAAGCACTATCAAGAACCATATTTGGTGCCTTTTCACCCGTTCCCATAAGATCCCAATTAGAAATGTCACGAATTTCTCCGTTGAAAGCGGTATTGGTCGACGTCGAGAACCGGGCGATAACCGACATTCAGATAAATCTGGTTAGAGACCGGATTCGACAGGTCGGTAAATAGAAATACGCGTTGATAGCCCCAATCGAGCAGTTGTTGGCTCACTTGCCGGACCAACCCGGTGGCATACCCGCGGCCGCGCAAATTCTTAGGCGTATAAACAGGAGCAACTCGAATTCCGGTCGATGTCGGACCAGTATATCCCACAATGCAGCACGGTTCATGATTCTCTTCTAAGACCATGAATCCCCCCTGCTTAGGGTCCCGAGCGAGTCGCTGCTCGACCGCTTGTTTGGCGCGATTTGAGACATCGTCCACTTCTGGCAGTGCTTCCTCCATAAAGTCAGCCACCCATGGGACAAGCCACGAGACGTCCTCAAGCCCAACACGACGGACGCTGCCGTTGCCGGTTGGACCAGGGTTTACGGCAGTTAACTCGTAAATCCGCTCTTTCACCTCACAAACGGCCAAGTCCTCAGTGAAAGCGTGCCACTTGGCAACAAACAGTGCCGCACTCTCTTTAGGACCCAATATCCCCGGCAACTCCGGGTCTTCCGCCAGTACATCCGCTGCCAGTGCCGTGATTGCTGCCTCATCGGGGATCACGGACAAAATTAAATTGTGCTGGTCTGTGCGAAGAGCTGCCCCAACCATCCCTCCCTTTGCACTGCGGATGGTGGCCATGTAGCGCGGCTGGATCGAATTTTGCTGTTCACACAACGCCAACAGCAATCCAAGCATCAAATTATGGGAGGCTTCCTGCGCCACCAGATAGTCACCAGTCTCATCCAAAAATCGCTGAGGTTCCCGATGCCTCGCTATTTGAAAGTCCAACATCGACATCCCTTCTATTCATTTACTTCTCATCATACCATCCCAATAGGTTTTCTATGTCCTTGCGTGAGGGACTGAGGGTGAATTCCCATCTCACCCCGCAAGTGCGATTGGCAACCTTACATCCACCCATTACGGTATAAAGTGTCACACAATAAGCCGTAGCTAGGACAGGTCGATGGACATCACCCGGATATGGTCACCAGTCGCAGAAGCATGGCGAGAAATTTTGCAGTCTGGCTGGTTGCAAATCACCCAATATGATGCATCGCATGCGATGGTGCAGGTAATAGGCGTATCCCAGTTTACGCCTCCTGAACTCAATCGTCTGCTTCTAGTGACGCAAACCTTGGTATCCACCGTGGATCCATTTCATCGAACCCATAGTCCCACTGCCAACCCCAAGATGGATCAGCTGTACCTCCGTGGTGAGCCCACAAAGGCTCCCCTAAAGGAGTTTTTCAGCAACATTCTATCCCCCGAGCTATGTGACAGCCTGGCCTCCTACCCCGCTCTGCAAGACATCTGTGCGGTCCCCTTATGGTATCAAGGACAGGTCGCCGGCGCCATCATTGCTTACGGGGTACCCGCTGCCAATCAACCTTTGCTGACCGTTTTAGCAACGCTGGGATCATTGTTGTGGTGCAGTGAGATGGATGCCCACGCAACAAGAAGGGATTTGGAAGCATTGCAGAGCGCCAGCAGACGTTGGCTGGCAACAGGTGCACAACACCGTTATCAATATGGGGATATGGTGGCTAGTCAAATTCAAACCAGGCTTTTGGCCTTGATGTGGCGCCTTGACGACATTCTCGAATCGTTGTCATCCACTTCGACGCTTGGCGATACTCTATTAGATATTCGAGAACGACTATCAGGGATCGCCCAAGATGACCTCGAACAATTAAGTCACAACATGTACCCGCCAATTCTGCGTTTAGGTTTAGTACCAGCCCTCAACTCTCTAATCAATCAAAGTCACAGCGCTCACCAGATGACGATTTTCATAGATGACACGGTCATCCAATGGGATTACCCAACCCACAACCAAATCTCGCTAGGCGTTCGCCTAGGTCTATATACCATTGCCCAAACCCACCTGCAAGCCTTGGACACGCTTCAGTCTCCTCGTCGGGTCCAGGTTAAATTGGCCGTGGCAAGAGAAGCATTGTGGCTACACATACTAGTTTCTCCTCCTAGCAAAGACCAAATGCCCCAGTCTCGCGACCTTATCGACCAGCATGTTCGTCTCTTAACCGGGCAAGCCATATGGTCACACGATGGCTGGTCGCTTATTGCTATCATACCTATGACAACAGTCGCTTTAGACCGTGCCGAGACTACCTAAGGTCCCACGGGTTTTCCAATGTTATCGCCAGTCCCCGACAATAGGCTCTATTACTGATTCCTTTTCGACATTATTGTTTACAATTACCGTCGGAATTTACAGAATTGCGACGAACGATTTATCCTTTCCTAGTTTACGGATAGCAGGAACTTCAACAAGATACGGCGAAATCGCCTCTGACAAATTATTCCTGATAATTCTCATAACCAATATTGCTAAATTTCAACCTTCGGAGTGAAAACACTTATAATTTAAGGAGAACTGTCCCATGGACCAATATTCTAAGGTTTTTAAGGAATTCGTGGAACGCATCCACAAGGAAAACGGATGGCAATGGGTGCAATATTTACGATTTACCCCAAAATCTGTTGAGATAACCGAATGTATCCACTCGCCATTAAATTCTAGAGCGTGCGAAGCACTCTGTGAACTGGCTGGAGTATGCAAAAAGCTTCGCCATTCCCCAGGTCACTCTCCCGCTATCCCTGCACTATGGCGCCGAGCATTTCATGAAAATCGCGTGCAAAGAGGCCAATGGTCCGCCACCGATGAATATGCCGCCACATCAATCCAAGCCCATTCCATGGGCTTGGATCATTTCGTCATTTGCCCCGTGTCGCTCAGCGGCCGAGTCCGAGCCGCGTTGATTATCTCCCACGAATGCCCCTTGACCGAAGACCAAGTGCGACTGTTAACCGCCTATGCCCACGAAGCATCTGCATTGGAACGGATGGGACGAACTGAACATCGGTACCGGGAAGAACATCGGCGTCTTTTGTCCCTGGTTGCTCGGATTGCCGACGTGCAGGACAGAACCGCTCAGCAAATTGCCGAGCATTTGCACGGTCGAGTTCAAAGCCATTTATTAGTAGCGTGGCACCAACTGCAACAATGCAAAAGTTGCCTCATGGACAATCCCCACTATGCGGAAGACTTATTAAATCAAACCATGGCACTCATCGATACGGTCCGCGATCAAGATATCCGGCAACTTAGCCACCAGCTCCACCCCGCAATCATTCGGTTAGCATTCATACCCGCAGTCGAACAGCTTGCCTACCGCTACCATAATGTATTGGAGCTTAAGGTGCGTATTGATTCCAATCTGCGGCAATGGGACCCTTTAGTGGACAGTCGGTTCCCGGAAAAAACCCGTCTAGCAGCTTATCGCATCCTGGAAGAAGCGCTGAACAATGTTGTCCACCATGCTGGAGCTACCGCAGTCAGCCTGGCATTGACGGTCACCAGCAAAGAGGACTTGGTCATTGAGATGGAGGACAATGGCCGCGGCTGGGCTGAGGCGTCCGACCCGCAATTGGGGGTCTTGACCATGATGGCGAGAGCCGAACAGGCGGGGGGATTTCTAAAGTTCGAATCAGTGTTTCCACATGGTACGCGGATGATGTGTGAGATACCCTTGTCATCTGAGGCTACACTGTTGAAGACGGTTTAGGGCAAACACCACGCTCGGAGTAGTTCGACCGAAAGTTGGGTTTTTAGGACAAAACCCAACCCGAGTTTTTCCACCAAAGGACCGACTTCGGGATCCATAGCCATGACCACAATCCGCGGGGGCATCTCCAAAGACTGCAACACGTAAAGGAAGTCTAAGCCTTGTGCCCCTGGCAGCCACACATCGCTTAAAACCAGGTCAGGCTTTAACTGCTTGACTTGTTCGAGTCCGTCTGCGAACGTGTTTGCCGACCCTACCACATCAAATTCGGGAGTGGTCTGCAACATATTGTAGAGCCAGTCCAAAAAACTTGTCTGGGGCTCCAGTATGACTATCGTGCACGTGCGGGTTTGTCTGTTCGATTGAGGGCCCTCCCTTTCGTAATTAATTGGAGCCTTTTGTCCCAATTGCCAACGTATTCGTGCAACGATAGCCATTTCCTCTTCTTCAACAATACTTTTTATGCTGTTCCCGTTTTGACGCAATTCCTGGACGTTTATTCAGATACAGTCGCTGATCGGCGGCCGAGTAAACCGACTCCCACGTTTGTCCGTCGCGGCCCCAGCAAGCCCAACCCGCACTAACCGAGACCCCTTGCGCGAGGGATTTCAACCCATCGCTGACCCTTTTTACAACTTCAGACATAACGACATGCGGATCCTCCACTATAACCACCGCAAACTCATCGCCTCCCCAGCGAGCCACCAAATCTTCAGGGTGAACATGGCTGCGCAACGCATCAGCGACTGCCCGCAAGACATGATCCCCTTGCGGGTGGCCCAACTGGTCATTAATTTGCTTGAAGTCGTCCACGTCAAAGATTCCTAATATTACTTGTTGCTGCCGAGTCTCAGCTTCATTGAGGATGTTGGGAAGCCGAGCCATCATACCCCGCCGGTTATAAGCTCCGGTCAATATATCCCTTTGGCTGCTCTCTTCGGCCACTCTCCTCAACCTTAGCAAGTCCAGCACCAGGGACATTTGCAGGGCAACCAAATGCATTACCATGCTGTCATCTTTAGCCAGCACTCTCGACCGGCGCAAAATCAGGGCACCCACTCGCTCCCCGCCAAGAGTCAAGGGCCATGACCCCCCAGCACAAAATCCCCATTGCTCCCAATCTGCCCGGACCAGTTCCGGCACCTGGTCACGCGTCAGCCATTGTTCTGACAGATACTGCAAAGGGTCGGCATGACTCAACTGCTTTTTCAACCGATCGGAAATAGTGCTTAAAACCGGGACGACATTGCCCCATGGTGCGTATATTTGGGGCAATTCATCGTTGGGTTCACGCCAAAGCGCCGTCTTACGATATACAACGTACCCACTATCCACGTTAAGACGATGCTGAAACAAACGCGCTACCTGCTCGAACAGGTCCTGGCCTCTTTCCGCCCAAGCCCAAGCACGGGAAGTCTCCATTACCATCGTCACCACTGAACCGATGTCTTCATGCACTCTAAGGTGATTTTCCATCAAACCGTCTCCCATGCGTTCAACCTTGTCTTCATATTGCATTATTCGCCCAACCTAATCAAATAAATGAGCCGTGATACCAACATGTTCTTCTTGCAATGATGCCGTTGCACCACGAAATATTTCCGCAACATTTTTTGTGGTGTTGGCATGAGGGAACGCCTATCTCATGAGCATCGGGGCCATGTTCAAAGACCTAACATTATGTCACCTCAATAAGCGCGTCGTGTATTGAGACGTCGGTCTACGACACCTATGACTTTTTAGCCTGTTCCCATGGTAGCTCACACGTCAAAAATCTCTTGCTGGGGGGTTCAGCACAAGGTACTCTTGATAGGAACATAAATTTCTGCAAGATTTGAGGATATCGTAGATCGG
>JAJYHT010000005.1 GCA_021784595.1 Bacillota bacterium | reverse complement strand
TTTGAGGAAGATGGTGGGGTATGGCAATGATTCGTTAAATTCCCGCCATAAGCCGGGTCTTGGTAAATTCCACGCACTACGTGCTGTCAAGAGTGAGTCAACCCGATCCGGGCGTCAGGATACCCCTCGAATCGGCTTCCGATTGGGCTTCGATTTTCCTGTATGGACACCAAAACCTCCAGGTCAAGGCTCGGTTTCTGACAGCAAGACCCTCACGAGAGCCGGAAAATGGCAATAAATGGCTAGGGATAGTGCTGGAAAGGAATCGTTGCCATACCCCACAGAGTTCTTCTCAGTGAAAATGAAAACGGGACAGTTTGCGTTGATCCATGCCATGGCGACGATGCCATGCGGGCCGACCCAAAACCAAATCAGTGGCAATTGGCCCCTGTACTCACGCCCTCAATCATGCATCCAGCGTGTGCCCAAAATTCCTCAAAAAACGATACCAACGCACCCTGCGCTCGTGACTGTTCGACGCCCCAGCGCGCCATCACGAAGTATCGCCGTCCTCGTACGACAGCATGTGTCGCAAGGCCGCCAAGCTTTCCGATACGGTTTTATGAGCGGTGTCAATAACGATGTGGGGACGGTCCCAACCCTCGTACGGACGGGCTTCCACCTCCGACCACGTGGGCAGTGCGAGCCCCGGAATGTTGACCACGCGCGATACGATGCGCCGCGCATGTTCCTGTTTATCCGAGCAGACGACCTCAATCTCGGCAAACGGAACGAACAAAGACTGTGCCACGTCGCGCCTGGCTTGGCGTGTCGTACAGACCCACGCCCTTGAGCAGTACATCAAAGGCATTCAGGGACGCCACATTAAGGATAGCCCTGGCCCGATCCATAACATGGACGGCAGCCTGACTCAAAAACAACAAACTCTTCACATTGAGATGCTTCACTTCGTCGAAATCTTGTGCCGAGATATCGACCAACGAACCCCGATGCGTGGTTCCAGCGTTATTGACGAGTCCGTCCAATCTCCCTGATTGCTCCACAATTTGATGCATAATAGCCGGAGCCTCGTCAATATGCGTAATATCGTAAGCTAGGATTATGTGGCAGGGTACACCGTGGGAAACGATGTGTCCGCCCGCGATTTACAGCTCAAGACCAGTCAGTGGCTGTTGGGGAAGGCGTTGCCGGGGTTTGCTCCCCTCGGTCCGTCATTGGTGACGGCAGACGACATAGCGGACCCGAATCGTCTGTCCATACGGCTGTGGCGGAATCACGATCTCTGTCAAAATTCCACCACTGCGGACATGATCTTTTCGTGCCGCGCGATCATCGCGTATCTGTCCGCGATCTGGCCCTTGGAACCCGGTGATGTGATATTCACGGGGACACCGGAAGGCGTCATCCTCGGGCAACCACCAGAAACGCGGCAGTGGTTGCAACTCGGGGAGACGGTACGGGCAGAGATTGAGGGACTGGGACAACTGACCAATCACTTTAGCGCTTAGGAGGGCATCGAAAAATGAGGGAACTTGGGCGCAAAGTGCGCCTATGCGCACAATGGGGCTGTCTCTTCATGAGTTAGGGCCGGTGTGGACACGTCCTCCGCTTCGCATTCATCGCCCAGAGGTGGGGGTTAGGGCATCCGCTGGGCGTAAAGTGGGTAATATCGAGATGCATAACGTGCGTGCCCCCCGGTGCCACAGATTGCAGGACTGCCCGGAGGATACACCCCGGGTCCCGTGTTTACAGACTGGCAATCCTGCCCCGTCCGTGCGCGTGTGCCTGAGACTCACCCGCGCGAACATCTTTACCAAAGTGGTCGGGGGCTAGGCGGTTCACGCTGATCCTGTACGCAGAAGGTCAAGAGATAGGTCGTTGGTCAAAATTTCTCATGCGAAGGAAAAAGAACGCTGTGTTAGCACCTCTGGCGAGGCTCCGAGAGCTGGGTCTACTCAGACGCTCGGTTTTTGGATAGCGTGACTACGGATTTGTCACGGTCTGCTCGTGCTGTCGAAGGGGTGCGATAGGCTGACAGGGGTCTCGATACCGTTCATCCGACCTATCCAAGTCCTCAAGAACGTCAGTGATCGGGGCATTCCTTATAAAATAGGGCGTATAGATGTATGACACGGGATGTCATACATCTGAGTGACACTTTTATCCTAATAGAGCTGTCCCTGTCACATAAGTCACCTGGGGATGTATGAAGCTCAAAAAGGGACGTCCCTCGCCCGATTCTTATGGCCTTGGTCTTCCCCCACGCTTGCGGGGTTTGCGGCCAATCTGTTCCGCGCCTAGCTACCGCCATTGCCAACTTCATAGATGGACCATTTGGCGCTCTGCTCGATGCGCTCGCATGCGGAGCACATACACAAGACTACCCATACCCCCGGCACCCATCGCGACGTACAGGAAGGGGATCCCCCATGAGGGAAGGACCCGTGCGACGAGGATGAAAGCTCCGCCCAGTAACGTCGCCAATTGGGCATTGAGTTGATACAGAGCATAATACGCCCCGCGTGCATTATCCGGTACCAATTCAGCTAAATAGACCTGACGCACTGGCGAATACAAGAGCTCCCCTATCGTAATCGTGAACATGGCGATAAAGAGGACCCACGGAGACAGACTGGCCCCGAGGACCGCGTATCCTAAGGTATAGAGTACGACCCCGACGAGAATGCTCTGCGAGTTTTTGAGTTTCCGAGTCAAGTACGCGAGAAGGCCCACGAACAAGACCACAAGCACCGTATTTTCCGCTTGGAGTAGTCCCACCATCGCGATGCCTTTCACCGACACACTATAGGATCCCACCTGCATGATCTTGGTGGGTGTCATGGCGGTCGACAACCGGATGCCAATATAATTGGGTAGTTGATTTTCCAACCCATTGAGGAGCACGGCCGATCCCGTCAACACGAGAAACACGCGGTTTTTGGCCACTATCTTATATTGGTGGTATATCTGAACAACTTCGCTCTGTAGCATACCCATAGCTACCGCCGATGCACTTTGCCCAAGACGCACTCGAGGCGACAAGCCGTCATGGGTCTCTTTAAGGAGGATGATCGTGGTGCCCAAGGACATCAGGGTCGCCGCAGCCACGCAGGACATCAGGGCGAACCGATGGGTCAGAAACAGAAATCCGCCAAGCGACACGCCCACCGCCATCGAAAGATTTTTAAGCCAATAGGAGAGAAAATAGATCCGTTTCCGGATGATCGCTGGACTGACATCCAAAATCATGGCCTGCACTGTCGGTTCCATAGATCCCGCAAAAAAGAGGTTAATGAGCATCGCGAAAAATGTACCGTACAGCGATCTGGCCCACGGAGAATTCATCCAGGCGACCACCAACCACGTTACACTCATCGCGCCCTCTGATAGTAGCATCCATTTCCGCCGGCCCCACCGATCGGACAGGGCACCTCCGATAAGACCTCCCAGCATACCCGCTATGGTGACCGTAATGACCATCACCCCGGTCATGGTGAGACCGACCTGTGTCGCAAAGTAGATGGCGAGAAAGGGTGTCACCATATTCGTGGTCAGGCCGAGCGCAAATTGCATCCCCAGTCGTATTTTCACATTGGGGTGGAGTCCTTGTGGTTTCGTGGGGTCCCCAGTCATTGCACAATCGGTCCAAATAACCGAAACGCCAGCACTCTCATATCGTCCCATAGCGGCGACCCCGGCGCATCCGGATGCGCCAGTCTGACACCGATGAGGAAACTCAAATAGGCTGTCGCCACCAAGCCGGGATCCGTGGCCTCAAACTCGCCGGCGCACTGGCCGTCTGTGATAATCGGTTGCAGGGTGTTCTTGAACTGGAGGTGGAACGCGTCGAGTTCGTTGAATAGTGACGGAAATAAGGCGCTCTGGGCGATCACGTGCTGGGCGACCCGCAAGTACACCCCGTGTTCGGAGATAAATTTCAGGTGCTTGGTGATGAGGTGTTGCACCGTGAGCGAAGGCGGGGCCTGCACATCGATGTCAAGAAACACGCGCTTCATCTCTTCGAGAGGTTCCAACACCGCGCATCGGAATAAGGTATCCTTGGTCGAGAAATACGTGAACACACTGCCGAAGCTGACTCCCGATGCCTTAGCAACCTCGGCAATTGTGGTAGCGGCGAATCCATGGTCCGCAAAACATTGTGTGGCGGTCTGCAAAATTCGGGCGCGCTTTTCTTGATGTACGAATTTCTGTTGCATAAGAAGTCCCCCTTTATGATTGATGAATCAATCATAAAGGGGGAATGGGTGAATAGTCAATGATTACATATGGGTTCATGAACGCCATGAGGAATGCCTTGCGAAAGCATTCAAGCCCGGACGCGTGTCCCGCTCCGCCATACTTTTCCAGGTTCTCATCCCACCTGCGAACATAGACTATAAAAAGGGTCGAATGAGGAGGGACACCGCGCGTGGACACATCGCTTATCGGTTGCCTCCAAGCCTGTGCGGAGCGTCGTATGCTTACGGCGGCGTGCCGAGGAGATCTCGTCGGGTGGTGGCGGGCATGGCGATATTATCAATGGGTGGCTGCGGTGGCCAGCGCAGTCAGTGAGAGTGCTCGCTGACCTCTGGCTGACCGCGCTCTGCCCGGGAAGGGGTGCTCAAACGGGATACCGTGCCGCACTCCCCTGTGCCCCGACCAAGAGAGAACCGTGACACCACCCAGACAGCGCCGTATGTGGGGGAAAGGAAAGCGCTAGAAATGACAGGAGCGAGGTTCAGAGAGGCGTGGCGTCAGAAGAAACGCCGATCCATCTGCACCCACCACATCTTGGTCAAACTAAGACAAGGCAAACCATTCGGTTGGATCCCTGCACCTGACGGTTTTTCTCGGAGGAGTGCCCGAAAAGCTTACTTGAGTTTCGCACCCTCATCATACAGCATTTTTTGACGCCAATTCAGCCGCCAACCCTTGAAATGCGCCACTTTGTCCTCATTCCCGTTTGGCTCTTTAGGCGGACTTATTGAAGGCTTGTAACTGATCGCCCAAGAACGACTCCGCAAACAGGGCTTTGAGTGCGGCATATTCCGGCGACCGTTGGAATTGTGCCAGATCTACGGCGCCCAACTCCGCGATCGAAGTTATGACCACCTGCAGTAGTTCCTCGAACAGGGCCCACAGTCGTTCGGCGAGATTTTTTTCGACCAGTTCGGCCGCCATGGCCTCGAATAACGCCCCCAAGGGGGCGTACGCATGGACCCGTCGGACGTAAGCGAGAAAGGTGTAGAGGATGCAGCAGGTCGTGACGTGGGCAATCTGGGCATCGAAATCGCGGGATTTGCATTGGCCCAACCGCAGTTGCTGCTTCATTTCTTTGAAAAACACCGCAATCGTCCAGCGTGTGGCGTAGATCTCCATCCTGGCGACACAGGACAACGTGGTATCCATGGCCAGAAACACGCGCCACTGTTTTTGATACGGGAAGCGGCACACATACAATTTGACATCCCCGATATCGTCGTAGTGCACCACCACCTCAAAATAACGGGTGTTGATTTTGCGGCAACGCTTGGCGTTGCCAGCTTGTTTCAGGATCGCCAGGAGGGCCTGGGCGACCGTGTTCCCGTGGTACCGATACTGTCGCTTGTCCTTACGCACCCCACATATATCACGTGGAGGGCGCCGTTTTTGATGTGCCGGATCGCCTGGATGAATCCCTTACTGCCGAATCAACTATCGGCCAGCACATAGTGGGCCTGAAACCCGTGCTTGACACCCGCTTGACCAGGGCAATGGCTTGGGTCATTTTGTCCCGGGTGCATTCCTTACGCCGGAGGGACCCGGGGGACCCGGGCTGGCAGGGTTTCCGATATTGCTCCCGACGCTTGCGGCCCCGCAAGCGTTGTTCGGCGTGAATACTGAAATCCAGGGGGATAAAGGTCGTGCCATCAAAGAAGCCCAACACGAGGTGCTTAAACCCCAAGAGGGTTTTCCCGATCACATGGTCGAAGACATAGGAGACGTTTTCGAGGCGCCGACCGACCCGTCGGTCGGTGATGTCGTCGAGGATGAACGCCGACATGTCTGTCACGATCGTGTCGGGATTGGTCAGCGTTTGAAATCGCTTGGCGACCCCGTACAAAATCTTTCTCCATGGCATCTTCTCGTGGTTTTTCAGGCGATAAATAGCGTCCTTTTTCATCGTCGTGATCTTCTGGAATTCACTGTGGTACAAACTATGGACGCTGTTCGGCAACAGCAGCGGCAGCATAATCATGAGCGCCAAAATGTCCGCTACCCCGTATCAGTCCTGTTTCGCGAATCCCGCCTTCCGGATACAATGAGGACGATGGGTTCCGATGCTGACCGTTCCCAGGTGGCGGCTTGATGGGGAGCCAACAATTGGGCTGGCGTGACTTTCGGATTATCGAAGAATCGGTAGCCTGCTTTCAGTCCCGCCCAATCCCCCTCGTAGAGACTCGCCAGCGAGAGATCTGGGTGAGCGGCCAAATCACTTGCGAGGCGTAAGACCCGCGCGGTCAACCGCGCGTCCCCCAAAGACGAGAGGCCCCATGCGCGGAACACCCACGG
>JAJYHT010000072.1 GCA_021784595.1 Bacillota bacterium | reverse complement strand
ATCGGCATGAACCCGCCAATTCTCTTCAGAATAGGCATAAGACACCGCAAGGGCAGACCTCAACTGTTCCAAAACTTCCGTCTTTTTTGCCTTGGCCGAGTGAAGTTCCAGACAAAATGGGGCCAATCCCACCGCAGTCAGCCGTTGATAGACTACCTCCAGTGCGGCCATCTTCTCGGAAACGAAAAGAACACTCCGTCCAGAACCCAAGAAATGAGCAATTAAGTTGGTGATCGTCTGCGATTTCCCGGTACCAGGGGGCCCTTCCAAAACGAGGTCATAGCCTTCCGCTGCCCTACTAATCGCGTTCATTTGTGACGAATCCGCGTCCAGGGGAGTCAACAGCTCCCACGGTTGGTGCCGTTGATCGATATCTGTCCGCTGACTAAACGCTTCCCCGACCGGCTGCATTGCAGCCGTCGCGTCAATCAGCTGCGATACCACACGACTGGCTCTTAAATCTTCCGTGCGATCTTCGAGGTCCTTCCACATCAAATACTTGGCATAAGACAATATGCCAAGATATACTTCCTCGCGGACCTCCCAATGAGTAATCGGCGTAATCGCCACACGGAAAATTTGCAAAATCTTAGCGACATCAACGCCGTGGTTATCCAATGGCAAGGGCTCGAGCCCCTCCAATGTTAATTGGAACCGATCCCGCAACAACTGCACAAGAGTCGGGTTAACCACGGTGTCGTCATCGTGGCGTGTCACCACAAATCCGCTGCGGGTGGAGCTTCGGGAAAGGGTGACCGGAATCAGCAAAATAGGGGCCGCTTGCGTTTTAGCTCGTGCTCCATCGGTCCAGTACAGAAGTCCTACGGAGAGGAACAGGGTGTTGGCTCCACCCTCTTCAAATCCTGTTCGGCTTGCTCGAAAGATATTGACGAGCCGCGTCGTCAAATCTTGAGGCAACAGCGAGGAGATTAGTTCTCGGTGTCCCATCACGTCGCGGACTAGATGCTCATAGTGATTAATCCCCGTGCGCGCCGCAGCAATAGCAACCGACCTTGGGTCCGCGCCGGGAATAAACTCATAAATCGACCGAAACTTCCATCCCTTACCATCAGCCAAGGCATCCTCAACATCGCCAACATCTGGGACAACCAGCGGCACCACGGTACGGGTCACTTTAAAATTCAGGAGCCGATTCCTCGCGGTCAGATCCAAAAGTTTTCCCTTCCATCGACGCAACCGAGCCTCAGACCCGTCTAGCCCGGATGGGTTAGTATTGACATCGTCCACTTGGTCGACTAATGGGGGCAACTCCGGGGCGATTTCCAGACGTGGTTCTTGATCCACAAGGGGTTCTTTAGTGGTCACAGGGTCCCATCGCGAAGGAAGCGGCAGAATTTGTTCAAGTCGAGCTCGTTTAATGTCCACAGCGAACAAGAAGCCCTGCTCATCGGCTAGATGGCTTACTCCGTAGTCCACGGCAGATGCCAAATTCATTGGCGGCTGATTTGCCACACCGGTGGTTTCAAACACCAACATTTCCCCGCTTTGTACGCGTTTGCGGATACTTTGGCAATCATCAGTAAGTGCGCTAGGCAAAGCGCTTTCAATCAACCAACATCCAATCCACGAATGCCCTTTTTTGATTAGGACTACCGGGTGCAGCCCTGCCTGTTCCAGACACGAGGCAAACAACATGGTCAAGTCGAGGCAGGTTGCGACTCTCCCAGAAAATATCCGATCCGCCAACCGTATCTTTTGCCCTTCTGTACCGAACGAAGCGGGCGGGGCACTATACACCAACTGCTCCGCCATGACGACATTGTAGATGGCAGAAATTTGATACCAAACGTCCTCGCGGTTTCCCGTTTGATATCCTGTGATCGCTCCACCTCGCCCTTGGCTTGCTAAGACTTCTCCTGCTTTTGACAACAGGGCGTCAATAGAGGGATGATTCGGTGTGCTGAACGCGGCCAGCAATTCGGGTAATTCTCGAATTCCCGCCCACTGATCGTAGGCCAATATTTCTATCGCGTGTGAATCCCTGGCCACTTCTACGCCACCAACGGTGACGCCCGCCATCAGGTGGCTATGTTCGGCTTCCCCTAATTGGGATAGGTATTGGTGCGACAATGGAAGATCGACGATGTCGAATCGTCTGGACTCGTGAGGCTCTAATCCTTCCAACCGCAGAACAAAATCGTGAAGCAAAGCAGGTCCTTGGAAAATCACTTGAACTTGGTTCTTTGATTCATTGGAGTGATTATGAATGGTCAGGCTGGACACCACTGGCACGTGATTATGATAGGATGCATAACTGATCGTAGACCGCCATTGGATTGAAGTGGTAATAACGTTATCATTTAAGGGATTCAACTGGTCATCTCTTTTCTGATGCAGATTGGTCACACTGTAGTTTTTATGCAATAGAAATGGTGATGTCTACAATATGTTGCAGTCTAACAAGCTTATCGTTTCTATTGAACTCTGTTTGCCACCGCATGGCCAGTGTCATCTGATGGTCCCCCTTCAGAGAGACTGACGTGCCTCAATGATGATAGTCGCCTGGCTTCACACAGGATTTTTCCGCCATGGATCTTTGGAATATCCCCATATCCTTTCTTTGGAACAGCATCAAGATAACCCCACGCGGGGTTTGGCTGTGCCCTAATTCCCCCTCTTCAATGCCACTCGCTCTTCTCTCATATCGAGGTCTGTCACTATCCATCCGGCTGCTAAAATTGCATTCCCAATGGTGCTTCCAGACTGCCCTCCGTGCCAGTACGGACGGTGTTTTCGAGCAGACGGCGGAAGCGCACAGCCAATGATCTTCTCGACCTCGGCAAATTCCAGCGATACCTCGGAATCTTGATGACCACGCAGCCAGGTTGTAAATCCACCGTACTTGCCCTTTTCAGCTCGAACCAGCGCCAGGTTCCTAATCCCGGCCCTCCCTTGCGCTGTCCTCGCGCCACTTGTGCGCTCGCCCTTGGGTGCGTGTGGTTTGGTTTCAGAATTGTCGGGGGCCGCAGAGCGGCTGCCACTTAAGCGATTTACCTCTGGAGATGCCGGCGTAGACCGAAGGCTATCATCCCGTATACCTGCGTTCATCGAAGGCAAATCTGATAAATAGTTAAGGACCGCATCTCCGTCCACAAAGCGGTGTTCTCGATTTGGCAAAGTAGCTCGCTCCAAGAATTTCGTAAGGTCGGGCATCTCCGCAAACACTTCACCATCAAGATCTAGCCCTTGTTCTCGAGTTATCGAGCTTCCCCGAAGAAAAGGTGTTTTCTCGGTAATAACCCAATATATCGTGGCCGCTAAGGCATAAATGTCGTCCGACGCGGAGACCGGGTGCCGAGATATCACTTCTGGCGCTCCATAAACCGAATTGAAATGCCGAGCAATTTCCCCAACATTCGTAACACCATCATAATCGGTAAGAGTCACCTGAAGACCATTGACAATTATGTTGCCAGGTGAGACATCGCCATGGACCAAGCCCTTTCGATGAAAATGAGCAAGAACCCGGCTGATTGATGCGACCCAACCCAAAATAAGTTTTTCAAGACGTACATTCAACTCCTCAGCGTATAGCGGTAATATGGCTGAATAAGAAGATAATGGTGTGCCTTCTATCCACTCTAATAGTGCCATGGGTTTACATGGATCCCAGATGTCGGCAATTTCGTAGATGCTTGCACTGGATTCCTTGGGATGAGCACCCCGGGCCAAACGATATGCTTTTAGTACGTACTCCGCATTTTCTGCAGTATCGATAGTCTTGGCCACATATAGTCCGAGCTGTTGACCTGTTTTCACGTCGAGTTGAACGACTTTGAACGTTCGCCCCACTCCACCAGCGCCCAGAAACTCGATCACTTGATAAACAGTATTTCCGAGGTCCCCATGCAGAGCGACACGAGTGCCATAGGCCCAGTACTTCGGTTCCACCTCTGAAGCTCCCACTACTTGGGTCTGTGGACCATACAACGATTCCAAGCCCTCAATTAAAGTATCTAAAGAAGCGCGATCTCCGGGCTTCTCAGACATCCCCGTATTTAGCAAAGATAATGCCTCGGGCGAATCACTTAATGCGGATTTCAATGTAGCACACAATGAGAACACATCCGATCGTCCATCAGCCGAAGCTAATCCTCCTTGGAGTACCTCAGGGGCGACACATTCTCCTTCCAAGGGTAACTGTGCTGGCGAGATAGTAACGGCTTCTACAATTCTCGCCCAACGAAATCCTGTAAATAAGGGCTTATTGTCGGAACCTACCAAAACGCTAAACGGATTCAATCCCCTGTGAAATATGGGTTGTTCCGGTGACTCCCTCGTGTGCATATGTCGCAAGGCTTTGAAACATTCCACAGCGAAAGCAAGCCGTTGTTTTACCGTCCAACTGTCATCGTTTCGCCGGTCGTGAAGAGTAGGAGCCATTGAATCTTGAATGGAATAAAAATAAACTTCACCGGGATACTCAGCCGCTGATTGGAAAGAATCCACTATTTTAGGAATAAAGGGTTCCTTTTGCAGAATTTTATAGCTAAGATACTCTCTTTCGGCCAGTTCCTCGGGCTTTTTATGCGTTGAGGCCGTAAGATCATACCAATGTAGAATTACTCGTTCTCGGCTCTTAACCTTAACTCCGGAATACTCCCGATGGAACCTTTCGTTGGTCGATGTCAAGAGCTTAAGATTTTCTATATCCCGGAAATTCTTTAGGCGCCCCGAGATAACTGCCTCAGACAACGGTTGAAGCAACCTCAGGCACTTCTCTCTTTGCTTCTCGTTCAGAGTCACGTGCGTCGATATCGCAAACAAATCCGGCAAATTCTGCAGAGAAAAGATTGGGATCCCTTGGACAGTCGAGTCTGAAAATTGCTGACCTTTAGTAAACAAAAAAACTCCCTTGACCCACATATTACCGAAATGCTTACTTAGGCGCCGTTTAAGCCGCCTCACTTTATTTTCGAGCTTATGTGCCTCACTAGCAACTACGTTCGGATTCCTTGTCACATAACTGTTGTCCCAATGCTTGATCTCTATGGCGATAACAGCGGTCGAACCGATGGCTACTATATCGATCTCATCAGGTGTCTCTTCGGGTTGATATGAAACCATTAGATTCGACAGGATAATCCATTGACCACGATCGACCGCATTCAACGTGTTACGAATTGCAATGGTCGCCTTTTCTTCGCTGTCGTTGACAAAGAGTCCGCACGGAATCCATTTGACCTTTTCTGGCAACATGGCGGACATTAGCATATCTCCTACCACTGACATTCTAGACATCAGTTCGATTTGTCTAGGCAATTAAATCTTCGCCAAAAAATCCCATTTTCCTGCGATAACTTTCCAGTCGTGCCCGAGCGCAGACGTCGGTCCGAAGAACCATATGGTTCTCCACCCCCCCGACCAACACCTGTAGGGTGCACACCTGGGATCTAACCCTAAATTCGATCGCTATAACTTCAACCAACATAAAGAAGACAGCCACCATCGTACAATGCTTTCGCAGGAGTGCAACCATATTGATCCGCTACTATAACGAGTCTATTCCGGATTTTAAAATGCAGCCTGTGAAATACGCATCGTGCTCTCTCCCACCCCCAAACGGAGCTAGTCCGGACGTTTTACCGGTAAAGTAAATGTACAATGGCCTCCACAAATATCCATAAGCCCAGGAATCCAAGGGCTATCCCTGCCAACTTCTCGGACCATTCCCCAAGATAGGGTTTTATCTTTGACCCGAACGTCATTCCCAAATACGTAAAAATATAGGCTTGCACGGCAATCAAGAGAATTGTTAAGGCAATCGGCACTCCAACCAAGGCGATAGAGAAACCAATCACCAATTCGTCTACGCTAATACTGAGAGCCGTGGCTACTAATGCCCACCCACCGAGACTTCGGCCCAGTTTGTCGTCGTCTTCGTCAAAGAAAAGAAGCCAAGCTGCGACGGCTAGCAGTGCCAGCCCACCGATTAAAGAGGCCCAGGAGCCAATAACCCGGCCAATCCCTTTGCCGATGAATAAGCCAATGATGGCCATTAGCCCTTCGGTGCAGGAAAACGTCAGGGCTATTTTAGCTTTACCCTTGGCCTGTGAAAGGCCAAGAGAAGTGGATACCATAAGCGTATCAATCCCTAGTGACAAAATCAGAACGAGCATTTTTAAAGCAATCATGACCATTCTCCTTACCCCAGATCTCTTACAAGGTCATTTAATATTAGAACAATATTTCATTGGAACTCTATTAATAGCTGATTGACGTCGTTCGGTATCGACTGGGAGATGCGAAACCAAAAGATTATTGGCAGGTAGAAGATCGATGCATTCCTGGACAATAGAGTATCATGAACTTGAAACGCGAAAGCGCCTAGCCGTTCGTGGCGCCACTGCTATTGCTGATATTGTTGGTAACTCCCAGGGGGATGAATAAATGGCTATGCGCGTCGCGGTAATTTCGGATATTCATGCCAATTTGCCCGCCCTCGACGCGGTCTTGGCTGACATTGACCAGTGCAATGCCGATGCAATTGTGGTGTGTGGCGACTTGGCCTGGGGTCCAGAACCAGCCGCCACCATGGATCGCCTTATGAATCTTCCTGGGCCGGTGTACTTTGTGAAAGGCAATGCTGATCGCGAAGTAGGCGAAAGGCACGGGGCCGATCAAGGACTCCCGGAATGGATAGCGGAGATTAATGAATGGTGCGCAGCCCAGTTATCAGCAGCACAGCGGGAATTTCTCAATCGCCTCCCCAGGTCGGTCACTTTGACTGTTGAAGGGATGGGCGACGTGTTGTTCGTCCACGGATCCCCTCGAAGTGACACCGACCCCATACGGCGCGAGACTCCCGACGAGATAATTTGGCCGATGCTCGCAGGTATCAGCCAAAAGACCATTGCGTGTGGTCACACGCACATTCAGTTTGACCGAATGGTCGGCGAGACTCGGATTATCAATGTGGGCAGCGTAGGTCTCCCAAGTGCAGCCCGAGGGGCCTGTTGGGCCTTGCTAGGCCCTGATGCTGCATTAAAGGAAACTAGCTATGACTACCATGCGGCTGCAGATCAGATTCGGCGATCGGGGTGCCCTGGGGCAAATGATTTTGCCGACCACATTTTGCATCCGCCCGACGAAGGACCGTAATCCAACAAGAGCAGCAGTGTCTGAACGCAGTTATTTCCGACTAAACAAGATGGTACGGCGGCACGTGGCGGAGGTGTCAATGGATCAACCCAAGATGAAAGTTTACGCGCCCTGTCGCGGTCACGGGGAACCCGGTGGCGTCGATCCCGATGATGAAAGGCGGCGGGTACGGAATTCTGAAGGTTCAGGGTCCTAAGGGGGCGGCCGCTTTAAAGCATACAACAGCGATTGAGGAGAACGGAACATGAAGCAACTGGTGTTGTTTGATTGGGCTGAAACGGCATGCAGCCCATCCTCCTTGCGACTTAGCCGTACTTTGTGGAGAATTTCCCGAAGAAACTGCGGCCCTCTTAGGGCACTAAAGATTCACGAACTAGTATAATTTTCTGTGAGTCATCATTGTCTCCTTCGTGCTTCACACATCGCGAACGGGAACGGCCGAGCGCTCTCGGCTGCTTTCGACATGAAATGAGGTGCCGTATGATCCATCTGAGGGTTCTGACCCCGAATGAATGGCAGTTATGGCGGGAACTCCGTTTGGCCGCACTGGAGGAATCGCCCACCGCCTTTGGTTCTATCCTGGCGGATTGGCAGGGCGCTGGCGACCGCGAAGAACGGTGGCGCCAGCGTCTCACGGATGTCGCATTCAATAGTGCCGCCTATGTAGACGGAAAGCCAGCCGGCATGGTCAGCGGCGGTTGGTGCGACCATGATGTGGAACTCCTGTCTCTCTGGGTAGCCCCCTTCGCACGGGGCCGCGGTGTGGGTGACCAGCTCGTCGAGTCGGTGATGGCATGGGCACGCGAGCAACAGGCACCGCGCGTGATTCTGAGCGTCAGGGACCATAATGCGTCGGCGATTCACCTCTATAGTCGCCATGGATTCGAGGCGATCGGTCCGAGTCCAGAATCGGAGCCGGGCAGCCCAGAGACGCTATTCATGCGACGTATATAGAAATTCATCCAAGAACTGGAATTATTGGGGGCGTTAGCCCTGTCTCGAAAAATGGCTCCCATCCACATGAACCATTCCCGCTCGGTTCAGAATCAAAATCTCTTGACCGATCATTAAACCCCGATACCCAAAAGTATCAAACTAATGACAGAGGCAGAGTGCCAAGAAGACTTTCATGCATATGGGCATAGACCTGGACAATACGCTGGTGGACACAACGACTGCGTATTTGCTCGTATACAACCATGTCTCGAGACAGGCCGAAACGGTGGCGGATGTCGATGATTTTTGTCAGCTATGGCGAATTTACGGTTGGAGAGAGGACCAGTCCCGGGAGTTGAACGCGCGCCACGGCCACGACATTCATCCGCGCCCGATGCCTGAGGCACTGGCGGTGTGTGCACGTGGTACGGCCAATACCAGGTGTCGATAATCGCCGCCCGCCCTTTCCAAGCGGTAACACTCGCAAGACTGGAACAGTACGGAGTGGCCTATCGCAACCAGGCCTTGACCGAGGACAAGTATGGCTACTGCACATCGCATGGCGTGGATGTGCTGGTAGACGATGGTCCGCAGTATGCAAAAAAGTCTCCGCGCCATGGGCGGCCCATCGTCTTGCTCGGTCAGCCGTGCAATCGTCGCGTGAAGGGGACTGTCATCTACCGTGCTCGCGACTGGCGGAGCCCCCGCACGCACTTTGCCCCTAAAAAGGACTACAGCGCGTTTTGCCGCCCAGCTTTTTCGTTCCATCGATCGCGCCCACCATCATTCGTGTTCTCTACAAAACAGTGGCTGTGGGGCGCCTGCCGGCATGTTGCTTTTCGATCGGTCTTGTATATGCTAACGGTCGATCAAGGCACGGGCGAAAAACAGCAAGTTGGACGGTCTTTCTGCTATGCGACGCACATAGTAAGCGTACCAATCCTGGCCGTAAGGCACATACACCCGGGTGCGATATCCCTCCTTGGCCAACTGCTCCAAAACCGCCAATTTAACCCCATAGAGCATTTGAAATTCAAACTGTTCCTTTGGGATGTTATTCTGGCGAAGATATTTTAAAACCCGTCCTATGATCATTTCGTCGTGCGTTGCAATGGCCGTCACATTGCCCAACTCCAAAGACTGACGCACTAACGCCACATAGTTGTCGTCTACATCGGGTTTGGAGGGAAAAGCGACGGCCACTGGTTCTCGGTACGCGCCCTTGACAATGCGGAAGTTTTTAGGTGGCACTGAGAGCCGACTTAGGTCTTCCTGGGTTCGATATAAATAAGCCTGCAATACTAGACCCACATGGCCAGGAAAAGCTCGCCACACTTCCTCAAACAACCCGATGGTAATGGCGGTATAGGGGCTGTCCTCCATGTCGATTCTCACAAAATTATTAAAGTCACTGGCTTGTTTCACTACTGCCATAAGGTTTGCCCGAGCTAAGTCCATCGACAGCGCCAAGCCCATCATCGTCAGCTTCAATGACACGTTGGCATTAACGGCACTTGTTTGAATTTCTTGTAGTATCGTCAAATAACTGTCTTTGGCGGCGAGCGCTTCTCCTTCATCCTTCACCGCTTCTCCCAAATGGTCCAAGGTCACCGCAATGCCACGCCGATTAAGGTCTCGGGTTACTTGAATCGCAGATTCCAAGGAAGCTCCTGCCACAAATCGCGCTGCTCCCATCTGCATCCCATACCTTTTCACCACTCCAGAAACTACACTGTTATTACCCAATCCCAGTACTACTTCCCGAAACATCGCTAGGCCTCCCTAAAAAAACCTTTTCCCGTCCCTTTTTTCTGTAGGTTCAGAACCAACCTTATGTGGGGCGCGGCCCCAAGTCTAATCATGCTGCGCGTTACAACTCGTAAGTACCTTCGGGAACAAAACAATCTCGACCTTGCCATTCAATGCGCTCGAGCACCAAGCCTCCTGCGGGGGCTATAGTGGTAATCTGAGTGAAAGCGCCCGGATTTTCAAGCGCTGCTCTAATACGGTCAGTGCGCCCTTTTTTTGCGGCCTCCAACATGGCTCCCACCATAAGTCGGACCATATGGTACAAAAATCCATTGGCACCGACCCGATAGATCCAAAGACTCCCCGCTTGCGCCATTTCCCAACGGCTAGTATACACATTCCTGGTTGTGGTGCGCGCAGAAGACCCTGACGAGCGAAATGATCTAAAGTCATGCACCCCTTCAAACCAGGCTGCAGTCTGTTGCAGCAGGCACCACGACAAAGGGTAATCCACCCGATGAACCATGCGCGCAAAAGAGCCCGGCACCGGCCCCCGCCAAATTTGATACCGGTAAAATTTCGCAGACGCGGCACGGCGAGGGTCCCACCCATCCGGCACTAATCCCACCGCCATGACACGAATGGAGACTGGCAGCCGACGATTCAGTACATCGCCTAATCGGGCCAACGGGAGCGGACAGGGTCCGTCCCATGCCACAATCTGGTCCTCTGCATGCACTCCGCTATCCGTTCGGCTCGCGCCGACCAAGCGTCCGGGCCCCAACAGCGTACTCATCGCTGATTCCAGTGTGGACTGTATAGTAACACCATGAGCTTGCGATTGAAACCCATGATAATCGGTGCCATCATAGGATATTCGCAACATTATTTGGGCCACCGGGCTACCTCCACGCCAATGATTATCAGCCACCCTATAATAACCACCAAATCCAGCCATCGTCCACGTGTAGTGGCAGGGATGCCGGCAGGACGCCATCCCCGACTCCATAAAGATTCGGCAATGTTGTCGCTGGCCAAAAGACCTTGAACCAAAATCGGGCGTAGAAAGTGCAACGGCCTCCATTGACGGGTGTTCCCTAAATACTGGCGCATGGCCTGGTCTTGGCGAACCACCCGAACGTCTTGCACCATATACGGCAAGAAAAAGAGCGCTAACACCATCATCAGTATTCCATACCCTATGGTCTCGCGTCGCCCGAAAATGCGTTTCAAACCGTGTTCGAGAGCGGCCAACATCGCCATTAAGGACCCCGATCCCAATAGCACGGCAACCCCTAGGATTACAAGTCCAAACCGCACCCCCGAAGTCACCGCCAAAAATGCATAAGCGGCACCTGGTTTATGGTTGAGGACATGTAGGAAACCTAGCGCACTGCCAGCCAGCAACGCTCCTAGCAAGCCCCGCATTCTGCGTTGGCCATACCTTAAGTAAATGGCCACAATGGCCACTGACCAGAACACCAACCACCAGGGAGGCGCCGCAAAAATGGCGATGACCCCTACTACCGTCGACCAGAGACTGGTTAAGGGGTGCACTCGGCCGGCAAATATCCGCTCCACAATCGCTTCACCTCGCCACGAGCCCACTGCGGATCGATCCAGGCGCGCGGGTCAACCGGCACCTGGGCATCTAGCAACCGCCGCCACAAAGTTTCCAAGCGGTTTCCCGGAACATTCCCATGGTGGTACCACAACGCGCCCATGTTTCCCGCCGCCAAACCATCCTCACACCACCAACCGGATTCCGTGATGCCCAACAACCAATTCCATGCATGGCTGGATACCAAGACACTCGATTCGTTAGCCCATTGACTGATCTTTTGCTCCAACACTGCTCGATGCAACCCGTCGAGTCCCTCCAGCGGCTCATCAAGCAGGTACACCTCGGGGGCGAGCAATTCGATACTGGCCAGAACCAATCGCCGTTGCTGACCACCGCTTAGTTGCCATGGCGCCTGATCACGATATTCGGTAAGGTGCCAATCCCCTAACAATTGACTTGCGCGCTCCTCAATTTCCCCCGCAAGTCTTTGGCGACGCCGGTGAAACGGCCACGTCATTTGCTGCCACACGGTGGACTCGGTGAGTTGTGTCAATGGATTCTGAGCAGCCAGTCCTATGCGAGCCAGATGCGTATGCAATGACCAGCTGATTAATTGATGAAAGAATTGACTTTTACCGGCACCATTAGGTCCAACCACTGCCCAAACGCCACGACTGGGCAGCTCAAACACGGGAATTTCCCAGCCTTTATACGGGATTTTTAAGGGAGCGATAGTCCATGCCACAGCCAATCGATCACCTCGTTCACTGACGGAATGTTCTTCCCACCCCACCACGGTTCCAAAAACTGGCGCCAACTGTCATCATCCGCTTGGCCCACCGACGACAACTCTTTTATGGTTCCGCCCTCAAGTTCCAGGACACGATCCGCGAGGCTCGTCCATTGTCTATTATGACCCATAATCATCAGCGTCCGCCGATTTTCGCGCATGTGGTCGATCCACGACTTCACCTGTGCCAATCCCTGTCTGTCCAGCATGGCCTCCGGTTCATCCAAAATCACCAAGCCCGGCGCTTGGGCGTGCACCGCGGCCAAGGCCGCTATGTGCTGCCATCCCCCTGACAGGGCGTGTGGCGGGTAGTTGGCCCATGATCTTAGGTTAAACTCATCCAGCGCCTGCTGCAACCGCTCAGCCGCTTCAGCAGCAGTGGCGCAGAGCCATAAGGGCGATAGCGCCACATCTTCGGCCACCGTTGTCCCAATAATTTGCTGCTGGGGGTTTTGTTGCACCCAACCCACAAAACCTTGTGGCCACTGAGACTGTTCGCGGCCATCGTTCAGCCTTACTGTGCCCTCGCTCGGATGCACAACACCCGCTAAGAGCCGCGCCAGCGTCGTCTTGCCTGACCCATTCGCGCCAGTAACAAAAAGACACTCGCCCTCCTGGATCGTCAAATCCAAGGGGCCGAGTGCCGGACGGGCCCGCGATGGGTACTGGACCGTGACCCGTTCCAAAATTATCGCGGCCACTTACACCAATTCGAGTATGGCCATGGGAGCCGAATCCCCACGACGATAACCGGTGCGCATAATGCGTGTATAGCCTCCGGTGCGATCGGTATAGCGAGGCGCAATGTTAGTGAACAGTTTTGTCACCACATCTTCGTCCCAGATATAGGCCAAAGCTTGACGACGAGCCGACAAGTCGCCGCGTTTGCCGAGAGAAATCATATGCTCGACGACCCGGTTGACTTCCTTAGCGCGGGTCACCGTCGTCACAATCCGTTCTTCGCGCAATGTCGAGGTCACTAGGTTTCGCAACATGGACCGCCGATGGCCACCTAGCCGACCCAGTGTGCGATGCATTCCTGGCATAGTTTGCTACACTCCCTTAAAAAATACTGGTCCGCTATATCCGCAGTAGTACACTTCCAACGTTGTTTTACTCCTCGGACGGTCTTAATCCTAGACCTAGCGTCACTAATTTCTCTTTAACTTCCTCCAACGACTTCTTGCCTAAATTTCGGACCTTCATCATATCTTCATCAGTTTTGGATGTAAGTTCCCCTACTGTGTTGATGCCCGCCCGTTTTAAGCAATTGAACGATCTAACCGAAAGGTCTAATTCTTCAATTGGCATTTCCAACAGTCGATCGCGTTTGTCCTCGTCGCGTTCTACGCCAATTTGCACTCCTTCCACGCCATCAGTTAGCTCAATAAACAAACGAAGGTGATCAGATAAAATCTTAGCACCCATCGATACCGCTTCTTCCGGCATCAGCGACCCATCGGTCCAGACCTCCACCATCAGCCGGTCATAATCTGTGATATGACCTACCCGGGTATCTTCAACACGCCAGTTCACCTTTTGAACGGGACTGAAGATGGAATCCACGGGAATGACCCCAATAGCTTGATCCGGATGCTTATTTTTGTCCGCCGCCACATATCCCCGTCCCCTAGCTACGGTGATATCCATCGCCAGTCGTCCACCCTCATCGACCTGGGCGATGTGCTGCGAAGGGTCCAACACATCAACATCGGCATCGGCCAACACATCGGCTGCCGTCACTTCTGCGGGGCCTGTCTTGTCAATGCGGATCGTATGGGGCTCGTCTGCCCATAGTTTCAATGCCAGGCGCTTAAGGTTCAAAATGATGTCCGCAGTGTCCTCGACAACCCCGGGGATGACCGAAAATTCATGAAGAACGCCTTCAATTCGCACCGAGGTCACGGCCGTACCCGGCAATGACGACAACAGTATGCGGCGTAACGAGTTCCCCAAGGTAATGCCATAGCCGCGGTCTAACGGTTCCACCACAAATTGCCCGTAATTGGGTTCTTTCCCTTCATCCACTCGACGAATTTCCGGTTTCTCAATTTCGGTCATTCACTCAGCCTGCAATGCAGGCCTTCGCCCCCTTTCACATGCCAACTGCAGCCGATTAACGCGAGTAGTATTCAACAATAAGCTGCTCTTGTACCGGCGCATCAATTTCTTCCCGACTGGGCAATCTGACCATGGTGCCGCGCAAAGCTTCGGCATCCACTTCCAACCATCCCGGAATTCCCCGCGATGCACTCTGTGCCATTTCCTTAAATCGGGTCTTTTTACGGCTACTTTCTCGGACCTCAACGACATCGCCTGGTTTAACCGAAAATGACGGAATATCGACTCTTCGCCCGTTGACCTGGAAGTGGCCATGGCGAACCAATTGGCGCGCCTCGGCCCGCGAAGAAGCCAGTCCCATGCGATACACGACGTTGTCCAAACGTCGCTCCAAAAGTTCAAGCAAAAGCTGTCCAGTGACGCCCTTCTTCTTTGAGGCCTTTCCAAAGTACCGTGCAAACTGACCCTCCATGATACCATAGGTACGGCGGGCCTTCTGTTTCTCCCGCAACTGCACTCCGTACTCAGAAAGTTTACGGCGCCCTTGACCGTGCTGACCCGGCGGATACGCTCGCCGCGACACCGGACATTTGTCCGTAAAACACTTCTCTCCCTTAAGGTATAACTTTACGCCCTCTCGCCGACATAGTCGGCATACAGGCCCTGTGTAACGTGCCATTTGTGCGCCTCCTTCCTTTCTGTGTTATACTCGCCGCCGCTTAGGCGGACGACATCCATTATGCGGAATCGGAGTCACATCTTTTATCATGCTAACCTCCAACCCGGCTGCTTGCAAAGAACGAATAGCGGCTTCGCGACCCGACCCGGGTCCCTTGACCAGCACTTCCACTTCCTTGACCCCATATTCCATTGCGCCTTTGGCTGCCGTCTCGGCGGCCATTTGCGCTGCAAAAGGGGTGCTTTTACGCGATCCCTTGAAACCCGACTGTCCCGCGGAGGCCCACGACAAGGTGTTCCCCTGCGGATCCGTGATGGTCACAATGGTGTTGTTAAACGTTGATCGAATGTGCGCCGTTCCATGATCCACATGACGGCGGTCACGGCGTTTTGTGCGTGTGACGCGACGTGTTGGCATAATTCCTAGAATCCCTCCCTAAGGTTTACTTCTTTCGCTTGGCACCGACGGTGCGTCTTGGACCCTTGCGCGTTCGCGCATTCGTCTTGGTTCGCTGCCCGCGCACTGGCATCCCACGTCGGTGGCGCAGCCCCCGATAACTGCCAATATCAATCAACCGCTTGATATTCATCTGCACTTCCCGCCGCAAATCGCCTTCCACACGATACTCGCGGTCCACAACCTCCCGAATCCGCACCACTTCTTCTTCGGTCAAATCCCTAACCCGCGTGTCCGGATCAATCTGGGCCACAAGCAGAATTTTTTGCGAAGCAGGCCACCCTATGCCATAGATGTATGGTAAAGCCGCTTCAATCCGCTTGTCCCGCGGTAAGTCAATCCCTGCAATACGTGCCATCAACGAGCCTCCTGTCCTTATCCCTGCGCCTGTTTGTGCTTGGGATTTTCACATATCACCATGACGCGGCCATGGCGTTTTATCACTTTACACTTTTCGCAAATCGGTTTGACCGATGCACGGACCTTCATCACAAATCCCCCCTCAAAAAGATGTTGCCGGCAAGCTTACTTATATCGATAGGTGATGCGGCCGCGCGTGAGGTCGTAAGGCGACAGCTGCACCGTCACGCGGTCTCCCGGTAAAATTTTGATAAAGTGCATCCGAATCTTGCCCGAAACATGTGCCAACACTTTGTGTCCGTTGGGCAATTCAACCCTGAACATAGCGTTGGGCAACGGTTCAATCACCGTCCCCTCGACTTCTATCGCGTCTTCTTTGGCCATCCAGTCCCCTCCCTTCACTAGGATGCTGTAAAAATCCTCCAAACCCTATAATTCCCAATATCCCTTAGTCTAAGCCGACGGTATCCGATCTATTTTAACGGATTTATGCGTTAAGTGCAGTCAAAATTTCTGGACCATTTTCATCCAAAAATATTGTGTGCTCAAAATGGGCTGACAAACTGCCGTCCCGTGTCACCACGGTCCAGCCATCGTCCAACACATCTACCTCGAATCGACCCATATTGACCATGGGTTCTATGGCCAGCGCCAGTCCGCTTTTCAGCAGCACCCCGCGGCCAGGCGCCCCGTAATTGGGTACCTGAGGATCTTCATGCATCTGACGTCCAATCCCGTGGCCTACAAAGTCTCGGACCACTGAAAACCCATTTTGCTCAACATGAGATTGCACGGCATGTGAAATGTCCCCTAGATGCCCTCCCGGCACTGCCGCCGCAATGCCTTTATACAGGGATTCCTCGGTGACCTGCAACAGCCTCTCCGCTTCGTGATCAGGCGCCTGTGCAAGAAAAAAGGACAAAGCGGCGTCCCCCACAAACCCTTCTACGGTAGCACCCAAGTCCAAACTAATCAAATCATGCGGACGCAATTTGCGATTTCCCGGTATCCCGTGGACTACTTCATGATTGACCGAAATACAAACGCTTGCGGGATAGCCATGATATCCCTTGAACACGGGGATCGCGTTGCGCGCGCGAATTTCCCGGTCCGCAATGATATCTAAGTCCCGCGTGCTCATCCCGACTGCAGTGGCACTTTTCAATATTTGCAGAACCTCGGCCACAACGCGTCCCGCCTTGCGCATCCGTTCACGGTCTCGTGCACTTTTCAATTCAATCATGGGTTCCCCCTAGCGCGGCCACTGCGGCTAATGTGACCTCAGAAGGCGATTGATTGCCATTGATGGTGCGCAACAATCCCACCCCTTGATAAAAGGCTATTAAAGGCGCCGTCTGCTCTTTATAAACCGCCAACCGCGTTTGTACAGTTTGCGGCAAATCGTCGTCCCGCTGCACTAGGACAGCCCCGCACTGGTCGCACACACCCGCCACTCGCGGAGGATGAAATGCCACATGATAATTAGCCTTGCATTCGGGGCAGATCCTTCGGCCCACCAATCGATCCATGAGAACCGACTCTGGCACTTCGATATAAAGAGCGGCGTCCAACTTTTCATGGCGAGCTTGCAGCATGGCTGCTAGGGCCTGGCCCTGCGGCAGTGTTCGGGGAAAGCCGTCCAAAACAAAGCCATTACCCGCGTCGGCCTGTCCGATGCGCTCCTCGACCATCGCTTGGGTCACCCCGTCAGGCACCAGCTGCCCTTGCGCCATGAACTCGTTAGCCATGATTCCCAAGGCAGTGCCGTGGTCCCGGTGATATCGGAACAGGTCCCCTGTGGAAATATGGACAATCTTCCAATATGCCGCCAGCGCTTCAGCCTGGGTCCCCTTGCCGGCGCCGGGCGCGCCCAACAGAACGATCCTCATGGCCGGCCGCCGCCCTTCATAAAGCCTTGGTAGTTGCGCATCAGCATTTGGGCTTGTATTTGTTTCAAGACGTCCAAGCTGACACCGACGATAATCAGCAGCGATGTGCCTCCAAAGTACAGACCGTTGACGCCCATCCCCATGGTCACAAAGCTTGGAAGAACGGCCACCACTCCTAAAAACACCGCGCCGACCATCGTCAGCCGCCCACTCACGCGCGCCAAGTACTCGGCTGTGGGTTTGCCGGGCCTTATTCCAGGAATGTAGCCCCCACCCTTCTTCAGGTTGTCAGCCACATCATTGACCTTAAACACAACATCGGTGTAAAAGAACGTAAACACCACAACGAGCAAAAACTCCAAAATAATATAGGCGGGCGAAGTAATCCCAAAATAATGCTGCATAAAGGTCACCCAACTCCCTTTAAAGAACTGGGCTAAAGTGTACGGCAGAATCAAAAGCGAAATCGCAAAGATGACCGGAATCACGCCCGCCTGGTTTACCCTAATCGGCAAGTGGGTTGACTGTCCTTGATACATACGACGACCGACTACCCGTTTTGGGTATTGCACCGGAATTTTTCGTTGTCCTTCACTCACATACACCACGGCTGCAATGATGATGACCGCGATGATTAGGAAGATCACCATCTTCGGCCACGACAGCACGCCAGCCGTAATGTATTTGAACAGCGTCTCCACTCCAAACGGCAACCGAGAAATAATCCCGAACAGCACCAACAGGGAAATCCCATTGCCAATCCCCTTGTCGGTGATTTCTTCACCCACCCACATCAAAATAACCGAACCGGTGAGTAAAAATAGCGCCGTCATGAGCAATGAACCGATCTCGTGGTGCACGTACACAAACTTTCCACCCGAGGAATAGTTATACAAATAGTAGGCAATGCCAAGCGACTGCAACGCGCCCAGCCCAACCGACAACCAACGGGTGACCTTGGTTATCTTCTTTTGGCCTTCCTCGCCCTCTTTGGACCATTCCTCCACTGAGGGAATAACTACCGTCATCAACTGCATGATGATCGAGGCATTAATGTACGGAATGATTGACAGCGCAAACACGGACAGCGTCGCCGTCGCTCCACCCGAAAACAAATTCAAGAGAGCGAAAATTGTTGCGCCGTTATTGAACAGGCTCTGAATAACTGATGCGTGGACGCCCGGGATAGGAACATGCGCTCCTATCCGAAAGACTACCAGCATCAAAAGCGTGAACAAAATGCGCTTATTGAGATCCGACCCTCGAAAGGCGTCCATCACATTTTGCGCCACGCTATATCACCTCTGCGCGTCCCGATAACGCCTCAATCTTCTCTTTAGCAGATTTCGAAAACGCGTTGACTTTCACTACTAGGGCGCGGTCCAATTCTCCTTCTCCCAAAATCTTGACAGGGATGTTTCGTCGCACCAATCGATGCTTCTTCAACAACTCTATAGTTACGACGGTATCGGGTTCAAAGATGCTAAGAGCGCCGACGTTGACCACCTCATACTCTACCCGAAACGGGTTGACAAACCCACGTTTGGGTAAGCGCCGCTGCAACGGCATCTGTCCGCCCTCAAAGCCTGGGCGGATCGAGCCGCCCGCGCGCGCCTTTTGGCCTTTATGACCACGACCCGCAGTCTTTCCAAGACCGGATCCTAATCCCCGGCCCCGACGGGTCTTTGCTCGCCGAGCCCCAGGATTGGGTGCTACATCGTGCAACCTCATCAGTTGGCTCCTCCTTCCGAAGACTCCTCTACCCGTACCAAATGCCTAACTTTATGCAACATGCCCCGAATCGATGGATTGTCTTCGTGCTCTACGGTCCGCCACATTTTGGTCAGACCCAATCGTTTTACCGTGTCTTTTTGATCGTGGGCGTATCCAATGGAACTTCGAACCAAAGTGATTTTGAGTTTAGCCATGATGCGCTCCTCTCAATACCTGGCGGACCGTTAAGCCCCGAATCCGCGCCATGTGATCTGCGCTCTTCAACTGGGACAGACCATCCATCGTCGCTGCTACCACGTTGTTTGGATTGGCAGTTCCCAGTGACTTGGTCAGTACATCCTTGATCCCTGCCGCTTCCAACACCGCGCGCACCGGACCCCCTGCAATTACTCCGGTACCAGGAGCCGCTGGCTTTATCAACACGCGTCCGGCCCCAAACTCGCCGATTACTTGATGAGGTATGGTCGTCCCCAACCGTGGCACGACCACCATGTGTTTTTTTGCATCCTCGATGCCTTTGCGAATCGCTTCGGGAATTTCCGCCGCCTTGCCTAAGCCGACCCCGACGCGCCCGCCTTCGTCACCTACTACCACCAAGGCGCTGAAACTGAAACGGCGACCGCCTTTGACAACTTTTGCGACCCGGTTTATCGCAACCACTTTCTCCTTGAATTCACTACCTGGCTTTCCATCTTGCCCTTGTGATTGTGGCCGTGCCATGTCGTCCCTCCCGACTAAAATTCCAATCCCGCTTCACGAGCGCCATCCGCTAATGCTTGAACCCGCCCGTGGTAGCGATACCCGCCACGGTCAAAAACAACTTTGGTTACGCCCTTCGCGCGTGCGCGTTCGGCTACTAGCTTGCCGACCAAGCGGGCCTTGGCCACCGTCAAACGTCCCGGTTCTGATTTCAAGACGGCTTCTAGGGTCGATGCCGCCGCAAGGGTACGTCCGGTGCTATCGTCAATAATCTGAGCGTAAATGTTCAAATTTGATCGATAGACATTAAGGCGCGGCCTCTCAGGCGTACCGTGAACCTTCTTCCGAATCCTTAAATGACGGTGTTTACGAGCCGCGTTCCTGTCAAATCGGTTGTACACGTCTTATCCCTCACTTCTTTCCGGTCTTTCCGACCTTGCGGATAATCCTCTCACCTTTATAGTGGATGCCCTTGCCCTTATAGGGCTCAGGCGGACGCACTCCGCGCACTTTAGCGGCAACTGCGCCGACAGTCTCCTTGTCGTACCCGTTGACAAACACGTTGGTCGGATTAGGCACCTCAAAATCAACGCCTAACGGTGGCTCAATCTCCACCGGATGGGAAAACCCTACCGTCAACACCAACTTGCTGCCTTGCTTGGATGCCCGGTACCCAACTCCAGCCAGTTCCAAGTGCCGCTGAAAGCCCTTGGATACACCCTCTACCATGTTCGCCACCAAAGTTCTGGAGAGACCCCATTGTGCCCGCGTTTCACCACTCTCGTCCACAGGAACCACAATGATCCGACTTTGCTCAATGTTCACCCGCACATTCGGCCTCAAGGTGCGCTCCAGCGAGCCTTTGGGGCCCTTGACCCGCACAGTTTGACCATCCACGACCACCTCAACATCCGAGGGAATGGCGATGGGCATCTTCCCGATCCGTGACATCGTTTACCTCCTCCATCTGCCCTGCTCTTACTACCACACGAAGCACAAAACTTCGCCGCCAATGCGCCCTTCACGCGCTTGCTTTTCCGTCATGATGCCTTTGGAGGTCGACAACACCGCGATGCCAAGTCCCCCCAATACCCGGGGCAACTCATCGTGGCCTGCATACACTCGTAAGCCAGGACGACTGATGCGCTTCAACCCGCTGATTACGCGCTCGCGGTTGGGACCGTACTTCAAGTACAGTCGAAGCATCCCGTGCTTGCCGTCTTCCACCAATTCAAAATCCCGAATGAAACCTTCCTGTTTGAGAATCCCCGCGATTGCGCGCTTCATTCTCGATACCGGAATGTCTACAAAGTCTCGGTACACCGTATTCGCGTTGCGAATGCGGGTTAACATGTCCGCAATTGGATCTGTCACTGCCATCCTCCTCTCCCCACGTTACCAGCTGGCCTTGCGTACGCCGGGAATTTCCCCCCGATGCGCGAGCTGACGGAAGCATAACCGGCACAATCCGAAATCCCGAATGTAAGCGTGGGGTCTTCCGCAGAGTTGGCATCGGTGGTACTTGCGCACCTTAAATTTAGGCGTCCGTTTTGCTTTTGCGATAAGAGACTTTTTAGCCACGACGAACCTCCTCTTTCTGCGGCGTAAACGGCATGCCGAGCAAGGTGAACAGCACCTTGGCCTCTTCGTCGGTATTCGCGCTGGTCACTAAGGTAATGTCCATTCCACGCAATTTCTCAACCTTGTCGTAATCGACTTCCGGAAAAATGATCTGCTCGCGAATGCCTAGCGTATAGCCGCCCCGTCCGTCAAACCCCTTGGTGGACAAACCCCGAAAATCCCGCACCCGCGGCAGTGCCATATAAAACAACTTCTCAAGGAAATCGTACATCCGTTGGCCACGCAGCGTGACCTTTGCTCCGATCGGCATTCCCTCTCGCACTTTGAATGAGGCGATGGACTTTTTCGCACGGGTCACCAGTGGCTTTTGACCCGTGATGGCCGCTAGGTCTCTGACCGCCGCATCCAGCAATTTTGGGTTGCCTACTGCATCCCCGACTCCCATGTTCACCACAATCTTAATCATCTTGGGTACTTGCATGGGGTTCTTGTACTTAAATCGCTCCATCAAAGCAGGCACAATTTCGGTTTCGTACCGCTCCTTGAGCGCTGACTCAATAGCCATGGTGCCCCCCTGTTCTTCTCGGTCTTACTCGATTGCCGCGCCGCACTTTTTGCAGGCACGGACCTTTTTTCCGCTATCCAAAAACTTGTGCGCCACTCGCGTAGCCTTCTTGCACGAGGGACACACCAGCATCACATTAGACACATGAATCGGTGCCTCTTTTGTGATAATGCCCCCTTGAGCGTACTCTTGGTTGGGCTTCTGATGGCGTTTGACGAGGTTGATTTTCTCAACCAACACGCGTTCTTCGCGTGGTATAGATCGGACAATGCGGCCTTCTTTTCCCTTGTCCCGGCCCGCAATCACCCGGATCAGATCCCCTTTTCGCACGTTCACCGCCACGCCTCCTTCCTGATAAAATTCCGCTTGGGCGTCATTGTACGCTGCTACAGCACTTCGGGGGCTAGCGAAATAATCTTCATAAACTCTCGCTCACGCAACTCACGCGCCACCGGACCAAAGATGCGGGTGCCTCGGGGCTCGTGCTCGTCGCCACGCAGCAAAACCGCAGCATTTTCATCGAACTTAATGTAGGAACCGTCGGACCGTCTTTTACCGGTTTTGGTGCGCACGATAACGGCTTTGACCACGTCACCCTTTTTGACCATGCCTCCTGGGGCAGCGGACTTCACCGAAGCGACAATAACGTCACCGATGTTGCCGTAGCGCCGGAAGGAGCCGCCCAACACCCGAATGCACATGATTTCTTTGGCGCCCGTATTGTCGGCGACCGCTAGCCGTGTCTGCGGTTGAATCATAACTCTCCCTCTTTCTCGCGACCGTGGTGTCTAGCTATTGATCAGCCCGACTTAAGATTTGTACCACACGCCACCGTTTTTCCTTGGACAAAGGCCGCGTTTCTTCAATCCGCACTCTGTCCCCTGTATGACACAGATTCCCTTCGTCGTGCGCTTTGAACCGCTTGGTGCGACGAATGGTTCGACCATACACCGGATGCGGCACAAGCGACTCGACGGCCACCACCACGGTTTTGTTCATTTTATCGCTCACCACTGTGCCCTCGCGGACCTTGCGTTTTGACTGCTGTTCTACCATGACCTACCCTCCCTACTTCGCGTCATCACCGCGCGCACGTTCCGTCATAATCGTATGAACTCGCGCAATGTCCTTTTTCACTTGGCGAATCCGCATCGGACTTTCCAGTTGGGAAGTGGCGTGCTGGAACCGTAGACGGAACAATTCCTGTTTTAGACCCTTTAACCGGTCTACCAATTCGTCCTGGGATAAATCCCGTACTTGATTAGGCTTCATGCGCATTCTCTCCTGACTCTTCACGTCGCACAAAACGGGTATGAATCGGCAGTTTGTGAGCCGCGCGACGCATTGCCTCTTTCGCGACTTCTTCTGGAACTCCTGACAGTTCGAACATGATCCGCTGCGGTTTAACCACGGCGACCCAAAATTCTACATTGCCCTTTCCACTTCCCATACGCGTTTCGGCAGGCTTCTTGGTCACCGGTTTGTCCGGGAAAATAGTAATCCAGACTTTGCCTCCGCGTCGAATGTAGCGGGTGAGCGCCACACGCGCCGCTTCGATTTGACGGTCGGTTATCCAGGCCGGCTCCAAGGCTTGAAGACCGTACTCGCCAAAAGTCACCTTATTGCCTCGATGCGCGGTGCCTTTCATCCGACCGCGGTGCATCTTGCGGTATTTGGTCCGTTTGGGTTGCATCATGGCCTAGTGCCCTCCTTCAGTGCCCGCCACCGCACCGGGTCGCCGTTTAGGTCCGGGCAATATTTGACCCTTGTAAATCCACACCTTGACCCCGATGACGCCATAAGTGGTGTGGGCTTCGGCGAATCCGTAATCAATGTCCGCCCGCAATGTGTGCAAGGGAATCGACCCTTCCCATGTCCATTCGCGCCGAGCAATTTCCGCCCCGCCGAGCCGTCCGCTTACCATCACCTTAATGCCCTTGGCTCCCTGGCGCATGGCCCGCATCACGGCTTGTTTCATGGCCCGTTTAAATGCGATGCGCTTTTCGAGCTGCGACGCGATCGACTCCGCTACCAGCTGCCCATCGGATTCGGGGCTTTTCACTTCCAAAATGTTGAGATTGACTTGTTTATGCGTCAATTGTTCGAGATCCTTGCGCAAGGCATCGACCCCTACGCCACCCTTGCCAATCACCATACCGGGCTTGCCCGTATGCACGGACACCTTCAACTTGCTAGAGGCCCCGCGCTCAATTTCTATCCGCGCAATTCCCGCCCCATAATGGCGCTTCTTAACGAACTTGCGAATATTAAAGTCCTCGCCTATCAGTTCAGGCGTCGTCTTGCGCGTTCCGTACCATCGCGAGTCCCAATCTTTGACGATACCTAAACGAAGTCCTTTGGGATGTATCTTTTGACCCATAATGCCCCCCTTTATCCGCGATGCCGCGGTCGCAACACGACTGAGATATGGCTTGACCGTTTCAGTATGGGAAACGCTTGGCCTCGACTGCGAGGATGAATTCGTTTCAAAGTAGGTCCTCCATCGACCCAAATGGCGTGCACATAAAGGTCCTGACCGTCCATATCGTGGTTATGCTCCGCATTGGCTGCCGCGCTCTTAAGCAACTTGCTGATCACGCTCGACGCCCGCTTGGGGGTGTGATTGAGGATCGCCAGCGCGTCCCGCAGATTCTTGCCTCGGACCAGGTCTACCACGACTCGCACTTTTTGAGGAGCGATGCGAACCTGGCGGACGTGCGCCCGAGCTTCAGACGTTTCTTCTGTCACAATTTCCATGGTTACGATTGCCCCCCCTTATTTAAGACCGGTAGACCGTTCGGTCTTGTCCCCGTGGCCTTTGAATGTGCGGGTCGGTGCGAACTCGCCGAGCTTGTGACCGACCATTTCTTCCGTTACATAAACAGGTACATGTCGCCGACCGTCATGAATGGCAAATGTGTGACCCACCATGTCCGGTATGATGGTAGAAGCCCGAGCCCAAGTTTTGATTACGCGTTTTTCACCTTTGGTGTTCTGAGTTTCTACCTTTTTAATCAGGTTGGGATCCACGTAAGGTCCCTTTTTAATTGACCGACTCATGTTATCCCTCCCTTACTTTCGACGCCGAACTATCAAACGGTTCGAAGCCTTGTGCTTCTTCCTGGTCTTCTTACCCAAGGCCGGTTTCCCCCATGGCGTTACCGGATGCTTGCGGCCTATGGGCGACTTCCCCTCACCACCACCATGCGGGTGGTCAACCGGGTTCATCACGACGCCTCTGACGGTCGGCCGCTTGCCAAGCCACCGATTTCGCCCCGCTTTGCCAATTGTGATGTTTTCGTGCTCCACATTGCCTACCTGCCCCACGGTCGCTTTACCTTGGACCGGGACCCGGCGCAATTCTCCTGATGGCAGACGCAACAAGGCATATTTGCCTTCTTTAGCCATCAGCTGGGCCGAGGTGCCGGCTGACCGAGCTAGCTGAGCGCCACGGCCGGGCTTCAGCTCAATGTTATGCACCACAGTTCCGACCGGAATATCCTGCAGCATAAGCGCGTTACCTGGCTTAATATCGGCGCTTGGTCCCGCCATTACCGAATCTCCGGGCTTCAACCCCAAGGGAGCGATGATATATGCTTTTTCCCCGTCCTCATACTGAAGCAACGCAATGCGACTAGTGCGAAACGGGTCGTACTCAATAGCCATCACTCTCGCCGGAATGCCTTCTTTGGTCCGGCGGAAATCGATAATCCGATAAAGTCGTTTGGTTCCTCCGCCACGATGCCGCACCGTAATCCGTCCGTACATGTTCCTACCGGCTTTACGGTGACGGCCCTCGGTTAACGATTTTTCTGGTTCGGTTTTGGTGATTTCTTCAAACGTCGAAATCGTCATTTGCCGGACCCCGGGGGAGGTCGGTTTTAGTTTTCGAACTGGCACTGAATTTTCCTCCTCCTTCCTTAGACTCCGTCAAAGAGTTCGATAGTTTCACCAGGAGCAAGCGTGACTATAGCTTTTTTGCGATCTGGAGTATAGCCCGACGACTGGCCCCGGCGCTTTTCTTTTCCGCGCCGCCAAAGAGTATTGACCTTAACCACCCGTACTTTGAAAATCTCTTCGACCGCCTCGCGAATTTCAATCTTATTGGCCTTGCGCGCTACCTCAAAAGTGTACTTGTTGAGCGCCATCGCGTCGGTACTGGCTTCTGTAATGATTGGGCGCAGAATGATGTCATACGCGGTTTTCATCGGCCAAACACCTCTTCCACGGCTTTTACCGCATCTTGATCAAATACAATACGGTGGTACTTCAAGAGATTGTAGACACTCAAGCTTTGCGCTGTCGTTGTTTTAATGTCCTGGAAGTTGCGCGTCGATAATTTAAGGGTAGCTTCCGGCTCCGCGGTGACAAACAGTACGTTCGTCCCCAAGTCGAGCTTATGCACCAACTCCACGACCTGTCTGGTCTTAATCTCTGGCAGCGCGAGACTATTGACCACCAAAAACTCGCTGTCCGCCAGCTTTGCGCTCAATGCCTGGCGTAAGGCAGCCTGGCGCATCTTGCGCGGAAAATTCAGGGAGAAGTCCCGTGGATGCGGCCCAAAGACTACGCCTCCGTGGCGCCAATGCGGCGCCCGAGTCGTGCCAGCCCGCGCTCGCCCGGTTCCTTTTTGCCGCCACGGCTTGCGCCCGCCGCCACGCACTTCGCCACGCGTTTTGGTATCGGCGCGGCCGGTCCGTTGATTGGCTTCGTAAGCGACAACTGCTTGATGGAGCAACGAAAGGTTTACCGGCGCAGCAAACACCCGTTCAGACAGTTCCATTTCACCTACCACTTGGCCCTGCAGGTCGTAAACGTTCACTGTCGGCATGCTACTTCGCCCCTTTCTTTTGTCGCACGGACTCGCGCACCATCACCAGGGATCCCCTTGGCCCAGGAACTGCCCCTCGCACCAACAACAAGTTCCGGTCACTGTCCACGCGAACCACCTGCAACTTAAGCACCGTGACCCGCCGATGCCCCATGTGTCCAGGCATTTTGCGGCCCGGATGCACGCGTCCTCCACCGCCAGATGTTCGTGATCCTAACGATCCAACGCGGCGATGGTATTTCGACCCATGGCTCATAGGTCCTCGGTGAAATCCCCAGCGCTTAATGACACCGGCAAATCCTTTGCCTTTGCTGGTTCCCGTCACATCCACCATGTCCCCCGAGGCAAATGCATCCTCGACCCGATGCGCAGAACCCGGCACCAAGTCAGTTGCACCGGGAAGCCGAAACTCCCGCAGATATTTTACGGGTGTGATGCCGCGCTTTTGAAAATCCTTAGCCAACGGCTGCGTCATTTTATGCACGCGCACCGCCCCCACTCCTAGTTGCACCGCTTCATAGCCGTCTTGTTCGGGCGTTCGTAAACGCACCACAGTATTTGGCTCGGCGTGAATCACGGTCACCGGAATGGCCCGGCCCGTTTCATCAAACACTTGGGTCATCCCAATTTTGGTGCCAATAATCCCTTTCATAACATCCTCCCGCCTACAGCTTAATCTCGATGTCCACCCCGGCCGGAAGGTCCAGACGCATCAACGCATTCACCGTCTTTTGACTGGGATCCATAATGTCAATCAAACGCTTGTGAATCCGGCGCTCAAATTGCTCTCGGATATCCTTTTCTCCGTTCGGTGCGGTCAATATGGTGTAGATTGTCTTTTCCGTCGGCAAGGGCACTGGACCGGAGACGGCAGCGCCATTGCGCCGCGCCGTCTCAACAATCCGTACTGCCGATTGATCAAGAACCTCATGATCAAATGCCTTAAGCCTAATGCGTATTTTTTGCTGGGCCACCGTAATTTTCCTCCTCGATGATTAGGCCAAAATCGCCGTCACGACGCCGGCGCCCACGGTTCGACCACCCTCGCGAATGGCAAACCTGAGTCCTTCTTCCATAGCAATTGGTGCGATCAATTCTACTTCCATCTGAATGTTGTCACCAGGCATGACCATTTCCACACCTTCTGGAAGGTTTACCACACCAGTCACGTCGGTGGTGCGAAAGTAGAACTGGGGGCGGTATCCGTTAAAAAATGGGGTGTGGCGTCCGCCTTCTTCCTTGGACAGCACATACACCTCTGCTTTGTACTTGGTGTGAGGGTGAATGCTCCCGGGCTTTGCCAAAACTTGTCCCCGCTCAACCTCTTCCTTGTCCACGCCGCGCAGCAAGCAGCCAATGTTGTCTCCAGCCACCGCTTGATCAAGCGTCTTGCGGAACATCTCCACGCCAGTGACCACGGACTTCTTGCCTTTTTCCACCAAACCGACAATTTCGATTTCTTCGCCGACCTTAACCGTGCCCCGCTCAACACGACCCGTCACCACAGTACCACGACCGGTGATGGAGTGAGTGTCTTCAACCGGCATCAAAAAGGGCTTGTCAGTGTCGCGAACCGGAGTCGGTATATAGTCGTCCACCGCGTCCATCAGTTCCCAAATCTTTCCACACCACTGGCAGTCCCGTTTTCCACAGCCGCATTCCAGGGCCTTTAACGCCGAACCGGCCACCACGGGAATTTCATCCCCAGGGAACTCGTACATGGATAGGAGCTCACGCACCTCAATTTCTACCAGTTCCATAAGCTCGGCATCGTCGACCATATCTGCCTTGTTGAGAAACACGACGATGTTGGGGACGCCCACTTGGCGCGCCAACAAAATGTGTTCCCGCGTCTGTGGCATTGGACCGTCCGCTGCGGACACCACGAGGATGGCCCCATCCATTTGAGCGGCGCCGGTAATCATGTTCTTTACATAGTCCGCATGTCCAGGGCAGTCCACATGCGCATAGTGGCGCTTGTCAGTCTCATATTCCACGTGGGCGGTAGCAATCGTAATACCGCGCTCGCGCTCCTCCGGAGCTTTGTCGATCTGGTCGTACGCGGTAAACTCCGCTTTGCCTTGGGTGGATAGTACCCGAGTGATTGCCGCGGTCAAAGTGGTTTTGCCGTGGTCCACGTGTCCGATGGTGCCCACATTAATGTGGGGCTTGGTGCGCTCGTACTTCTTCTTAGCCATTGCGAATGAATCCTCCCTTAGATTTATCGAGATTCGAGGCTACTTGCGTGTTTTAATGACTTGTTCCGTCACATGCCGCGGCGCCTCTTCATAATGCGCGAATTGCATGGTGTAGGTGCCGCGCCCTTGCGTGCGCGACCTCAGGTCAGTGGCATACCCAAACATTTCGGCTAAAGGCACAAAGCCATGAATGACTTGGACTCCCCCCGCCCTGGGCTCCATTCCCTCGATACGACCCCGTCGGCTGTTCAGATCTCCTATGACGTCGCCCATATATTCTTCAGCGACCACAACTTCTACCGCCATAATAGGCTCTAGCAACACCGGGTTCGCCTTTTGGGCGGCCGCCTTGAACCCTATCGATCCAGCAATTTTAAACGCCATTTCACTGGAGTCCACTTCATGGTAGGACCCATCAAAGATGGTGGCGCGCAAATCGATGGTCGGGTAGCCAGCCAACACCCCGCTGTCTAGCGCCTCTCGAATTCCCGATTCAACCGCCGGGATATATTCTCGAGGCACGACCCCTCCCACAATTTTATTCACAAACTCAAATCCAGATCCCGGCTCCAACGGCTCCACCCGGATCCACACATGTCCGTACTGACCGCGGCCACCGGTTTGGCGGATGAACTTTCCTTCCGCCTCGACTTGTCGTCGAATGGTTTCTTTATACGCAACCTGCGGCTTGCCGACGTTGGCCTGAACCTTAAATTCCCGCAATAGACGGTCAACGATGATTTCCAAATGAAGTTCGCCCATACCGGAGATAATGGTTTGGCCAGTTTCTTGGTCGGTGAACATGCGGAACGTTGGGTCTTCTTCGGCCAGCTTGGCTAACGCCGTGCCCATTTTATCCTGGTCGGCCTTAGTCTTGGGCTCGATAGCCACAGAAATTACCGGCTCGGGGAAAATCATGGATTCTAACAAAATTGGATTCTGTTCATCCGCTAAAGTGTCGCCGGTTGTAGTGTCTTTCAACCCTACGGCAGCCGCGATATCACCTGTGTAAACCGTAGTGATTTCTTCGCGGTGATTGGCATGCATCTGCAAAATTCGGCCAATCCGCTCGCGCCGACCCTTAGTCACATTATAGACGTAGGATCCTGAGCTTAAGGTTCCCGAGTACACCCGAAAGAAGGCCAGTTTTCCGACAAAGGGATCAGTCATTATCTTGAACGCCAATGCCGAAAATGGTTCGGCGTCGGATACCTCCCGGGTCAAGACGGTCCCATCAGACGGGTTGTGGCCTTTGACGGCGCCAATATCCAAGGGCGATGGCAAATAGTCGACCACCGCGTCAAGCAGTGGCTGGACTCCTTTATTGCGGTACGATGATCCACACAGCACTGGTACTAGACTGTTGGTCAACGTGCCATGACGCAGAGCCGCTCGAATTTCCTCCATGCTTATGGTTTCGCCATCAAGATATTTTTCCATCAACTGATCGTCCATATCGGCACACGCTTCCAAGAGCATTTGGTGACGTTCTTGACAAACATCTGCCAAATCGGCCGGAATGGGCTCGTATTCGCCGCGAGTACCCAAATCATCCAAGTAGAAATAGGCCTCCATACGCACCAAATCTACAATGCCGCGAAAGCTATCCTCAGCTCCCACCGGCCATTGGATAGCGACTGGGTTAGCCCCTAATCGAGAACGAATTTGATTGACGCACATGTCAAAATCCGCTCCTACAATGTCCATCTTGTTAATGTAGGCTATACGCGGAACGCCATACTTGTCAGCCTGACGCCACACGGTTTCAGACTGTGGTTCAACCCCACCTTTCGCATCAAACACGGCGATTGCGCCATCTAGGACGCGCAGCGAGCGCTCTACTTCAACTGTGAAGTCCACGTGGCCGGGCGTGTCGATAATGTTGATGCGATGATTCTTCCATTGGGCAGTGGTCGCAGCCGACGTAATAGTAATGCCGCGCTCCTGCTCTTGAACCATCCAGTCCATGGTGGCAGTGCCTTCGTGCACTTCCCCCAGTTTGTGCACCCGCCCTGTGTAGAACAGAATGCGCTCGGTGGTTGTAGTTTTGCCGGCGTCAATGTGGGCCATAATGCCAATATTACGCGTGTTTTCTAGCGCAAAAGAACGAGCCATGATCTAGGGAACTCCCTTCTACCAGCGGTAGTGCGCAAATGCTTTGTTCGATTCTGCCATGCGGTGAGTCTCATCCCGCTTTTTAACCGCTCCACCAGCATTTTGGGACGCATCAATCAGTTCCGCCGCCAGTCGCTCTTGCATAGTCCGCTCCCCGCGTGCCCGCGCATAGTTCACGATCCAACGGACCGCAAGCGATGTGCGCCGACTAGCCCTAACTTCCATAGGAACTTGGTATGTGGCTCCACCTACGCGGCGCGGCCGAACTTCCAAAAGCGGCGTGGCATTTTTTAATGCCGCATCAAATACTTCCACTGCATCTTTTCCGGTTTTTTCGGCCACAATATTTAGCGCACCGTATACAATGCGTTCGGCCAAATTCTTTTTGCCGTGCTGCATCACCTTATTAATCACCTGGGCCACCATGGGACTTTGGTACATAGTATCTGGTGTAACCTCACGGGGAGTAATCGATCCTCGCCTTGGCATCCTCTACCTCCTACTTCTTGCCTGTGGGCTGATTCTTTTTCGCACCATACTTAGAACGCCCTTGTTGCCGCTTTTGCACCCCACCCGTATCTAACGTGCCCCGAATGATGTGGTAACGAACTCCCGGAAGATCTCGCACACGGCCACCCCGGACTAAGACCACCGAGTGTTCTTGCAGATTGTGTCCGATTCCCGGAATATATGCCGTAATCTCCTCGCCGTTGGTTAAACGCACGCGGGCCACTTTACGCAACGCCGAATTTGGTTTTTTAGGCGTTACGGTTTTGACACTGACACAGACACCTCGTTTTTGAGGGTTGCTCCGCAACGCTGGCGCAGTAGACTTCTTGTGCGACTTTTTACGGCCATGGCGTATCAATTGATTAATGGTCGGCACAGCATCATCCCCCTTCCGTTGATTTTGCAGGTCGCGGCACGATCACCGCCGCGCAGGCGGCTGCCACCTCTATCCCACATAAGCGCCCTAATTCAGCCATAGAATCAATATAATACAGAGGTACTCGGCGGGCTTGGCATACTGTCAAGACTTCTTGCACCAACCTGGCGTCGGAGTCCTTCGCGACGTATACGCGCACCACGCTATTCTGACCAATTTTTTTCAAAGTCTCTCGTGTTCCGACAACGCGTTGCCGGGGATCCCGAAGCGGATCGGTTTCCATTGCCTATCCTCCCGGCTAAACAGGCTGAGACACACTCGAAGATTTTATCACCGGCAAGGGGGCGTGTCAATCCACACCCCCTCCTATTTAGTGATAGAGTTCGGTTTCCGTGTGTTCTACTACTTCGTCTCTGTCTGTCTTGATTACTACATTGCGGTACCGGGACATTCCCGTACCGGCCGGCACCAATTTCCCGATGATGACGTTTTCCTTCAATCCTAGCAACGGATCCCGCTTGCCCTTGATGGACGCTTCTGTCAAGACACGAGTGGTCTCTTGGAATGAAGCCGCCGACAAGAAGGAATCGGTTGCCAAAGACGCCTTGGTAATCCCCAGCACCACAGGTTTGGCTACCGCCGGCGGCAAGCCTTGCGCGATCACTTCGGCATTGGCATCTTCGAAGTCGAAGCGATCCACCAGCGCGCCCGGCAGCAAGTGCGTTGCTCCCGCTTCATCCACTTTGACCTTGCGCATCATTTGACGCACCATGACCTCGATGTGTTTATCGTTGATGTCGACGCCCTGAACGCGATAGACGCGTTGCACTTCATGCAAGAGATATTCCTGTACTCCATGGGGGCCAAGAACGCGCAAGAGATCATGCGGGTTAACCGAGCCTTCAGTCAGTTCCTGGCCTTCCGCCACGGCTTGGCCCTCGCGCACTTTAATGCGCGACCCGAAGGGAATGGGGTAAGCTTGAGCCTCAGCCTCGCCGTCCGAAGTAATGACAATCTCTCGACGGCCGCGGTTCTCGCCAATGTGCACAGTCCCGGCCGCTTCAGCAATAATGGCCTGGCCTTTGGGCTTGCGGGCCTCGAACAATTCTTCCACCCGCGGCAGACCTTGAGTAATGTCGTCACCCGCTACGCCGCCCATGTGAAAGGTTCGCATCGTCAGCTGCGTGCCGGGTTCGCCGATGCTCTGAGCTGCAATAATGCCCACGGCTTCACCGACTTCAACAATGTGGCCTGTCGCCAAGTTGCGGCCATAGCAGGCGACACACACGCCAAACCGAGACTGGCAGGTCAGTACAGAGCGTACCCTTACTTCAGTAAAGCCCGCATCGACGATCGCCGCTGCATCATCTTCCCCAATCAGGTCATTCGGTTCAATGATAGGACGCCCGGTGGTGGGATCAGTCAGCGTCTGCGCAGACACTCTGCCGACTAAGCGATCATAAAGAACCTCAATGATCTGGCCACCGTCCCGCACCTCGGACACGAGGGTTCCGGTAGTGCTCCCGCAGTCCATCTCGCGCACAATGACATCTTGGGCCACATCGACTAGTCGGCGGGTCAGGTATCCCGAGTCAGCCGTTCTAAGCGCCGTATCGGCCAGGCCCTTGCGGGCTCCGTGCGTGGAGGTGAAATATTCGAGCACGGTCAAGCCTTCTCGGAAATTCGCCCGAATAGGCAATTCGATAATGCGTCCAGAGGGGTCCGCCATCAGTCCGCGCATGCCCGCCAGCTGCGAGATTTGCTGCACATTACCACGAGCTCCCGAGGTCACCATCATGAACACCGAGTTGGACCGGTCCATCTTCTCCATCAACGATGCAGTCACTCGCTCTTTGGCCCGCGTCCAAATTTCAATGACGCGCTCATATCTTTCGTCCGCTGTAATCAACCCTCGGCGATATTGCCGTGCAAGCAAAGCTACCTCGGCCTCCGCTTCCTGGATGATCTGTTTTTTGGCCTCAGGAATGTGAATGTCAGAGACGGCTACCGTGACACCAGCACGTGTCGCGTAGGAAAATCCCAGTGCTTTGATTCGGTCTAGAACCTCAGCGGTGATTTGGTTTCCAAAGATGCGAAAAGTATCCGCCACGATGGTTGCTAATATTTTCCGATCCACTACCTTGTCAACAAATCGGAGTTCCTTTGGCAAGGCATCGTTGAACAAAAACCGCCCTAGAGTTGATGCACGGAGCTCACCGTCGTATCGCATGCGGATTTTGGCATGCAGATCCAAAACACCCGCTTGATATGCCATCTCGCCTTCTTTAACATCGGCCAGCAACATGCCTTCGCCTTTAGCACCATCTAAGTCCATCGTCAGATAGTAAGACCCAATGACCATATCTTGGGTTGGCGTGACCACAGGACGGCCATCTTTAGGATTGAGGATATTTTGTGACGACAGCATCAGCACACGCGCCTCGGCCTGCGCTTCGGCAGACAGGGGAACATGCACCGCCATTTGGTCTCCGTCAAAGTCCGCGTTGTATGCGGTACAAACCAAAGGATGGATTTGGATCGCTCGACCTTCCACCAGAACGGGCTCAAACGCTTGGATGCCCAGACGATGCAATGTGGGAGCCCGGTTCAGCAATACTGGGTGCTCTCGGATAACGTCTTCCAAAACATCCCACACCTCGGGGCGCACCCGTTCTACCATGCGCTTGGCCGATTTGATGTTGTGAGCGTACCCCTCGTTGACCAATTTCTTCATGACAAATGGCTTGAACAGCTCGAGCGCCATTTCTTTGGGAAGTCCGCATTGGTGCATCTTAAGTTTAGGGCCGACCACAATGACTGATCGCCCAGAATAGTCTACGCGCTTGCCCAAAAGGTTTTGTCGAAATCGGCCCTGCTTTCCTTTAAGCATGTCCGACAACGATTTTAGCGGCCTGTTGCCGGGCCCGGTGACTGGCCGCCCTCGACGCCCGTTATCGATTAGCGCATCAACCGCTTCTTGCAGCATTCGCTTCTCATTGCGCACAATAATATCTGGCGCTCCTAGATCCAAAAGTCTCTTTAAGCGATTGTTGCGGTTAATCACGCGACGGTACAAGTCGTTCAAGTCAGAAGTCGCAAACCGCCCTCCGTCCAATTGCACCATGGGGCGTAAATCAGGCGGAATGACCGGGATCACGTCGAGAATCATCCACTCAGGCCGATTCCCAGAAAGGCGAAACGCTTCGACCACTTCCAACCGGCGAATGGCTCGAATTCGCCGCTGCCCACTAGAACTGCCCAATTCTTCTCGAAGTTCTGCGCTCAACACTTCAAGATCAAGCTCCACCAGCAACTCTTTAACGGCTTCCGCGCCCATCGCAGCCCTAAAGTGGGTCCCATATTTTTCTCGATACTCTCGATATTCGGACTCCACTAAAAGCTGTTTTTTCATCAGCGGAGTGGTTCCTGGCTCAATAACCACATAGGCTGCAAAATAGAGGACTTTTTCCAATGCCCTCGGAGACATGTCTAAAATAAGCCCCATCCGGGAGGGAATCCCTTTGAAATACCAAATGTGGGAAACTGGAGCCGCTAATTCAATGTGGCCCATCCTTTCCCGACGCACCTTGGACCGAGTGACTTCTACGCCGCAGCGGTCACAAACTACGCCTTTATATCGGACCCTCTTATATTTGCCGCAATGGCATTCCCAATCTTTTTGGGGTCCAAAGATTTTTTCACAAAACAGGCCTTCTCGCTCTGGTTTCAGTGTGCGATAGTTAATGGTCTCCGGTTTTTTGACTTCTCCCTTGGACCATTCCCGGATCTGCTCCGGTGACGCAAGAGCAATCCGCATCGAGTCAAAGTTATTGACATCCAGCATTCAACCAGTCCCTCCCGGTTTAGAAATCGTCTTCGTCCTCGTCCTCAACGTCGATTTCTGGTTCATCGCCGTCGTCTGCAGTTTCGACCTCGACCTCGACCTCGACTTCGGCCTGACTGCCTTTTCTCAAGAAGGCATATGCGGTTTCCGCCTCATGGTCGAAATTCATGCCAGCCCCTGGTTCAAACGATTCCGGCCGACCTCCGACCGAATCTTCCATAAGGCGATGCAATTCCTGACCTTCAGTGTCCTCGATGCCTTCGGGCAAGAGCTCAAAGGTACGGCCGTCATGGGTCGGTTCGTCATCAAGCTCGCGCAGTTCGATTTCTTCGTCAAGCTCGTTCAGGATTTTGACGTCCAGACACAGACTCTGCAACTCCTTGATGAGCACCTTAAAGGACTCAGGCACTCCTGGTTCCGGCACATTTTCTCCTTTGACAATGGCCTCGTAGGTTTTCACGCGACCTACGATGTCATCTGATTTCACCGTCAAAAGTTCTTGCAGGGTGTAGGCGGCACCATACGCTTCCAGAGCCCAAACTTCCATCTCGCCAAAGCGCTGTCCGCCAAATTGCGCCTTGCCGCCCAAAGGCTGTTGGGTCACCAGCGAGTATGGGCCAGTAGACCGCGCATGGATTTTGTCATCCACCAAGTGAGCTAGCTTTAGCATATAGACAATCCCCACCGTGATTTCCCGGTCAAAAGACTCTCCTGTGCGCCCGTCATACAAAACCGTTTTGCCCGATACGGGCAAATTGGCACGTTGCAACATATCGATCATATCTTGCTCGCCCGCCCCATCAAATACGGGGGTTGCGACTTTCAGTCCTAGAGCACGCGCAGCCCAACCCAAGTGCGTTTCCAGTACTTGCCCGATATTCATGCGGCTAGGCACGCCCAACGGGTTTAAGACAATTTCCACGGGTGTCCCATCAGGCATAAAGGGCATATCCTCCTCTGGCAGGATGCGTGAAATGACCCCTTTGTTCCCGTGACGCCCGGCCATCTTGTCGCCTTCGGAGATTTTTCGCTTTTGTGCAATGTAGACTTGGACTAGCTGATTGACTCCTGGGGACAACTCGTCGCCTTGTTCTCGGGTGAACACCTTAACATCCACGATAATCCCAGACTCTCCATGGGGAACCCGCAACGAAGTGTCGCGCACTTCGCGAGCCTTTTCGCCAAAGATGGCCCGCAATAGTCGTTCTTCCGCAGTTAGTTCGGTTTCTCCCTTTGGCGTCACTTTGCCTACTAGGATGTCACCCGGACGCACTTCAGCCCCAATGCGAATAATCCCGCGGTCGTCCAAATCGCGCAGAACTTCCTCACCTACGTTCGGAATGTCACGCGTGATCTCTTCGGGACCTAGTTTGGTGTCGCGCGCGTCGCATTCGTATTCCTCTATGTGAATCGACGTGAACACATCGTCCTTGACCAATTTTTCACTCAACAAAATGGCGTCTTCGTAGTTGTACCCTTCCCACGGCATGAAAGCGACCAACACGTTACGTCCTAAGGCTAATTCGCCTTTGTCCGTCGAGGGTCCGTCGGCTATCACATCACCGGGCAGCACTCGCTGCCCTTTGAAGGCAATGGGTTTTTGGTTAATGCAGGTCCCTTGGTTAGACCGGGTGAACTTCAACAGTTTGTGTGTGGAAATCGTATGGTCATCATTCTTGATGACAATTTGGTCAGATGCCACCCTGTCCACCACGCCCGCCTTCTCAGCAATGGCCACCACTCCAGAATCTATGGCCGCCTTGCCTTCCATGCCGGTGCCAACCACAGGCGAATCCGTTACTAACAAAGGGACTGCCTGGCGTTGCATGTTTGCTCCCATCAAAGCTCGGTTAGCATCGTCATGCTCTAAAAAGGGAATCAACGCGGTTGCGATGGATACCACCTGTTTCGGCGAAACATCCATGTAATCCACTCGCTCGGGCGTCTCTTCCAGAATTTCGTGCCGCGAACGCACAGTTACCCGTTCAGCCACGAAATGTCCATCGTCTGTCAATGGTTCATTGGCTTGCGCGATAACCGTGTCGTCTTCCTCATCTGCCGTCAGGTAGACGATGTCGTCGGTAACCACCGCACGCTCTTTGTCAACCCGGCGATATGGCGTTTCGATGAACCCGAACTCGTTAATTCTCGCGAATGTCGACAACGATCCAATGAGCCCGATGTTCGGACCTTCTGGGGTTTCAATAGGACACATGCGGCCATAGTGCGAGTGATGCACGTCACGCACTTCAAATCCAGCCCGCTCCCGGGACAACCCTCCAGGGCCCAACGCGGACAATCGCCGCTTGTGAGTCAGCTCCGCCAAAGGATTGGTCTGGTCCATAAACTGTGACAACTGCGACGACCCAAAGAATTCTTTGACTGCTGCCACTACCGGGCGAATGTTGATTAGCGCTTGAGGCGTAATCGACTCCATGTCTTGAATCGTCATGCGTTCGCGTACGACCCGTTCCATACGGCTGAGGCCAACGCGAAACTGGTTTTGCAGCAACTCTCCGACCGACCGCAGACGACGATTGCCTAAATGGTCAATATCGTCAGTGGTGCCAATCCCATCAAACAAGGTCATCATGTAATTCAAGCAGGCCATAATGTCATCGCGGGTTATGGTTTTGGTCCCCGTTCCCGGAAGACCATTGGAAACCAACAGCACTTGCTGACCGTTGGGCAATTGCACACGTATTTGCCGGACTTGAGCAGCGTCCAAAGCTTCGGCCACCTCGCGGCCGATGTGCTCTCCCTCGCGGACTATGATTTCCCCGGTTTCCGGATGGACTACGGCTTCTAGTGCCGTAGTGCCAACCACGCGGCGCCTAAGAGCCAGTTTCTTGTTGATTTTGTATCGTCCCACTCCCGCCAAGTCGTAGCGTTTGGGTTCAAAAAACAACGACTGCAACAAGCTGCGCGAGCTTTCTACCGTTGGCGGCTCGCCTGGCCGCAACCGGCGATAGATTTCAATTAACGCTTCTTCTTCGTTTTTAGTGGTGTCCTTGTCCAGGGTGGTGCGAATCCGGGCGTCATCCCCGAGCGCCTCCAAAATTTTGGCGTCGGTTCCAAATCCCAAGGCCCGCATTAATATAGTCGCCGGCAACTTCCTAGTCCGATCAATACGCACCGACAAGACGTCGTTGCTGTCCGATTCAAATTCAAGCCAGGCACCGCGATTCGGGATAATCGTCGCAAAAAACAGAGGCTTGCCCGATGGATCCAGCTGCTCTCCAAAATACACGCCGGGCGAACGCACCAGTTGACTGACAATGACGCGTTCGGCACCATTAATGATGAAGGTCCCCTTGTCCGTCATGAGCGGAAAGTCTCCCATGAACACATCCTGCTCTTTTACTTCTCCCGTTTCCTTGTTGATTAGGCGGACACGCACATGCAATGGCGCGGAGTACGTCACATCACGCGCCTTACACTCTTCCACGCTATATTTAGCGGGCTTTAGATTGTAGTCCACAAAATCCAAAATCAGGTTCCCGGTGAAGTCCTGAATTGGAGAAATGTCGCGAAACATTTCTCTGAGACCTTCGCGCAAAAACCACTCATAGGAGTTTTGCTGAATCGCTATGAGGTTTGGCATGGTAAGCACCTCATTGATGCTGGCAAAACTCAAGCGTTCAGGACGCACATTTTCCAGGGGATACGCCATCCACTGTCAGCTCCTTGTTCGGTTTCGGATTTTCCTCAGCTTGGTATGGAATGAATTGGCTTATAAAATATGGCAAGTTTAAATAGTATCACAAGCCCACCCACAGGTCAAGGACAATTCCTACCTGGGGGAGGGCTCGCGATCAATACTCCACCGACTACTTAATTTGCGCTGTTCCGCCAGCTTCTTCGAGCTTGGCCTTAGCAGCTTCTGCATCGACCTTGGCAATTTTCTCTTTAACTGGCTTTGGTGCGCCATCAACCAATGCCTTAGCTTCGGTCAGCGACAACCCGGTCAGTTCGCGAACCGCTTTGATGACTTGAACCTTCTTGTCGCCAGCTGCCGTGAGAATAACATCAAATTCGGTCTGCTCGACTTCTTCCACTGGGGCCGCTGCGCCGCCGGCTGCTGGAGCCGCCGCCACTGCCACAGGAGCTGCTGCCGTGACTCCAAATTCTTCTTCGAGTGCCTTGACCAATTGTGACAGTTCCAGCACATTCATGCCCTTCACTAACTCAATAATCTCTTCGACCTTTGCCATCGATTCTCCTCCTTCAAAATCCTCACACTTAGGCTTCTTTTACTGGTTCGCTTTGCTGACGAATTTGATCCAGCACTCGCGCCAAATTTTCCATGGGAGCGTTCAAAACCCAAACCAGTTGTTGGATGGGAGCATTCAAGGTGCCTACCACTTTAGCCAACAAGACTTCTCGCGCAGGCAACTCGGCCAATTCTCGAACTCCCCGTGGACCGATGGTTTGTTTGCCGATTACCCCAGCTTTGATTTCAATCTTGCGCAACTCCCTGGCTGCTTGCGACAGCAATCTAGCCGCAGCGACCGGGTCGTCGTTGGAAAACGCAACCGCGGTAGGGCCCTTTAAGTAAGGCTCTAGCCCCTCAATTCCCACCTGGTCCGCCGCACGCTGAATCAAGGTGTTTTTAATTACTCGCAGCGTGACGCCGCCCTTGCGGAGTTGAGAGCGCAATTTGCTGAATTGCTGAACGGTAAGTCCTCGATAATCCGCCAGCACGACGCCTTGAGCGTCTTGTAGACTTTTTCGGGTTTCCTCGATGAGTGCCGCTTTTTGGGCTGTAGGCATCTACCCACCTCCTTTGACAATGACTTTACATCATGTTTGGTAAAGCATCGGGAAAAATTTGTTTATCCCTGGGCCTTCATGCTTTGCTGTAGTTCGCCCCTAAAGGGGTGTGGGAGGCCGCCACAAAAAAATAACCTCCTCCCAAGGGCAGGGAGAGGAAATGGCACAAAGACAATCCATTTCAAACTTCCACCTAGATGGGATATTGAGCCGTGGTGGCACCCATCGTCTTGGGCTACGCCGAGGACCATACCATAATCACGGGGATTCCGTCAAGGGCAGTGCGCTCTAGGCACGCCGCTGATCGCGTGCAATGGCCAGCTGAACCAAATGATCCATGAGATCTTGAAACGGCACTCCTGCCGCTTTGGCCGCTTTAGGAAGCAGCGAATTAGGCGTCATTCCCGGAATCGTGTTGACTTCGAGCACAACAGGACCTTTGGGTGTCAAGAACAGGTCTGTTCGGGAAAATCCTTCACAGCCTAATGCCGTGTGGGCTTCAATAGCCATTTTCTGAATCGCCTCGGCCGCCTCTGGCTCCAACAACGCTGGACAAATTTCACTTGCGCCGCCATCGGCGTACTTTGAGCGAAAGTCAAAAAACACCCCTGCCTTGGGCACAATTTCAATGACAGGCAACGCGCGAAGGCTACCGTCCAATTCCTCCAGGACCGCACAGGTGACTTCGCGGCCTTGCAATTTCTCTTCTACCAAAACGTCCAATCCAAATCGACGGGCCAATTGCAATGCTTGGGCCAATTCTTGGGCTGTGTCGGCCATGGCCACTCCCACACTGGAACCGCCGCTATTGGGCTTGACCACCACCGGATACCCCAACTGATTCTCCACTGCAGCTATTGCATTATGAAGATCCCTGCCCAAAATATGGCTGGGAAATTCCAATGCCCGGGCGACGGGGATTTTGTGGTAACGAAAAAGTTCTTTGGCCTTGGCTTTGTTCATCGCTAACGCCGAAGCTAGTGGACCGCTGCCGGTATAAGGAATATTCAGCGCATCCAACATCCCTTGGAGTGTGCCATCTTCCCCAAATGCTCCGTGAAAGGCCAAGAACACCACGTCGGCCGTCCGCAGCAACTGTATGCCATCCATGGCATACTCGCGCGGAACTGAAACCATCTCTCCGTCTGCCGGGGACGGCAAAACGCTTTGAGGATTCGCTTCAATCGCCCAGTGGCCGAAGCGGTCAATGACTAAGGCTTGTACTGCATACTCCGGATTGCTGGATAACGCTTCATAGACCATGCGTCCACTCGCTAAAGACACCTCGTGCTCCGTTGACGGCCCCCCCATCATTACCACAACCCGAATTTTCATGAATACCCTCCTGTGCGATTCCATCATCATTGGAAGAAATCAAGATTCTGTATGCAATGCGCTGCCTTTGCCCGCAATAACAGTGGCGCAAACGCCGAGCACAGCCATCAATGCACCGAGCCATAAATGATGGTGCCGCTCGGTCAATCCAGCCGCCACTAAGGTAGACATTCCTGCCGCTGCAATGACCATACGCAATATCATATCCCATCTTCCTTTCGACATCCTATAGATAAGTCGCGCAGTTTCTGACGCATTGTATGCGCGAGAGGAAGAGGATATGCCAACGTTTTGAAATAAAAAAACCCCGCCGCAGCGGGGCCAGGCTAATTTATGCGACGACAGTGCGCTGAGCTGTATTTGGATTGATGCGAATTCCTGGACCCATCGTGCTTGACACCGCGATAGACTGAATATAGGTGCCTTTTTGGGCTGCTGGTTTGGCTTTGACCAGTGCATCGAGCAACACCGCCAGGTTTTGCGCCAACGATTCCGTCGTAAAGTCGACCTTCCCGATCGGGGCATGAATGATGCCTGCCTTTTCGGTACGGAACTCTATCTTTCCCGCTTTGATTTCCTGCAACGCATTTTTTACATCAAATGTCACCGTGCCGGTCTTGGGGTTCGGCATTAATCCGCGGGGTCCCAAAATCTTTCCCAGCCGTCCTACCAATGCCATCATATCGGGCGTTGCGACAGCGACGTCAAAATCGGTCCAGCCCTTTTGCACTCGCTCCGCTAGTTCGTCAGCACCCACGAAATCAGCCCCAGCCTCTTCCGCTTCCTTGGCTTTCTCCCCTTTAGCGAATACCGCGACCCGAGCCGTCTTTCCAGTGCCATGCGGCAACACCACCGCACCCCGCACTACTTGATCGGAGTGACGTGGATCCACACCCAGCCGAATGGCCACCTCCACTGTCTCAACAAATTTCGCATGCGCTAGCTCTTTGGCCAACGTCAGCGCTTCGAGCGGATCGTACAACTTACCCGGCTCAACTTTAGCAGCTACGTCCTTATAATTTTTGCCTCGAAACAAACTAAACCCTCCTTGTGGTTATAACGGCAAAAGCCTCCCACCAAGCTTTAGTCGACGATGTCGACTCCCATACTGCGTGCGGTGCCTTCAATCATCTGCATCGCGGCCTCAATGGTGGTCGCGTTCAGATCCGGCATTTTAAGCTCAGCAATTTCACGAACCTTAGCTCGCGGCAACTTGCCTACCTTTTTGGTATTGGGATTGGATGAAGCAGTGTCCAGCCCAAGAGCCTTTTTTATCAAAACCGCAGCTGGCGGTGTCTTGGTCACAAACGTGAATGAGCGATCCTCAAACACGGTAATTTCCACGGGGATGATAAGCCCCACCTGGCTGGCGGTACGCTCATTATAGTCCTTGACAAACGCCATGATGTTGACGCCGTGTTGCCCCAAGGCTGGTCCTACCGGCGGTGCAGGAGTCGCCTTACCGGCCGGAATCTGGAGCTTAATTACTCCGGTGACTTTCTTCGGCACTGTTTTCCCTCATTTCTTTCACTTTCCCAACGCTGCACAATGCCTACTCCATCTCGGTGACTTGAGCAAAATCCACCTCTAGGGGTGTGTCGCGCCCAAACATCGAAACGGTTAATCGCACTTTGCCGCGATCGTGAAGGATTTCCTCTATTTGACCAGAAAAGCCCTCAAAAGGTCCTTCGGTCACCGTTACTTCCTGGCCAACCGCAAGGTTGATTCGCGGAAGTTCCGGCACGCCCGATAAATCGCTCCCCAATATCATGCGGACTTCATGGTCCAGCAGAGGAATTGGACGCGTACCCGAACCCACAAAGCCGGTCACACCTGGAGTATTCCTAACCACATACCAGGAATCATCGGTCATGATCATTTCCACCATGACATAGCCCGGGAAGACTTTTTTCTTGACGAGTTTCTTTTTCCCGTCTTTGACTTCAATTTCTTCTTCCATGGGAACCATAATGCGGAAGATCTTGTCTTCCATCCCCATGGATTCCACCCGATGCTCCAGATTGGCCTTCACCTTGTTTTCATATCCGGAGTAGGTGTGGATAACAAACCAGCCCTTCTCCACGCATCAAGCCGCCTTCCCACAAAAAAATTCGCCATGCTGGCGTCGAGGCGCTCCTATCAGCGGATAAACTGGTTGAGCCCTAGGTTGAAGATTGCGTCGAGGCCGGCGATGATTAGAGCTACCAGTAAAGAGAACCCCACCACAAACCCTGTATATGACAGCGTCTGCTTAGGTGTCGGCCAAACCACCTTCTTCAGCTCAGAACGAACTTCCCGCAAATATTTACGGGACTTTGCCCCACCGGATAGTGTGGTGCTACCTTTGGCTTCCATCCTTGTCCCCACTTCCGCTTGCATTCAAAAAATGTTAGCGCGTTTCGCGATGCATCGTATGGGTCCGGCACCACCGACAATACTTCTTGCGTTCCAACCGATTGGGATCGTTCTTCTTGTTTTTTGTGGTCGTGTAGTTGCGACGCTTGCACTCACCACAGGCTAATGTAATAATCGTCCGCATGTGTCGTTAACCTCCCGTCATGCGCAAGGATTCTAGCACATCTGAAATGACGTGTCAATTGAAATGCATAAGCCACGCCCGAGCTGTTAACCAGAACAATCTTGGCCAATTAAACCTATTTAATGATGATTCTGATGCCATAAATATGATGCCACAGCCACTGCTTGGGCCGAAGAAAGAGTGCCTGGGTTATTCTGAGGCATGTTGCCTTGAATAAATTGTTCCAGATCACTAAACTGGGAAAACCCTTGCACTGCCGAGTTGGGACCCCATAACGCAGGCCCTGTGTTGCCTTGGCCATCTTTTCCGTGACACACGGCGCAGGTGCTGTAAAATATGCTTTGCCCTCGAGACACGGCAGCCGCTTCATAGTGGACCGTGGGTGCGGATGCGTTGGACGAGGCCGAGCCGCATCCTGCCACAAAAGGAATGCATATCGAGAGCATCCACCATTTCTTCATGCTACAGCAACCTTTCGTGATTGAAACTTTGACATCCTCCCCACGCCTAAAGGCGGGAGATTCCCGATCCTCGCGGCATCGGGTTCCTGCTTCATTGCACCATTGCTTCTTAGGGCTTGCGCCGTCCGTCCACAAGAGGGTGCTCCCCAGGCTCACCGGGCGTGTCCCGCCCTGCACTAGACATTCAACCGATTGTGGCACGGAACTTGGTTTTCGTTTCACACCAACAATCCTTGGACTCATTCTAGCATATGTGGCCATAACGGCCCACGAGCCTATATCCCAGGCGTAAACGCCGGGGCTTTACGCTCGATTTTGGTAAGACAAGATAATGCACTAGCCGATTTTATCATCAATAGCTCCAAATCCCAAGGGCAAATTTTCTAAAAGATTAGGATGGGCTAGGATTGAAAGACGCGGCTAGACAAAATATCTTCTGCCTCGATGGTCATCAATTCGTCCCGAGAAACTTTTCCCCCTTTGGCGAACAAACGATTGGCCTGCCGCAGCCGAGCACGGTCCAATGCGTTTCGAATGCTCCTGGCGTTGGCAAAATCCGGCTGTTGCATCCGAAGAACTATATACTGTTGCAGCGCAATGCGCGCCTCAGGACTAAACCCATACTGCTGCTGGGCCAGCATCAAATCCCCGATACCTAAGAGTTCGTCCGCTGCATAGTCTGGAAACTCCACGTGGTGGGCAATCCGCGATCGAATGCCAGGATTCGATTTAAAGAATTGCTCCATCCGGTCCTTATAACCCGCCAAGATCACGACTAAGTCGTCACGCTGGTTCTCCATCACCTGAAGTAGGATTTCTATGGTCTCTTGCCCATAATCCCGTTCGTTCTCTTGACGATAGAGGTAGTAGGCTTCATCAATGAAAAGCACGCCACCCATGGCTCTTTTGAGCACTTCTTTGGTCTTGGGCGCCGTATGGCCAATATATTGTCCCACCAAATCGTCGCGTGTCACCGCCACCAAATGCCCTTTTCGGGAATATCCTAAACGGTGGAGTATCTCGGCCATCCGCATGGCGACGGTGGTCTTGCCCGTACCTGGATTCCCAGTGAACGACATATGAAGCGATGGCGACTCGGCCGATAAATCTAACCGACGGCGTAATTGATCCACCAACAAAAGGGCGGCAATTTCTCGAATCCGCGTTTTCACCGGATAAAGACCAATGAGCTCGCGATCTAGCTGAGCCAGGATTTCCAGCACATGAGATTCACGCAAAGCTTCATCAAAATCTACCATTTCTGCCGGAGTCACTTCTCTTGTATCAGCCATTATCCGTCGACCACTCCTTTTATCCCTGCCTGGCAGCGGTTTGTCCTGATAAAATCGCGGATCGAATATCAGCAATGCGCCGCGCGCGATCTGAATCGCCAAAAATAGCGCTGCCTGCAACAAAGACATTAGCTCCGGCTTCACTCATTTCACCCGCGGTCACTGGGTTAATGCCCCCATCCACTTCAATGAGAACTTCGTCATGCCCCGTCCGATCAAGCCAAGACCTCAGTTCTTGCACTTTAGCCACGGTAGCGGGAATAAATTTTTGTCCGCCAAACCCCGGATTTACGGTCATAATGAGGACAAAATCCAGGTCATCCAACACATACTCCAAAACATTCAACGGGGTTGACGGATTTAAGGCAACCCCGGCTTTGACGTCTGCTTGCCGTATGACTTGGAGAGTCCGGTGAATATGTGGAGTAGCCTCAGCATGAAATGATATGCTGTGAGCTCCGGCCCGAATAAATTCGGGGATATAGACTTCGGGCGACACAATCATCAAGTGCACATCAAGCGAAGCCTGGGTTGCAGGCCGCAGCCATTCAACCACTATCGGTCCCATGGTGATATTTGGTACAAACTGGCCATCCATCACATCCACATGAATCCAGTCTGCACCTGCTGCAACTACCTCGGCCACTTCTTGCCCCAGCCGAGAGAAATTAGCTGACAAAATTGATGGCGCAATCAAACGTGAAGGTATCATAAAGTTAACTTGTCTTGGTCTCGTGTACGAACCCATGAATGGGATAACCGTCCTCCCACAGCCAAGACTTGCTCCCTTCCGATGAATTCGGAGTGATCATTTGCAACCGGGAGGAAGTCTCCTCCGGTTGCCTTAAGGCGTGCCTGATGATTTGACGGGCAGTGACTTCAGGTCTGTTCAATCATCAGCTCGTCATGACGAAAGCTGCGATCCAAATAGGCGATCATGCTTGCTACCAGTATACGTGATACGCTCACCGGATCATAATGCAGAGCGTCCAAATGGCTGCTAACCTCTTTGCCCAATAGATGACGATCCGCCACCATCTCGACCAAAGAATGCAAGGCGGACTGTTGCGTCGACCCCGATAGGGTAGCAATCTCCATCTCTTCTCCCACAATGGTTCCATGGCGATGATCGGCCTTGATGAGCCCGAGTTGCCCCCCTAGGGCTAGCCATTTGACCAGACGGCGCTTATTGCGGCGCAATCGTTCCGCAAACAGCACCCTGACCGGCTCGGGGTTATCAAGAGTGGGAATCGTGGCATCATCGGGCATATAGTGGACCACAATATCAGCAAAAGCTTTTTGCGGTTCAATAAATCTCTCCACATCTGGGCGCCGACGCTCAATTTCCGCCATCACTTCCTCAGGGGTATAGCCGCGGGCCCCAGAATCCCGACGAATTTTCCATTGCACGCGGAGATCATCATGGGTATCAAAATATATGCCCAAGTCTAGAGCCTCTCGCAAGCGCGCCAAATACAGAACATGCAATCCTTCCAAAATAATGAAGTCGCGAGGAATAACCTCTTCGGGCGGCCCAAACATGCCCGTCGAGTGGTCATAGGTCGGCTTCACTATCGCGTGGCCATTTCTCAACGCCCAGACGTGGTCTACCAACAGGCCCAAGTTGTTCGCCTTCCAGGGATTTAACGCGGTCACCCCAATTAAATTGCGTTCATTGCGATCTAGGGAATGATAATCATCCAAGGGAATTATGGTTACACGCTCGGGTCCCAATATTTCACGCAATGCCGCCGCATAGGTGGATTTCCCTGCTCCACTGTCCCCCGAAATCCCGACCATTGTCACCCGACGTTTTGCAACCATCACACTCATCCTTTCTATCCCTTGATCCGGAATTCACAAATTATCGAACCACTGTCCCAGACAGCACCTCTAATCTCTATTGTCACCTTACGGGGGTTGTGAAAAAACGATGATTGGTGTAATATTCTGCTAATTATCCACGACCAAAGCTCCGTTGGCATCACCCAATAGAGCTAATTTTCTGGGAATCCATTGATGCATTTTACGAGAGGAAGCGTTCTACAAGTTTAAATTCTCGATGAATAGACAAAATCTCAGGGTGAATCGCGTGTTTTTTTCTATGACTCGCTGCACACCCGGCAAAAGCTCTCATCGGAAGAACTTGATCGCAACAGGTAGGTGGGTCGATTAAAGATGACGCATTCTCCCCAGTGCATGTTCCCCCGGAGACATATGAGACTGCCCATCCATGACCATCATATAAACCCCATGTTTGACCCCATGTGGATTGGCACGTATGCCAATCCACATTCTTGATTTGGTTCGCCAATACGCCTCCCCTCGCCGGAGCGAACGGAGAAAGGCAGGCACTTGAAGGAGAGGACATTAAGCAGTTCCATTCGCAGGACTGCCAAATCTGGTCTAATTGTCTTGCATGAGCTTTAGTCTTTATGAACATGGGTGCGCGGGTCGATAATGAAGGCCAATACCCCGTCGGCAATCCCGACTACAACCCCTACAGCCACAGCGCTGGCTGCGCTCCAAAAGTATCCGAAATGGTAGACGGGCATGGCAGGGGCATAAAATCGCGTAAAATAGACACTCGTCACTCCGCCAGCCGCAATGAACCCAATTAATCCCCTACCGTAAGCCGACAGATATCCGCCAAAGACTTCGTCTCCTAAATAGCCTATAAGCCCAATTAGGATTGATGCGACAACCATTCCCCCCAAACTTATTGGGGGGAATACCCGCAATGCCTCTTTCAGTATCCAGATCGTGACAAACGAAACTAGGGTCCGTGTGATAGCGCCTCTCCAATTCACCGACAGTCAACTCCTTGAAAAAACTTCTTTTGCCTCCCCTAAATGTTCTCTCAAGATGGGTCGGCGAATCTGTTGCCTCCCTCCTAGTGTCGACCGAAACTGCACTTTTCATCCTGCCTTTCAGACATCGCTCTCATCCCACGGCAACTCCCCACAGTATAGGTTTTCGCATCCAGGGCATGATAACGGGCAATATACTGGCAGGGAGGTATTTTTATGGCGCATGCCATCAAACCGTCTAGCTGGCTTATCGGGCTGGTCGCATTAAGTGTCGGCTGTGGCACCATGGCGGTACAACCGGCGCATCACAAACAAGCCGCAAAGATGGTCACGGTAAACAACACCAAAAATCAAGCGTTGAGCAAACAGGCCAACCGTGCCAAAAGTAAAAAGGTGACCAGCGCTTCCCAAATCGTGCCGTCATCAGCCACAATACGCCGCGGATCGACCCTGTTTAGCCAAAAGTGCGCCGTCTGCCACGGACCGGACGGTGTGGGTACCCAAAACGCACCGCGATTAGCCGCTCCAACCGGCGTGGTTAGTGGTTTTCAAACTGAAGCCAGCCTAAAGACTTTTATATCGGAACAGATGCCAGCCAATGCACCAGGTTCTCTCACCCACCAACAGGCGCGTGACGTAACCGCCTATGTGTGGCACATTGCGGAAGCTAAGTAACGTGCTATAAACCCCAGTTAACACGGCAATAATATCTGGGGTGTTTTTTATTGGCATTCTGTGGGTGTGCGGATCTTATGATGGGTCGAATCGGACAGTCATATGGTGACAAAACCCGATTATGTGATTGATCAGAGGGATGGTGTGAGGAGATTGCCTTGTCCGGTCAGTCCGCACAAACGAGTATCGATGTACTCTGAAACCGCAACGCTTAAGGCGCTAAAGGGCCGGATAGCGACCTAGCATTATTTTCTGTTATATTTGTTTGGAACCGAATAGAGGTTGTCCATAAACAGCCAACGCTCAAATGAGTTGAGCCAGTATTTTACATCATCAAAGATAAGGAGTGTTACCGACGGCACAGGAAGTGGTACTGCACCGCCGCGAAGCAATGAAGTGCGGTGACGTAGAAACCGTCGGGAAACGTTTGTAAAGGCTCTGTCGTATATTTCGTGCTTAGTCTTATGGAATTATATGACATGGCCTAGAGGAGAGTCGTTTATGGAGATAAGGAATGTTGTCGTAGACGATTATTACAAGGTGTTTGATGTGTTGAATGAATGGTGGGGCGGTCGGCAGATGACACATCTGTTACCCAGACTGTTTTTTGAACATTTTCAAACAACAAGCTTCATTGCCCAAGATAATGGTTCATTATCTTGTTTTCTTGTAGGCTTTGTTTCTCAAACATATCCTATGGAAGCGTACATACATTTCGTTGGTGTAAATCCATCACTTAGAAAGAATGGTTTGGCTAAACAGCTTTATGAAAAGTTCTTTGCCACTGTTCGAAACATGGGGTGCCATACGGTTTCATGCATCACGTCTCCTGTAAACGAGGTGTCTATTGCGTTTCATCAACGGATGGGATTCTCCGTTTCCATAGGAGTTGACTATGCGGGTCCAGGTCAAGACCGTATTCTGTTTTACAAAGATATCGCTTCTGAAATTTAAACCAGCTAATTGTTGTCAAGGCCTAAGGAGAATGCCGTAGTAAACTCCTTTATGAATTTCGACCGGCGCTGACTCATGCTGGGAATGTAGGAAGGCGTCGAGATCCGGTTGCGCACCCAATGGAGTTACTATTTGGGCTACACCTATGGCGGCCTCGTTACTTCCCAATGAATTTTGCTTGCACCCAAGATGATGGGCCATGTTGTCGCCGTCAAGAAGACAAGTGTCGCATTTCCTCTCTATTCGCGACCAAGATCCTCAGTGTTGCCAGCACCACGGGATCTCCTGTCTGTTTTTTAATCGTCAATTGTGTATCGACTACGCCACCGTGTTCTTTAACAGAAAGATCGTTGACCTGAAGTTCGGCCGAGATCGTATCTCCAATGTATGTAGGAGCCACAAAACGCACGCGATCGATGCCATAAAACGCCAACACAACACCCGGTTTCATCGTGATTAGCCCTGTGGATACCGTCAGCACAAGCATGCCGTGCGCAATCCGTTGACCAAAGGGTCCTTTGTGGGCCCATTCCTTATCCGTATGAAGCGGATACCAGTCTCCGCTAAAAGCAGAAAACATCACAAGATCCGCTTCCGTTATCGTACGTCCGCGCGACGACCACGCCTCACCTACAGTGTAATCTTCAAAAGGTTTATCAAACATTTGGCTTCTCCCCTTTCAACTCAATTGGATTTAATTGTGTGAATCAGTCGATAGCCTGACCATTCTCTCTCTGATTCGCGCGGCGCTTTAAGGCGGACTCTGTCGCCGCGAGACGCCATGGGTTCTCCCACCCTTCTAATCCCATAACGACATAGGAAAACCCACTCCATTATGCCGCCTCTAACCCTTTATCGTCCATTGCCATGGACCCAGAGTGATCAGACTCTCCCAAGAGAGTCTGATCACTGCCCTACCTGGCGCGTTGGTTATTTCGACCCAGACTGCATGCCATTGCGACCGATCAACGGGGCACTTGGTCGCTGTTCGCTATCCAGGTCTGCGAGTGTCGTCACCGCCTGTTCGGTGCGCAATTACACCCAGCCAATTCTCGGGTTGGTGTCGGGTCGCAGCGCACCAGAGCATGGTGCTTCCCCCAAAAATTTTCCGCCCTATTAGGCTCGAGTTTTTCAGTGAGGTTTTTGCTTAGAATTTGGTGCCTTGTTTTTAGTATAGGGCGGGCGGTCGTAATCTTTGTCGACACTCATGGCGATCTTGCGAAACGCCATCAATAAAACGCTCATGACGATAATTTGAAAAGCCCACCAAAATGGATCCCACCAATGCGCCAGTCCCGCACTATAGGGAATGCGGATCGGCAAATGAGGAAAGAAACCGCCCATATTACATCACACCTCCGTTTTTTACTAGATCCAGTACAAAAGCACGTAGCTAATCACATTGGTCAAGAGGCCAAAAGTCCACAAGTACATGGTCGCTTCGGCGTCCCAATAGTTGTCGGACGACAATTTTACCTTTGCTGCGCGAATGCTGATGGCCAGTAGCACGAATAAACTAACCAAGGTGTAAAAGCCGGTCACGCCGGTCAATGTGTAATACACTTCACCGTATCGCGTGCTGGGGGGAACAAACCGGGTTCCCCATTGATATCCTAAAACCACCAGACTAGCCGTTCCCAAGAGCAACGATTGCCTAAATTTGGTTACCAAGTCCAATAGCCGGTTTTGCCTAATGGCCGCCAATCCTTGCCGTCCCAACCACCAACTCGCTAAGACCAATAACACTTCTACTGTCCCTAACCATTGGTTAGCCTTGGGACTGATGTAAAACTCATCGAACAGATATTCGACAGCATAGATGACAGTAAACGGCACTGCCTGGGTTACGAGAAACATCAACATTCCAAATCGGTAGGCGCGAAGTTCGCGAGATTTATCAATGGTGTCTATTTGCATGTCTGCTGCCCCCTATTCCGTCGGATGGATGACACCCGGCAATTTATCAACGTCATATCGATAAAAGCTGCCCGAGACCTCAACCTCGCCATCGAAGTTGTTCCGAGGGGGAGGTGACGATGTCATCCATTCCAAGGTGCGGGAGTTCCATGGATTTTCTTGAGCTTTCGGCCCTTTAGCCCATGCCCATGCAATGTGGATGGCATGCCCCACAAATCCCGCTCCCAAAAGAAATGCAAACAATGACACCTCATAGTTCATAGGCTGCAAGTACGGGGGATAAGCCGGAACCCATCGGTTCATCCCGTGCAAGCCTAAAAGAAACATTTGGCTGAATGCCCCGTTAAATCCGATAAAAATTACGATAGCGAGAAATTTCCCCCAAAACTCGCTGTACATCCGACCCGATAGTTTAGGCAGCCAGTAGTACATGGCGGCCATCCAGGTAAACACCATGCCGCCGATAATGGTGTAGTGAAAATGCGCTACAACAAAAAACGTATTGTGCACTTGAAAGTTGACTGGCGGATCGGCCAAGAATACGCCCGTCAGGCCCCCAATGAGAAAATTGAATAGCGACATGATCACTAACAGCCCGGGAGTATAGAGCCGCATTCGGGACTTCCACAAGGTCCCAATGGCGGCCATGAAGGAAAATCCAGTCGGGATCGAAATCATCTCGGTAAAAAAAGAAAAGGGGAAGATTTCGCTATTGCGCATGTTGGTGAACATATGGTGCGCCCATACGAGGCCGCTTAGCATCATGACAAAGATGAGGCCAATAACGGCCCACGATCGGGCAAATAAAGATTTTTGAGCCATTACCGGAATAATTTCATTCCATAGTGATATGGCGGGAACTACGATAATGTACACTTCGGGATGTCCGAACAGCCAAAAAAGGCTTAGATAACTTAAGGGACTGCCAATGGCGTCGAAAAAATTGAAGGGCACCAATTTGTCCAACAAACCTAAGATAAACGTCATCTGGATTTCGGGAAGCCAAATCAGATTTAGCAGCGAAACGGTAATGGTTCCCCATACGAACAACGGCAACCGGGCCCAGGTGACGCCGCGCGCTCGTTGAAAAATTATCGTCGCAGCCAGGTTTACCGAAACAAATGAGGAGGATAGCGTCAACGCCGCAACTCCCAAATAGTAATAGACAATCCCGCCCGGATCCTGCATCGCCAAAGGCTCGTAGCCACGCCACCCGGTATCCCAATATCCCAGCAAAGGGCTGAATATGACGGTCAGGACGCCAGCGGGAACCAACCAATGGCCAATTCCAGACAATCTGGGAAACACCGTGCTTTTGGCGCCAATCATGAGCGGTACAAAATAATTGCCCAGACCTCCAATCAAGGCCACGGTTCCCACGGCAAACATCATAAGCGTACCGTGAATCCCCACTGCAGTTAAATATTGATTGGCATAAGTGAAGAAATGCAGCGAAGGCTGCATTAGCTCGTACCGTATCCCCATAGCGATCAATCCCGCTATCAAAAAGGTGCCGCTAGCCGACACTAGGTACTGTATCCCGATCACCTTATGATCCGTACTCAATTCGAAGTACCGGCGCCAGTCCAGTGGCTCGACCCAAGCGCTGGGGGATCCAAACAATGGAAGCACGATCCCTTCCCAACCGCCCACGCCCAGCAGCCACCCAATGACCCCTCCGGCCCACCCTATGACAGCGGACACTTCCGTCACAAAAGGATGTCCGCGAAAGGGATCGACAGCGATGGTCGCCATGTTAAACACGAGAAATCCAATGGCAGCCCATAAAAATCCGCGCAACACCGGTGGCATCATGGGTCGAGTGCGATAGGTGTCCGGTTGTGTAATGATGTTTTGTGCCATGAGCCTATATCTCCCTCTGAAAAATAGATTTTTCGTCCCGGTGGGTGTAAAACTGAACCTACGGAATGTCCGCACAGGGAACGAGCTGTTCATCGAATTTTGGGGTTTTAGCCGCCAGCCGCAGCCTGCAGTTGCTGTTGATGCTTAATCCATTGACTGAACTGCCCGGCTGTCACAATGCTAACCGGGGATTCCATCCATGGATGCCCCGGGCCGCACACTTCGGCGCATTGGACTCTGACCATGGGATTGGTTTGATAAGAGGCCACCACGGTCGGCCGGATGTATTCATAGCGCGTCAGGCCTGGCACTACCGCTTCCTTCATGCCAAAGGCGGGAATCCAAAAATCATGGATTACCCCCGCGTAGACGTCATAGGTATGAAACGGGTCGTAACTGCGAAGCACAAACTTTACTTTTCGGCCGACCGGCAACTCCAATTCATCTTCACCCAGATTATTGACCGCTTGCTTTACGCCGTACTGAGGGTACGTGTAGATCCACTCCCATTGACGTGCGGTGACATCCACTACCAAATCCTTATGGTTTCGACTAGGAATCTCGCTGGCGAACATGGCTTGAAGGTCAGCACTGGTAGGATGGAGGAAGAACAGGATATTCAGCACAAAACTCACACCTACCCAAAATACGGTAAATCCCATGTTGCGCATTTTCTGTTGGGAACTTTTCACTGGCTTGCCATCGGGGGCTCTAAAGCGCAGGAGCGTGTATATCAAAAACAAGGCCACAAAGACAAAAACCGGAGTTAGCCAGGTCGCCAGAAAATTGAATGCCCTTTCTGCCATGTATCCCTGTGACGCAATAATGTAGTATAGGGAGTGGGGTTTTGCCAATCCCAATGCCCATTCGCCCACAAGGCTAAGCAATATCCACAATATACTGAAGACCACTAAATCACCCATAGTCGGCTCTAACCCTCCCGTCAAACATTCTTTGGATTGTTGCGCACTGCATGAAATCTGGCCGTTGCGCTAGGCAGGCAGTATATTGATGGTGCCCCGCATCCCCGTTCGGTAATGGATATATTCCTGGACAAAACATCCGAATTGCCACAATCCCGGTTTATCCGGCACTGTGAACGATAACTTGATACTGCCGCCCGGCTGCAAGGTCGGACTGAAGTCTCCCCCGCTCGCTATCTGATAGGGGCCTTTGGGTCCCACGTATGTCACATGGGCCATATTAGGCACAAAGTTGTCGATTTTCACCGGATCACTCAGGGTTACGTCAACCCCCTGCCAAAAATCAACCGCAAACGCGTCGGCGTTAAGTTCGCCAAATCCCTGGAATGGCAGCATGTTGACATGGCGCCCAATTGTCCACTCATGCCAGTGCGTATGGCTCTGGTTTTGCAACCATACTTCAAGTTGGTCCCCAACCCGCCAGGTCATGTAATTCGGAATGTAGTAGTAGTCAAATTGATAGAGATTAATTTTTCCCGCACTAATCGGAGAGCCAAAAATTGCTCGAGCTGTCTGCACCGAGGCTTGGCGTCCAAACAGCGCAACTAGGCCCGCTACTGTCAGCCCTCCGGTTCCTGCCAGAAATTGACGCCGACTCCATTTGGGACCCACAACGCCTTCTGCTCGCTCTTGTTCCATGAATCCACCTCCTGGCTAGAACCCGTTATCGAATTTTTGTCGTTGCCACGACTCTTTCCGTGCTCTTGTCCACCGCCACCAGAAAAACACCCGCGGGCGTGCGCACATCAATGTTCCAAACCGCTAACCGATTTAAGCACCCACTTTTGATACTCAGCACTTTTCCCGAAGGAACCACTAAAAGTGCTTTGGCAATCGCCGTTCCCATAACTTCAGATTGGGACCGTACAGACCACTTGAGATCTTGCGAAGCCTGTAGGGATCTCTCACTTCCGATTGGCATGGATGTGGCCGTCTTGGTGCCCGGGGATGCTGCCATCACAGGCATGGAGGCCGCCATCATGGCTCCCATGATTAGGCTTAAAGCTGCTCGTTGCATAATGTAGCCTCCGTATCATGCGTTCATCCATAACGCTCGCGATTACTGGTATTTACCGAATCAGGCGGACTTATACAGGTGCCGTTCACTTCAAAATGTCAATCATCAGGTCATTGCAGATTCTTCTCCGAAAGCGGACACATTGGTCCCATCACGCCACCATGCAATCGCCTCACAATCACCTAAAATTTAACCGGGGCAAACCAAAAAAAGCCTCCAAAAATAGGAGACTTTGAGCACAAGACAGCTTGCCTAAAGGACAGCCATCCTATACGGTGAACCGAAGTTTTTAAATTAAAAGGTCAATTGGCGATGGCTCGCACTCAGATCATTCAAGCGTTGCTGCATGAGGCTCAGTGCTTGAGGGTTGTTGTCGCCACCAAACACGTTCCGGCCCTCAGTTATTGCGGCGACCAACGTAGTACCCGAACCTGCCATGGGATCCCATATCCAATCGTTGGGCTCCGTGCAGAGATTTATGAGTCTAGATAATAACTGCACTGGCTTTTGCGTAGGATATCCTACCCGTTCCTTGGCTGTGGTATTAATAATCGGAATATCCCATACCGTGTCAATGGCTTTGCCCCGTGATACGGCCTCATCTATATAAATGCGATAAGCATGCGACTGTCCTTTGCCGCGATGTCCCCAGATCCATTCGCGGCCGTCTTCGTCTATGTGCACCGGTTGTTTTTTCATATTCACATAGCCGTCACGGTCATATGGATCAAATATTGGAAAAAACGTGGCTGCATCAGTTTTAGCCCAAACAAACAAGGTGTCGTGCTTGGCATTTACTCTCAGGCGGGCTGGTTGCCGACGGCCAGTATAGTGCCAGACAATTTCGTTGCGAAAATTGTCCCAACCCATCACCATATCCCCAATCACCTTTATATAATGCCCCGCGTGCCAGTCGCAGTGCACCACCAGAAATCCGTCATCGGTCAAAAGGGAACGCCAACGCTCGATGTGGTTTCGGATCCAGTCCAGGTAGGTGGACAAATCCGGCCACGCATCAGAAAACGCTCCTTGCTCCGCTTCGTGTTGACGGCCTGTAAAGAATGGAGGATCCCAGTAAATGAGACTAATTTGTTGAGGAGCATAATGAGACTCTAAATGGTCACACTGCTCATGGGCAGATCCATGATAGATCTTTGCAATGTGGGTGCCATCCGGCGAAAGGGAAACGATTTGGGAGGAGGAATCAACATCGGACAATACACGCCCGACCCCCGCACGGTGTTGGCCAACGAGCGAACCTTCCTGTCGTGGCTCCGAACCGGCATTGCTTTGATGGCTTTCGGATTTGTTGTTTCCAAATTCGATTTGTTCTTGCATATTGCAACCCACCAGCCTTATCACGAAGGTCTTTTAGGACTGTTTTTAGTGGCCGGCGGCGTCATGGTCATCGCGTTTGCATCGCTCCACTACCATCGAAATCTCCACCGACTAGAACGTCAGCAGCCCTTGTCCCGTTCCAAGCTACCTATAGTGATGGGTCTAGCATTGGTGACCGTAGGTGTATTGGTGTTCATCTATTTAGTTCGTGCTCCATAAAAGTTTACAAAAAAATGGAGCTCACGACCGGGATTGAACCGGTGACCTCGTCCTTACCAAGGACGTGCTCTACCTGCTGAGCTACGTGAGCAAATTGGTTGCGGGGACAGGATTTGAACCTGCGACCTCCGGGTTATGAGCCCGACGAGCTACCTGGCTGCTCTACCCCGCGATGTGGATGGTGGATGGGGTTGGATTCGAACCAACGTAGGCGCTAGCCAGCGGTTTTACAGACCGCCCCCTTTAGCCACTCGGGCACCCATCCGTACACGATGTCTACTGCGTTGTCTTCAATTTCGCAACAGCGCCGTATGCGATTCATCGCCTTGCTATTTTATATGCTGTCAGGGTCCGCTGTCAACCCATCAAAACTGCCCGTGATCCTGGCTTTAACAAGTTTTGCGGGTTAAATCCTCTTGACTTTGCGATGGTTCACCTGGTCTCACTCAAAACATCTGTCTTAGAGACATTTATTGTACATGAGAGAAAATTTGTCATATGAGGATACATGGCTGGGCATTTCTACCAATTATGGTTTTGAATCCGTGAACCGGGAGTAGCCTCTAAGAGGTGGTTCTTCAGTGTCTTGATCTTCAATAATGGGAGCGGGATAATGCTTAGTGGACTTTTTACCAAAGGGGGGGTGTTAGTCCGATGAAATTTCGCCAGTTTTCCTGGATTGCTGTGATTGGCATCCTCACTGCAACGGGTTGCGGTATGAATTCTAACACGCCCGTGGCCAACTCCGCCCCTCAACCGGCCGCCTCGGTTGGAGCTCCCATTCCCTTGAAAAGCGGCGAAGTTTGGCAACCTGTCGCCAATAACCTTATTGTTCCACGGGAAACTATTGAAATCGGAAATACCGACATGAGCCCTGTCTACGCCACCATTTATATTAGCCAAAGTGGATCCCTATTGACCGGGAAACTAAAAATGATGAACCGCCAAAGTCTCCATACCATACAGTTTTCTGGTGCTATTAGTGAACCAGGATTATTTTCTAATACCTCGTACCCGATGCAGGTGACTATTGACGACATTAATCGCACTACTATCCATGTTGATCAAACCGTCAAGGGCGATTTGCTCGACACGTTTGCCAATCAAGTCTTCCAACTAACCCCAGGCAGTTAGACAAACCAATATTTACAGTTAATTGCGAGTGGACAGTCCAATCTTGGAGTCGCACGCTCCAAGCGTACGCGTCCATAAAAAATGTGGGTCATCCATGGGTTGATAAGACACTGCAAGAACGGTGCAAAAAGCACCAGCAATCGCCTGCGGGGCTTGAAATTTTATGGAACTGGCGATGGGACTCGAACCCGCAACCTACTGATACAAATCCGTGTGTTAGGTCTGGAAAGCCTTATGTGACGGTCAAAAAATGGCGTGATTAGGCGGTGTTTTATTTTATGGTCCGTGCAAATCCGGCGACAATCGGCTATATTCCGGAACAATACGGCCACAAAATGGCCACATTAGCGGTCACTATGTATTGACGCGCTGCGTGTCACTCCAACATGAAATCCGGCAGCAGGTCATTAGATCAGTTGGCTAGTTGGCGGAGGCGAGGCCAGCCATTTGTAAGAACTGTTGAAGAGTAGAGACCGGCACCGCACCGCCATTGGCGGCCACCCCCACGGTCCCATCTTCCAACACGCCGATCACATGCCCCTGCGTGTCAAATACCGGACCTCCTGAATCACCGCCAATGGCCGCGAGGTTCATTGTCAGCATCGGCGATAGGGTTCCATAGTTCTCGACGGTAATCGTGGCGCTGCGGTGGGTGAGTGTGCCAGGGGTGAGATAGAGGCTTGCACCGCCCGGGTGCCCTAATACTGCTACTGGCTCACCGTCTAGCTGGTTGCTCATATTGCCCAATGGGAGGTTTCCAGGATCATACGCGTTGTCGAGTTGCAGAACGGCAAGGTCAGCTGCAGGATCCGTCACAACGACATGCGCATGGTAAGGGCCCGATCCGCCATGGAGCCATACATCAATCACATAATGAGCGTTATCGATGACGTGATTACAAGTGATCAGATACCCGTCCGCGAAGAATCCCGATCCCGCCACTTCGGCCGTTGCCAGAACGTTCGTATACGTAGTAATGCGCACCACACTGTCTTCCGCAAGCCCGATCAAGGCCTGCCATTGGGCGGCAGAGAAGACTTCTCTGGACGGGCTGGGCGAGGATGACGAGGGAAGCGACGGGGATGACGGCGAGGTAGGAGATGGCGACGGCAACGCAGACGGCGTCGGGTCAGCTGACGGGCTACGTGTTTTAGACGGCGTGGAAACCACCACTTTTTTGATGATCGTCCGGGTTTTGGTGACGGTGACTGGTTGCACTCCGTTATGCGTAATGAGAGCATTGGGATCGATCTGATGCAACGCATGGCCTAATTGGCTATAAGCCCCCAAATACCCAATGCCATAGGCCGCCGGCACGAGGATAGCCAGCGCAGCGCCGCCGATAATGGCCGCCTTGAGCGCCCGGTGCCTTGGCCTTGTGGGCCCCGGGGGGCGGGTGCGCCGGGTAGGGGAATCGGGTCCCGCACGCTGCCGTGCCGAAGGGGCCGCGCTCCCGGATTTGAACGGAGGAGGACCCGTGAGAAGGTACTGGCATCGCTCACACACGGTGGCACCATGTGGATTCTTGTGATGGCAATTTGGACACACTTGCACAGGAATTCCTCCTTTTGACCTTACGTTAACCTTTTGGCATGCGCTGCATCCTCACCGTCGCCTCTAGTGTACTAGGTATATATCTACCTGTCAATATTTATGTTTTATTTCCTGGGTAAACCGGGCGGTTTCCTGTTCGATGCGCTCGCAAGCCTCTTCGATCGCGCGGCGGACGATGTCCTGGGCCGAGGCCTTTACACCGTAGGCGTCCGTCATCCGGTCGGCGGCAGCGTAGAGCCGGTCCTTGAGTGTTTGGGGGAGGCGGACCAAGAGGCTGGTGGTCCCCGGTTTATATTGATTCGGCATGACCAATCGCATCCTTCCTATGCTGCCATTGTAGAACGAGGGCTATCTACCCGTCAACGTGAGGATATGACCGCTCGATCCGACTTCGTGTTGAGTGACTCTGAGCGGAGTCGTTAAAACGTAGCGTCACCGCCCCGCCAAAAAATAAATATGCCATATCGCCAATGCGGGGTTGCGTATTGGTGTGGTCTTTGAAACTGACCCAACCTACATCGGGTATTTCACGTCAGCGCAAGGGCAATCGGACGCCAGATCCGCTGTGTTTCAGGCGATGGATGTTGGACAACCAGGGGATAGCGCGATCTACTTTGAAGTGGATTTTGGCGCTACGGCCTCGGAGGCCTCAGATGCTATCAAGACCTATTTCCAAGCGGTCAACCATGAGATCGCGTATATGATGGCGAACTTCGGAGCTCCTGATTATGCAGTAGGTGTATATGGCGATGGTGCCATATGCTCTGCAATCAAGTCGGCCGGACTTGCACAATTTACATGGCTCGCTGGTGCGACCTCGTGGCCCGGGAGTGACACGTATACGAGTTGGAACCTCAAACAAGGAGGATCAACGACCATATGTGGAGTCGGAGTCGATTTAGACCAGAGTAGTGGGGCGTTTGGAGGATTTACGGTGTGATTCTGTGAACGGAGGCCCTCCTTGGGGCCTCCGGCGCTTTCTCCTGCCGGGTTGTGAATGGGTAACCGAATGAAGCGCTCTATCGTTATGTTAAGGCGAGGTAGAAACTCTATTTGGGGGTGTGGTTTTTGTGGCGGGGCTCGTGGGCTCGGATCTTGCGTGTGGCCATGACTAGCTCCCCCGAGTTCGGCAGCTGCTAAGCATCCTGTAGACTGACATACAAGCGTATCGGCACCAAAGAGCGTGGAAAGCGCTGCCAAAACACGACAATTTGATCAGTTGACCCAATGGTTGCGCCGTATATTTGATTGCCACCGTTGGGTTATTGCCTCGAGCAGCGATAGGATCAATTGTCCCGAAGCTAAGGCGACTACCCCAGTAGGATAGCCTTGGGGTATAGTAAAGGGAGCCTTAATTGTAGGCAAATCGCCGGAAGCAACAAGACGCCATGTCTGCCCATTATTTTGACTCATCCAGAGCAACTTTGGCATTAAACCCGCACCAGGGCTACCTGTTGATAAGAGCCAGATATCGTGACCATCAGCGGCGAGTCGTAGAGTTTCATTGGGTGCATTATTTCTCGTGGCCTGTGGTGTGCTATCTCATTCCCCCCGAGCGGCGCGTCGAGGCAGTCCCGTAACCGGACAAAACCAGTTACAACCCAAGCCGGGTTAGTGTCCTGATATGCGGGATTAAGCATTGGGCATCTCCCCTTTCAGTCGATCGCGGTTTAATGGTTGATTGGCTGCGGCCTGCATTTGCCGAGCCCGGGTTTCGGCATATTCGCCGGGATGCTCAGTAGAACGCTCCCGGCGATGGCGGCGCTCACGGGTGGTCACACCCTCACTCAGCTGTAGCGGCTCTTTTCCGACCCGGCTTCCGACCCAATCTAACAAGAGATCCTCGCGGATGCGAAAAGTCTTGCCACTCAGTGCAGCAACCGGGAAGTCCGGATAGATTCGAGCCCATTCCCAGAGCGTGCTCGTCGAGACACCTAGCACCTGGGCGGCGTCTTTAATTGAGAGCACCCGGATGGTTGCCGGGTAAGCCGGGCGGACGAGGCTGTCGTCTTTCTTGCGCATGGGATTCACTGCCACCCTCCCGCCATGGCCCCTGGGTCTTCTTGGGTATGTTGCCGGATGGCCGCAATGGCCACTTTCAAGATGCGGGGATCGCCGAGCACACGGGCAAACAGTTGGACCTCCCGCAACTCGACGCCTTGGTCCCCTCCCTCAATCCGGCGCACCGTGCGATCGGCGCAGCCCATCGCCTCGGCTAGGCGTTCTTGTGTCCATCCTTGCTTTTCCCGTGCTTGGCGGACCGCGGAACCAAATGACAATTCCTGTGTGTTGCATCCTGTACACCTCGTTTCGGTAATATTGGGACCACACGGGTCCTTGAGAGCAATCTCAAAATAGGGTTTATTGATCTCCGGATGCATTGTGAAACTAATGACCACGTCTGGGAACTCATACCGTACCCGACGCCGTTCTATGCCGCAGCGTTTAAGCCACGAATGGGAAGGCGCACGCAAGCGGGCCATTGATGAAGCATATGCGATCGCAACGCAATCGCGTCCCGACACCGCCTACGGGGCATGGGTCTGCCCCACGATAGAGTTGGTGCCGATGGCGATGGGCACGGTTTCGGTGCCGATTTACCGTGTGGTGGTCGAGCTGTCCAAAAAGCCGGCGCTCTTTGCGTCGGGTGGTCGTCGTCGTTTTGAGTTTCAGCTCGATGCGGCGAGTGGCGAAATGGTGGGGTTGCAAGACGGAGGATGGGCGGCTTATTGACAAGAGGGAAGCCGTTACCTAAAAAATTACAGGAGGACAACCCATGCAGCCACAATACATTCTCGCGGCGGATTATATTAGCCTAGACCAATTCGGCAGGCCAGTGGTCGTAGGAGTGCTCGACCGTTTGTTTGTCAAAAAGGGCACTGAACGGTGCGCTCTGTTGGCTGTTATGGCTGCGGTAAAAGAATCAGACTGGCAAAAGATTGACAAAAGGAGGTGGGTTCTCGAAGGGACGTCGGATGAGTCTCCAGTTCCCATCCCCATGGGCAAACGGAGCTCGCGATTCTAACAGGCCTCCGGCAAGGCGAAATCCTCGGCCTGCGGTGGAGCGACGTGAATTTCACAGCCGGCACACTGACCGTGCAACGCGCCTGGCACACCCAGGGGCGCCGGTATGGCACGCCAAAGTCTGACAGGGGTAAAACGGGTCATCGCGTTAGATGAGGGCGTTCTGACGGCCTTACAAGTGCACAGAGAGCGTCAACGGGATGACCGTACAAAAGGACGCGACGATGAGCATGCGGGGCTCGTCATTGCCACCCACTCGGGTCTACCAGTGTCCGCTCGAAATCTCGATCGGGCTTTTAAACGCGCACTCACGGCTGCTGCTCTCCCTCCGATGCCGTTTCATGATCTGCGTCACACGCACGGGTCGCTACTGGTCGAGGGGGGCGCAGATGCCCGCGTCGTGGCAGATCGCATGGGCCATAGCCAGATCAGTTTTACGATGCAGGTTTACGTCCATGCCCGCACGGAACGGCAACGCTCTGCCGCCGAAGCTCTCGGGCAAAAAATCATGGGCCCACGAAAAGCATAGCGCGGCCACAAAATGGCCACATTTTGAGTGTCACGCCTGCGCGGCCACAAAAAAGCCGTCTCCGGAAAGCGAGACGGTGTAATGGTTTAAAGTGGAGCTGGCGATGGGACTCGAACCCGCAACCTACTGATTACAAATCAGTTGCTCTACCGATTGAGCTACGCCAGCGCACGCGCTGAAAAATGTTGTTCTGATGGCTGAAGTATATTACCATGAATGAACATGGGAGTTCAAGAGTTGCCAGGCCTTTGGACCCGTTAAATCATGCATCGACACCTCGTGTAACTTTCTTCCCCGATTTAACGTTTTATCCACGGAACCCGCGGCCTGAGAGGAGACACAACGCGATGCTTCATTCGGATCAGATACATGCTCAAAATAATTCATTTGATGCGATCATTCCGGAACTAAAGACGGTGGTCGACAATATTGAAAAAGTCATTGTGGGAAAACGCAGAACTATTGAACTTTTAATCACCGCAGTCCTAGCTGAAGGCCACGTACTCCTAGATGATGTGCCTGGCGTAGGCAAAACCACGTTAGCCAAAGCGTTGGCTGCAAGCCTCAATTTGTCCTACAGCCGCATTCAATTTACACCCGATTTATTGCCCTCTGACATTACCGGGGTCGGTATATACAACCCCGCGCAAAATCAGTTCGTGTTTCAAGCCGGACCCGTATTCGCACATTTGGTGCTGGCGGATGAAATTAACCGCACTTCGCCCCGCACTCAAAGCGCTTTGTTAGAAGTGATGGAAGAAGGGCAAGTAACCGTTGACGGACACCAACATCAACTGGCCAGACCATTCGTGGTCATCGCCACGGAAAACCCTATTGAATACGAAGGCACTTTTCCATTGCCGGAAAGTCAGTTGGATCGATTTTTATTTCGAATTCAGTTAGGCTATCCTACCGTGGCAGAAGAGACTGAGATGCTGAGCCGTTTGGAATCCACCCATCCGTTGCGCGGACTGCAGGCGGTGTTAGACCACGCCGAACTCTTACACCTGATTGATCAAGTCTCCACAATCTTTGTTTCCCCAGCTATTCGTCATTATATTGCACAATTGGCTGAGCGAACCCGCGAACATAATCGAATATATTTGGGTATGAGCCCGCGTGCGGCGATTGCATTGCAAAGAAGTGCCCAAGCCTGGGCTTATTTGCATGGACGCACTTTTGTCATTCCTGAGGACGTACGGCTGCTAGCCCCGTTAGTTCTTACTCATCGCCTGATTCCTCGTGGAGGTTCCCGGCACGACACGCGAGCCATCGTGCGCGAGGTCATCGAGGATATCGTCAATCACTTGCAAATTCATGAGGTCACAGGAAAAAATCCATGACCAAGGCTGCGTGGCAACGAATCATTTTGGGAATCCTTATCGTACTGAGCATATGGACCTATGCGCACGTTCAAGGTGGTTATTTAGCATGGCATCTATTTGGCTTCACTCTGGCCATTCTGGCCATCGTGGCACTAGGGTTGCTTTCGCCTTTAAACCGCGTTCAGGCCACCCGGATATTGGATCCAGGGCCATTTCGAAGCGGTGATACGGTCACTGTGCGGATTCGCTTGGAATATCCCCGGTGGTGGCCCTGGAATTGGATTACGGTTGAGGATATATTGCCGTCCGAATTAGCCGCGCACGCCTCGACAACATTCACAGTTTCACCTTGGCTCCATGCGCGCCTTACCCTGGAATATAAAATCCAGGCTGCTCCGCGCGGAATATACCATCTATCGATAGTGACAATTCGAACCGGGGATATTTTTGGTTTCATCACCCATGAACGACAAATAGAGATTCCTGCAACCATTACCGTGTGGCCTCAGTCAATCAAGCTGCATACCTTGGGTCTCAATCACTACAATTGGCAAGGCGAGGCAGAACGCCATCGAGGAACGACCGAAGAGTCCAGTAATTTGCGAGGTATCCGCGACTATGCGCCGGGCGATCGACTGTCGCAAATTCATTGGCGTACTTCGGCTCGCACCGGTGCCTTCAAGGTCAAACAATTTGAGCCGTTTACACAACCGCAACTGCATGTGAATCTTGATTATGCCCAAATATTTGACCCCGCCCATTGGGAACTTGCGGTAAGTTCGGCCACTTCGCTGGTAGAATTTGCGCACTTTCGAGGTCAGGCTATTGGGCTCATGGTGCTTGACAGCCCTGACGACCACATCACTCCAGGGCTAGGCCATGACCATTTAGTAAAAGTTTTGGATTACCTGGCAGCGCTTCCCAAACCAGAAGGCGTCACCACACGGATTCCGCCTGTAGTGAGGGAATTGCCTGCGTTATGGATTACCTCGCGCAATCCTGAAGAACTGCGCGGCATTTTTGCCATCGGGGTGATTACCATTGGAGCCCGAGATACTGGGAACCAGATCAATGCGTTAAGTGAACTGCCCGATTACTTGTCCCGTCAAACCGTTTAAGGAGGACTTCGATGGCTGATTCGCGATTTCGTATTATAGTCGCCGGTTTGTGGATGACAGCGCTGTTTTGGCCTTACGCGCATGCCGGCGGTTATCTGGCGCCAGGCTTATTGGCTTTGACTCCCCTCTTTTTGGCGGTGGGCGACCTCTGGGCAGTCTGGCCTTTTAAATGGGCCACGTGGGCATTCGTGGTGCTTGGAGAATTGTACATTCAGTGGGCGACGCTTCCTGGGCCTCAACAATTTTTTCATAGCCTAATAAAATCCATCATAGCCCTGCATCGAATTGCGCCCAGTGAATGGAACCAAATGAGCGCACATCTAGCTACCCCGTTAATATTGGCTGGAGCATGTCTAGGATGGGCGGTGTATCGCCAGACTACCAGTAAAACCCGTGCACTGACATTGTTTGCTGTAGGCATCATTACTCTGGCACTAAATCACGTGCTGTGGGGCCTTGCCGCAGAGGGGCCGCTGTTCGCATACTTAGGACTTGGATTGCTACTTCTACTATGGTTCCAGGTTTTACGGCCGGACCATGGCATCATGACATTTCATCCTCACCGCCTGTGGTATGGACTAGCTGGCGTCTCTGTTCTGGTTCCCCTCGTCATTGGTTGGATGACTCCGCCCCAACCAGGGCATGGTTATCTCAGCATGGGTTTTGGCCGGCCTTCGTTATCGGGAGATTTTGGCAGTGGTACTGCGCAAACAGGTTTTGCCGACGGCATCAACCACATCGGTCATTCGTTGGTTCCCAATTATCAACCGGTTTTATTAATCCACTCTCCCTCTCCTCATTATTGGCAAGCAGAAATTTATAACAACTTCAACGGCACGGTATGGAGCAACCCAGTCAGTCAGGCTCCTTACACGATTACCAGCGACAATTCCAATTTACCTCTGTTCCCGATGCCTTTTTCGAGCAATTTTCCGGTCGTCACGCAACGTTTTCGAATTACTAGTCTGCAGCCTGGGGGATTAAGCACTTTGTTCTACACGGGAGTTCCTATCATGCTATCGAGTCCTGGCCCCGTGACCGTATTTCCCTCGCACGAAAAGTTGGTAGGAAGCCATATCCGAGCGTATACGGTCACCGCATTGGTCCCGTCCTACAACTTTCAAAAGATTGCACAAACGCCCTATACGCCCCTATTCGGGATGCAAGAAGACTTGGCGACTCCGGCCAATCTGTCCCCTAAAGTCAAAATCTTAGCAAAACAAATCACTCACGACGCTACAACTCCATGGCAGGCTGTGTTAGACATCACCCATTATTTAGACGCCCATTACCGGTATTCTTATCATGTGACACCGACGCGAACCAATGTGGTCAATCACTTCTTGTTCAAGGATCCCCAAGGCTACTGCGACCAGTTCTCCACGAGTTTAATTATGATGCTGCGCACTTTGGGAATACCCGCCCGGTGGGTGGTGGGCTACGGGCCAGGAACCTACAGCAGCAGCAAGAACGCTTATGTCATCCGGTCCGTGGACGCCCATTCATGGGCTGAAGTCTATGTGGCGCCTTATGGTTGGATCCCTTTCGATCCCACCCCCGGATGGTCAATCCCACAGATCAACACGGGCAGCAACAGTTCGGTGCCGGAGCAGGTAAGCGTACCCACTCAACCCAAAAATCCTCTAGTCTCCCAACCTAAACTTCACCTAAAAGGTCCCAACAACACGAGCTATCCCAAACTGTCTCGTGTAGGAACTTCGTCGCACGGAGTGCCTAAGACAAATCGCACCGCGATGGTAATGGCCTTTTTGGCCATTTTGGGTGTAGCTATCGTAGCCTTTGTCCGCCGCTTAAGCGTTTCCAAGGTGACAGCCCATAAATTATGGCACCAGATGCAATTTTGGATGCGAGTCCATCACCGCATACCACCACAAATGATGGCAACTCCTCGAGACTTTTTTCAAGTCTGGATCCGTCTTTACGATGGTGAGGCAGAACCCGTGCGAAAACTTGTACGGTTAGCAGAAAAAGGACTTTACAGCCGCGACGGACTTTTGCCCGCGGAAGTCCTTGAGTGGAAAAGCCTTTGGCAGATGGCTCGCCGCCATCGTTCGTATCATCAACATTCATCTTCGCATTCAGCGTAAGGGGGCAAGTGTAGCGGGATGAGCCGAAAGTTGCGCAGTAATATTCAAAACGAACCTAAGGCAACTCAAAACACATCTGCAGTCGACGCCTTATGGGACTACAGCCACTTCAATCGCTGCCCGGTGGTAAAGACATCATAATGCGGCCATCTAGATATCGTTCAAGTTTGCGTTTTACACGCTGCAACGCGTTGTCAATCGATTTTACGTGGCGTCGTAAATCAACGGCAATTTCTTGATAGGACCGGCCATCCAAATAGGCCATAAGCACTTTCCACTCTAGATCGCTAAGGATCTCCCCCATTTTTTCTTCAATATCCCCAAATTCTTCTCGATTGATAATCATTTCTTCCGGATCCGACACGCGCACTGTAGAAATTACATCCATTAGCGTTCGATCCGAATCTTCTTCGTAAATAGGTTTGTTTAGCGATATATAGGAATTGAGTGGAATATGCTTCTGCCGGGTGGCGGTCTTTATGGCGGTAATAATCTGACGAGTGATGCAAAGTTCGGCAAACGCGCGAAACGATGCTAATTTATCGCTGCGAAAGTCCCGAATCGCCTTATATAAGCCAATCATTCCTTCTTGAACAATATCTTCCCGATCCGCCCCGATCAGAAAGTAAGACCGCGCTTTAGCACGCACAAAGTTGCGATACTTATGAATCAGATACTCCAGTGCTTCACTTTGTCCTTCGCGGGCATCAAATACGATGTCCTCATCCGCCATTTCATCGTAATTGCGGATTGCCTCACAAGAGGGGCCAATATTCACCCGCATCAGCCTCCAATATCAAGATACCATCCCATCTATTAACAGAACATTCAAACCTTTTACTATATGAAGACTATGCCTTTTACCTTACGTTACATAATCCATGGCCTATTATAGCCAGGCCAGTTTTTCGGCGTCAATCCCTAAAACGCCGAAAATCGTGAAAATTTAACATAGGAAACCTTTTTTAGGGAAGTTGGCGTTGACGAATCACCTCAAAAGCTAAAACCGCCGTTGCGGTTGCCGCGTTTAACGAAGCCACCTGACCCAACATCGGAAGACTGACCAGCCCGTCGCACCGCTGTCTCACCAGCGGCCGCACCCCAGTTCCTTCCGCACCAATGACCAAGCCAATCGGCCCGTGCCAATCTACTTGATGATAAAGTTGAGGAGCTGTGGGATCCGCAGCATAAACAAAAAGACCCAATTCCTTCAAATGTTCTATCTCGTGAGCCACATTAGTGACTGCTGCCACAGACACATATTCCACCGCACCTGCGGACGCCTTGGCCACAGTAGGCGTCAAGCCCGCTGCGCCCCGCGTGGGAATTATCACTGCAGTGGCCGCCACCGCATTGGCTACGCGCAATATGGCTCCTAGATTATGTGGGTCCTGAATTCCGTCCAAAATGAAAACCAACGGATCCTGGGCCGCCTTAATTAATGCATCAACATCCCCGGAGTCCAACAGCGGACGCACTGATACAAAAGCGATGATGCCTTGATGGGGCAACCTGCCCGCCACTTCGTCAAGTTTAGCCCGAGGCACTTTATGAACTGGTACCCCCCGTTCCCGGGCCAGGCCGGTGATTTCACCAAGACTGCCTTGGGATGCACCGTCCATAATCCAAATTCGACTAATAGGCCGTTCGGCCCGCAACGCCTCGCGGACCGGATGACGGCCTACCAACACATCGCTTCCCAAAGGCACATTGGGTTCCCGATCTTGATCAGGCCGAAATCGGCCTGATCGCCTCGCATCATAACGCTCTCTCATGGCTTCTCCTTGCCCGGTACTTTGGCGGTTGTTACCCGCGGCCCTTGGGATGTGTCTTCAATTGTCCATCCCGCCTGTGCCAAAGTTTGCCGGATGCGGTCGGCTTCAGCAAAGTCTTTACGGTCGCGGGCATTTTGTCTCCACTCCAAGAGGGAATCAAGCAATATGGATTCCGACTGGGGAGGAACACTCGACTTGTCCTCCGGTAAAATTCCTAATATTTGGTGGGCTTTAAGCAGGTTGATGCGGGCCCACCCCCGAGCTGTATCAACGTGACCGCAAGCTTCACCGGCCCGCACATCGCGCACCATTTCGAAAACTTCCGCCAATGCCCGCGCTGTATTGAAGTCATCGTCCAGCCAGCCCAGCAAACGCTCCTCAAAATTTTCCAACCGATCGGCCCAATCAGCATGCAATCGCTCTGAGGGGGCGGGATGATTCTTAACTCGGTCAAACAACTCCCAAATTCTCTCCATACCACGATTCCAGTCCGCCAGCGCTTCTTCGGAGAAATCTAGGGGATTGCGGTAATGCACACTCAATAAATATGTCCGTAAAGCCATTGCGGGAAATCGATCCAACAGTTCATTAAGCCCAATGCCATTCCCAAGAGACTTGGACATCTTGACGTTGCCCCGGGTGATCAGCCCATTGTGAACCCAGCAGCGTGCTGGAGGCACTCCGTAATAAGATTGGGACTGCGCCAGTTCGTTTTCATGATGGGGAAAAATAAGGTCAATTCCCCCACCATGAAGATCAAACTCTGGTCCCAAGTAGCGGGAAGCCATCACCGAACATTCAATATGCCAACCGGGCCGACCGTGTCCCCAAGGACTGTCAAAACCCGGCTCCAACGGCTCCGCCGCCTTCCATAGGGCAAAGTCGGCAGGGTGTTCTTTATCCTCTGAGGATTCGACGCGCACCCCCACCCGCTGTTCGTCCACCTGCCGCCCTGACAACTGGCCATAGTGAGGAGCCTTATTAACCCGAAAGTAGACATCGCCCAAAGATGTCGCATAGGCCATGCCTTTTGTAATTAATTCTTCGATAAATGCATTGATCGACTCAATATTTTCGGTTACCCGTGGAGCAAAGTCCGGCGGCGCTACACCCAGCCGATTCATAACTTCCGTATACTCCATCATATAACGCGTGGCTAAGTCACCCACGGTTGTCCCTAGTTCTTGCGCCCGCAACACGATTTTGTCATCAATATCGGTAAAATTTTGCACATGATGCACATAGTAGCCTCGGCGGATGAAGTACCGTTTGATGACATCCCACACCACCGACGGCCGGGCATGGCCTAAATGGCTCTCCGCATAGGGGGTAACCCCACACACATAGATAGACACGTGTCCGGGCCGAATGGGCACAAATGGTCGTTTTTCTCGAGTAAACGAATCATAAATCATCATCGTGCGGAGCGGCTCCTTTGGACTTGACCCAACATTCCCCAGCTTTGGATACACGTTGGATTCTAGGCAAAAATATGATGCAGGTCAATCCAGGACACATGGATGAATCCCATAATTTGATGCCACAGAGCCTCAAGCCAAACAACAATTTGAGTCCAAATGGATTGTCCTGATCGGATTTCTCTCTCGATACCCGATAGTTGACGGCTAAAACTTTGATAAGACAGGGACAATGCGCCGATCCTCACCATTAAATTGGTCACCTCAGTGATTTGTTGGCTGGTCAGGTGAAGGTTCAATTGATTGGATATCTGAATCACCACCGGACGAATTTGCTGTGGTGTTTTCAAATGTTGTCTAACCACCTCCTGTTTCACTAACAGCACCAATTGCGTGGCCTGCTGCTTATTATGGATGGCATCGCCCAAATTTCCGGTCACCACCATTTCCTGTGCTGCAGTGCGCGTTTGTTGTGAAGACAAATGAACTCCCACCGCCTTTTGATAGGCCAGCAATATGCCCGCTAAGGCGGCCGTGCCCGATACTCCAAAGGGTGCTGCCGCCACCACTTTGGCATTTTTCAGGCCCGCCGTGGCCAGGGCATTGGCATACATGGCCGGTGTCACCCAGGTAATGTTGTGGGTAGCCACCCGGATTCCGTACCCAGAGCTTTCCGGTACCACATATGCCGAGGAGATGGAACGGGTCCCAATTTCTCTAGCCGGAGCAATTCCATCCAACAACTGATGTTCTTCCGTGTTATTGACTAGGAGGATGGTCACCGCCGAAGAGGATGTTCCGAAATAATTGAGCATTTGTTGACGCTGGCCTAAGGACAAGTTCTGTCCTAGTGTGACCACACCCCCAGCCGCCGCCATAGCTCCTGCATTGCCCAAAAATGCCAGTCCCATAGCGAGCCATATAGCCCGAGTCCCATGATGCGTCATTGGCCTCCACCGCCTTTTTGAGCGTAGTATCGGCGCCGCCGGTTGTTTGCATACATAGCGAAGCATCCGGTGAAGACTGACGTCCCGCAAGACACCGCTGCCGGCAGAACACGCGGCCGATACTTTACTTATCTAGCCCCTACCTCAACAACCCAGTAGGGTTCTTGGGGTGGGAAGTGGTATAATGTTATAGTTGGGAGGCGGATATGAGATGAACTCAGAAGATAAAGATCTTACTCATGCGATTGTCTCCGGAATATTAGCCACTATAGGATTAGCGTTTGTGATGATCACGGTGCTTCCTTCTTTGCTGCACGCGGTTCTAATGTAACAATGCGAAGGATTCCGCGGCTGATTTTGGTGGTGTTAGTGTTGGTTGTCGCTGGATGCGGGTGGAATGGCACTCCCATTAAAGGGTCTGGGCCCGTCGCCTTGCGATTAGTACGGGAAGACCAGATCGCATTGCATTGGCACCCCATTACCGTAGGACCAGAAGTGCTCCTCAACGAAGGTACTTCCATTTCGTCCATTCTTTCCGGCCCCGATGGACGCATCTATTACGGCACTGGAAATCCGTTGGCTGACGCCGATGTTATCGGATGGCTCAATCCGGTTAATGGACAAAACACCTGGGCCTCAGTCCCACAAGTAAATCCGGAATTCCCTTTAGGCACCGAGCCCGCAACACTGTCACAAACACAGTCGGCATTTTGGTCTCAAGTAGATTTGGTTGTCAGCGGCGCCCACACCGTATGGTATCGCCACTGGGGATACATTGGTGGATGGACCACAGCGCAAGCATTCGTACCGGGAGTCTATGGGATCCCAGGGCCGACCATTACCGATGGACCGTGGACCGCCTCGGTTCGGTCCACATTCAGTGGCGCTCAATCCCTACGCATTATGGACGTTGCAACTAAATCAATTTCCATTTTCCCCTTGCCATCCAACCAACCCCCCATTGACATTGCGTTTGGAGACAACGCCAAGATTCTGTGGTTGGCTACCTCATCCGAACTGTGGCAGTTCTCGGTCAAGAGAGGCACGTGGTTGCCCCGGGCCACTTTATCGTCTGGAGACTTCTTTGTAGGCATGGGACATTCTACAATGGGTACTTGGGTGGTGGATGCCAATGGCAACATTGGCCTCATTGATCTCCAAGGCGGCATCCGCTGGATTGCCAACTTGACGGTCAGTCCTCTGGTCACCATCGCGGGGCCCGACAACGGTCTATGGATTGCCAGTCGTCACCATCTGACTCTTTGGCGCCCCGGTCTTGCGGTCCAAGAATGGAATTGGCCTAAGTCTGTCTATCCCTCTCCCGCGTCTCACTGGCCCACCCAAACCCTCAACGCTCCGCCAGATTGGCCCCCCCTGCCCCATCTGGCAGCTGGACCGGACGGCTCCCTAGACATCGGATATGGCACCTGGATAGGTCAAGCACAGTTACACACGGTCCTAATCATGAAAAAAGTGTACACTGATGGAGGAAAAGCATCATGATGACCCCCGAACTTCTCCTGGAACAATATTATGAGAGCGCCTCGGAAGGCACTTCACTGCGTGCCTATCTTCAGCAAATTCTAGAGGGCAGCCTCGGCCAACCCAATCGCCCGGCAATTTTAGAATTTGTGGATCAGGTGGAGCGTATTGTCCTGGGCAATATGATGACCCACGGAGATTATGATGGGTTAGTCGACGCCGAAGACGAGTTCCATATGGTCCGAACCTGGATTTTGAACATAATACCCGCGCCTTCCCCTTCCTAGCCCGAGAATCGGTAAACTGTAGAGCTTTGGGTGCAGCTGCGACACCCCACCAGAAGCTGGCGGGAGAGTTCATAGCCCTCTAGGTCTTGTCAGCCCCTGTAGCGCATAGGGTGATAACAGACAAGGAGGTCCCCTGATGTCGCTTCGTCGCCTAAAGGCCACTCATTTCTATGAGGGCGTCGCTGCCATGTTTTTGGTTGGGGCCTTATGGTGGATTCCTCATTCAGGTTATGTGGCCCCAGTCCACGTCGCCGCGGCTGTCGTCGTGATTGTGGATCCAGGCCACGGGGGCCAGGATCCCGGAGCTGTGGGCGTTAACGGCATGTTCGAAAAGCACATCAACCTGTCAGTGGCTCACGCCCTGCAACATGCCTTGGCTAGCCAAGGTATTGTAGTTTACCTAACTCGCACTGCAGATTACAGTGTTAACCGTGTGGCCCCCTATTCGGTAAGGAACGACTTGCTGGCTCGAAGCCGATTGGTCCGAAAATATCATGCCGCCATTTTTATTACGATTCATAGCAATGCGGAACCCACCCATACCATGCGTGGACCCATCGTATATTACGATAGGGACTCTTTGTCATCGGTTCGTTTGGCTGACAGGGTGGCACATGCGCTCAATGCTGCCCTGGGATATGCCCGACCGCCTCGTCCTATCCAACAACTAGTGTTGGAAGAAGCCGGAGTGCCCGCCATCAACGTCGAAGTAGGCTTTGTAAGCCACCGTGGGGATAGTGCGATGCTAACCTCACCCCAGTATCAGGAGACCTTGGCTAAAGCCATCGCATCAGGAATCCTGCAATATCTCAACCAAGGGATGAAGTAAGACAGTGGCGAGCGCCATGATTCCCTCGCTGCGTCCCAGCATCCCTAAATGGTCGGTTGTCGTGGCCTTGATTGATATCTGGCTTTTTTGGATTGCCATCGCCTCAGCCAGCGTTTGTCTCATAGCTTCGGTATATGGTGACAATCTCGGAGCTTGGGCTACCACCGTAACATCCAGGTTCCCGATGGCATACCCCTCTTGGGCAATCCACCCAGACACCCGCTCCAGCAAGCGGACGGAACGCGCACCGTCTACATCTGGCTGTCCTTGATGAAAATGTGTCCCTAAATCACCCAACGCCACCGCTCCCAGCAACGCATCCATTACGGCGTGGCTCAACACATCTCCGTCGGTGTCGCCATCGAGTCCCAGATGAAAGACAATCTCCACACCGCCCAATACCAAGGGACGATTTTCCACCAGCGGATGAACATCGATGCCTTGTCCTATACGATCACGACTCATCATCTTGCTTTAACCTCCACTCAAACCATGCCACATCTTCCGCGGTGGTCAACTTTCGGTTGTCCAGATCGCCTCCCACCAAGACCACCGGGTGCCCGAATTGCTCCACGACTTGGGCTTCATCCGTAGGAACACCATCTCCCCATGCCATATAAGCTTCTTGAATTAGGGCACTGCGAAATCCTTGAGGAGTTTGGGCCAGTACTAGCTTCGTGCGGTCCTCCGTCCGCTCTATATACTTGGTGCCATCCGCTACGCGCTTCACAGTGTCGACCAGAGGTATCACAGGAATGGCCGCATGATATTCAGCGGCAGCCGTATAGACTCGCATAATGAGAGCCTGATCGACTAAAATGCGTGCTGCATCATGAATCAACACCAGGTCATCCGGACCCATGCCGTGGTCGGCTAGCCATCGCAACCCATTCTTCACTGATGCGTGCCGCCATGGGCCCCCATTGGTAATTCCCCAATCACGGTACCCGTATGCCGCCAATAGTCGGGAGACTTCTTGCCCCTCCTCCGGCCGGCACACCACTACGCCACCATCCCAACCGCCCGACCCAATGAAATGTTCAAAACCCCAACTTAGGGCTGATTGACCATGCAACTGCAACCACAACTTGGAACCCAACGGTCCCATGCGGCGACTTTGTCCTGCTGCCACCAGCATCCCCCATCGCTTCACGATAAGGTCTCCCTTAAAAATAAATTTTTGCTCCCGGCAAGAGCCGAATGCGGCACATGTCACTGTCCTTGTCCGGCACTGCTGTCACTTTCTGGTCGTTTACGACAATACCCGGATTTGCGCAGGGGGTCAACAACGGCACTCTCTCGACAGGGGAATTTGCTCGAAAATACATAGACACTGGCCCCTTAGTCCATGCTAAGATCGACACTTGATTCCAGGAGGAATGCATATTCATGGTTCGAACACTGCCCCTATTCTCTGGACTCATCGTTGGGTGGTTTCTATCTCAACCGAGTCCTGCCAAGCCAGCCCCTGTCATTCGCCAAGTCATCACCACGAAAAAAGTGCTGGCGCTAACCTTCGATGATGGTCCAAGCCGCACCTGGACGCCAAAAGTGCTTGCCGCATTAAATCACGATCACGTCAAAGCTACCTTTTTTATTGTCGGCTCCCATGCCACCAAACGGCCTGATTTAATTCGAGCAGAGCTAAAAGATGGGATGAACATTGGGAGCCACGGGACCGAGCACCTACTTCTTCGCAACAAGTCAGCCGATGTCATACGTCAAGAAGTCCAAACCAATGCGCAAATTTTAGAGAGCTTGGGATCTCCCAAACCGACCCTGTACCGCATGCCTGGGGGTATCGCCGATTCCACCGCATTGAAGACCTTAGGACAGATGGGATACACCGTCATCGGGTGGAGTATTGACACCCGCGATTGGCGGCATCGCAATACCGCTGACACTATGGCTAAAATGGTCGAGCAACAGGCTAGCCCCGGTGCCATCGTCATCTTCCATGATGGTCCCAATGGCTCCGAGGCGACCGTCGGTGCAGTGAAAATGCTCATCCCCGCCTTAAAGCGTCAAGGTTATCAGTTTGTTACAGTCCAACAGATGTTGAAACTAGAACACCGTCCCCGCATTTAACGATCCTAGCACATCCTGTCACCTTCATGGTCTCGTGTGGCGCAAGCCTAAAGCGTTCCATTACTGCCAGTACCACACGCCCATGAGCGGGATGCCTCGTGGAGCACTTGCCAGGCTTAAAAACACCGTCAGGCCCTACGCGAAAGCGCGGCCTGACGGTGTTGATGTTATCGTGGTGTAAGCTAAGAACCTATTACTTGGGGTCCCCACTGCGCCTGCACAATGGCTGCCGCCTTGCTGGTCTGCGCCACCGTGGGGAACTGCGCCTTCGCATAGGATGAGGCGGGCGGCAGTTTGGCCGCCAAAGCGGCCGGAATCTTGCCACGTTGAGCCAAGTCGTTGTACCGCACCGGATGGGCAAAGCCTTGCAGGTATAACAGTTGGCCCTCGTCGGAATACAAGAACTCCTCCCACAGCCTGGCCGCGTACGGATGGTAGGAATAGCGGCTCACCGCCTGACAGTAAAATCCGCCAATCACGCCGGAGGCCGGAATGGTGACCGTAATCGGCGGATTGCCATTCCACTCTTCTTTGTATCCTAGCAGCAAATAGTCCCACTTCAAGGCAATCGGTGTGGTGCCTTTGGAAATGTTGGCCGGATAGTTGTCGACGGGAATGAAGTTGCCGCGTTTTTTTAATTCGGCAAAAAATTGGACGCCGGGGGTGATGTCATCCAAGGAGCCGCCATTGGCCAAGGCCGCGCCCCACACCGCCATAAAGGCGTCTTGGGCGGTCCGGGGGTCGCCGTCAATCGATACCATGTTGCGATATTCCGGCTTTAATAAGTCGGACCAGTCCTGGGGCATGTTCTTGACAATGGAGCGGTTGGCGCCAAACGCCACCACCCCGTAATAGTCTCCCGTCCAGTAGCCGTCGGGGTCTTTGAGGTTGCTGGGAATGGTATCCCAATGGGCATTCTTGTACGGGGCCCACAACCCTTGGGTTTTGCCTTGGGCGGCGAAGGACGGGCCGACATCGACCACATCGGGCTCCAGACTCTGACTGTTCTTGTAGGTGGTGATCGCCTGCAACTCTTGGGAAGAGGAGTCGTCCGGTGCTTGGCTGTTAATGGGCAGGCCATACTTCTGTTGGAAGGTGCTGATGATTTGTCCGTAATTGGCCCAGTCGGGGGGCAACGCAATCACGGTCAGATGTCCTTCTTTTTTCGCGTCGCTCGCCAATTGCGACAGAGCAATGGCGTTGCCATTGCTGGGAATAGCACTTTTGCCCGGGGACGCGGGCGTGGACGTCACCCCACAGGCTGCTAACAAGGAGCCTAAGGTGCCAGCACCCAAAAGTCCGACGGTGGAGCCCATGCCATACTGCAAGACGCGACGGCGCGAGATGGGGGGATTCAGTTTATCGGTCGGGATTTGATCTGCCATGTTCTGTCCTCCTTAGTATTCTGGGGTCGCCGGCCAGGTTATGGCACGACGACCAAAAAAGGCAGATAAAACTATGACGGCCGCCGCTGCAATTCCGGCGCAATTTCGGAAATCTCATTGGTTTCCAAAGACTGCTGCTTCATTTCCGGTAAGGTTAATAGGGTCAGGGCCACTCCTAAAATGGAAACTCCTGCCAAAAGACCCATTGTCGAAGAAAGTCCGATTTGTTTTAAAATTAAAGGCAGCACAAACGCACCCAAGAATGCTCCGGTTTTTCCCCCAGCTGCCGATATGCCATGGCCTGATCCGCGCAAGTTGGTCGGGAAGACCTCCGACGGCACTAAGAACGTGGTTGTGTTGGGCCCAAACTCAATAAAGAAGTAGCTTACGGCGTAGATGATTAAAAACAGCAGGGGGATCTTGACGACCGAAGGAACCAACCAGATGCCCGCGTAAGCCAGTGCCATGATCAGGAAGCCTAACACCTGAATGGTCTTGCGTCCCAATTTGTCCATTTGGGCTGCCGCAACGTAATATCCCGGCACCGCTGCCACGGCAAAAATTGCTGCAGCCACCAATACCGTCGTGACTAATGCGGCGTGCGGCAGCAACGCCTTTAAAATAAGTTGCGAGGAAACACCATTGCCATAGAAAGCCACATCAATCAGGAACCAACTACCCGCAGTCCCCAAAAGTCGCGTCAGATATTTGCGATTCCAAAAGTTTTGTGCCTTAACGGCCACCGCCGCATTGGCGCTGTTGACGCTAACCCCAGTCAACCGGCTTACCACCTGGGCCGCCGCGGTGGAGTCTTTCTTCACCGTGGCTAAATACCGGGGCGTCTCATCCATTTTCCGCCGCAGGTAAATTACAGACGCGGCGGGAATTGCTCCTAAGCCCAACATGAGCCGCCATACAATCTCATGCGACATGCCGGTAGACAACAAGCCTGCCGCGACCAGCGGTCCTACCAACAACCCTAAACCCTGCATGGAGAACACCATGGTTACCAACATGCCGCGATTTTTTCGATTGGCGTATTCACTCATAATCACTGAGCTGGTAGGATAATCGCCTCCAACCCCCAGACCCACCATAACCCGGAATAACACCAACCAGCCAAAGCTCGGTGCAAAAGCCGACAAGAGGGCGCCTATGGCCAACAGAATGACTTCAATTCCATACATCGTTTTGCGCCCCAACCGGTCCATAAGACGCCCGAAAACTAGGGCGCCAACGGCAGCCGCGGCTAACGACGTACTGTTCAATATGGCCAATTGCCCCGTGCTTAAGTGCCATAATGGGGTCAAAATGGCGGTAACAGTGCCAATAATGAATAAGTCATAAGCGTCAGTGAAAAACCCCATTCCTGTGGTGATGACTGTTCGCCAGTGAAATTTCTGGACCCCGGTTTCGTCAAATGTAGTGAGAACTGAATTCGAACCGTCCATTGTGGTATGCTCATCCTCCCTGTCACAAGTGAAAAGCTTGATATCATAGCGGTTTTCATCACGTAGCATACGAATAATGGATTAATGTTTTTCTTGGAATTGGGTTAAGAACATATTAAGGTTTAGAATGTTGCCCCAGGGAGGCCAGGGGAATACAAAGACGCCGCCTTACTCTAGGCGACGTCCTTCAGTGACCGCATTCTTGGCACAAACCGACTTCAATTCACATTACGCTTCGCTGGCCTCGACCCCCGACATATGGGCTTTGAGCTTGGCAAAGATCATCCTCCCGGCCGCCGTTTGCAAGACCGAGGTAACAATAACCGACACTGTTTGTCCGATGAACTTGCGTCCCCCATCGACCACAATCATCGTTCCGTCGTCCAGATAGCCTATGCCTTGGCCCGACTCCTTTCCATCTTTGATGACGTGAACTACCATTTCCTCGCCCGGTAATACCACGGGTTTGACGGCATTGGCCAATTCATTGATGTTGAGAACCGGCACACCTTGCAACTCTGCAACTTTATTCAAGTTGAAGTCATTGGTGATGACTTTGCCATCCATAATTTTAGCTAGTTTTAGGAGCTTGGAGTCCACCTCTAGTGTCGGATCCACTTCCTTTTCATAAATCTGCACGGAGGTCTTCAGCTCTTTTTGAATATGGTTCAATATGTCTAGACCACGGCGTCCTCGATTTCTCTTTAACACATCAGCCGAATCTGCAATATGACGTAACTCCTCGAGTACAAAGCCTGGAATAATCAACGGCCCTTCAAGAAATCCACTCTGACAAATGTCGGCTATTCTTCCATCGATAATGACAGATGTGTCTAAGATTTTGGGTTTGGATACTTCTCCCAGGCTTGCTTGGGACGCCCGGTGCTTCACGCGCGGCAACCAATTTTGCGGACGCATAATTTCGTCCTTTTTGCGCAATGATACCCTTAAGCCGACGTAGCCAAACCCCACGGTAATTGCTATGCGGAACAAATCGCCTGCCCACCCTAGGCCGCTTAGCTCCACAGTTAAAAGAAATGCAATCAGCAACCCCAGAATCAAGCCCACCGCACCTGTCAGCAGGTCCTGGGTTGGGGTTCGTTGCAACCGCCCTTCACCCCATGAAATTCCCCGGCTTGCCCATTGGATGAGAATAGGTCCCAATAGATATCCGATTAACCCCCCACCGATGAGGCCCAGAGCCAAGAATATTTCTGTGCGAATCGTGCCAAGCGTATGAAGATATGGCCAGGCGTTTACGGTTGCCAGATTCTGAAAAACGATTCCTAGACCCAGCAGGGCACCTACCACGGTTAATATCTGTCGCATGATTCGGCCCATACCTACACCTCCCTCTTCTTATTAAAGACGCAAGGTGTTTCCAAACGTCCCATAATTTAGTCTTCCCGGAGGCGTAATGAACAATACTTAAGATTTACGAGTGCTAAAACATTTTTACGCCTCATGGTGATCATAACATACCTGCCAGATTCCCAGGCAATAGAAAATCCGTGGCAGGGCAAGCCTTGCAATGCTTGCATCCGTTGAAAATCACCCATTCATCGCGGTTTGACACATATCTTGTCCCACTTCTACAATAAGGGGCAGAGGGGGGCAATTATTATGTCCGACGAACGGGATGTTGTAAAAGAATCGCTGGTGGACCGTTTTCAAACGCTGGTGGATGAACTCCTGGTGCGGCACCATAGCGTGCTCGACGTTTTGAGCAAACTAACCGAGTCCGAGAGCCGCATCAACCGAGCGGTAACCAAGTCGGTTACGGGGTGCGGATGTATCCAGATTCAAGCCTCGCGACAGCAATTTTTTGACGATGTGCCCTATGACGTTCTGCATCAAACGGTTTCCTCCCACATATTAGGGCAATTGTGCCACAAAGACCGGGAAACGATCGAGGAGGAAATGGGCCAATTGCTGTTTTATCTTACTGCGCTGGCCAATCTGCTCGATATTAGCCTATATGACACCCTGGTTAGAAAATACAATGAAGCGAATACCCTCGGGCGATATTATCTTAGCTAGTCCCGGTATCGCCGACATCGTGAAAGACTTTCCATATAGCGCGAGCCCGCTGCGGCCCCACATCGCGCACGCGGTCTAAATCTGCCGTGGTAGCACGTCGAATCTGGGCCAGTGAGCCGAATTCGTGCACCACTTCCCCAATAATATTCTCAGAGAGGCGGGGGATGGCATGCAGAACGCGATATCCGCGAGGTTCAACGCGCCCGGTCTCTGGGCAGTGCCCCAATGCGCGCACCCATTGGTCATAACTCCAGAGAGTGGCATCAATGGTCTCAGGTTCTATCACGCCAACTCCCGGGCTTACTTGATAATCCATCCACAGCCAGTGCCATTCACGCCGTAAGTCTGGATACTCTTCCAATTGCAAATCGACCAAGTGCCCGTCGCTGCCCAACTCCACCACATATCGCCGAATTTCGCGCCGGATTTGCATCGCAATGAACATTCTGCGTAAAAGTTCCACCACATCCTCAAGCACCACATCGCCCCTCATTTCCGCTTCCGTAAGGCGGCGCGCAGCACTGCGGCAAAGGCGGTCATAGCGCGACAGAGAGGCGAGAGCTCCCGTTGCCTTAGTCAAGATGAAGCTTAAGTCCTGCAACACATAGCGCGTTTGCTTGACGTACAGGGTCACAACGCTGCGGCGTTGCGAAACCGTCACAACCAATGCATCACGGGTCCGGGCAATGCGTTCCGCCGTTCGGTGCCGCATTCCCGTCTCCGTGGATGGTGCTGCAATTTTTGGAATCAATTCCACATTTGCCCGGCGTATGCGCGTTAGATCGCGGTCTAAAAGAATGGCTCCGTCCATTTTTGCCAATTCATAAACCGCAGCCGCATTGAATGGTACATCGAGCATAAATCCCCCGTCGCAGTCGGCATCAATGTCGGGTTCTCCGCCAATCACCAATAGCCCTCCCGTACGGGCCTTGATAATGTTGTCAATGGCTTCGCGCAATAGCGTGCCTGGCGATACCTTAGCCAAAATATCCAGCATTTGGTCCATAACTGTTGTGTTCTCCCTGGGGTTACCATCAATCAAGCGTTTGAGCAGGCATGAGGCCCAGCCGAACAGCTGCCTCAGCCACCGTGCTGACTCCACTGGCAGCGATACCCGGATAAATTTCTGCCACCCGTCCAGGAACCAATCCCCGTTTAAACCCCAAGCTAGCCGCTTCCTTAAGGCGATCCCCGATACGAGACACTCGCCGCAGTTCTCCGGTCAATCCAACCTCCCCCGCCACCACCCATTCGGAAGCTACCGGGACTCCTCGGATACTGGACAGCGCCGCACACAAAATTCCCAGGTCTAATCCTGGATCGTCTAAGGATACGCCGCCAATCAACTTAAAATACGCATCCATCTCAGATATTCGCAGACCCAGATGGCGTTCCATAACGGCCAAAACCAAAGCCGCACGATGGGGATCCAATCCAGACACCACTCTGCGCGGATTGCCATACGACCGCACTAAGAGCGCCTGAACCTCTACTAAAATGGGCCGACTGCCTTCAACCGCCGCCACTACCGCAGATCCCGGCGCATCGATAGGCCGTTCAGCCAAAAGGCTGCGCGACGGATCTTCTACCGCCACCAGTCCTTCACCTTCCATGGCAAACAGCCCCAACTCATTTGTAGCCCCGAATCGGTTTTTAATCCCTCTAAGGGTACGAAATGGATGTTGCCTATCTCCTTCAAACATCAGAACCACGTCCACCAAGTGTTCTACCACTCGTGGACCTGCCAGCGCACCGTGGACAATGTCTTCATCCTGACGAAAGCGCAGTGGACCACACATAGCCTGGCCCTTTAGAGGTGCTGGCCCTAATCAACCAGTTGTAACGTCCTGCCGACGGATGCCACGGCCCTAGATATTGCGCCTGATCCCGATGACGCCACAATCGGGACAAAGGCTCTAGATCCTCAAGGCACAATGGCTTTAATCGCCCAAGTTCATGGTCTAGCATGGACAGCACGTCCAAGACCGTATGGGGGGAAGTCCATAATGTGGACTTCTCAGACAAGGCTAGCTCTGTCAAACGAGCCAACATGTTCCATTGTCGCAAACCAAGGAGAGCGGCGCATTCCATCGAAACACTAAAATGGTCGGTCCACTCCATCGCTGGCTGTCCTTGGTGGATAATGACCAGGCGTTTAAAAACTTCTGGCCAATAAGCCTCTGGAGCCGCCAACGCCACCCAGCCGTCTTGGTTTTTTCCCAATCCACCGGCCAAAATTACGGGAGACGGCCCAGGAAACAGTTGTGCCAGCAACCCTCGTTCCGTAATTTTCCGTGCTAAATTCCACCATTGCTCGAACTCTCTCCATTGCTCAAAACCTTGTGCCCGGTAATGCTGCCATCGGCGAAACATTTTATTCCCCTGCGCCCACACGGTCAGGAGCTGGGCGTGTTGTCTCTGAGGATCCAAGCAGTTTTCCCTCGTTTCCTGCACATTCGGCTGCAACGATGGGCTCTCGCGCATCGCATCCCCAGCCATTCATGCATATAGCCCAGTGCCTTAGCCTAAGTTACCCTAAGCTACGGGCCGCAATGACCCTTCTTTCGTCACATGTCCCACTAAAAAGACGGGACACGCTTGGCCTTCCTCTCCTTTGGCTACCCTCATCAAGCGAGATGCGACATCTCTCACCTGTCCCACGCTTCCCGGAGCCGATTCCAAGTCGGGATTGTAGACGGTTTGAAGGGAGTCAACTACCGCCAGTCGCCACTTTCTTGATATAATTGTCCGCACGATTTGGTGGATGTCTCCCTCCGCCAGCACGAACAAATTGTCTCCTGCAGTTTGTAGCCGTTTGGCACGCAGACGGGTCTGAGAGGCGGACTCCTCCGCGGTGACATACAGCACGGGTCCGGTCTGGCTGGCAAATGCCGCAATTTGCAGCAAAAGTGTCGATTTGCCGATGCCGGGATCTCCACCGAGCAGCACAAAGCTTCCCGGAACAATCCCTCCACCCAAGACCCGGTCAACTTCGGGCAAGCCCGATTCAAAGCGTGTCACCACCTCGGATTGAATGTGGCTTAAGGCCACCGGTTCACGAGTCGTATTTTTCTGCGTGCCGATGGCGGGAGATTCCACAATGGTTTCTTCCTGCATCGTGCTATATCCACCGCACCCAGGGCAGCGTCCGATCCATCGGACGCTGGTGGTCGCACATACTTGACACACAAAACGCTTATGCTCGCGGATAGCTACTCACCTCTCTTGTTCGATGACAGAATCATCCCTGCGGGTAAAGACCATCTTTCCATCATGTTCATCTACTAAAATCCGCACCCCCTGTGCGAAAGTCCCTGCTAGGATTTCCTCCGCCAGTTGATCCTCCACCAGGCGCTGGATGGCACGGCGAAGCGGACGAGCACCAAAGACCGGATCAAAGCCCTCTTGGGCAATTAGGTGCCTTGCGCCTTCCGTCACTTCCAAATGATAGCCGTTTTGCGCAATCCGCTCCTCGACTTCTTTCAACATAATCCCAACGATATGCGCCAACTGTTGTTGGGTTAGTTCGTGGAACACAATGATATCATCGACCCGGTTTAGAAATTCTGGTCGGAAGGTCCGTTTCACTTCGTCCATCAAACGATCCTTCATCTCCCGATATTGGCCGTCTTCACTGTCCCGGCGAAATCCAATGGTCGCCTGACGCTTAATTACATCGGCGCCAACGTTGGATGTCATGATTATCACGGTGTTGCGAAAATCCACCGTTCTCCCTTTCGACTCCGTGAGCCGTCCTTCCTCTAGCACCTGCAGTAAAATATTGAAGACCTCAGGGTGAGCTTTTTCGATTTCGTCGAGAAGCACCACTGAATAAGGATGGCGCCGCACCGCTTCGGTCAATTGACCGCCTTCCTCGTAGCCAACATATCCCGGAGGCGCTCCCATCAGACGGGACACCGCATGACGTTCCATATACTCGGACATGTCAATCGTAATCATGGCATCCTCATCGCCAAACAACGACGACGCCAAGGCCTTAGCCAACTCAGACTTGCCCACGCCGGTCGGTCCCAAGAATAAAAATGATCCAATCGGACGCCGGGGATTCTTAAGACCGGCCCGTGCACGGCGAATGGCGCGACTTACCGCTTGGACGGCCTCGTGCTGTCCGACCACGCGTTGGTGCAGTTCGGATTCGAGCTTAAGCAGCCGCTCCGATTCTTCACTGGCCAACTTTTCGACTGGAATCCCCGTCCAAGATGACACAATATGGGCGATGTCCTCAGGGGTCACATTAATGGCTTCTTTCCCCTGACGCGCATGCCATTGCTGGGTCTGCTGGTCGAGTTCTTCCCGCAATTTTTGTTCTTCGTCCCGCATTTGAGCCGCCTTCTCAAACTCTTGAGATTGCACCGCAGCTTCCTTCTCCTTGCGCAATTCTTCCAGCTTGCCCGCTAAATCCTTCAGATCGGGCGGAGCCACATAGCTCTTTAATCGCACGCGCGATGCAGCCTCGTCAATCAAGTCGATTGCTTTATCAGGCAAAAACCGGTCAGAGACGTAACGATCGGAAAGGCGCACCGCCGCCTCGATGGCTTCCTGGGTAATATTCACGCGATGGTGGGCTTCATAGCGATCGCGCAATCCTTCAAGAATTTGCACCGCTTCATCGGCTGACGGCTCTTCCACCATAATAGGTTGAAATCTTCGCTCCAGGGCCGGATCTCGCTCAATATACTTGCGGTATTCATCCAAAGTCGTCGCACCAATGGCCTGCAGTTCGCCGCGGGCCAGCGCGGGCTTCAATATGTTAGCCGCGTCAATTGCCCCCTCGGCAGCTCCGGCACCGACGATAGTGTGCATTTCATCAATAAACAGAATAACGTTCTTGGCTTCCCGAATTTCGTTCATCGCGCGCTTCAAGCGGTCTTCAAACTCACCACGATATTTTGAGCCTGCCAGCATAGCCCCTAGGTCTAACGCGACCACTCGCCGATCCTTTAATGTTTCCGGCACTTTGTTCTCTACCACGCGCTCGGCCAATCCTTCGACCACGGCGGTTTTTCCCACACCAGGCTCGCCGATCAAGACCGGATTGTTTTTCGTACGCCGACTCAAAATTTGAATAACGCGCTCCGCTTCCTTATCGCGCCCAATCACGGGGTCCAACTTCCCGTCACGCGCCATTTGAGTCAAATCACGGCCGTACAAATCCAAGGTCGGTGTGTTGACCGGTGCCGCAGACTCGGAAGCTGGCCCTTGAGAGCCTGCTTGACCCGTATTGCTATGCACCAACTGATGCCGCACTTTATTCAGATCTGCACCCGCTGACAGCAGCACCTGGGCTGCCACGCCTTCGCCTTCCCTAATCAAACCCAGCAATAAGTGCTCGGGTCCAATATAGTTCTGGTTTAAAGCCCTAGCTTCCTGTCCAGCAAGCTCTAGCACCACTTTTTTAGCCCGCGGTGTAAACGTGACTTCATCGTTGGGTCCTATAGCCGGTCCGCGACCGGTAGCCTTTAGGACTTCCGCCCTTACCGTATCCAAGTCCAGTCCGATTGATTGTAAAACCTTGGCTGGCAAAGAATTGCTCTCGCGAATCAAACCTAACAGCAAATGTTCCGTGCCCACAAAATTATGTCCCATGCGCCGGGCCTCATCCTGTGCGTGGATCACAACACGTCGAGCCTTTTCCGTAAATTGTCCGAACACCCGCAATCCCCCCTTATCCTGTTATACCCTGTTTTGCTCGCCTAGTAACCGCCTTAGATTATCGGCGCGCAACTGATCGCGTTCTAACGGGTTTAGCTCACGTCCTGCTTCCATCTGCAGAAATCCGGGTCGAGTCGCCACAGTTAATTGTGCGTAAGTGGCAGCCCCCGTGGCCTCAATCAATTCCAAATCAGAGCCCAGCTTGACTTCTGACAGTAAGCGCAACGCCTCCTCCGAAGACATGATGCGAGCGTGAGTGAGCAGTCCCCACGCGCGTCCCACGCGATCGGCCAAGGCTGTTCCAGCATTTTGCAATAAGTGTTGCCGGGCATGGCGTTCACGACCGACAATCTGTTGGGTCACCACCGTCAAGTTATGGATAAACTCTTCCTCACTTAGACCCAGGGACACTTGGTTCGATATCTGAAATATATTTCCTAGAGCCTCCGAGCCCTCTCCGTAAAGGCCGCGCACCACCATGCCCAATTGAGCCAAAGTGGTAAACACCTGGGAGGCCTGGTGGGTAAGCACCAATGCCGGCAAATGGATCATCACCGATGCCCGCATAGCCGTGCCGATATTGGTAGGGCACGCCGTAATATATCCCGATTTAGGGTCAAAGGCATAATCCACGTGTTGTTCCAAGGCATCGTCCAACTGATTAGCCGCTTTCCAGCATTCATTCAATTGCAGTCCTGGCAGCACCACTTGAATGCGCAGATGATCTTCTTCGTTGATCATAACGCTAATACTTTCGCGATCATCGATCGCTACGGCCTCATACCGAATCGGCTCTTGCACCAGCATGGGGCTCACGAGGTGTTTTTCCACCAAAACTTGGCGCGAAATGGGCGTCAAGTTAGACAGTCGGGAGAAGGTTAAATGCCATCCGCTCTCCAATCGATGAACAGCCTCTTCCACTCGAGCCAACATGGTCTGCGCCTGTCCATCATCCATACGGTGAGGAAACGGGGTAGCCAGCAGATTACGCGCCAAACGCACCCGGCATGACAAGACAATATCCGCGTCAGGTCCCGTCCCATCCATCCATTGACTATACTTGATGCTCATCTGCTCGCCCCCTGTCTGCTTCCAGGCCGGCCTCCAATTGGCGAATCTCATCCCGCAAATTTGCCGCCTCTTCAAATGCCTCGCGTTCGACCGCCTGTTTCATGCGAACGCGCAAGTTCGTCAATTGTTGCTGCTGCAGCCACTGTCGTCCACCACGAACCGGCACCTTCCCGTGATGCTCCACGCTCCCATGCAATCGACGCACCAAAGGGTCTAACTCAGCAGCAAACGTTTGATAACAGCGATCGCAGCCTAGCCGCCCAGTTTCAGCAAATCGTTGATAAGTATATCCGCAATGGGGACAGCGCTTGGTCGAAGTTTCCGTTCGAGCGGCACCTAAAGGCTCTTGCCCGATCATTCCACCTAATACATGCTGCACAGTAAATTGGGGCCCCAGCATGAAATGATAGGCCCCTTCTTCTTGAGCGCACTCTTCGCATAGATAGCGGTCCGTTTTCTCACCGTTGACTACTTTAGTAAAATGCACCGATGCAGGGTTTTGATTGCATCGTTGACAGATCAGGTGTTTTTCCTGCTCGTCCTTAGTGTCAGACATAGATTATGCTCCTTCGGGTTTTAAAATGGCGGTAACCATCGCCTTTAATAGCCGTGCCCGCATCCGGTCGCGTTGTGGCAACTCGAGTTGAATAGTATCTCTATGCAATACCGCGCGCATCAAAGAGGATTCTCTTTCCGAAATTAGATTCGCTTGAAACAGGCGAAAAACTATATCCAAAGCTCGGGCTTGATCGATGCTCTCCACATAGTTGATGGCATCCAACAGTTCCTTAGGCGCGGTAGCCAACTGATGCACACGGATGCCGCCTCCGCCACCACGGCGTCCTTCTACAAGAAATCCGCGATCCGGCGTAAAACGAGTCATTAACACATACGTAACCTGAGACGGAACACAATCGAATCGGTCTGCCAGGTCGGCCCGTTGCAAATCAATAATGCCGTTAGCCGATTGCTCAAGCAATCTACGGATGTAAAGCTCAATTTCATCGATGATTCTGGCCATTATTGCCTCCTGACTTTGACTGTTTTTGTTTTTATTGTACTACATTGCTACTCCTATGTGTCAAATCTTTCGCGACCCGCACGATCTAATCGGCCCGGACTTATGCCGTTACATAATGTTTCCCTTGAGCTTGCGGTAATGCCGATAACTTTTTTGACGATTGCCGCAAGTCTCCATGGCGCACCATTTTCGCCGCCCGCTTTGAGTGATGAAGTACGCCATGCATTGCGGGTTTTCACATCGTTTGATGCTAGTGCTGCGTGCTTTTGCCAACTTCACACCATCGTAGGCAACCAGTGACAATAGTCCGGCCGTTCCACCCTTGACCGGCACTGCAAAAACACTCCCTTGCGCATCCACTAAAAACGTCATCGGGCTTGGGTCAATGAATGCGGTAAGCCAAGACGCGATCTCGGCAAAAGAACGCTGCTCGTCCAACAAAGTTCGGCAGGAAAGCCGAAACTCGCGCAGTGGGCCCAGGGAGAACGTGGGCGCCGCGACAAGTCGTTCAATTTGTATCGGGGACAGGCGGTGAATCTCCCCCATGCGTTCTAGCCAGCCAATCACATCGCAAGCGGTCATTAAAAGATCCACCGGTTGTCCCTGATGCATTTGAAAAGTATTAAGAAAATCAAGCATCAATGTGCCGCCCAGAGTTGTAAACCGTGCATCGCCCATCTGCATTCCCCTCTTATTCCCATATTAGCACCGCGGGTCGGTTTGGTATAATTCTAACCTGTATCTTATAAATTATGGGTTATAATGAAGAAATGAGAGGAGTAATCATTTGGGTGCCTTGATTCCGCTTGTCTTTACTATTCTCTGGGCCTCGGCATCGGTGGCGACCAAGTGGGGACTTCGCGCCGCCGCCCCGCTTACCTTAGCTTGGACACGGTTTGCCGTGGCGGGAATTTTGCTGGCGTTGGGCTGGCGGCTGTCGGGAAGAAGCGTACGCCTTCCCCGGGGATTGTGGGGTCCCTTAATGGTTCTGGGTTTTTTAAACACCACACTTTATCTGGGTGCCTCATTTATGGCACTCAAGGTCATTCCTGCGGGACTGTTTAATTTATTTGTGGCTACCAATCCCTTCTTAGTTTTATTGTTATCGCGGCTTTGGTTGAAAACCGCTTTGGTATGGCGGCAATGGGGCGGTCTTAGTGTTGCCGCGGCAGGTCTTAGTGTGGGGTCATGGCAGTCCATAGTGCACCAACATGCCCCGCTTTGGGGCATCGCCTTAATTTTGTCGGGGATGAGTGCCATGGCCGTAGGCAGTCTATATTTTCAGCGCCTCCAGCTCGCGTTGCCTGGACCACTGGTCAACATCTGGCAACTGCTGTTTGGGGCAATGTTTTTGTTGCCGGCAACACTTGTGGCGAACGGTTCGCAACCCATTCGATGGACCGTCGCCTGGTGGGGATCACTAACCTGGCTGATTGGTGCCGTATCCATCGGCGCCATGCTGCTGTGGTTCAGACTATTAAGGACGGGAGCCGCACGAGCAAGCTTTTGGCTTCTATTGACTCCCCCAATTGGGTACGTCTTAGCCGCGATTTTTTTACACGAACCCCTTACGGTAACGGACGGCATAGCTAGCGCTTTGGTGATTGCAGGTCTGATAATGGCGCAAAGAGCTTCAAAGTTCCCGTTAACTGCGAGAAAAAGGTATGGCAGCGAATCTTGATAGTTTCTTTCACTGGGCTGATCCGTCGACGGGAACAAGCCGCGGCCAAGAAAAGGTGAGTGCGGCGCAAAACGTGGACTATCCAGGCGGTTGCACGATTTACCTGGATGTGGAGCAAACCGATTCCGTGTCGGCCACCACGGTGATTGATTGGATCAATAACTGGGCCGCTCAAGTGGTGGATGCCGGATATGAAACGCGGATTTATGTCGGTTGCGTTCAGCCCTTGGACAGTTCTCAACTCTATTACGGTCTTCCGAATGTGAACCATTATTGGGAAACGTGCTCGACCGATTGCCGTGTCGCGGTCGACGTACGGGGCTGCCAGGTCTTTCAGACCGCCTGTAGTACCTCCTTTTGCGGGTTCTCTCCGGTGGATGAAGATACTTATGAGCATGATGCGTTAGGGGGATATACGGTCGGCAGGCAGAAGGGTTAATCAGCGAGTAAGGGCTCAAGAGACGACCACACCCATGGGGCCGGCCTCTTGATCTGTTAATTTTGGACCGCGTGGACTCCGAGAACCCAGAGTGCACAATACAGCACCAAGGAAGCCATCGTCACCATGAGCACCAGATGGCGCTTGTTTGCTTGGTGTTGCCACAACGTCCATCCAAGGTACCACGGCGGAAGTTCGGCGAAAAATCGCGGAATGCCGTCAAACATATTGTAACTATTCGATAAGATGACGGTGAGTCCCATATACCAGGCTGCCGGCCACCAATCCCGCTTACGCAGCATCCAGAGCGCTAAGAGCCCGGTCAGCGCACTCAAAATGATCGCGAAAAGCGGCAGCGACCAGCCGCCCGAGGCGGTCAAGGCATTCATCGGATGGTGCAGCCAATGCAAGGTGGCGAGAAATGGGAATTCACTCTGGCGTCCCCACGCGGCTTGGATTTTCATAAAAGCCAGCGGGGTGCCGGCCACACGATTATCAATGATCCCGACCACGCCATAGCCGAAGCCGAGGGTGCCCCCGCCAAAGAACCACGCCCAGCGCTGCCACCACGGGCGGTCCCAGGGCCGAGTCCATAAGGCCAGGGCATAGGGAATGGCCAACAGAATCCCCGTGGTTTTGGTGAGGCTGGCTAACGCGCCGAAGATCAGTGCCCACCCCCACGCGCGTCGGTCCATCGCATCCAGCGCGCCGACCACCAAAAGGAAAAAGAGGGCGGTGGCCCGGTAGGCGGCAAAATACGGGGTCATCGGGTTAAAGGCAGCTAATAGCACACCGAACCGGGCATTCTCAGAGCTCGTATAGCGGCTCAACCAACGATAGAGCAGAATCAGCGCGGCAAAAAATGCCCCATTGGAAAGAATAATGCCGACGGGAATGATGGCGCTCGGCCCCCACGGCGCGGCACACCATTTCGTGAGCCACGGATACAACGGAAAAAAGGCCCAGTTGTACAACGTATGGGTATTAAACCGTGCATGGTCATAACCGTGCGCGGCGATGGTCCAATAGAACCCAGAATCCGCGTTATAGAGCGCTTGCAGCAACCACTGCCCCCACGGCTGCTGAAATCCCTTACCTCCGCCATAAACGTCGTGTCCCACAGTGAGGGCGGGAATGCTCCAGACAATCAGCAGGTAGAGAGCGCGTGAGCCCGCAAATATTCCGCTGATCCACCCCCACGGAATCGGGCGGTCCGGGGAGGGGACCTGGGCGTCATGGGATGGCATGGCCATGCGGTCACCTCGCTGGGATGGATATACTCGGATAAACGATCATTGCGAGACATCCGTGACAAAAATTTAAAAAATTTTTCAACCCCATTGTTGTCACAACTTTGGTGGCCTGTCGTTTTAATCCATAGCATGAGGACACTTTTTAGGAGATGATGCAGCATGAACACCACATTACGCCATCGCATCGTGTGGATAGGCGTTATAGGACTGTTGGGACTCGGAGTAGCTGGATGCGGAGTGACCGGACATCTGGCCGCTACACCGGCGGGTTCGAGCACAGCCGGGACGTCAGGCGGCACGAGGCCGTCATCGAGTACCACCTCGAGCGCGCCCTCCTCGATAAATTCTCCGCCCCCGTCAGCGAGCAATGTGACAACAGCCTCGGCTTCGACATCGATGTCCCCAGCGGCGTCGTCCTCTTACACCGCAGTGGTCACCCAAGCGCTACAGTGGCTTGAAGTCCGAACGCATCAGCCGTTGGGTGCGCCCACTTGGATTCCCAGCGCCTCCATGGCAAGCGGACAATACATCTCCCCCACGACGAATTTGTCTGCGCAAGGATGGGCCATTTTGCTGCACCTGACGCACCATCCCTATGGGGTGAACAATCCGGCCATCAATCAATCGCCTGACACGCAAAACTGGGTGAGTTGGGGTCTAAATGTCATGACCATCGGTCAATTGGCGACAAATCGGCTGGGACTGCTAGAGGCCTACAGTCAAATGGGGCCGAGTCATCCACCTGTTACCCAGGGCACACCCCAACCCGTATCGTTAGGAACGGGGATTAACGGGTCTCTTTATGGCAATGGGACTGTAGTCTGGCACGAAGGGGACTGGACGCTGATCGTGCAAGGCACAGGCACAAACGCAACGTCGGATGTGGCCGGGGCCAAGACGCTAGTGGCCTATTTGCATACCGCCTATCTGCCCCCATATTCCGGCCTCGTCGATGTCTTGCAAAATACCGCCTCCGTCGATTGGCTCCAGGGATCGTCTTTGTTCAGCATGATGGGGGGACAGGAGCCGGCGTTGGATGTCTTGCATATGGCCGTGTCATGGCGTCCGTTATCCTCAGGCCGCGCACATTAATGACCTGAACCAAAAGCCATAAACACTTGGATCCGCATCTCCAGTTAATCCAGTGATTTTTGTGCGGCACCTCAGGCGTCGCCACGTGCTGGGACGTTGGGACTCCGATGCGATCAGGAGGTCTTGTGAACGAGAACGAGTGGATTACTCCATGGATCATGGAATTTGGGGATAAGATCACCCAATTTCTCTATACCTATACGCGGGACCAGGGATCAGCCGAGGATCTGTCCCAAGAGGTCTTTGTGCGGCTGTATCGGTTTCATTCATTACACCCGCACCGTGCCATCCATGGCGGTTGGCTATACACGACCGCACGCCACCTGGTCATCGATGCGCATCGCCAGGCTCGACGTCATCCCGAACAATGGGAGAATGGAGAACACGAATCCCGGTGGTTTCGGGATGGTGGGTTTGAGCAGGCTGTTACCACCCGGTTAGCGGTACAACAGGCTGTCGACCACCTCCCCCTTCGCGATCGGGAATGTCTCTGGCTTTTTTATTATCAAGGGTGGTCTGTGCCGGAAATGGCCACCCAATTGCATCTATCCGAGGCTAACGTGCGGACCCGTCTGCATCGAGCGCGAAAGCATTTTGCCCACCTATGGAAAGGAGAAACAGACGATGGATTCTAAGGACAACCCGTCAGTCGCCACGAGTGATGTACAGTTACGGATCTGGTTCGATCAATTTGGACCTCCTCCGTTGGACGACACGGTCCGATTTAACATGGCACGCTGGCAGAACGAGACGGTCCCGAAACGGTTGCGATCCCGTCACTGGCCACGCTCCTTGGGGTGGTCGGTGGCCCTTGTGGGTCTTATGGGGAGTTTCATAGCGGGGGGAGCATGGCTCGCCGTCCGCTCGCCGTCGTTAGTGGCTCAATCTGGAGCGCAAACGAATCCCGTGGTGGCGCAGGCGATGGCATGGCTTGGCCAGCATACTCCCCAACCTTTATCGGCACCCACGTGGGTGCCAGCCCCTTCTGCATCCGTCGGCGGACCGGACCTTTCAGCCACGGCGAAAGTCTCGCATGCCTTCGGCTGGAGCGTCACGCTCTATCCGACTCGCCGAACTTACATGGTCAACAACCCTGCGATCTCCCTGCAGCACAGGCATCCGTGGCTACAGTGGAGTCACGTGCAGTTGAGTGCGATGCAGACGGCCACAGATGCCACGCCGTCCGGGCGTTTCCAAACGTTGGAAGGCTTCAATGGGAATGTGGGGATCAATGGCCTCCAAACGACGTCGTCACGGTTTCAGACCGTCGCGTTAGGAATGGGCATCACCGGCACCTTATATCACACGCACGTGGTGCTCTGGCACCAGGGCTCCTGGACCTTCATGGTCATCGGGAGCCAGGGGACCCAGGATTTGGCGATGGCGCGATCCGTGGTGCAGACGTTACATCACGTGACGTTGCCACCATACACAGCTCTCGCCACCATTGCCGGGGACCACTATCAAACACAGTTCTCCGGGAATCAGGTCGCCATTGATTGGTTGCAGGGCGCGGACCTGACCACCCTCAACGGTGCGACGCTGCCGATCGCCTCCGTTTTTCGGATTGCGTCGTCATGGCGACCCGTGCACGGGCATTAACGAGCGCGGGGTCGGGGGAGGAAGCCGGAATTAACTCGAACCCGTTGTCCCAGAAAGATTTCACAAGACGGAGATGCTAGTTTTAAACCCCTTTCTCTGATTTTCGTATTATGAACCGCACAGAACATGATTAAGATGGACTACGGTGTGGCATTGACGAATGGTGGACCCCATCAGGGAAATGAATTACATTTACTGCGTGCCGTATACAGAATAGAATAGATGGCTCGAATTAAATACCAGATTAACCCAATTCTGCCGAGGGAAATCCGCGTTTTGTTGGCGGGACCCCAAGATGCGATTGCACTTTGCCTCGCAGAGGGCATCCTGCAGGGCTAAAGTCCGATCGGCGCTGGACACCCGCGCATAGCCAATGAACACCGCGTCACACCTTGTCTGGCGGGTCCATCAAAGGAATCCCAGTCCGTATGAAATCCTGTCGATTGTAGGTCATGATAGGGGCCTTTAATCGGAAGGCTTGGGCCGCGATGTGACAATCGACGTAACCCAGCCCACGGGCCCGCATGAGATCGGCGGCCTTGCGCGCATCATCCTAGTAAACAGGCACGGCGTCCAGCCCCGCGATGAGGGCATCTGTCTTTCGGATCTCATCCTGCCGTACCATTCGAAGAATCTCGGAGACGGTCAACGATGAGCAACAAAGCCGTCCTTGGGACGCGGCTTGTTCCAACCACGTGATCGCTGCGGTATGTCCCCGCAACACCCACACCAAGACATCGGTATCTACCATAATCGGGTTCACTGGGGGAACCGTTCCTCACCCGCCCGTAAGCGGCGCATGAAGTCGACGAGTTCTTCCACCGTGTCGGGAATCTCGTCATGGTCTTTCCAGGCTCCGGCGCCTTCCCGGATCGCCGCCAATTGATCACGCCGCTGAATTTCCTGGCGGACCGCTTCAATCACAAACACCTCGGGTTGGTCTCCGGCGACGCGGTGGATGGCGTCGGCGAGGTCTTGGGGCAGTGAGACGTTCCATGATTTGTCGATGGCCACACAAACTCCCCCCCTCTTTAGGTTATATTCTCTCAAAACTCGTCTTTTCTGTCTATTTGTAATGTTGGGTCATGGAATCAGTTTTTGCGACACCGAAACCCGTAACTGCCCGTGCGCGAGAAGAGGCGTCGTGGAGTGGTGCATAAACGACCGTTTTTGCAACACTAGAGGGGGAGGGATCCTCATGTTCATTGGGTACGCCCGCGTGTCGACCGCTGAGCAAACGCTGGCCTTGCAAGAAGACGCGCTGCAGCAGGTGGGTTGTGAAAAAATCTTCCGGGATGTGATGTCCGGCAGTACTACCGAGCGCCCGGGTCTCTCTGAGGCGCTGGCCTATGCGCGATCGGGGGATGTCCTAGTCGTCTGGAAACTGGATCGGTTGGGGCGGTCCTTGGCGCATCTGATCCAAGTCGTTCAGCAACTGCACACAGAGCATATCGGGTTCCGGAGTCTCCAAATATTAACGACGACAATCCTTGGCACATTGTGCTCAATGCGCTGAACTTCGTCGATGTGTGGCAACAATTGCCCATGGCTTCTCCCCCCTATCCGGTCCCCTTCTATTAACCGCAAAGAGATTGAACCCATGCTGACCACTTAGTCTTCTAGCGAAGACCAATCCACGCTCCTGATCCAAATGGACGCCTTATGCGCCTACAAATGGTCTTCTGATCACCAGATCCTGATTCCGTCTTTTCAGTGGGATTGGGGAAACACCACCAACGACTTTATGATGCAAGATTTTCTTTACACCCTCATTCAATTATGGTTTCCAGAGTGGGATTCCGAAGAAACGACAGCCCCCTTTCCGCTGCTGCCCATAGACCAACAAGAAAACCTTCAGAAAATCATGGGGCAAGACATTCCACGCATAGATCGCGCTTATTGCTTGTGAGGAAGATGCAAATCGCGAAGCGCCAAACGAGGCTACCTCGGGGTAAGTACTATTGGCTAGAGATGACGTATTCACGGCAACCGGAGATTTCGTCGCAAACACATTGACGTGGTAACTTTTTGGAGACACTCCCCCAGGCTGAGTAGTGGCTGTGAGATACCCGCTTGCCGTGGGCATAAAGGTTGGTGCTAGGAGTGGGATGGTGGTATGTCCTTTCACGCTCATCATGACCTGTTGCACAGCCGATGGGAATACCACTGTGCTCTTAGGTTGCAGAGCGTTTTCCCCAATTCCATGGCTGGTGCCACAGCCTGTAAGAACTCCCAACAGGATGAATGCAATTCCGACTCGCTTCTTATCGAAATTCATGTGAGTGGACCTCCACTACACAACAAACGCGGCCATGACTTGTTCGGTTACGCTCATGGAAAAGCAGAGGTGCCGATAATGAAGCCAAAGAGCGTTGCTCTTTGGCTTGTCCGACACTTCTTAGACATTCAACTCGTCCAAATCGGTGGAGACCCCATCTAAGGTGGCGATGCCATATTGCATATAGGACCAGTTTACCCAACCACCAAACGTGTGCGGGGGACAATAGGACTCGCCATCCATCGCAGATAGCCACAAGGCGATGTACGACCAATTGGTGGGATTCCCCAACAATTTAACCCAGGTGTCCTTGTTGGTATAAATCACCAAATTTACTTGGAATCCTCCTAGCTTGTTGGATAGTTCGTTGATAAAATCGTTCACCACAGTTTTGGATGGAGTGCCAGTGGAGCTCGTGCCATTAGGTTCTTCGACGTCAACGACCAAAATACTTCCCTTAATGTTGTACGTTGGATTCGTCAGCGATTCAACGGTGTTCCAAAAGTGATCGGCCTGTTCTGTACCTAAGTACTGCCAGTCAAGAAAATGGTACAGCCCGGTGCCGCTTTCGCCGTGACGTGGCCGGGGAACTTTAGATCGATGTCGAAGCTGGGGACGTGGTACTACTAGGGCCCGTCGATGAGGATGTGGTGGATGAAACATCCGGAATGCCATTAGAAGAAGGCGTGGGGATGCCCGCCGTCCCCGACTCTGGGGTCTTTACTTTTCCCCTGACGTGATAGGTGCGGATGCCAGCAAAGTGTCCCGTCACCCCGCAACCGACCACTCCTACTCCCAATAATCCGGTCACCCCCATCCAGATCACCGGATGGCGCATTGCTGCTGTCATACGAATCAACTCCTCAGAAGGTATCAGCGTGCACGCTATAGACTAAAACGATAGGCGGAGGAAATTGTGACAAGGAAGTTTTGCCCGAGCCTTTGAGCCATGATGGGCCGATTGACTGATTTATTGGACGCCCTACCGCCATGCATGGGCTGAACACCCATGTTTTGCTCCCCGGGCTAGTGGTCTTTGTTCCCGAGAGTCCTAAAATGGCTGTCATCTGGCAGGCGCCCGGACAAGGATGTTTTAGCTTTCAAATTGGACAGTTTTATCGTATTGCCGAGGTTCTTTGCGCGATGGCCAACCAAGCCGTGACGTAAAATAAAGCGGGTGGGGATGGTCCTTTTTGAAAAGATTTTGAGCCCCCGACGGCAATCCCGCATTGACCTTATTTTTTAGCGTAACCCACCATTCCCTATTACTGGGTTGTTCCTTATATTAGAATTGGATGGGTAGCAGGTATCACAGGCGAGAACTCAAAATGTCTCGGCATGTCAGTCACCCTTCCATTGCAGAACCTCTGTGGCAAAGAGCCGGGTTCAGGAGTCGCGCCATCCTATCCTGTCTTGGACTCCAGCCTGTTAGCCCGCTACAAGAACGGGATGGAGTCAAAGGATATACACTAAAGGGAGTGGATACGTTGGACCAAAAACTTTTGATTATCCTCTCAACAGCAGAAAAAGAGAAGGCAATCACCGGACTGTTATATGCAAGCAATGTGTTGAAACACGTGTGGTTAAATGACGTGAAGTTATGCTTCTTCGGGCATTTTGAAACCTTATTGGCCGAGGACGAAGAGGTACAACACTGGGTGGCCCAACTCACCGAACTCCAAATTCCCGTAGCCTGCAAGTTTATTTCAGATAGTCACGGTGTATCTGAAAAACTTGGGCAGTTGGGTATTAAGGTGGAATACGTAGGAGAACTTGTCTCCAACTATATTAAAGACGGCTACGTCCCTATGATCTTCTAGCGGCTCTTGCCTGCCCATCGGCAGTCCCGTAAACACTAGCGTCGTGGCAACGACGGCCTCATTCATGGACATTCAACCACGTGCCATAGTTGGCTCTCCTGCTGCGACGCTTCGAAAATCATGAGGGACCTTAGCTAAAAATCCGGTGTCCGTAATCTTTGATTGATTTCCTACTTACGTTCAAACCTGTCATTGCATCACAAAATCGCGTGGGATGATTGCGCGTGTCTCTCTCCGAACAGGCAACCATTATGGGGGACCAGGCCGCCCTGTTGTGGTGCCCATCTTGTTTGGTCGGCCGAAATCGGATGCAGATTGTGGCCATGGACCTGTAATTCTCCTAAAAAGGTCCACCAAAACTACGTCCGCCCATCCGCATCGACAAGTTCCATATCGTCAAACATGCGTCATAGTACCCTCTCGATGGGGATTATTACCTCAGATGGAGCATGATCCCTTTGGTGGTAACCTGATCTCTCGTCCTGCCGTTATTTCAGTGAACTCCACGTAAGACCTAACAGTCCGGTATTCATCGACGGGTCTTCCTATCAAAAAAAGAAGGAACAATCTGTGAACAAGTTGATACAGCTGATGGCTGGCGGCATTCTAAGCGGATTGATGATCGGGTGTGGAACACAGCCGCTGGCTCCCCATGCATCGTCTCATTCCCAGCCTCGTCCGCACCATCAGGCTGCCCAGCCCCTTATGCTTTCCCGGTCTAGTATTTCCCAGCAACTCACGCACGTATCCTCAAGTCCAACAGGGGCCACGTGGCTGTGGGGTCCGTCAGCTATTTGGTATCGCCCAACCGCCACCGCATCGTGGCGTTCGATTGCCCCCTCCACTCAACCAATTGATGATGGATGGATTGTGGGACAGCAGGCGTGGTTTGCAATCCAAGCCAAAGACAACTCTTTCGTTCTGTATCACACGGGGGATGGCGGTAGCCAATGGCAAAAAACGCCACCATTGGCCGGTGTTCCCGTGGGTCTGTCCTGGCCGACACGCTCTACGGGGTTTCTTCTTACAACCAACGGAATGTACACGAGCTATCACGCGACGTTATGGGAAACCACTACGGGGGGAGTATCATGGAAGCCGACTCCTGTCTCCATCTCCGTAACCGGCCGCGGGGGGTACCCTACGGGCGTCGCCTTTGCGTCGCCAATGTCTGGGTGGATGACGGGATCAAGCTTGGCCATAGGTACCGCATGGTTATTCCATACCACCGACAAAGGGCATCGTTGGGTACCAGAACCATTGCCTCTTCCGCCACACACGCGAGGCTTTTCGAGCCTACTCAGTTCAAAGGGTGTGTGTCATCAGATACTAATCCCCGCACTCCTCTTTACGGATCAAGGAAACGGCTTAGCCACCGTGCTGTACACGCGATCCCCGGTGCGCGGCTGGCAGTACTCGAGCCTCATTCCCCTATCTCAGACCCCCATTTTGTCCGCTTGGGACTTTGTGTCTACCCAAAGCGTCTGGGTAGCGACCGTGAACACGATAATTCAGCCAGTGCCACAACCGACCATTCGGCCAACCGCCCCGCGAACGCAACCTAAAGAGCCCATTTTGGTGTGGCATTCCGTGGATGGCGGAACGCACTGGACATCCACTCAGCCGGCGCAAACCACGGGATTACAAGGCCTTAGCATTAGCATGAGTAGCTCGCGGCACGGATATTTAATCCTCACCAAAACCGGCTCCACCGATGTGCTTTATACGCATGACGGAGGCCATCGTTGGCAGCAACTCTTTATCCGGTCCCAAAGTGCAGAGCATTAATATCCCGGATTGTCGCCTCCACTGCCGATGGAAAATGGGATAGTCTAAATCGTTCCCATAGAGTATCAGTCTTCTCCGAAGGGGTTATCGCAGGCGATACTAGGTGTGACCTATTTGACGCTTACCGTGCTAGGCGGTGTGGTTGACACTATTCAGAGTCCCCCCGCCATTATTTCGCTGTGATATTTTCATTGAGCTCTCTGGAGCAGCTAGTTCTCCATAAAAAAAGTTCCCCCCGAGAACACAGGGGGGAAAGAAAAGAAACTGTCGGCACGGCCTGTGGAATCCCGGAGCCCTACGGCCCCAGTAGTCACAGCGTACGCGCGGGGGACGACCGTGTGCGGCATGGGAACGGGTCAACTCGCGCGGCGCAGCGCACC
>JAJYHT010000015.1 GCA_021784595.1 Bacillota bacterium | reverse complement strand
TACCTATTATAATCCGCTGGCTCTTAAACTCTATAATTTTCCCAAGCCCACCATCGCGATGGTCAATGGGGTAGCGGCGGGAGCAGGGATGTCTTTGGCATTGGCTGCGGACTTTCGCGTGGCATCGCGCAACGCGCGCTTCAGCCAAGCCTTTGTCAAAATTGGCTTGGTTCCTGATTCTGGGTCAAGTTACTTGCTGCCCCGGCTAGTGGGCATGGCGCGCGCTTTGGAGATGGCGATGCTAGGCGATGTGTTGGACGCGGATACTGCCTACCAGTGGGGATTAATCCATCGGCTGGTCGATGCGGAAAAGTTGGAGGAAGAGACTTATGGTTTGGCGCGGCGGTTGGCCGATGGACCGCCGGTGGCGTTAAGCATGATTAAAGAGAGCATTCGACGTGGATTGGACCATAATTTTGCGCAAAGTTTAGAGTGGGAGCGGGGATTGCAATCGGCCGCTGCGCGTACTGAGGATCATGCAAACGCTGTGCAAGCTTTCTTAAACAAACAGCAGCCGATGTTTCGGGGGCGATAACATGGCTGCCTTGATCATTGTGATTGGTTCGGGGACGATGGGCCGCGGAATTGCCGAGGTCGCTTTAGGACGAGGCTTCCGGGTGCATTTAGTAGATCCCGAAGAAGCTCAACGGGCACTGGCTCAGAGATCCATTGAATCCGGCATTTCGCGATCTTTGGCTAGGGGCCTGCTTGGTGAAGATGCGGCCAGGGGCTGGGCACAACGTCTCACTTTAGGTCCTGATTGGCGAGGGCTTAGTCCTAAGTGGGTGATTGAAGCCATTCCCGAGCGAATGGAATTGAAGGGGCCGTTGTTTGCCCAACTAGATCAAGACTTTTCCGAAGCGGTGTGGCTGGCGTCAAACACATCCTCGATCGCGATAACGGCCATCCAGGGTATGGCGCGACGATTTCCACATCGGGTGGGCGGACTCCACTTTTTCAACCCGGTGCCCCGCATGGCGTTGGTCGAAGTGATTGCAGGAATGGCCACTGCGCCCCAATTTATCGAGGAGTCCCAAGCTCTGGTCCGGCAGTGGGGCAAGGTTCCCGTGGCCGTACCCGATCGGCCGGGTTTTCTAGTCAATCGTGTTGCCAGACCGTACTATCTGGAGTCATTGCGCATGGTGGACGAAGGGGTGGTGGGTATGGAGGCGTGCGACAAGGTCTTTGAAGGAGCGGGGTTCCCCATGGGGCCATTTCGTTTAATGGACTTGGTCGGGATTGATGTCAATTTTGCAGTTACGCAATCTGTGTTTGAACAGACTTTTTATGATTCCCGGTATCGACCCCACGACCTGCAACAAAACAAAATTCGCCTAGGACACCTGGGCCGTAAGACTAAACGGGGGTTTTACGTCTATGAGTGAGGTCATCTGGGTCATAGGGTCTCAAACACTGATAAGCGTTGTCAAGAACCACACCTCAGCTTTAGTGCTGCCCTGGCCTTCGGACCAGGCTATCGCCCGCCCCGATATAGTGATTGACGCTACTTTAGGGCCACTGGCTGCCAAGCGGCAACGGCTGGACACATTGGCTCGGCAACATAGCAAAATACCCGTATTGACCGCTAGCACCACTGTTTTATTGCAGCATCAAAGGCGGTGGGTAAACGGTGCGCTTGATTTGATGGGATTTGACCCGTGGTTGATGCAGATTGATGCCAAAATCATCACCCTGACCGGCGTTGACAAAAACCCATTGGCACTCCGTGCGCTTGAGGGATGGGAATGGCAGCCCGTGGCGGACCAAGTGGGAGGCGTGTTTTCGCGCGTTATCGCCCCACTGGTTAATGAGGCGATGGCCTACGTGGGGATGGGTTTGGAAGCTGAAGGGATCGATGCGGCGATACGGCTGGGATTGAATCATCCCCAAGGAGCGCTGGAGTGGGGGGATACCTTTGGCTTATCCCAAGTTGGATTGGTTTTGCAAGCGATGCGCCAGACGATGGGGGAGCGGTTTGTACCGCACCCACTGATTCAACAGCAAATGGCAAAAGAAGGAGTGGATCTTAATGCGTGAGGTGGCCATTGTAGCCGCTCGCCGGACCCCGATCGGCAGGCATGGCGGCGTCCTGAAAACGGTGCGGCCAGACGACCTCGCTGCCTTGGTTTTAAAACAGGTGGTGCAGGACGCAGGCCTAGATCCCGGGGAAGTGGACGATGTACTGTTAGGAGCGGCTAATCAGGCGGGCGAAGATAATCGCAATGTGGCACGTATGGCGCTTTTGTTAGCAGGGTTTCCCCCTACGGTTCCTGGTGCGACCTTTAATCGGTTGTGCGGCAGTTCCCTGGAGACAATTAACCGAGCGTTTCAAGCCATCCGATCCGGTGAGGCCGACATTATTATTGCCGGTGGCGTGGAGTCCATGACACGTGCGCCGTATGTGCTGCCCAAATCAGCAGGCGGCTTCCCCACCGGAAACGCCGAGTTGTTCGACACCACAATCGGATGGCGCATGGTGAACCCTAAGCTGGCTGAGTTGTACTATCCTTATTCAATGGGAGAAACCGCAGAAAATTTGGCGGAACGTTTTGCGATTAGCCGGGAGGAACAGGATGAGTTCGCCTATGCTTCACATCAAAAAGCCGTGGCCGCTCAGCGTCATGGCCTGTTCCAGAATGAAATCGTACCCGTGCCGGTCACCGATAGAAAAGGAAATGTGACCTTGGTGGACCTGGATGAACACCCGCGGCCAGACACCAGCTTAGAAAAATTGGGCACCTTGCGTGCGGCTTTTCGCAAAGGCGGGACGGTGACGGCAGGAAATTCTTCAGGCATTAATGATGGGGCGGCGGCTGTCGTTTTGATGGGTGCCGAGATGGCAGAGCGTCGAGGCCTCCAACCCTTGGCCTTTGTGCGCGCAACCGGAGTCGCCGGCGTCGACCCGGCCATTATGGGATACGGACCGGTGCCCGCTTCCCAAAAAGCCTTAGCTCGTGTGGGATGGGCGATCGAAGACGTCGAGCGGGTTGAGCTGAATGAAGCCTTTGCCGCTCAGTCCCTCGCGGTATTAAGAGATTTGCCTTTTGATCGCGGCCTAGTCAATCCAACTGGAGGGGCCATCGCACTTGGACATCCGCTTGGAGCTAGTGGGGCGCGCATCATGACCACCTTGCTCTATGGTATGCAAAGAGATGGTCAGCGGCGGGGATTGGCGACCATGTGCATCGGGGTGGGACAAGGGATTGCCACGTTGGTGGAGAGATTGTAAAGAATTCGGCGGCAAGCAGCCTAGAGGGGCATGGTGCTGATAAGAGGATTGCGAGTAGGGGCGGGCTAATTAGCCGTCCCTACTCTATTTTAACGGTGTCGATAGCGGATGAATTCGCCATCGTCACGTGCGATGCGTTGAGCCAACCTGAGATATTCGAGATGGGCTAGGGTTTCGCTTAACGCGAAGCGCATTTGATAGGGGTTGAGAGGGCGCTTAAAAAGGCGCCGAGCGACCTGGTAGCCGGTTTGCGGTTCATCCAGCAACTGTTCCACTTCATCTCCGCGTTCGTAATGATGGGCAATAATGGCATCAATTCGCGAATTTAAGTCATCAATCAAGTGTTCATGGGCAGGCAACCCCATCCGGATAGGATATTCCTTCAACCTGTTCAGCGACGACAGATAGGAGGCTAAGGGGTTGGGATCGGAATCTGGCCACAAGCTGATATTGGGCGTGATGCGCGACAATATTTGATCGCCGCAGAACAATACCTGACGGGCCTCATCATAGATAACGGCTTGGTGGTCGGTGTGACCCGACTGTTGAATTATTTGCAGAGTAGTGTCGGACAAAGGAATGCGTTGACCATCCTCCAGCGCTACCAATTCTGTCGGCAGATGTACAATGGTCCGCCGAGCATTTTCCTCACGCTTTAAAAATAGGACCTCCTCTGCGGGGGCTCCGTTTTTTTGTAAGAAGGTGGCCATATCAATGGCCGTGGGGTTATCCTCGAAAATCCGGCGGGCAACGGCAATTTCTCCTTCCAAAAGGTGAATCGGCGCATGCCACAGATCATAGGCAAATTGTGCTAAGCCAATATGATCGGGGTGATAGTGGGTCACAATCACACCCGCCACGCCCCGCGCGCTCAACCCGAGCGTCTGGTCGGCGCTGGCCCAAACTTGGCGAGCCTCTGGTACGTCCATGCCTAAATCTATAATCCAGATTCCTTGGGGATCCATCACCGCGTAAGCATAGACAAATTTGAGAGGCAGCGGAACTGGTATCGGGATGCGAAAAATCCCCTTCACGGGCTCAGTAATCTCGGTTTCATAAGGATTCATTCCGGCAACCTCCTTTGCATACCCTACACAAAAAACTTGCAACAAGCAAGTAATCCCTGTCCTAAGCCATCATCAGCTGACATATGTTGTCCCTGGAGGGATGGTAATGAGGAAGTCTGTTTCATGGCATAGTTTTTGGTATGGTCTGTTTGGTGTGTTAGTTGGTGCCCTGGTAGTATACCAAACGGCGTCAAGGACCCCGCATCCCGTGGTTTGGCCCGTCGCAGCTGTGGTCAAGAAGCTGGACCCGTCGGTAGTGGTGGTTTTGAACAACCAACGGGAAGGGTTAGCGGAGCGGACGCGCGGCATTGGATCAGGTGTGGTCATTGATCACCAAGGGGATATCGTGACCAACTACCATGTGGTGGCGGGAGCCACCAGCGTGACCGTGGTCCTAGCCAATGGCAGCCGTTACCGGGCTCGGGTCATGGGAGTCGATCCCCCCACAGACTTGGCGGTGATTCGCATACGGGCCCTACACCTAATTCCTGTCGCCTTTGCGCCGTCGAATCAGATTCAGCCGGGGCAACTGGTGGTAGCGATAGGAAACTCGTTGGGGTTGACGCATACTGTGACGTCGGGCATTATTTCGGCTAAAGACCGTGTGTTGTATCGCGACGGATGGGAGTACCATCTCATTCAAACAGACGCTGCCATTAATCCTGGCAACAGTGGCGGGCCATTAGTGAATGCAGAGGGTCAATTGATTGGAATAAACTCCAGCAAAATCTCTCAGGCCGGAGTAGAAGGCATTGGTTTTGCCATTCCGAGCGACACCGTTCGGTATGTGGTAGGACAAATCTTGCGTTACGGACATGTCCGTCGCCCGTGGATTGGCGCATCGTTGCAAGCGGCGGGACCCCATGGCATGGGGCTCTTGGTTGTGCGGGTCTCACCTCAAGGTCCCGCGGCAACCGCTGGACTTTATCCGGGAGACCTCCTCATAAAGATTAACGGGGTAGCGGTCACGAGGATACGGGATGTGATTCGCATATTGGAAACGGTGCATCCGGGCACGGTGCTGAAAATGACCGTCCTGCGGGGTACAGTAAACCTTACCCTCCCCTTAAAACTGGGGGAAATCCCATCTTCGACGGCACTCAGTCAAGGAGCCTAAACCTGGCTGATCCATGGACGACCACGTGTGATGCTCTGGCGATTGATGGACCGGACGCGGCTTGGATAGAGACCCTACAGCGCTTCTACACACCTTCTGGCACTGGTCGACCTGCGCCAGGTTTTCCGGCAGATAGGGCCCGGGTGCGCCAACACAGGCTTTAGCAGTTGTGGGATGGCGATTATGCGGCCGAAAACCGCCCCTTCTCTGACCACCGAGACATCGGGACGAGCGTTCTGGCCTTGGGAATTCATCATCGGCCTTCCCCTCTTCCTTGCGACCATGCTGTTCTGAATGGGTAATAAACTTGGCGGAATTTGACGATGTCGTTGCGCAAGATCTGCGAGGGCACCTGTTTAAGAAAGGCCGTTTTGTCAGTAATGAACCGGCTGTACTGTTGATCGATCGGGATATCTTCGCCGGCCGTTCCGACCATCCGCCGCTGGATGTGGTGGTAATAGCGATCTTCTTGGACTTTGGCATTATAGATGAATCGCTGACAGCCCATCCGGCGTAGTAAAATCTGTTGCTGCTCCAGCTAGATTTAGGGTACAGACGAAACCGATAACCAGAGGGAATGTGAGTTCAGGCAACAAATCTGGCGTCAGCGGCCGCCATCCGTGACCGAAGGGAATCCCTTGTGGGGCTTGACCATCTCTCGGATTCGCATGGGAATGCACGGGGCTTATGTTCAACGGTAATAGACGAGATGAATCCCCGCGGCGCCATACATCGGGTGAATAGCATACTACGGGTCAGTGCCGGTGATATGAGACAATCCATGGTGCGGCCAGCAAGCCATATGATCAATATTTGACATAACAGTAAAAATGGTAACATGTTTGGTAATTACACTCCTTAGGAGGTCCCCACATATGCGGGAGGTATCCTCCCGGGTTGCCGATGGAGGTCGCATTGTTATCCCGGCAGATTTTCGTAAGTGTCTGGGCATCCAAGAGGGCGACGTGGTTTTGATACGGCTTCAAGATAGTGAAGTTCGGGTAGTTCCTCTTCGGCAAGCGCTGGTACGAGCGCGTGAACTGGCTGCCCAGTATATTTCCCGTGACCGGTCATTAGCAGAGGAACTCATTGGTGAGAGAAGAAAAGATGCCGAGCGTGAGTGAGGCCGTATTGGATTCTTCTGCTGTGTTGGCTTATTTGCAGAGCGAACCGGGGTCCGAAATAATCGAACCG
>JAJYHT010000092.1 GCA_021784595.1 Bacillota bacterium | reverse complement strand
TAAAGACATTCCGGTGTTAGTGACTGCCCATGGCACCAAGTTTATCTTGGACCGATTGGATCAAGGACCCGCGTATCAGTTTCCTGATTACTGGATAGGGGAAATGGAGCGCTTTTGTCTGAAAGCAGCAGACCTGGTGGTCTCGCCCACAAAGTTTGTGCAAGAAGAGTTGCACAGACAGCTTAGTGTGGACTCATGGGTGGTGCCTAACCCCATTAATATAGAGGAACTCTCACTGGTGGTTGAACGCGGGTCGGGCGTGCTCCATTTGGGCAGGATGCAGTATATCAAGGGCACGGTTTTTTTGCTGGAGACGCTGAGCGCTATGTGGGATCGTGGATGGGAAGTTCCGCTGACCATCGTGGGGGGCGATGTGAAGTATTATCCTAAAAATGTCTGGATGTCCGAATTTGTCCAGGCTAAATACGACCGCTACATTAAACAGAAGTTGTTAGTGATGCGAGGACGTCTGACGCCTCGAGAAGTTCGGCAGGCCATCGAAGAGAGCCAAGTCGTGGTAATTCCGTCATTATTTGAGACGTTTTCCTATGTCGCGGTCGAAGCCATGGGTTCAGGACGTATTGTGGTGGCGTCCGACTCTGGAGGACATCGCGATTTTATCGAGGATAATGTTAATAGCCTGATTTACCATCAGGGAAGCCATCAAGACTTGGAGCACGCTCTGCGGCAAGCCGTTGATATGGATGAGCAAAGGCGCCAGACGATGGCTTTAAAAGCCCGCACCAGCATTGTGAACATCGTCAATCCAGACAGGGTATATGAGCAAAAGATAAAAGCGTACGCCTCGACAGCTAAAGCATCTACGCTGAAGAATTTTCCATTTCTGCGTCCCCAAGCCGCAGTCCAGGTGGGATTAAAAACGGTATCAACGGATAACCAGGTGCTGAGTGTGGTCGTTCCCCATTACAATCTCGGCCACTTTCTGCCCGACACGATCGCCAGTTTGGATGAGGTGAAGCAGAAAATGGGACTGAACATGCAAATCTTAGTGATAGATGATGGCAGTGATGACCCATTTAGCATCGCGACCCTCTATTTAATTCAACACCAGTACCCTGATGTGGAGATCGTGCGAACGGCAAATCAAGGTCTGGCGCGGGCGCGCAATACTGGTGCCAAGCGAGCGCGGGGACAGTACTTAGCTTTTTTGGATGCCGACGATATGGTCGCGCCCCAATACTATCCTCGAGCCATCGACGTATTGAAACAGTACTCCAACGTAGGATTTGTGGGCTGCTGGGTTCAGTATTTCGGTGCCAGCAATCACCTATGGCCAACCTGGAATTCCGAGCCGCCATATCTCTTGTATCACAATACGGTGAATTCCAGCGCACTGGTATATCGCACTGCGCAATTTTTAGCATTTGGACAAAACGACCCCGATATGCTTTATGGGATGGAGGACTATGAATCGGTGATTAAAATGGTGTCTCACGGTTTGAGCGGGGTAAGCATTCCTGAACCTTGGTTTTTTTATCGGGTGCGGCCTGATTCAATGTCCCGCAGATTTAACCGCGACAATCAACTATTGCTCTATCGTCTAATCGCCGAAAAAAACCCTGCCATTTATCAAAAATATGCCGTCGATCTGGTCAACCTCTTTAATGCTAACGGGCCGCAACATACTGTCGACGATCCTAGTAGAGAAAGTCCATTGAACTTTATGTAATCTCACGGTAACCTTGTTGCCGTTTTTTACGTTTTCGAATATAAGGAAGTAGTGGGATCTGCTGGTAGTTGTCGGCAAGGTTTTAAGCATGCTAAGATACTAGGGTTATAGAATACACGAAGATCGCGGATAGGAGGTGGTTGTATGTGGGAAGAATACCTGGACCAATCGACTAGTCTGATCGTCAACAAATACCATGCGCGACGGGCTCAGGCCAAAATCCGGCAGCAATTGCTTTCACTCTACGGTCAATACATCGAACAGGGCATGGAGCCTCGATTGGCGCAACAGATGGCGATGGTGGAATTAGGGCATCCCGAACTCAATGCAAAGAAATTTGCCCTTCCCGACCGTCGTCAACGCGGATGGCTGTGGCTGATTTCCTTTGTTCAATTACTGGTAGGTCTGGGCTTGATTGGACTGAGCCTGCGTACGGAGTCATTAGCCACGCTGGCTTTGGGCCGCATCTTGTCGATGTGGGGATTTGTGGCGACCGGAATGCACACGGCCAACCAAAATGGCTTGCGTCAAAACTTGGCGCTCTTGCGGTTGCGCCTGCATAGGCGCGGCAAAGTGCCGCAAGGACTGTTCCGGATGATTGCCGTGGGCGCCATTTCAGGCGTTGCCGCCGCCTTGCTCTGCAGTCTGCCCTGGAACTTTGTGACCGCCAACACGATTCATCCGGTCTTGGTGTCCGAGAGTGCAAGCGTCATGTTATCTTTGATTGCGGCGTGGGGACCGTGGCTGGTATTCCGAAAGCACCTGAACCGAGGGTTTCGTTCGATCAGTCTTCAGATGGTGGCCGCACTTAGCGCCACCGTGGTCTATACGTTGCTCGTGGTATGGAAAGATGGCTTTGTACCGCCGCCGTTATTCAACTGGAATCCGGAAATGTTCTTATTGGGCAGCTTCGTCTACTATTTCGCTTTAATTCGAGGATTGACCTTTGTAGTAGGTGTCAAGCAACGGTTCGAACCATGGGCCGAAGAAGAGCTGCGCTCGACTATCTGACCCCCTCGCCACGAGGGGGACTTACCTGTTCTTTTCATAATCCTCTTCAGACTGATAAAAAAATCATCGCTTAAGGACGAATGAGATGCCGGAATCTGGCCCCAAAGTAGGGCATATTCGCCGATACGTCTTGAATTTTTTGACGATGGCCGAAGACGTATTATATGGTCTTTTAGCCATCGCCTTTGTAGCCACGGCTCTTTGGGTGATGGTCCATGCGTTTTTGACGATAAATGGATCAAGCGCCGAAAGCATTGTGGAGACCACGCTCGATAGTCTCTTGGTCGTATTGATGATTGTGGAGCTTTTACACACCATCTTACTGTTCTTAAGAACCCATAAATTTCGCCACCAACCGTTTTTGGTGGTGGGCATCATTGCCGGCATTCGGCGTCTGTTGGTGGTGACGGCGCAAGAGACCGCGTCCAAGCACGCAAATACTAGTGCCTATCTGTGGGATCTTCTCGTGACCACCCTGGTCATTTTGGGACTAACCTGGGCATTGCGCTTGAGCCCCTCAAAAGACGTCATCGACGATGAGTAGGACGTCTGACAAAGTGTGCTGGCGTCCTTGGTGAGTTTGGGAGGAATTATGCGGATTGCGGTAATTGGGGGAGGGCCAGCGGGCATATCGGCCGCCATTTGGGCCAAACGACTCGGACTAAGTCCTGTGCTGTTTGAGCGGGACAAGCACATCGGAGGGCAGTTGCACCAAATTTCGCTGCCCATTGTCGACTTGCCCGGAGAGCCTGGCATAACGGCGCAAACGGTCGTGCAAAATCTTCAGTCCCACCTGCATCAGGTAAAGGTCCCGGTAGAATTGAACGTTCGCGTGGTTGGCATGGAGGATCGCCGGATGTTGACGGCCGACGGGGGCGTCATCGCGGCAGACAAGATGATTTATGCTCCGGGCCTAAAAGATCGGGTGTTGGCGGTCCCTGGCAGTGAATGCATAAGCCATCTCAGCACGGGCGAGATTCTAAGGCAAAGACTAAGCCCCATCCTGATTGTGGGGGGTGGCGATCGGGCCCTGGAAGCAGCGTGTCGTCTCGCCGAGGCCAAGATTGGGGTCAGCCTGGTTCACTGGCGCGCCACCTTTAGCGCCCGCCCAGAATTCCAAGATCGGCTCAAAGCATTGCCGGTCCAGGTGATGTTGGGGGCACAGGTTGTGGCTTTAAAGGCAGTGGCTGAGGGCTGCCAAGCGGAAATTGTGACCGACAGCGGCCAGAGAAACTATGTGACGGCAAATCGCGTCATGGTGCGCATTGGGATGGAGCCGGATCTGGAGCCAGGGCTTTTGGTGGGACTGCACGGAGACATCGCAAATTCCCAGCCGGGGGAAGATCTTATGGTGATAGGCGATGCGGTGACCCCGGCACCCTATAGAAGTTTAGTAGAGGCCTATGCGTCCGGCATGCGAGCAGCAAAATCTTTGGTCATCAAGGAATAGATAGAGGACATACCTTAGAGTGAGGTGAGAGGAATGTCCGTGGTAAAGGATATAGTGGCGCCCAATTTAGATGTGTTGTTTGTCGGCTATAACCCAGGCACCAAGTCCGGGAGCAGCGGACATCATTTTGCTGGACCTGGCAACTTGTTTTGGGCATTACTAGCGGATTCTGGCTTAACGGGACATCGCTTGCGTCCGGAGCAGGATCGGGAAATTTTGGCGTGGCGGCTGGGGATTACGAACATTGTGGACCGGGTTACACCGGGCTCGCAAGATCTTAATGGCGACGAATTGATCGAGGGTGCGCATCGACTGCATCGGAAAATTCACCGTCTGGCCCCCAAATTAGTGACATTCTTAGGCAAGGATATTTATCGCGCCTATGCCCAATCGCCCAAATCGAGCGTGATGGCCTGGGGCCTGCAACACAACTCGGATAGCGGTGTGTTGTACTATGTTGCGCCCAATCCCAGCCGACGTTCCACACTGCCTTACGATCTGAGATTGCGCTACTTTCGCGAGGTGAAAAATTTAGTCATATGGGGCACGGAGCCAATCTTAGAAGGTTACCCGCGTCAGTTTGAGAAATCCATTGCTACCGTTAGAAAATACGACACCTTGTGGACCGGAGCTGAATAGAGCGGCAGATTGGGACAGGTTGTAGAGCGAACCTTGGCCGAATGCCATCAGAGAGGGTTCTATGCCGCCTATCACCAAGGTGCCGGAGGCGGTTGCGCCCAGTTCGGGCGTAATGGCGGCAGGCCATCGATACCAATATACCCGCTGGGGGGTCGCAATCACTAAAAGATAGGCGGGCACGGGAATTTGTCTGGTGAACAAGACAGCCGTGCCGTGGGCAAAGGAGATGGTGGCAAAAAGGCGGCTCCAATGGTTGGGATTCACCGCGAAAAGCTCGTTGATGGTACCGGTGGCCAACGACAACGTGTTGACTACACCGTGTTTGTCGAAAATGAATTGCTGTCCGTTGTCGACAAAGGGGTTGGGGCTCGTCGGTGTGTCGTAACTTTCAAAACGGGTCGGATAGGGACTGGAGATCTGATGGGTAGTGCTCGCGGAAACCACGTATTCCAACCCCTGATTGGTGAGGTTGGGCGAATGGGCATGAGGAACTCGCGTTACGGCGCCTCCCGCGTGGAGCCAATAAATTTGTCCATTGATTACCCAAGCCACTCCGCTGCCGTTAGGGGCAGCGGTGAGGGCGCCCACCGGGTCCGTTGGGGCATTGGAGAGGTTATATTGGTGGCTCTTTTCCACCCAGCGCCCCTGGCCGTCATGAAGCGCATAACTGACCGCGGTATTTACCGTAATCGGCATGTACCATTCCGCCCCTGCGATGCTGCCCCGAAGTGGAGTGATAGGCACTGTTTGCGCATGCCCGTTAAGTTTCAAGGACAAGGCCTTAGCATGGGACTTCTCGATGGGGTTATTGGAATACCAAGTCATGGTGGTGTTTTCTACGACATGGCCGAGGTGGTACCAGTAAAAACCACTGAAAATCAGGACCGCCACCATCGCCGCGTAAAGCCATCCTCGTCGTGATTTCATCAGTCTCTCCTTTGGCGCAAAGCATACCGTAAACCTCTCGATGGGACAAGACTGGCGGATTTCATTGGACCATGAAATCCGCCAGATGAAGAATTCGTTTTGGGACTCACGGCATGGATTTGGGTGATACACCTCTTTTGTAATGTTCCTTTTTTGTTCGCCAAAAAAGCAACGTGAAAAAAAGGATAAGACGTTACCCTCACGAATTCTTGTCACCAAAGGAGGGACAAACGCGATGAAAAAGATGGCATGGCGCCTTACGGGGGTAACAATGGCGAGCTGTATTTTAGTGGTGTCGGGAGTCGCTTTTGCTCATGGCCATCCCGCCGATCACCATCAAGGCGATCAGGGGTACCAGGTGATTCACGGTGTGTTCGAATCCGGCAGTTTAACGGGGCCTTCAATTATCGTCAAAACCAGCAAAGGGCAGACCTTGACCATTGCGCTAACTTCGGCGACTCGTGTATCGCTGGAAGCGCAAGGCACGGTCAACACTATCATGACCGCTCTGCAGGCCATCAGCTTCATGTGACGGCGGATGTTCAATCCGGCACCCAGGGGATGGTGGCAACCCAAATTGAGGCTCACTTGAATGCCCAGGGGTCAGGTGGTGACCATCATTCGGGCCAGGACCATCATAAGGGTTCCGATCACTAAGACAGGCGCGATTGTACTAAACTATTTGAGGGTTTTCATAACTGAGAGATACCCGATTGTGGATGACCCGATAATCAGGAGAATGGCCCCAGGGCGTCGATAGTTGCTGTATCGGGTGACCACAACCCAGTACGACGAGAAGAGGACGCCCGGGAAGGCGAGAAAATCCGCCTACCGTCGCAATAGCCGATGATGCGAGGGCGGTGTTTACGCAGCAGCCAAGATGGTGCTCACTAACGCAATGACCGCGAAGAG
>JAJYHT010000069.1 GCA_021784595.1 Bacillota bacterium | reverse complement strand
TTGTGGGCGAGACCACCAGGTCTGCCGCTTTCAGACAAAAGCGCTCCATTTCCCCTATCCAGTAATCAGGAAACTGATACGCGGGTCCTTGATCCAATCGGTCCAAGATAAACTTGGTGCCATGGGCAGTCACTAACACCGGAATGTCTTTAAACACGGGATCCAATGTCCACTTTCTTTGAAGCACCATGTATCCGATAGCCGAATAATCTTGTACCTCAATGACATCAGGTGGACAACCATCATCCCCGATTAATTCGGCGGTCCAATAGGCATAGCTGTATGACAATTGCAGAGCATGACCCGAGTTCTTCACCAGTGAAGGAAAATCGGTACCAAATCGTGCTACGCGAATTCCCATTTCTTCCGATATTCTCATGCTTTGGGCAACGCGGTCATCATAGGTGATGACCGTCACCTGGTGCCCATGAGACAACAGCATTTGCGCCATATTCACGGTGTAGGTGGCAATGCCGCCTCCATAATAGGGTGGGTATTCGCTGGCCAATAACCAAATTTTCATGATCGTCTCGGATCCTTGGGGGTAGACATGACTCTAGCGCGAGCTTTTTTAAGGACTCGGCCCCAAGGCGAGTGGTCCATAAACCGCCAATATCGCTGAATCAGACGCCATGACCGTGCATTATGGACAATTGCCAGGTCGTCCGACACCTGACGAAATTGCTGCTGCAGCAGTATTAGTTCCTGCTCCACGGCTTTAAGATGCTCCACTTCCCGCTGTAGCTGGTCGGACTGCTCTAACATGGCGACGTACGCACTTGACAGCTGATAATTATCTTGTGCCACGCGCTCGATTTCGTCTTCAAGGCGCATCTGTTCTTCGGCCATCTGCTCAACTCTTTGAGAAAGAGCTTGTCGGCCATCCAAGGCAACACCCAGTTGTCGCCATAACGTGGATAAAATAACCCGTTCGGTTTCCACACAGGAAGAGGCGAGCGAACCATCCAAAGGAACTTGAGAGGCCATCGCCATCAAGGTCAAGTGGATGGATGTTTCGGGCGCCGCAGGGGAGGAGCCCTGATCGTCCACCAAAATACCGTACGTGGGCGATGCCTGCGGATGATCAGGCGCCCAAATCAAACTAGCCGCGTTAATTTCTTGATAGTAAAGCTTGACATGTTCAAAATTCGAACTGAGCAGATGCTTAAGCCCTGGGCCATTGACTTCGCCAATATGATAGGGATTGACTTCAGAAAACGACTGGGTGCGATCATGATCTGGGGTCGATATAAAGAACACGCCATCCGGTTTGAGGATCCGGCTGATTTCGCGCATGGAGCGTTCATGGATTGCCGGGTCGAGATGTTCAAGCACTTCGAAAAAAACCACCACATCGGCGTAATGATCTTCAAATGGTAACTCCGGCAATCCTCCTTGCGTAAATTGCAACCGTGGATGAAAGTAATATTCGCGCGCAGAGGCTATCGCTTCAGGATCGATGTCGACGCCTTTGACCGCAAGCGCGAAATCTGCCATATAGCGCGCTCCATAGCCATTGCCCGACCCTATCTCCACCACGCGTTTGTCCTTGATCCAGGGTGCCACCGTTAAATATCGATGCCAGTGAAACAACAGCTCCACGTAATCTTTGGACTGTGGCGACATTCGTTCTTCTGCCATTTAGACCTCCGCCATTAAGTGTTTCATTATCTCATGAATTCTTTTTCGACAAAATGATCCTATAGAGTATTGTACTGGGTCACACCCAAAAACCAAAGTCTAAAACCCACTCGGCAACTTGCTAAATGTTTCTCAAAGCGACAAACAGGAATATCGCCTGCCGACCTCGAACTATGTCAACATAGGTTTCTTATGAGTTCGCTTAACTTGACCAAAAAAGGAGTTCCGCCGGTGAATCATCCATGGATTTCTGTCTCTACCAGTTCGTTGCTCTTGCTGACCCCTTTGACCATCTTCATTAATACAGGGTCGGCTAACGCTGTCTCCTTGCCCAAAACACTCCCATTGACCCAAATTCAGCAAACCCGTGATTGGAGCCAAGGATTGCCCCACACTCCATTTTATCAGGCTCCCACGGTCACCGAGAACTTGCACGCGATCGATAATTTATCCCGCAGCCGGGAAGCCTCCATCATCATTGACAGCGCTTCACGCGTTTCTGCCCTTTTAGCCTATTCCCATGCAGTAAACACACCTGGCAATCCGCTTTTTCACCATTTTCTCAGCCCAGCCCAACTTGATGCCCAATTCGGGCCCACGCCCCAAATGATAAGTCAAAGTGAAGGGGCTCTGAAAGCGGCCGGATGGAAAGTGTTGTCCCAAAAAGGTCTGGTATTAGACGCCATGGTGCCAGCGCGCCTAAAAAATCCCTCGATTCCCATCGCACCTGATATTTGGAGCGCCAGTGGACTGTCCCCGGTACGCACTCTTCCTAATGACAAAACGGCAACCAAGACCACAAGCGCAACGAACCTATCTACCTACGGATTTCGGCAGACGCCAGCGTTTTCCGTTTCGACTGCCGAAGCCAACGGAGACATAGTGACGGCTGTAAGCTGGAATCCCAACTTCACCACCTCTCTGCCTGCGGGACTGCCCTGGACACTGGCGATCAGTGTCCAAAGTCCGTCGGGAACGCCTCAGGCCATCTCTAATGTTGCCAACCTATCGGACCCCGCGAACAACATTGGGGCTTTCAGCTATAATACGGCGAGCTTTGGCAGTGTTTTTCCTGGCAGCAACAATACCTTATGGCAATTGGAATGTGAAGCCTTTGGCGACAACCCGGCAGGAGACACGCTAAACTTTAATGTCGTCCTATCTTCCGGCATCACTTTGCCGATGACGGTGTCTCTGCCAGCCTTTACAGGACCGAGCGACGCGCTAAACCCACTGACTGGCCCTCAACTCAGCAGCATTGTAGGATCGGGCAATTTAGCCAGCGAAGCATCCGCGTCGAGCAGAGCCCCCATTGCGATCTATACCCAAGGACAAGTTCCCAGTCTGACCGATTTGCAGCAATTAATGTCCATGGAAAATCTGCCGATGCCCAACGTCAACTTTCAATATTTTGACGGCGCCACAGCCACCATGACCAGCACCCTGGATTTCCCAGAATCCGAGTTGGATTTGCAAGCCGTCGCCTCCGTAAATCCTGGCGCAAACGTGACCGAATATGTGTACCCAGAAAATGACCCGAGCGATACCTTTGTTTCCATGTTGTCAACCCTGTCCCAACAGAGTTCGATCAAAATTGCCTCATTCAGCTATGGATTTTATGGAGAGAATGCCTCTACCGTAGCCACCGTAGTTGCCGCCTGCAACGCAGAGGGTATTACCATTATCGACGGCAGTGGTGATCAAGGGGCCTGGGAAACCGGGTCAGATCCGGGACCGGTGGGGGTTGAATCCAACGATGGCCAGCCCGGGATTGTGAGCGTAGGCGGCCTCGATCTGGCTTCGGGCGCGACGTTTGATTCCTCGGGCAATCAAACCAGCGTCACAGGACCCGCTGTGGCCAAGGCGTGGGGCGGCGATTATCTCAATGGATTGCCCCTTGTCGTGTCCCAAGACTACACGAGTCCCAATGCAGCATCGACCGGCGGCTACGGGACCACCCCCATCCCCAGCTGGCAAGCATCCTTTCTCCCTTCCTCCGCAACGGGGATCGGCGTGCCTGATATTGCTTCTCTAGCGGGCACCCCGGGACTTTTAGGAATTATAGGTGGGCAATACACCTATTTAGGCGGCACCAGCCTTTCCGCTCCAGTAACAGCCGGCTGGCTGTCTGACTTAGAGGGGGCCATCAACGCATCGAGCACCGGACTGGGAAATATCAATCCCCAATTGTTCAATGCGGCGCACATTGCTCCACAGGACTTTACTCAGGCGCTATGGGGAGCAAATGGTGTATACAGCGTCACCTCCCCTGTTCCCGGCAGCTGGAATCCGGTCACGGGGCTAGGACAACCGCACTGGGATGCGCTGGCTACCTTGTGGTCCGCTTCAGAGGTCGCGAGCCTTGCCGTGGTTCCTCCGTCGACAACGGTATCGGCAGGCACTCCGGTATCTTTCACTGTCACCGCGCTAGACGCCGCCGGCAATCCGGTCACTTCATTCTCCGGCCCGGTTTCGGTCACCAGTTCCGATGCTCAGGCCTCCCTTCCATCAAGCATTGACCTGGTCAACGGACAGGGATCAGTGACGGTAACCTTTGCCACACCGGGACCCGAGTCCATTACGGTGGATGAGACCGCCGGCCCGTCTCCCATAGTCGGATCGACTTCGGTCTCCGTGGTCTCGCCGCTGGCAATAAGTTCGAGCCCCACCTCTGCGGTGGCGGGGCAAAGTCTTTCCATTACGGCCCTAGCTCCGTTGTCCCACCCGACTTACCAGTTCTGGGTGTACAATCCGGGCAGTCAGCAATGGCAGCAATCGGGACCGTATAGCTCCACCGCCACGTATCGCTGGGTACCGAATGTCCCCGGCACCTATACCATTATTGTCTATGCCAAAAATCAATCCTCATCATCGTGGGCATATTTCACCAAGACGCAAATAGTCGTAGCCAGTCCGACTGGCCATCCCATGGTGTCAGGGCTCAGCGTGTCCACGCCCCAAATTGATCAGCCCTCGGGAGCCAGTGTCACCTTTACTGCACAGGCCACCGACATCGGAGGTACTCCGCTGTACCAGTTTTGGGTTCATGGTCCGAACAACCAATGGATTCAAGCCCAAAATTTTAGCGATCTCAATCAATATACCCTGACCGATCTAGCGCCCGGCAGCTATGTAGTGGCTGTCAACGCCTTGGACAAGAGCCAAGTGGTGTCCCAATCATGGCATCAAGTCTATTATTACTCGACCGTAGTCAATGTAGGGAGCAGCATTACCCTTAACGCCCCCTCCACAGGAACCCTCAACACAACCATCGCAGTGTCAGCCGGGGCACAAGGAATCACAAATCCGGTGTATCAATTCTGGGTTCAAACCCCGACTGGCCAATGGACTCAACGAGGATTTGGGACCAATACCTTCAGCTTTACTCCGACACTGCCTGGTACCTATGTGATAGCGGTGTATGCCAAAGACCCCTATGCCCTGGCATTGCCTCCATACGATGTCATGACTTCAAAAACCATCACCATTCCTTAAGTGCGCCTGAAGGCCAAACCAAGGACCGCCCGAAATGCTGGGCGGTCCTTGGTTTCATCTCCTTCGCCTGCGCTGCATTACCGATCCAAAAGCAGGAACTATCTCCCGGACGTCGAAAATATACAGGAAAGATTATCCATCATATTTAAGAGGCCCGTTTGATTCTCAAAATCCATTAAAGCCAGGTGTACATGAATGAAGATGTTGGGTGCTATTATACTTGCTTCCCTTATGAGCCTTAACTTGGGATTTTTCACCGGAAGCCACAAAGCGTCGGGGTTGCCCAGCCAGCCGTTAACCATGAAAACGCTGTCCGCATTGAGGTCACAATTACCCCAGACTCCCGCCTATGATCCGAGCAACCTCATGAAAGATTTGCATGCGCTTAACCGCCTGCACCATAGCCAAATGGTCTCGGTGGTCATGGCCAGCCAGGCTATGGTAAAAGCGTTGTCCGATTACAGTGCGGCGACCAGCACGCCGGGCAATTCGCTCTATCATCACTTTCTCACTCCGTCCCAATTGATGCGGCAATTTGGTCCTTCCCCGTCCCGCATCGCCGAAGTGTCCAGCGCCGTCCGGGCCGTTGGGTGGTCGGTCATAAGCCATAACGGATTTTTACTGACCGCAAGAATTCCCGCCTCATCGACATCTCGGGATTTTCCGATATCGCCCGATATTTGGTCCGTGGAGGGGATCACTCCGGTGTCTACAGTGCCGGACACCGCCGTCACAACGCCTAAGAGGGCGGAGCATACGGCTGTTCACACTCCGCTCCCCAAAATCCCCTCCTATTCCACTGAGGCCACCGCCGCCAACAGCGCTTTTGACTTTCCCACATCTCCTGCCTTGAACTTGCCCTTTTATACCGCTAACGGCGATCAGGTCGATGTCCTGTCCTGGAACCCAGGGATTTTATCTTCACTGCCCGCTGGCCTGCCTTTCAATTTAATCGTAGCGGCAACAAACGCAAACGGCAGCCCACTTGCCATCACCAGCATCGACCACATTTCAGACTCCGCTGGCGATATCGGATACTACGGTTCTGGAAGCAGCTTTCCTGCATCCAACAACGCACTTTGGCAACTAAGACTGGCCGCCTGGCATGCCAGCAGCGCCAGTGATACGGTGTCGTTCAACGTGGCCCTCAGTGATGGACAGTCGATCTCAGTTTCCTTAGCTCTGCCACCCTTTACTGGTACTGCCGACATTTTGGATCCGCTTACGGGAAGTCAGGTGTCCACAATCGCTGGAGCCAGCCAGGTGGTGCAGAACAGCTCTCCCGCAACCCGACCGGCAGTAGCCATTATGGACTTGGGCCAACTCCCCAATTCTTCTGACTTGCAAAGCTCCATGAATGCCCAAGGGCTACCGATGCCTACCGTCCAATATTTCTATGAAAATGGCGCTACACCCTCGATGACCAACACCACCGACGCCATTGAAAGCAATTTGGACATCCAAGCAGTCGCGTCGGTTGATCCCGGGGCAACCATTTTAGAATATGCCTACCCAAAT
>JAJYHT010000028.1 GCA_021784595.1 Bacillota bacterium | reverse complement strand
AAGAGCCAGTTTATTGGGAGTATGGACATCCGTCGTTGCCGAATCGGCATTTAACCATTACCGGCAACTCAGGAACAGGGAAAACATACACCGTTCAGGTATTGTTGCTGGAATTGGTTCGGCAAGGGTTGCCAGCAATTGTGTTTGACTATACGGGAGGATTTACACAAAGTCAGCTCGATCCACATTTGGTTAACACCCTTGGAACCCGTATCAAACAGCACGTCGTTAAAGCAATACCATTCCCAATAAACCCGTTTAAACCACAAAAGACCAGATTAGGGGACCAATGGATTGAGGAGCAGCCCTACGATGTGGCTAGCCGAATTCGCAACATTCTCAGCGCGCAATACAATTTTGGCGAGCAACAAGGTTCCGCGGTCTACCGCAGCGTTAAAACTGGGGTAGACGACTGGGGAGCGGCAATGGATTTGGACAAGCTGAAAGCCTACCTTGAGAAGGATAAGGAAAATTCCTCCGCCTCCAAGTCTGTGTTGAGTAAAATTCAGCAACTTATTGATTCGCACCCTTTTGATTCACGCAGTGAGCTTGACTGGGGGGCGGTCGCCGAGCCGGGAACAATTTTTGTGATTCAACTTTTAGGATATCAACGAGATATCCAAGTGTTGCTGACCGAACTTATTGTTTGGGATGCATGGGCTTGGACAGTAATCAACGGGAATGAGAAAAGCCCGTTTACTGTGGTGCTAGACGAGGTTCAGAATCTTGACCCGGGTGAATACGGTCCTGTCGGCAGGATTTTGACAGAAGGACGTAAATTTGGTTGGTCGGGATGGTTTGCCACCCAGTTTTTTCCTCCGTCTATGCAAAAGGCTGGAGGGGTTGAACGATTACAGCAGTCAAGCATCAAGCTGATTTTTAACCCTCCCCAAAATATTTTGAACGAAGTGGTGCAACTGATTACTACGGACAAGGCTCAATTAAACGAATGGAAAAATACCGTGGCTCGACTTCGTAAGGGGCAATGTGTCGTGGTCGGCTATGCCGCATCCGGAACACGGTTAGTTAAGGCAGCTCCAAGGGTTGTCGACATCATTCCCATAGAGGAGAGATTAGACGATGGCCAATGACTCATTAACTTTTCACGAAACTTTTCCCCCGGAACTGCAATATTTGAGTCGATTACTGGAATTGGATAATACTCCAAGATTGAAGGAGGACATTTCAGAACTTACCGCAATACCAACTGGCAAAAGCTCGGGAAAAGTCATACCGCACTTGAAATACGGGCAATATATGAACCTTTGGAAACTTACTCATCATCAGGGTAAATATGCGTTAGAATTGTTGCCTCTTGGTAAGAGGATTCGGGAAGTGGACCGTTATCTTTCGAGTGATGAAACACTCTGGCTACTACACACCGGCCTAGCAGGATCGAGAGGAGCGGCCTTATGGAGATGGTTCTTCAATTGGAGCAGCACGGTGGCATGGTGTAAAGACCGTGAACAGCTAAAAGTTCTTGCGCAAGAGTCGTTCCATCGAAAGAATGTGAATTTGTCCCCGTTACTGACCACGTATTCCGCAGATAGGAGCTTGGCGCGACTCAGGTTAGTGAAGGCAGATAGCTCTGTTTGTGTATTACCGCATGAATTTGATAACGCAATGAGTTTGGTTGCAATGTGGAGTCTTTTACAGGAATGGGAGATCGTGTTTCCTGATCGTACGGATCTTACTTTGGATGAAGTGTCTGAGCAATTACGTTGGAGATGGCTTTTTGCGTGGCCGGACGCGGAATTTTACGAGGCTTTGAACCGAATCAAGGAACAGGGTCTGTTATCTCTAGACCGAAAACTAAAACCGGCAGTGGTCAGCCCACGTGTAACACGAACCGAATTGTTATCACGACTTTTTTAATCGGGGGATATATCGATGGAACTTCAACAACTTGTTACATTTAACGATGCAATTTTCTTTGATGGAGCTGTTCAACTTGACTGGTTTTACGATTCAGCCATTCGTGATAATGCAGCGACACACTTTGTATTCCATGGGCCCAAGTATTTAGTGTCTCAAGGAGGCCTGATCGATACAGCTACCTTTTTGGTACGGATGGTAAATGGAGGGCTCAGCACAGGACCGGCAAATAATCCATTCGCATTAGCTATCGCCGGTTATGGAGGTGGCAAGTCGCATCTAGGCTTGACACTAGCGTCGTTTTTAGCAGGGGATCCCTTTATTCGCCGCCGGATTATTGAAAACGTCTCTACAGCCGATGCCTCAATTGGACAAGACCTTATGCCGTATATTATGAGCAAGCCCGCGTTGATTTTACCCATCAATGGTATGAAGGATGTGCGGTTAAGTACAGAGCTTCTACGCCTAGCACGAAAAACTCTTGCGCTGTACGACTTATCCGATGAACCCCTCGCTACTTTGGGAAAACCATATGCGATTGCTAAACACTTTGTATCAATGAACTTCGATGTTCAGAACGGGTTATTTCGTGAGCATTTTGTGCCCATATTGGGAGATGTACCTAATTCTGATCTTAAACAGAAGATTATTGCGTCGGTCATGGAGCCACTTGTGTTTGATGAAGTGAACCACCTATATAAAATATTTAATGGAACGGAAATTCGGGTAGACGATGGTATTTCCGCTGATGATATCATCGATCGCCTTGTCATGGAATATTGTGGGCCGCATAACTTTTTCCAAAAACTGGTCATTGTATTTGATGAGTTTGGACGCTACATCCAATTTGCCGCTTCCAATCCAGGTCTTGCCGGCGACGCGGCACTGCAACAGATATTTGAGGGAATTCAACGACACCGAGATTACACCCTATTTTTGGGTTTAGTTCAGGCCGATTTGGGAACCTATCTAAGACAAGTTAATGCAGATAGTAATATCGAGCGATACATTGGTCGATTTAATAATGCTGTACGCTACCGATTGTCTACGAACCTTGAGAGTTTATTTGCTAATTTGCTCATCCGACCCAACAGCGAGGAGTATGAAAAGCTCATACGGGACCCCTTGCGAAGGCAAGGAATAGTGTGGCGTAAATTTCAGCGTCAATTGGTCGCGTGGAATCGGGAACTTAGCAACCATACCGTATGGAGCGATGGAATTGAATTTCAGCGGATTATTGTCGAGGGTAGTTATCCATTGTCTCCTCTTGCTACATTACTTCTGTCCAGGTCGACAGAGTTTCTCCAAAATAGAACAAGCCTGATGCTCCTTCGTCGCGTAATAAACGGAATGCGAAACGAGCCTGTTGAACGTAATGACCCTTTGCCGTTCTATGAAGCTACCGATTTAATGGAAACTCCTGACTTCTTTGAAGAGATTGTGTTAGCGGAAGAAAACGGAAAGGTTCCACAGTCCATTGGGAGATCCTATTGGCGGATTAGGCAGCGTTTAGGAGATAGGCTTGGTGAGCAAGGAATTAAAGTTCTTCTCGGTATTGTTGGAGCCCGTCTTTTAGGGTTCCGTTTCAAAGACCGGCATGATGCCCTAGAAGCACTTAAGTATTTCAGCGATTACTCTAAAGACCACATCAATGATAGTGTCAAGGGGCTCGAGGACGATTTCGGTGTGATAAGTTTCGATGAGTCCGAGGGAGTTTTTACGTTGCTTGAGGAAGGTATTGGCTTTAAGGATTTCCTGGCCGTGGAGCAAAGTTTGCGTGGCCGAGCGCGGGCTATGATGACGGAACATTTGCTGACTAATGAGGTAAAAGGAATTTTAGGGATTGATAGCGATAGCAAATTTGATACAGAATTTGGGGTAAAATACCATATAATATCGAAAGAGTGGGTATTTACCAAAGAGTTTATTCGTTACACGCGGTTTAACGAGGATTTTGTAACCAACGTAATTCGCCAATGGAAGCAAAAAATTGGCACTGGGGAAGAAAAGGGACACATTGTGTTCGTTTACCGTCCAGCGGTTCTAACTTCGGAGGATCTTGGCGAAATTCGGGAACGAGCAGAAAAGTTAAAAGGTTGCCCCATCATGGTCGTCGTTCTTCAAGACGTTGATGCCAAATGGCATGAGACTCTTCAAACACTTTGGATTAGGCAACAAATTGCTATAAGCGAGCCGGACAAATTTAGGGAGTTGGGAGAAAAGGGAATTGCTGATGCGCGCCGTTTGTTGTCACAGAGATGGACTAATCTTCTCGAAAATGGCTTACTTTTCCCGGTCCACGTAAGTCCACCAAAGGGTAAGTTAAGTACCAATGCGCAACAACCTTTTTCTCCCACGGCGTTAACGCGTGTTTTTGAGTCAGTCTATCAGACCCCGGTACCATTTCCGTTTGATGGATTCAAAAATGTCAATACTCGTCCGGCTCAAAAGGTCTTAAGTCAACTTGCGCGTAGGATTTTGTCCGGGGAGATGAATTATCAACAAGCCCACCTCTTAGCAAAAGACGAGAAAAATCGACTAGATGCCGTACTAACGGATAAGTCTCCGTGGGGGTGGGGAGTGGTCAATTCAGATAAATATACCCTCCAAAAACCCAGGCACTCTACAATTCAACAGATATTTGCTTCAATGGCCGAAACAGTGGGACCGGAAGGTTCAACCGTTGGTAAGTGGATGACCATTTTAACTAGCCCTCCATATGGCATGAACTCGGAAGCCGCGTCTTTGTTGGTTGCAGTATATCTTGCGAGCAACCGTAATATATATGGCGTAACTAATCACAGAGGTGTCCGTCAAAAGTTGGCGGATTGGGCGACCACCATATATACCGATAAAGAGCTCTCTTTGTCAGAATTGTCGCGAACGAGAGTTATCATGCTAGATAGTAAAGCCGAAGATATTACGTTAGAACATTGGCTAGAAAAGATTAAGTCCCTGGCCGATACCGAACAAATTGACAACCTTCTACAGGACTATAATCGTATTGACAGTTCTCTATTGAATGAGGATGTGCAAGAAAAAATCCTGTGGGCTTATAACCAACTGCAGTCATACAAAAAAATGAATGAGGATTGGGACACTTTTCTTCACGAACAACGCGACCAGCTAAAGGGAGTGCGCGCTGGACGAATTGAATTCAGTAATCTGATATCTACGGCGTATGACCTTAAATATGGAACTCCGGATCAGGGCCCCATCGGTTTAGGGTCCACACAAACCAACCGTTTATCGGCTTTGAAAACTGAGGTTCAAGATCTTCTAATACGTAATTTGGATAAATGGACCCAATCTCTTCGATGCAAGTCAGTCGGGGACATGACGAGCTTTAAGGCGACACATTTGGATCTTGCATCTAAGTTGAGGAAATTGGGTTTTGATTTGCCAGCAGATCGACTAAAGCACCGAGTGCTTGATGAACTCGACCATGTAGAAACAATTCGTGTTCAAGAGGCTATTGAACCCGAGTTTCAAGCATTTATGGGAACCAGCGTTCCGACGCATAATCTGAATTTTACTGTGCTTAAAGGGTGGATGGATAGGGGAACTGCGCTTTTGAATACTGTCTCCACAGCCAAGAAGTTAACGGACAGAACAAAGGAACACTATACGAATGCGTTACAGGATCGACTGAAGGCATTGGATGCTGCCGTAGACAACATTAAGAGTGAGCTTGCTACTTTATGGCACGCAGCTGGAAGCATTGATAGTGAGGCCGAACTTATCGACTGGATAAATAGTGCCAATTCAATTTCGGAAAGAGGTTTATCGGAAGTCGATATGAATGGAATTCGCTCAGCTATAGAGGAGGCCAGAAAGTTACTAAAATGGTTTCATCAGGAGACGGCGGCTTCCCTGGATCTAAAGTACAGCGTTAAGCAGCCGCCGGAAGCGGGGCTTTTTGCCCTTGATGGATTAATAAGCGACCTACATGAGCAACGAGTGGCCAGAATTTATGAAGCTGAGGCTGAATGGTCTTCCCGCTGGCTTAATGCCGCTGACATCAGCCGATGGACGATTGCACAATGCCTCAATTGGAAGCAGCACACCGAACAATTGCCCGAATACGTCGTCAGTACCCTCAAGATGGAGAAAGTCACCGAATTGCGAGCCCAGGTAGAACGCCGTATACGCGATCTTAACATCGATGGAGTAGTGTCGGCATTTCGTGCGTTACCACCAGGTGCTCGAAAGGACTGTCTGCTACTTCTGATGAGGGAGGTGTGACTATTGAAAGATTGGTGAATTGAAATGCCTAATGGACGTCGGAGCGTACGGAGGGTATTCGGGGTGCGATTTAAATCGTCCCGTAGAAAGACGACGTTTGGTGAGGGTGCCAAAGGACGCGTTAGCAGATATCTATCAAAAACTACATCCGCTTGCTTTAAATGGGTGTGTGGATATTCGTAATGGGCCTAAAATATAGTGGTCCCCAGAAACTAGACAAATTTGGAGGGCCTTAAGTGTTACACTAGACACATTAGGATCCGGGCCCCGAGGCATTACCGCTGACGACGCAGACGGATCTCTTGAGCCTGAACCGTACGAGCCTATATTACCAGCCCACCGGGCCGGAGCCGGTCGAGGTGGCCCTCAAACACGAGATCGACCGTTCTTCGGATCGCGGCGGATGACCGTGCAGCTGCAACGCGAAGGGTATGCGGTCAATCACAAGCGCATCCAAGGCAGCATGCAATAAGTAAATTCATTTGTGCAAAGATTTTCGCCTGCACGTCGACTATAGTACGTATGAAACTTGTCGAGTTGCTCAGTCGGATTATCGGTGCCGCCCTCGTGATCCGTGGGATGGCGGATGCCATCCGATTTGTCGACATCTTAAATACGTTGCTATCGTGGGATGTGCAGCAGTGTCGGACCTCGCCGGGCGAACGGATTTTGGCGAAGGTGCTCGATATTTTGACCGGCAAATCCCCGTTGTATCGCGTCCAGGATAGTCTGGCGGAAACGGATGTGCCTTTATTGCGCGGGCCGCCGCGGATTTCACGGATGATGCGCTGGGCCATGCTTTGGATAAACTCGCACGCGCCGGCCTATGCCCGGAAGCGATTGAACTGCGCACGGGTCATTGGGACAGCACCTCTCGGCCGTTGCAAGGGGTCTATCGTTCCGCAGAAGAAGAGGAGGAGCAAGGCGAACCCGAAACGCTGCATCCATGCCCTCGAATTCCGCCGGAGACGAGACTCTGCCGATGAGCAGGCCGTGGCCACCCCGCCGCGCCATTCGAAAGATCATCGTTCGGACCTCAAACAAATTCTCTTGATCGTGTTTGTGAAGAGCGAAGGGGTCTTGCGCTTTGGGTCGGTAGGTTGCGGCAATACCTCCGATAAAACCCTCAATCGTCGGATGGTTGATGATTTAGTCGCGGAATTTTCTCCGCGGGAGCTCCAGGACTTGATTTATGTTGCCGATTCTTCCTCAGTGACGGGACCCAATCTTGCGGCCTTGCGTGATGCCCACCTCCGCTTCATTTTGCGGTGCCCTTCCATGTTTGCCGTGGCGCAAGCCGCTAAGGGTGCCGCGTTGGCTCAGGATTCTTGGACTTTCGTGGGGCGAATCGCTGCCTGGCGCAACGCGGGGAATTATGGGGCGTCCGAGCAGCAAGGCGTGATCGACGGGGTGCCTGATCGTCTCGTAGTTTAAGGTTCTTCGTTTCTCGAAGCGTGCAAGGAAAAACTTTGGGTCGGCAGATTGCTGGCGCACGGCAAACGCTGCACCAAGCCGGCGGTCAAGTCAATGAAGCAGAAGAGTTTTATTTAAAGATTCGAGTCCTCCAGAAACTCCTCCGTTTCCGGAGATATTGTTGTTGCCGTTCCCGGCAGAAACGCACCCACTAGTGGTACTTGCGTGGATAATTTCGCCGGCCACTTGATAGCCTACTAATCCACCAGTGTATGCAGAACGCCCGACCACGGTTTCATAATCCAGGTTAACATTTTTAATGGTGCCTTGGCTAATTCCAAAAAATCCTACAGGCGCGTCAGTACTGTCATTGATGGTAATATTGGACACGGTATATCGGTTGCCGTCGAATGTGCCCGAGAAAGTTGCGCTGGAAGTGCCAAATGGGACACAAAGGACGCCTTACAGAGAAACGTTGTTCATTAATTCGATGCTGTCTGACGTATACGTGGATTGATGAGACGACTAATCGAGATAAGCTAGCTGATTCGTCGAAGATACTTGAACCCAGGGAACCCCTGCCACCATAGCGATGGGTGGGGGTGTTGGGATAATGGTTTGTGCCCAGACTGAACCTCCCCCTAGGAACATGCATGCGTTAATCATCCCGAGACTGATCCCAAAACCTAGTAAGTTCACACCTGTTATCTTAAATTTCACGAACGCAGAAGCCTCCTTGTATTGGAATCCGCCCGGTGCTACCGGAACAGTTCCAGAAAATCGACAACCCCGTTTATATCCGATTCGTGCGACGACACACAACAGAAGGCTCTAACGACTAACAACGAGGGCGTAGCTGACGGGTATACATGAATGCGGGATCCGAGTCAGAGCGACCCATGAGGATAATTTGCACACGAAGCACTGCGCGGATGTCGAATTCATGTGAGTGTATCGAAAAACAGGACGGATTACCGTTGTCCCTCTGCGCCAAGACTACCACGACTATGAATGGAAAAGCGTCTCAAAAGTGGTCTCAATAAAGAGGATAGCCCCCTAAACCATGTTCTGGTAATTTTCGCGCGATAAAGGCTGTCTTTTTGGAGATGTCTACCATAGTAGATAGGACGCAAGGCATCGCGACCAGGGGCTGCGACTATTGGAACATTGTCATTCAATTTCGTCTCCCAGACCGGTATCTACGGGAGAGATTCTAGTGAGCCTCCCTGTGGGGGTAACGACAATGGCAGCGCTCTTTGCGCAGAGGTTCATGAAAATCGGCTCGTGGAGTATATTCCATGTGGTCAGCCATCCTATGTATCAGATGATTGTTTGCCGAATATGAAAAAAGGCTATCCCATATGGGATAGCCTTTAAGCCTTATGCAATATCGGGTACGTTGCGAGGTTTAGGCCGTTGGCTAAAATGCCCTAAAGGCAATATTACACGGTCAAATTGATGATTGATGACTTCTGCTGCGGCAATATACCACACCACCACGGCCAGGGCGATGCCAGCCCATCCCCCGAGATGAGTCGCGGTAAGACTTCCCGAGGCAAACCCAATGGTCAGCGGAATCAGGGTGAGTTCGACCAAAACGAAGGCAATGGCCAAGGCCCAATGTGTTCGAAAAGCGCCTACTAAAAGATATAAAGTGACCACGCACCAAACGCCTAGAAACAGTGCATTAGCGGATCCCGCCATATTGGCAGGCACTTTGTTTGCGTAGAAGGTCTGAAAGATTGCGAAACTAATCCAAAATGCCCCATAGGACCCGAATGCGACGGCAGGGAAAAGCCTATCGTGGGCCAATTCCCACATGGCGACCAGAATTTGGACGGCACCGCCAAAAAACCAGGCGACGGCCACCACGGCGGGCAGAAACCCAACGCCAATCGCTCCGATATTGACACAACTGAGTAAGAATGTCGTTAGCGCGAAAGCGCCGAACGCCAACGGGGCGGGATCTACTGGGATTTGCGTCTGTTGGACACTCATCGTCTTGTCTCCTTATTTACTCATTTTAGCGTGTAGAAATCTTCGGTTGGCCGTGAGCAATAGATGACAGGGATCATGACTTTCTTGAGCCGGACCGGGTGATGCGTCAATATATCTTTGAGTCGTAGGAGATTGGCCTAAAACTTGGAGCCATGCTCCACAATAACAGACAGCCGTCTAGCTGGTTTCATTTTCATATTATGCGCACTTGCGATTTTTCGCCGAATTCCGCTATTTGTCCCGTCGGCTTTTCAACGGTGCCCGTTAGATGGATTACAATAGTAGGGTGGTAAGGAAAGGGGCACCCGAATGAATCTCTACCGCGTACTGTGGGAAGCTGCCCGAGCAAATCCTCATGTCCCGGCCATCGCGACACAGAACGAAAGCTATACGTACGCTGAACTGATAACCTGGGCTGAGCGTTTGGCGCCGGGGTTTTGGCGGCTTGGCGTCAAGCCCGGAACTCGAGTGGTTCTTCTGCTGAGAAATCGGCCGACGACGTTTGCCGTGTTTTGGGCAGTGATAGCGCTGGGTGCGGTGGTGGTGCCGATAAATCCCGATCAATCTCGCGAGACACTCCGTCGCACCTTACATGATGTTGAACCTCAAGCCATCATTTATGAGTCGCTGGAAGGCAGAGGCATCGCCGGGCTTACGGGTTCTGAGCGACCAGTGCTGGTTGGCGTGGGGGCGGATGATGCGGATATTGAGATTGGGGAATTGCCTCATCTAGTGAAAGCGCAACCGGAGTTCCGCCCACATGATGCAGAACCTGATGACGTGGCTCTCATTCTGTACACGACGGGCACGACTGGGCAACCTAAGGGAGTGCCCCGGACGCATCTAAACACTGTGTCGGCGGCTCAAGCCCATGTAGTGCAAAATTGTTACGAACCGCGAGAGCGGATTCTCGGGGTGATGCCGCTTTCCCACACCATGGGGCTACACCTTTATATTGCGGCCACTTTGCTCGGCGCCACATATGTCGTAGTCCGGGACTTGGACCCCGACCAGGCGGCTGAACTGATCGACCGCCAACGGATCTCCGCCTTGTACCAGACGCCTTTTTGGTATTATGCTCTGCTGCACTCCGAACGAGCCGAGAAATATGAGATGCGGTCTATTCGTAAGATTGGCTACGCTGGCGCCGTCATGCATGAGAACTTAATTGAGGCCTGCATTGACCGATTTCTCCCGCAAGTGTTCAAAAATCATTACGGGAGTACCGAGGTATACACCCATACAGTTGGCGATGTTCTCGCTAGAATTCCAGGTTCTGTGGGACGAGCAGGGGTAAACTCTGTGGTGACGATTGATGGCACCGATGTCCCCGGAACGGTCGGAGAGGTATTGGTTTCGCTCACTTCACCCGAATCTTTTGGCGGCTATTGGAATCGGCCTGATTTGACCAGGAGACAGTTGGACAGCGGGTGGTATCACACGCGAGATCTGGGGTATCAGGATGCTGAAGGGAATTTCTATATCGTTGGCCGTATCGACGACATGATTATTAGCGGCGGGGAGCATATCCTCCCTCAGATTGTGGAATCGGTCCTGGCAAACCATCCGAAAGTTTTGGAGGTGGCAGTCGCCGGCGAACCGGACAACCGGTGGGGGCAAATGGTGGTGGCCTACGTGGTGCCTCGTGTCGCCGGGTTGCGAGTGTTTGAACTTGATGCCTATTGCAAGCAGCAATCCGCGCTTTCGCTGTGGGCTCGCCCCCGGAAATATGTGTTCGTGCGGCAAATTCCCAAGAGTGCCACGGGTAAGATCCTACGCCGGGAGCTGACGAACTTGGAGGGGAGTCTTTGATGGCGTACCGAAGTGTGTTGATTCTGGATGACGATGTGACTGCTAGACATCATTTGGTGTCCATTATTGCGCAGAGCCCATATGCTTTCATGAAAATTTTCGAGGCTTCCACGGTTGAAGGAGGACTTCGCTGCGTCAAAGAACACCGCCCATGCGCCGTTTTCCTAGATCCCTCTATTCAAGGCGGATCTGAAGATCTCATTCGCCAGCTTACCCGTGTGTCTTTACATCAGGCCTTGGTGGTGACGACGCAGCTGAAAATGTTTGAGGTGGCATACCAGGCTATTAATGCCGGTTGTCAGGGATATCTATTAAAACCCACATCGCGTGCGGAGGTGTTGGACCTTTTAAATCGGATTGTACCTATGGGACAAGAAGGGGAAGCCCCGATTGACTTGGGCAATCCGATACTCGGCGCGGTGGCCTACTTAGAGCAACATTTTGCGGAACCTATCACCCTAGCTGAAATTGCACAATTGGTGTATTTAAGTCCTTCATATTTTAGCCGTCAATTTAAACTGGAAATGCAGATGACTTTCGTTGAATATCTGACCCATTTGCGTATGAAGCAGGCCAAACAACGGTTACGCATGACGGGCCTTCCGATTGACATGGTTGCCGAAGAGTGCGGATTTCGTCGGGCCAGCTACTTTACGACTCAATTTCATCGCATTCAAGGTCTTTCCCCGTCCGAGTATCGTCGTCAATTTCGCGACCGTCTGACCGCTAAGTCCGTGGAAAATTAGAACGCTGGATAAGAGAATTGTGCAATTATCCGGCTAGTTCTCATGCTAGCCTGTGAGAGAAGGGAGGGATTGCATGGCCTGGATAGGACAATCCATACCACGCTTCGAAGACGGGCGCCTAATCAACGGTCATGGTCAATACATTGCGGATTTGACGCCAGTACCTGGCATTCAGCATGTGGCCATTTTGCGAAGTCCGCACGCGCATGCCCGCATTCGCCGCATTGATACATCGCGGGTGGGGACTGTGGCAGGGGTCACGGGAGTCATTACTGGCCGTGATCTCTTAGCGGTGCTGGCGCCGTTTCCGGTAGGGGTCCCACGACCGGTAACGTATTATCCCATGGCTATCGATCGGGTGCGCTATGTGGGCGAGCCTGTCGCGGTGGTTGTAGCTAATTCGCGCTATGTGGCGGAAGATGCCCTGGACGTCATAGAGGTCGACTATGAGGCATTGCCGGTGGTCTCCGATATCGAGGCGGCCTGTCAGCGGCCTCCTGTGGCTTTACACGAGAATGTCCCTGACAATGTGGCCAATCATCGGGAATTCACCTATGGTGATCCAAAGTCCGCGCTACACCATGCGGATGTGCTGATACGAGAGCGCTTCGTCTATCCGCGCAATACGGCGGTGCCCATCGAAACCTACGGAGTCATAGCGCATTATGAGCAATCCACCGACGATTACACTGTGTGGGCCAATTTCCACGGACCGTTCACCCTGCATTCAGTAATGGCGCATGCGCTAAAGGTGAGCACCCAAAAACTGCGGATAAAGACGCCGCAGGATATCGGAGGGTCGTACGGGGTAAAATCAGCGGTTTATCCCTACATGGTGTTGCTGGCGGCGACCAGCCGATTGCTAGGATGCTCAGTCAAATGGATTGAGGATCGATTGGAACACATGAAGGCAAGTTCCAGTGCCAGTGCCCGGATTAGTTATGTGACGGCTGGTTTTTCTCGTGACGGGCGCTTTCAGGCTTTGGACATTAAACAGTATGATGACGTTGGCGCCTATATCCGTGCCCCGGAACCGGCCACCTTATATCGTGTACATGGCAATCTCACGGGTGCTTACGATGTGCGGCACGTCCATTTGGAAAACTATGCGGTGATGACCAATCGCGTGCCGACGGGTTTAGTGCGGGGATATGGGGGACCCCAGTTGTACTTTCCGCTGGAACGGATGATGGACATTGCGGCGCGACAACTCAATATGGACCCGGCGGAGCTTCGACGTGCGAACTTTATTAAACGTGATCAATTTCCCTATCGGACGGCCAGCGGGGGCATTTATGACAGTGGAGACTATACTGCTGTCCTAGATACGGCTTTGCAGGCGTCGGGGTATGAAGCCTTTCGGGAGACGACTCGCAATCTTCAGGATTCGGGTCCCATGCGTCTTGGCATTGGCCTAGCCGCGGTGGTGGAGCCATCGGGCTCCAATATGGGCTATGTGACCATTGCCTACACCCCGGAAGAACGCGCTCGCCAACTGCCCAAATCGGGGGCAGTATCGGCGGCGACTGTGGCCATCGATGCCCTTGGAGGCATTACCGTGCAAATTGATAGTGCACCCGAAGGTCAAGGTCACGTGACCGTGGTGCGCCAGATTGTCGCCGACGTTCTTACGGTGCCCATGGAGAGTATTCGGGTGATTGCGGAAATGGACACGGCAATTACCCCTTGGACCATCTCCTCGGGAAGCTATTCTAGTCGATTTGCCGCTGCCGGGGCGAACGCGGTATTTTCTGCGGCCCAAAAAGTGAAAACGAAACTTTTGGCGCTTGCCGCCCAGCAATTAGGATTGGACAACAAGACGCTGCGGTTTGAGGAGGGCCGGGTCTGGGGTGTCCAGGGAGCGACTGATCTCACCGTAAAGCGACTCGCTGGACTGACGCATTGGAATCCAGCCGGTTTGCCCGCGGGGATATCACCCGGGGTGTATGAAACCAGTTACTTCTCGTTGCCGAATGTGGATCCGCCGACAGCTGAGGACCTCATCAATTCTTCGGCCACGTATGGATTTTTAGTGGACGTGGCCAAAGTGGCAGTCAACACCGAAACCGGGAAAATTACGGTGTTGGACTATGTAACCGTGCACGACGCCGGCCGGTTATTAAATCCGCTATTGGCGGACGGTCAGATCTATGGGGGATTGGCGTTCGGCCTCGGTTCTGCGTTATATGAGGAGTTGCGTTATGACGAGGAGGGCCAACTGCTGACCGGGTCACTTATGGATTACTTGGTACCGACCGCCAGCGAGATCCCAGAGTCCCTCACGGTGCTGCACCATCACACCAGAGCCCCGGGCATTCCATTGGGTGCCAAAGGTCTCGGGGAGGGAAACGTGATGTCCGCTGGGGCGGCGATTGCCAATGCCGTGTCTGATGCTCTAGGAGTCGAGATTTGCTCCCTCCCTTTATCACCGCGGGCAGTCACTGAATCGGTGATGAAAAAGGGGGGCAGGGGATGAAACCGGCACCATTCGATTTTATCCGTCCCGAAAGTGTGGCCGACGTCATATCGATTCTTTCGCATACCGAAGACGTCAAGCTTTTAGCAGGGGGCCAAAGTCTCATTGCCATGATGAATATGCGGTTGGCTAGACCGAGTGCATTGGTGACACTGCGTGGAGTACCGGGGTTGGATGCGATTGAGGAGAAAGACGGCGTCGTGACCGTCGGCGCTATGGTTGTACAAGAACGCATGCGTTTCATGGTGAGCCATCGTCCGGAGTTTGGGGCTTTAGCTGAGGGCATAGGCTCTATTGGACATCCCCAAACGCGATCCACGGGAACGGTGGGGGGCAGCATCGCCCATGCCGACCCGAGCGCAGAATTGCCATTGTTGTTGCAAGTGTATCGCGGATCGGTGACAGTGGTAGGTCCGTCGGGATCCCATCATATGGCGGCGGAGGATTTTTTTCAATTTCCCTTTACGACAGCGCTTGAGCCCGAGGAGATCTTGGTCGCAACCCACTGGCCGGTACCCACTGTGAGCTCGGGGGGATCCTTTCGTGAGTTTGCGCGCCGCCGGGGAGACTTTGCGATCGTGGCCGTTGCCTGCCAGGTATCGATAGAGGGTCAGCGATTAATGGACGGAAGGCTGGGCGCGGCCGGGGTGGCTGGTACAGCAGTGGCCGTGGATCTGCCGCTAGATCTTCGCGGACAATCGTTGATCGCCGACGAGGCGGCCAATCATTGGCTGGAGACGCTTATGCCACTATTAGACCCCCCGGATGATTTAGAAGCCTCCAGCGACTTGCGACGCACACTCGTTCGAACTCTGGGTCGTGAAGTTATAGCAGAGGCCTGGGTTCGGGCCGGAGGAGGAACCACATGACTCGATATGACAAAGACCAACGTGTCCCCGTAACCCTAACGGTGAATGGTCGCGAGTACCGTCGGTGGATTGAGCCTCGCTTATTGCTGTCAGATTTTATCCGCGACGAACTCGGATTAACCGGCACCCATGTGGGATGCGAGCACGGAGTATGCGGAGCTTGCACCATTTTGCTCAATGGGACCCCGGTGCGCAGTTGCTTAAAGCTGGCCATTGATGTGGGCAACGGCCACATCACGACTATTGAAGGTTTGGTGAAGGATGATGAATTTGACGCGCTCCGGCAAGCATTTTCTGAAAACCATGCCCTCCAATGTGGGTTTTGCACTCCAGGCATTGTGGTGTCGGTGTGGGATGCGCTCAAGCACGCTTCGGATTCGGATCTGGTTGACTGGGAGGATGTCTTAAGCGGCCACTTATGTCGGTGTACCGGCTATGTCGGCATCCGCCAGGCGATAAAGGCTTTGCAAGCCAAAGAAGGAGGGGAGGCGAAAGCATGAACTTGATGGAGTGCTTGCGGCGATCGGCGGCACGGTTGCCAGACGTGGAGGCGGTGGTCGACGATCAGGTGCGTTGGAGTTATCGGGACCTAGTCGGACGGGTTGAAGCCGTCGCGAGTCACTTGCGGGACTTGGGGATTAGTTCCGGCGATCATGTGTTAGTGGTCTTGAAGAATCGGCGGGAAAACATCCTCATCTATTGGGCCTGCCACCGCATTGGCGCCATCTATACACCCGTCAATTTCCGCATGTCTGTTGACGAACTGACGTACTGTGCCACCGACTCGCAATGTCGGCTGGTGGTGGCCGAGGCCGATTTGGAAGACACGGTGCGGACGGCTCTTAGGGTACTTGCAGAGCCAGTTCCTATAGCATGGGTGGCCGGGGCGGCAAGTGATCTCGATGCTTTTGACCGATGGCTGATCCCAAGGCCGAATCCCCTTCCGGATATGGCCGTAGAAGAATCTCAGACCGCAATTATGCTCTATACCTCAGGAACCACTGGGAGGCCGAAGGGCGTGCCCCGCAGTCACCGCAATGAGATTTCCGCGGCTGTCGCCCACATCATCCAAAACCGCTATCAGATGGGCGAACGCAGTGTTGGCGCCATGCCTTTTTATCATACCATGGGCATGCGAAGTTTGGTGTCGTCTGCGCTGTTGAACGGAGCGTTGGCGCTCTTGCCTGATTACGAGACGGAACGGTTAGCCCGCTTGATCCCCGAAGAAAGAATTACCGCCCTCTATTTGGTGCCGACATTGTTTTACGATTTAGTCAATTGGCGCGGGCTATCGGAATTGGATCTGCGGTCATTGACGAAAATTGGCTACGCTGGGGCGGCGATGACTAGTGCTCTGACTGCACAATGTTTTGATCGGTTGACACCCGATGTGTTTGTCAACCACTTTGGCAGTTCCGAGGTCTACACGTTTACTATCTGTGACTGGTTGGATCGCAAACCCACGTGTGCGGGCAAGGCGGGTTTTCATTCTGAGGTAAGGGTGGTGGCCATTAACGAGACCAGCGGCTCACCCGATGACGGTGCTCCCCCAGGCTCTCCCGGCGAGGTGATTGTACGGCTTACCTCGCCGGAAGCATTTCAAGGCTATTGGAATCGGCCCGAAGCCACGGTCAAGGCTGTTCGACAAGGATGGTACTATACAGGAGACGTTGGTTACTGGGATGATGATGGGGACTTGTGGGTATATGGCCGGGTGGACGATATGCTGATTTCGGGAGGGGAAAACATTCACCCTCTGGAAGTCGAAGACGTGCTCAGCTTGCACCCAGGGGTGGCTGAAGTCGCTGTGGTAGGCCTCCCGGATGACCGTTGGGGGGAAGTAGTGACCGCTTTCATCGTGCCTCGCGATCCCAGTTTGACCTCAGAGGCATTAGACCGCTATTGTCAGGACGCGACGCGTCTAGCGCGATTCAAGCGTCCTCGGCAGTATATCTTTGTGAAGGATATTCCCAAATCTCCGGTCGGGAAAATTTTACGGCGGGTTTTACGGGAAAGGCCGTTGGAGACGAATTAACAATACTTAGTAAATATGAGGTGGCGAGATGACTGAAGCAAATTCCCAAGGTTCCATTCTTGAAGTGGAGTACTTAACAGATCGACCGGTTGCGGTATTGACCCTGAGTGCCCCCCCGTTTAACATCGTCACGGTGCCGACGCGCGAGCATTTTGCTGCGGCGTTTCGGGAAATTGAAGCGCGAGACGATATTCGGGCCGTGATTATTCAATCTCAGGGCGACCACTTTTCCTCGGGGGGGGACATCCCGGGATTTCTGCAAGCGAGTCCGGAATATCTCTCGCATTTGGCGGACAATGTGGCGGCGCCCGATCGATGCTCGAAACCGGTGATAGCCCGTTTGACGGGATACACGTTTGGCGTGGGTTTTGAAATTGCGATGGCGTGTGACTTCCGCATTGCCTCCAACACGACGCTCATGGCGCTCCCGGAAATGCGCTTAGGCATGATTCCTGGTAGTGGTGGCACACAGCGGGTAGCACGGATTGCTGGATTAGGGCGGGCCAAAGATATGATTTTTCGGGCCCGGCGTATAGCGGCCGAAGAAGCGCAGGCATGGGGACTGCTCACCGAGGTGGTGGAGCCCGAGGCATTGGACAGCACCGTGTGGAAACTTGTGGATGAATTATTGGCATTTTCGCCCTTAGCCATATCCAAGGCCAAAATGGCGATTAATGCGGCGTGGGAAACCCCTTTACAGACCGGCCTTCAATTAGAAGGACAGATGTATGGATTTCTTCGGACCACAGAAGATTTTCAAACTGGGGTGCAGGCCTTTAAGGACAAGCAGAAGCCCACGTTTCACGGGAAATGAAGAAGTCGCGGGCAGGGTGGGGCAATTTATGGACGTAAATTACCCCATACTCTCTCGCTGAGTACTTGGTGTCGCTCATGCTCATGGGCATCGCGTCGGTTCACTCGGCTGTCATCAGATTCGAGGTGCTCTACGGACGACATATCCGAGTGGATTCAGCGCTGTGGACTGGGATTCGCATTGGGCGTACGGTCCCAACCCTCGGTCTACACCCAACGTGAAGAACAAGGGGGAGGCTGGCTTCCGGTGCGAGGATGCGGCCTCAAACCGAGAGCGACGATGACAGCATCATCAGTCAAAAACACCGGTAGGCACAATCCGTGCCAACCGCCAGAGCAGATGAATCGCGACTTCCATCACCGATTGTTGATGACATTTCCCCTTTTGGGTCATCGTCCGGTAATAGACGAAGGCCAATCGGGCATCCCAATGGCGGCCAGTATCAGCCGCCAGTTAGAGTGCGCACTCGGGACCCAGGGCGGAGGCGCTGGGCGGATGGACATGGTGCCGGAATAGCCAAGGCGAGGAGGGATGGATACCCGACGCGAATTTGGCCATTCTCGATCCGGAGTGACGGTATCCCAAGGCTTGGTAAGAGAGGGGACAATCTCAATAGATTCGCCTCATGCTAGGCGCATAGGATTTTGCTGAAGTCATGCAATGACATGTCCGATGAAAAGGGAGGGATCCAACGATGTCTGCGGTCGAGCTCAAACCGATTACGGAGAAAAACTGGCGGGAAGCACTGACGCTGGCTGTCGATCCCAGTCAGCAAGCCTTTGTGGCGAACGTGATGCCCGTGGCGGCCATCGCACTAGCCAAAGCGTATATACGACCCAGCGGTAAGACGGTGGAACCGTACGGCGTCTACCATCAAGGTGCGATGGTGGGCTTCTTTAACTTCCACTACACCCCGAACACTTATGACGACTTTTGGCTGTTTCACTTTTTCATTGACAAGCGGTTTCAACGCAGGGGATTCAGAGCCGCCGCTGTCGTGCGCCTCATTCAGCATATCCAACGACACCATCCCGCGTGCGGGCGCCTACGGCTGACCGTCCATCCCCGAAATGAGGCCGCTCAACGATTTTACCAAAAGGTCGGGTTTTCCGATGACGGGGTTCTCATGTTTGGCGAGCCAATCTACTCATTAGTAATACCCCCAACCCATGTAAGATTCGATACGGACGAACCGGCGCCATGAAACTCAGTCTTCGCGTATCGTGGCCGCTTACCCCCGTTTTTGGAAATGTATCCCGCTCTATGGGTAAAGATTAGCCACCGACGCATGATGAGACACCGACGTCTTTTCCTCATGCCACTGGGACCGAACATCGAGCCGCGACTTTGAGCTAAGGGAATCGCTTAGCCTACAGGAGGAGGCGAGACTGCCTTTTTAGCAGGGTACGGGCGATTGCCAATCCAGTTAACCCAATGGCGCAAGACGCCGGAAGGCCGTTGTGGGCTTCTGATACTGTTATTTCAGGGGGAGAGCAATCATGCCTCGTTGTCCCTAGATGCGGCCAAAGATCTGATTCAGCCGGGAAGGCCCCTGATATGTGGCGTGGCTTTAGTCACTAGATTGCGGCGATCGTTGCTGTAATCCTAAGAATAAATGCTTCACGCAGGGTACGCGCCGTGATTGAATCGCCCAGTGGGATATTCATGGGGAGCACAATACCAACATGTTTAGGCAGCCGATCAACCTCGATGTTCAATGGGCCACGGGGCACCGCGCCGCGCATTGGTCTGCGTCCCCGATCAACAGAAGTGGGTCAGTGGGCATACGTGGCAGTCTTTCGGTTGGTCAATCACGAAATACGAATAGCCTCTAAAATCAGTGGTTATTCTTATACATGCATATCTTAAGTTTAAGCCAGGCATATTCCCCACCCCTTAAAGGAGCCTAAAGCGTGAACGACGCTAGTTCTTCCAGGCTATTTGCCATCTCTATTATACAAAGAGATCGACATTGCACTTTATGATGGTATCCTTAGGAGGACGTGTGACATGACCGTGACAGAAGAATGGAGTGGAAACAGGTGTCGGAGGAAATCGGATCCAATCTTACCAATGTACGTCGAATTTTGAGCCATCTGGCACGGATCTCGGTTAATGCTCCAGCAATCCAAATTGCGGTGGGTTATTTATTGGCGGATCCCCGCCGAGTGCGGTTTGTCAGCCAATTCGGTGAAGGACAGGGGCTCGGAATGGCTATTTCTGCGCATCGTCGTATCGAAATTCCTCTAGCGCCCTGGCAGGGCTTCATTAATGGGGTCCCAGTGCCTGATCCTTTGTTATGGATTGATGCGGCGGGGTCTATGCCGTCTACGTTCGTCGCGGTTCGCATTTCCACTGACGATATGGAACTGATTCAGCGATTGGCGCCGATGGTGACTGCCGACCGGGAACGCCATGAACGCATTGAGTTAACCGATCGCGTGCAAAGTTTGCGTCAAGAATTGGACCGTGCGCTGGATTTATATAACGAAGTGCGCAACGTGATGGAAGTGGATCAAGACCGGCAGGCGGAGCTGACCAAATTTTTGGGTATTGCTGAAAACGAAATGCACGGCCTGGGCCAAGAGTTAAAATTTTTAAAGGAACGGCTCAACACAGTTGACGAATAGCCAAGCTTAAAAGGCGGGACCTTTCCTCTGTAGAAATCCGATCCCTGCATATGGCGCGAATCCCTGCTGAAATCCTGGACATACTGAGGGTAGCAGGGGGGATTCGGGTGATCTTTGACCGTCGCGAGCAAGTGCGTCTGCTAAATCAAGACATCATGGGAGAACATGATGCGATTTTGCATTATCTCACCCATGCGTGGACCGTGGCCTACCATTTTGGCCCTCAAATTGACCAAATAGCCAAAGATGAGATGCGTCACTTAAAATGGCTTGCCCACAGTGTCGTCGCATTGCAGGGCGTTCCCGATTTAACTACTCCCCAGGTGATCCCAGTTGCCGACATTAGAGGGGCATTAGAAGCGGACATACACGCAGAACAAGTGGCCATTGCACAATATCATGCACATAGCGAACAAATTGCCGACAATCGAATACAAGCTCTGTTGCAGCGCATCATCGTTGATGAAGAATGCCATCTGCGGTTATTTCGTGAGTTTTTGGATCAACAGCATGGACAACCTTGGGGAGCGGAAGGGGACCCCGAGGCGGTAGCTGCTTTGGCAACCAAGCTACAAGCTCTTGTGGCAATGGAGTATCAGCAAGTCATTAGCTATTTGTTTTCCTCGTTTGTCAGCATTCATATGCGAGCGATAGGGATGGATTTCGAGGACCAGGCAGTTGACGAGATGAAGCACTTAGGATGGATTGGAGAACAATTAGCCAGCCTAGGATACGCGCCATCATTTCACCAGCGACCCATGGGCGACCATGAAATGACTAGGTATTTGGAAGTGCGGCATTGGTCACAACTCCATCACCCCGCGCTCGTGCCTTTGCTAGATCGTATCATCGGGCACGAACGCTATCAGGAAGAGATGGTGCCCGATGGCCAATGGACGGTGGGAACGATGATAGGAGCCCAAAATCTCAGGCAAACCACCGATGATTGACTTTTGGCAGGTTGATCATAGACGGCGACCAGTGGACAGAGGAGGAGTGGATGGGAATGGATTTCTTGTTGCGTGCCGCGGCGCCACTTAATGAAGGGCAATGGGCTGAATTGGATCATGCGGTCCACGACATTGTACGGCGCCAAGTGGTGGGCCGGCGATTTCTTAATTTGTACGGCCCGCTAGGGCCTCAAGTGCAGGTTATTCCCACCGACCGCTCCCCAGGATTTGATGTAGGTCAGGTAGATATGGTGGGGCCTTTGGATGACCCCGTTGCGCTGGCGGGAAGGATATATCAAAAAGTACCCATGCTTCATAAGGACTTTATATTATATTGGCGTGATCTGGAAGAAAGCGGTCATACTGGGCTGCCCATGGATTGGTCGATGGCCCAGGCAGCAGCGGGTTTTGTGGCACGTTCTGAGGACAACTTGATTCTACACGGTGATGACACTTTTCATATTGAAGGGCTGACAACGGTCAATGGACGCCATGTTTTGGAGACCCAAGGATGGGAAGCACCCAGTTCGGCGTATCAAGATGTTGTGGATGCGCTGGCGCATCTCTCCTCGGCGGGATTTTACCCTCCTTTCACGGTGGTGGTGGGAACCCGTGGATTTTCGTTGTGGCATAGGTTATATGGCAATAGCGGAGTGCTTGAAATTGATCAGATTAGAAAATTGGCCGATGGTGGGGTTTATGTGACTCCCCTGATGCCGGACGAAACGCTTTTGGTATTGGCCGCCGGGCCAGAGAATATGGACATCGCGGTGGGCATTGATGTCACCGTGGCTTTTTTAGAATCGAGCGCAATGAACCACGCGTTTAGAGTTCTGGAAACGCTGACCTTGCGGATAAAGCGGCCAGGCGCGATTTGCCACTTTATCAAGGCTGTCCCTGTGCTACAATAGCCAGGGTGATTAGACAATGGCTGACGATGCGGATTTGAATTTGTTTGTCCAATGGCGCCATGCCTCTCCTGGTCTTTGGAAGTTCTGTCCCCTATGCCAAGCATCTCTGACCAATCACGACTGGGATGGTAAATCGCGACGATATTGTTCCCAATGCGGCTTCGTCTACTGGGAACGGCCTTTGCCCGCCGTGGCCGCGTTAGTGTACAACGTGGAGCACCAGGAAGTGCTATTAGTCACCCGAAGATATCCTCCAGCTACGGGTGGGTATACCTTGCCAGGCGGTGGCGTTGAGTATGGAGAATCTGTGCAAGATGCGTTGCGTCGTGAGGTGCTTGAGGAAACTGGGTTAATAGTGGGTATTGACAGTCAACTGGGGACCTGGTCGACGCCTTCCAATGAGACGCTCATTACGTTTTTTTTGGCCCACCAGATTGGTGGAAATCTTAATCCCGGCAGCGATGCGATGGAAACAGTGTGGTTCAATATACTTAAAGCGCCCCGCTTGGCTTTTAGCGTGCATGAGAAGGTTTTGGAACTGTTTCGGGCACGATGGGCACTAGAGAACCTAGGCCGTTAAGCGCAGCCCTATGAGAAAACCAGGAAAGGTCTTTGTCGACTATAGGCCTACAGATTTTCCCTGAGGCTTGGCAGACGAGGACTTCTTTTTGCGGGAACGCTGCAACAGCGACCACGCCAATGATGCCCCGGTTATCCACCAGGGCTGGACCTCAGTTTCTGACGCGGTGGATTGCCGCAATCGCTTTCGGGTGAAGGCCCAAGAAGCCAATCCAGAAACCACGAGGCCTACATTGTAGGCCCCTCGACGCACCTGCTGCAATGTTTCTGAGACCTGTTGCGAAGTGTCTCGCGCATGGCGAATTATCCCTTGAAGCTCAGACCGCAACTCGCCAATTTCTTTTACCACGGTGTTTTCCATGACCATAAGGCGTTTTGCCACTTGCCATAATATCGCCAGGCCCGCTATGCCCACTAAAGCCAACACGATGAGTGAAATAGCTATTAAGGTTAAAGATTCGCGAGTACTCAAGCGTCTTGTCCTTCATCAGACGGACCGGGATTTTCGTCATCCAGCGGAATCTCGGTGACACCCTTTTTCAAAAAATCCTGACCTCTGCGCGTGAGTGATTCTCGGATGTCGCGCACGCTGGTCTGAATTTGATCCAAAGAGCTCTGGGTCTTTTTCTTTAACGATTCTCGGGTGTCAGATCCAGTCGAAGGAGCTAGGAGCAAGCCAGCCACTAACCCTAAGGAAGCGCCAAGCAACAAACCAGTTATTCGATCCCAATTGCGATCATTCATGAGATTCCCTCCCTTTTCGAGTTATCTTATATTGTGACACAGATGGAAGCTTCCGCCAAGATTGAAATGGTAGGTAAGGCTGGAGAATCGGGAAAGGTCTATGCTATACTGATTTGGTTCTTAAGGTAGTCCGGTTTTGATTACGGATCTCCCACAGTGGCAATTGTCGCGCGAGGTAGGTGTAGGAATATATGCGCATTGCATTCGTCACAGAAACCTGGAGGCCTTCAACAGACGGGGTTGTGACTCGGGTTACTGCGACCGTGCGCGAATTGAAATCCATGGGCCATGATTTGATGATCGTGGCACCGCGTGGCGGATCCTCTGAATTTGAGGGAATTCCGGTATTGGATGTACCCAACGTTTCGGTTTCGTTTATTTACGGAGGAAAACCATGGGGCCTGCCTTTGCCTCGTGTGAAGAAATATCTGCAAGATTTTCAACCGCATGTGGTACATGTTGTGAACCCCTTTGTTCTAGGTGTAGCTGGTGTGATAAGTGCGGTCCGTCTTAAGATTCCTTTAGTAGCCTCATATCATACCAATATTGCGGGATATGCAGACTTTTACCATTTGGGATTCACAAAACCGGCCATTTGGGCAATTCTTCGAGCATTGCACAATCGTTCGGTCATAAATTTAGCAACTTCTGAAGCAGTCAGACGGGAATTGGAATCACAAGGGATTAAGCGAGTTCATGTATGGCGAAGAGGCGTCGATTTGGCGCTATTTGATCCAGATCGGCGAACAGCCCAAATGCGTGAGCGTTTAACCGAGGGGCATCCGGAACGAATTGTTGCGCTGTATGTGGGTCGGATCGCGCTGGAAAAGGGTCTTTATCGTCTTTTGGGGCTATTTCAAAAAAATCCCGATCTTCATTTGGCTTTAGTGGGGGAAGGCCCAGCTGAAGCAATTTTGCGCGAGCAGTTTCGGGACACGCCCACGACTTTTGTCGGCAAGCTGCTGGGGAGAGAACTAGCGCAGGCTTATGCCTCGGCTGATCTCTTTGTATTTCCGTCTACAACGGAAACCTTGGGCTTGGTTCTTCTGGAAGCCATGGCCTCAGGATTACCAATAGTAGCCGCAGAAAGCTTGCCAACACACGAGTTGGTCGATTCCAGCGGAGCGGGCGCGTTGTTTTCTCCCCAGCGTCCAGAAGAGCTAGGCCATGTGGTACGGCAATTTTTAGCATCCCAACGGTTGGATCAATTAAAATTTATGGCTCGGAGCGAGGCGGAACGATGGGGATGGAGCGTCCCGACCAGAGAACTGGTGGATTGGTATCAGCAAGCGATAGACCATCACAGGGGATCGGCATGAACCGTGCGTGGCAATTGATTCAGTTTGTGGCCGTGGGCTTTGGCAATGCCTTTATCGACTTAGGGGTATTCAACGGTCTATACTTTTTGGATCCCACGCGCAACGTCAACCAACTCGTGGTGTACAACACGATGGCGGTTATGGCGGCAATTCTCAACAGTTATATTTGGAACAGCCGATGGACATTTCGTAAGACAGTTAAAAACCGGGGTCGTCAGGCTCTTCGACAAAAAACTCTATTTATCATTCAGTCGTTGATCAACATTGCTGTTAACGATGCCATTTTATGGCTTATTGCGCCATTGATTGTGGAAACTCATGCCATGCCTCATGTCATGGCTAATAACATCGCCAAAGTGGCGGCAATGTTTTTGGCGTCGTTATCAAGTTTTTTGATGATGAAAATTTTCGTCTTCGTTTAACTCCTCAAGAAATTTCCTTCCTTTGGAATCGCATCGACAATCTATGACAATCTTCGCCATCGCTTCTTATGGATCCATGAATTGCTGTCTAGGGAGGACAGTGGCAATTTTGGAAACTGACAACAAGGATTGTCTTTCTTACACTAATCTTGCCAAATTGCTTGCGTGTTAAGCAACCGGGGGAACCAAGTTTGGGGTGAATCTTGTCATCAAGTAGGGCTTCTCTCCGCGCCCGAACCCGTCAGCTAACTCCGGAGGCAATACCTCGAGGGGAGAATTTTCATGCCGAATATGTTTCGTCATAGCGTAGGGGCTGGTGTGGCTGCCCTGGTGATGGGCATTGTTGCAACACCTCATGCGTTTGCCTCGTCTGTCTCCGCAACGGCCGCTCAACTGGCAAGCAGGCATCCCGCAATGGGTCAAGTGCTGCAGTATGGCAATCAGAATCATTGGGTAGCAACGCTTCAAGCGGACCTGGCATTGTTGGGCTACACCAGTGTAGGGCCTGATGATGGGATTTTTGGACCTAAGACGTTGCATGCCTTGGAGGCTTTTCAGTCGGCCAATGGATTTCCTGTTACCGGACTCACGAGTGCTCCGGTATGGCAAGACATTTTAGCGGGCCTCAATTTGGTGCCCCAATATGTGCCGACGACTACCAACGCCACGGCTATGGCGACGATTGACCAAGAAATCTCAGCACATCCAGCGATCTCCCAATGGCTTGCAGTGGGTAGCACGGGACAGTGGGTGATGACGCTTCAAGCCGATCTGCGTCTTTTGGGTTACACATCGGTAGGATCGGTGGACGGCATTTTTGGACCCGAAACACAAGGTGCGGTTGAACAATTCCAAAGTGATCATGGTCTGACAAGCAATGGGATTTCCACCCCGGCGACCTGGCAAGCAATTTTGACAGCACTAGGGGTGTTGGGCAACTCGTCGTCGGATCCTTCGACAACCAGCACGTCTACTAGTGGGGGAGGCAGCTCTAGCTCTAGTGCATCTACAGCCACGAGCACCTCAAGCAACCCTCAAACTATTGACGGCTATCCGGTGATAGCTGTTTATCAGGTCAGAGCCACAGCATATGGCCCCAGCCTGCAGGACAATTACCCCTACGGACCGGTGGATGCATTCGGGCAGCCCTTAGAGCCTGGCATGATTGCGGTGGATCCATCTCTGATACCGCTAAAGTCGCGAGTTTACGTGACCGGCTACACCGATTCCAATTTGCCCTCTGGCGGCTTTTTGGGTCAAGCCATGGACACGGGTGGTGCAATCCAAGGGCATCGCATTGACATTTACATGGACGCCAATGCCGGAACGGTATCTAATTTTGGTATTGAGCCTGTGACGGTGTACGTTTTAGGCAATAAGTAAGGATTGTCGTGATATAAACCGAGGGGATCTCTGGGGAGAAGAGATCCCCTCGGTTTCGTTCTTAGTCAGGAAGAGGGCAGGAAGCGTAGGATGTCGATATTGCACGAGTAGTTTTGACATGGCACAAGGGGTGATGCGCCCCGATTTCGGGCGCACCTGCATGCCATGGGCAAAGGCGAATGGAAACGGTGGCTAATGCTTGTTGCGTCCACAATTTAGATGAGCGTATACATCAGTAAAGCTAACCCACTATGGCCACTCAACGCGGGATGTGACGAAATCCAGTTCTTAGACTATAGTACGAAGGGGAGGAATTTTTCTCCTGATGGCGAATAGATCCCTGGAGGTGACAATCATTGAAAATTCACTCATTTGAGGAGTTTTGGCCTTATTACTTGGATCAACACCGCCAAGTGGGAACCCGTCTCATGCATTTTGTTGGAACTGGGCTCGGGATTTTAAGCATTTTGACGGCATTGTTTACCTTGAATGCGTATTACTTAATTTTGGCTCCGATAGTAGGTTATGGGTTTGCCTGGTATTCCCATTTGTTTATTGAGCGCAACCGGCCTGCCACTTGGCAGTATCCGTGGTGGTCCTTGGAGGCCGATTTCCGGTTGTTTGTGCTGATTTTGACGCGTGGCTTAAACACGCGCGACACTTTGATGCCCAAGCTGTTTTCACGCCAGCGGCGCTATTAACCGCCACGCATAGATAGGCCTTCTCCCCTATATGATGAAGTAGAGGGGGGGAGAATCCATGCGGGTCAATTTGTTGTTCTACCAACACCGCCGGTTGTTTGGCTTATGTGTGGTGGGCATCCTCGTTGCTGGGTGTGGCAACCCCAACAGCATTGCTGGCATGCCCCGTCCAGTGCAACAGGTAATCAATGCGCCGACTTTATCGGGTGACAACGTGGGCGTGAATATCTTGTTGCTGACCGGCAACCAATCATATATTGGGAGTGGTACAATTCCCGGATATTACAGTTTTGGTCCGGCCCAAGATCAAGGAAGCAATACGTACTATGTGAATTTTGAGGTCCCGGTTAATTTATCTGGCATACAAAAACGCATGGGATATGATCCAAAAGCCGTGGAATCCACTACCTACTTGAATTATGATTACATCAATGTTGAGCCGTTGCCCAATGAAGCGTATGACCGCCTGTATTATGACCCCAACACTAATTACGCCCCGTTTCGTTTCAAACTTAACGCGGACGGCACGATCATGGACGAATCATGGGATGCGGTGGCCGTTAACAGTTGACCTGGCCGTTGCTCGCTGTTTCTTTTTTCCCGGAAAATTGATTAAATGGTAGTAGTACGGGAATATGAAGCGGCGAGGGCGAAATGGACAAACCAACACTACAGGGATTTTCTACGCGCGCGATTCATGTGGGACAAGATCCAGACCCAACCACAGGAGCAACCATTGTTCCAATCTACGCAACCAGCACCTACACTCAAGACAGCCTGGGACACCATAAAGGATTTGAATACGGTCGGGGAGACAACCCGACCAGATTGGCCTTGGAAACTGCGTTAGCTTCTTTAGAGCAAGGAACCCACGCTTTTGCATTTGCCTCGGGTTTGGCCGCTAGCGATGTAGTGGTCAGACTTTTGCCTCCGGGAAGCCACATTATTGCGGGACACGATCTCTACGGCGGCGTGTATCGTTTGTTTCAAAGCGTTTACCATCCAGATGTCTATCCAGTCACTTATCTCGATCTATCTGATGCGGACACGTTTGAACGCGCGTTGTTGCCCGCAACGCGCCTTTTATGGCTTGAAACACCTACCAATCCACTGTTGCAAGTGTATGACATTAAAAAACTCAGTCAGATTGCGCATGCCCACGGGTTGTTGGTAGTGGTCGACAATACCTTTGCTTCCCCATATCTTCAAAATCCGTTGGTTGACGGGGCTGATTTTGTGGTGCATTCCACAACCAAGTACATCGGAGGACATTCTGATGTACTAGGAGGTGCGGTGGTGGTGCGAGATGATGCTTGGGCGGAGCAGTTGAAATTTGTGCAAAATGCGGCAGGCGCTATCATCGGACCCTTTGAGGCATGGCTAACACTGCGCGGCATGAAGACTCTGGCGCTGCGCATGGAGCGCCACTGCCTCAATGCAGGCAAACTGGCGACTTTTTTGGCGCAACATCCCGGGGTGCGGACAGTGTATTATCCAGGGCTGCTGCAGGGAGAGCCCCTAGAAATTGCGCGTCGCCAGATGAGGGGATTCGGGGGCATGATATCGTTTGAATTGAACACGGAGCCAGACCAGGCCTTGGAATCAGCGCAGGAAGTGCTATCGCGATTTCGGGTATTTTCTTTAGCTGAGAGTTTAGGAGGCGTAGAGTCGTTGGTTGGCCACCCGGCCACCATGACACATGCCGCGATT
>JAJYHT010000094.1 GCA_021784595.1 Bacillota bacterium | reverse complement strand
TTGAAACACGGACCTCAAAATTTTTTTTTGCTGTTGAGAACCCGGCCCACGGGTGATAACCATGGGAAACATTGTCGCTGAACAATAGCCAAAAACTTGTGGGTAAAGATTAGAGCTAAGGTGGGGAGTGTTTTATGCGTTCAGCATAAGCTTTTGTGCCACCACTGTGCAGCTTATGCGTGAAAGGGAGGTGTTGGTGGCAGGTCCCGTTGGCAATGAGGACAGACTGTTGCCCCGTTTCTTACAGGTTCTTGGCAAAACGGACAGGGGAATCCCTCTTTTAGCAAGGCTGCCCGTTGGGCCTCTGGTGTTTGGCCCAAGACGGCGATAAGAAGCACCCCAATCCACCCAAGAACGATTCCTAAGAGTAATCCTAGACCTAGACGGCCCCGAGATTTCCCTAGTGAAGCCGCCGCCCAAATCGGCGCGACCCACAATATAAGCACAAATAAAATCATTAAGATACTCATCTCTAAATACCTCAGTTCCATTAGATGCTCGACTCTTGACACTTCCCGTGGCAGGCGGGGGATTCTGGTGACAAACCCCCTCATGTGAGCTTTACACTCGGTTTAAGAAACTCCATCCGGCGTGTTCTGCACCGCCACAACTAGTAAGCCCCCAGGGTTTTGAATCGCAGATCTTTCATAAAAAGTGAGGGATAATCGCTCCCTCGATTTAGTGTATCACACGGCGCGCCATCCTGTGCGACGTCTATCGTGTCACGGTGGACGCACCCGAGAGTGCTGCGTGAATTTCCCAAGGTCCAATCCGGCATCCCTTGCGAGAGAGTATGCAGGTTAGTTCTGAGAAATGACTGCGGCGCAACTCCGTAGATAATGGGATGGTCGCGCCATTTTTCCCTCTGTTTTGTTGCCGGGTTTCTAAGGTTGGATGTCCGTCGAAAAAATGTTCTCGAACTACAAACGTAATGCACACAGAGGACGTTGTTATCAGTGACTATAGGAGGGCGGTTCGGTGTCGGAGGTCAGCCAGGTAGACGCATGGGTCATCGCATGGGGCGATAAGTTGGTCAAATTTGCGGCGCTTTACACCCATGACCCGGATTTGGCGCAAGATATCGCGCAGGAAACTTTTATCGAACTCTATCGTCTCACGCTTCGGCAACCGGATCTGGACATCCATCCCGGTTGGCTATACCGTGTAGCTCGCAATAAGATACGCGACTATGCGCGCCGAAAGATGCTGTCAGGCAAAGCGTTATTGGTGTCTGAAGGATCGGCTGTTTCAGATGGATGGACTGTTCGCGTGCTGGTTCAAGATGCGTTGGTTAGACTTTCACGGATGGATCAAGAATGCCTCTGGCTCTTCTATTACCTCGATCTTCCGGTAGATGAGATTAGCAGCTTGCTCAGAATACCACCAGCATCAGTGCGGGGGCGCTTGTATCGGGCCCGTCGCCGCTTTAAGGCCATATGGGGGGACGATCAATGAACCCACGAGACAAAGAACTGAGAGATTGGTTTGACAAAAAAGGATTGCTTCCACTGCAATCTGCCGTCATGTTTGACCATGCTCGGTGGCGCCAAGAACGGGCCCGAGTTCTATCAGAAAGCTGGCGACCCCACCATTCGCCAGGGTGGTGGGCGATAGGGGTGGCACTGGTGACAGCCCTCATCTTTTGGGCGCCGTGGCATCTGCTCGGACCAAAAGTGGGGTCTCCGGCTGCTGTTGGGACAGCCCCGATGCCCCAGTTGCCAAAACCTGCACTCAATCTCGCGACGGCAGCCCAGTTTGGGGATTTCGCGTTTAGCAATGCAGCGGGACTGTGGATGACCATCCCTACGGGTTCGTTGGTGCATGTCTCGTCCAATAATTCAGCCACAAATCCGTTATGGTCATCTAATGGCCAATATCTGGCATATCAAACCTCTGGACTTTATGGGGCCAATCCTATGCTCCATATCTATAACCGGATCTCGAAAAGCACCGTCCTCACCATTTCAGCCACCAATTACCAATGGCAACCTGGTCACAGTGTGATCGCCGTGGTGCAAAATTCGGATCTTCGTCTGATAACCCTAAACGGCGATCTCAACACAACCTTAGATGTCTATCCTGGGTCTGTGGATGGATCCGTGATTTGGTCCAGTGATGGTTCACAACTTGCATACAGCCTCACCGAAGGCAGCTTAGCTCAGCGCCACGACGTTGCCTACGAAGTGACTGGTACTGCCGCCGGATTTGGTATGCCCCAATCACTCTTTTCGGCACCAAAGGGGGACGGCATGTGGCTTGCAGCCTTCATACCACATTCTCACAACATTTTGTACTGGATTGATGAGCAGTACTCGGCTTCCTTTATGGCCGATGGCGCTCCGTTAGACCTGTGGAACGCCAAGACCGGACAGGTGGAGAAGTTTAGGGCTATGCTTCCCTATAAAGACTATCTCTCCCTGGCCAGCTCCAAACTCTGGGGATTTATGGCGGGAGGACCCCGCATCATTTCTGGGGGCAAATCGATAGTGCTCGTCGATCAGAATCGCCGTCGATTGCTGAGTACTCCAAAGCATGTGGAGGCCATTGAACCTGCCATTAATCCCTACACCAAACAGGTGGCGGCCGTTCTCGCTCAGAATAATGAGAACGCCGCCTGGAATCTTTTAGCGGCGTATCATCAATGGGTACAGACGCGTCGGTTGGCGGTGTGGAACAATGGCACTTGGCATGTGTGGTCAAACGCCGGAACAGGGGTAACCGATCCCGTGTGGACTGCCAATGGCCACGGCATTTTATACCTGGCAAATAACTGGCTATGGGTCATTTCAGGTCCTCTGGCCAAGCCTATCCCCTTAATCGGACCTATCCCCTCAACGGGCGGGTACTATGGAGAAGTCCTACGGTCTTCCCTCTGGAATCTAAAGCCCAAGGTTCACTAAATGGCATCTCGTTGCCGGAGCGGGACGCGGTGGCAACAATCAAAGGCGTTGTCACGTATGTCCATTTATGTGCGGGTACCGTGCTGCGATTGATATCGTAAATTAGAAGGAATGAAGAAGCCTGCGATGGCGATGGCTAGACTAAGGCCGATCAGGTAAAACATGGAGGCGTTGGGCGCCAACGGCTGAACTAGGCCGTAGCCAATCGGGCCGATCACAGCGCCAATATAACCAATTGCCAGCAAAAGTCCAGACAGGCGGCCTACGTTATGAGAGAAGGTGATTTCCGGTGGAGCCGCCAAGCCAAGCGTGAAAACGACGGCCGTAGTAGCCCCTATAACCCAGGCCCAGAGATAGGCGAAGACCATGACTTGGGTCAACCCCAAAATAGATAGCGCTAACAATAAGGCGGAGCCAATAACCGGTTTTCTAAAGCCATGGCCAATTCGCAACACCCACGGGGCACTCAAGCCTCCGCAAATCGATCCTAAAGAGAGTACAGCCAACGGGATGGCGGCTGACGAGATAGACCAGCCTGCCCGGACGAAAAATTGCGGCAACCACGTTACAAAAGCATAAAACACCGCTCCTTGACCCGCAAATGCCAAGGCGATGGGAATGAAACCCGGCAATAGAGGCAGCCCCGCACGAGAAGCTTCATAATGGGGTGTAGGGACCGTCATATCCCGTTTTTGCAGCGACCATCCGATTGTCGCCAACAGCACTAAAACCCCCCAGTCGGCAATCACCCCACGCCATGACCAAACCCCGGCCAGAGGTAAAAAGACAGGCGTGGAAAGCAAACTTGACACCATCCCGCCGACAACTAGGGCATTGGCGTAAAGAGCGGTAGGCAGGGTAGGGGCTGAGGGAAGAAAGTGCCTGGCCATTTTGGCCAAGGTAGGTTGAGCCAAGCCAATGCCGATACCAGTGCCGCTCACGAAGGTAAAGAGACCGGCTATCGAACCCGATATCAAGGGGACTGCGCAAGATATGGTCAAAATCCCTAAGGCTATCACTAAAATGACTCGGGGTCCGTGACGGTCTGCCAAATATCCAGCGGGAATTGAAATGAGAGCAATGAGCAGCAGTGGGATAGCGGTGGCAGTACTGGCCACCAAGGAGTCTAAATGAAGCTTTATCATCAATACGGGAAGCAAGGGGCCAATAGCCACCAATGGAGTCCGACAGTCCAATGCGGCTAACCATAAGAGGCCGAGTGCCACATAGGGCAGACGGGGACGTTGGATTGGTGCTGGTCGAGTCGACAAGAGAATGAACCTCCAAGTGTTTATGCGCTGAAACGGTTCTCAAGACTTGCGCAACGTCCACGGTGCAATAACACACTACGCGAGAAAAATAAAGAATACCATACAATCGCGACCATCACACGCAATCCAAAAATTGGCTATAGGCTAGTGAATTGTGGGAGCCACCGGGGTGATCATCACGGGTGAACATCCCTTTGGAGGCTATCGAATTTTGTTGACCAGTGCGGTATAGGTGTTGTCCATGGGGAACATTCTAGGATCGAAAGGATGTCGTGGATGAACCGAAATGCGCTTTATGAACTGCAAGGGGAATTAGAGGTGTTGGCGGCCGTTCTTGACGCGGTCTTAGAAAAGGATGTGTTATCTGAGGATGTTGATGAAGCAGCCCAACAAATCGCCGAGACCCTAGGTCATCCTCCGGATTTGGTTGACCGCCAAATCGCTGTGCAATCTTCTACGCCACGCCATGCCCACGCTATGTATTTGTCGTTGGGAGTGGGGGATGGATTGGCGTCCGAGGGGGTATTGCTGCCATATTTAGAGGGGGAATCGTCGCCAAACGATATGACAGTGGGTCAGCTTAAAGAGCTTTCTTTCGTCCACCAGGCGGCACAAGCTATTTTAGACAATCAAGCCGTTCTCGGTATGTCGGGATGGGAGCACTGGTGGGCGGTGGACGTGGCTAAGCCGCCCATGCGAAACATCCAGGAACCGCCAAACAACAAGGTGGTTCATGGGCCGCATAGTGGATTCATTGAAAATTGGGCCGTTAATTTATCACTTCTCAGACAAATTGTGCGCAGTCGATTTTTGCGGGTTGAAACCCAGACTGTGGGATTTTGGACCAATACCACCGTGGTTTTGATTTACCTGGAAGGGCAGACGCCGGAGGCGGTCGTGCGATGGGCTCGCAACAAAATACAAAAGATGGGAATTCGCGGTTTGGTAGATTCGTCTCGCATCGCTATGGCTCTCGGAGGCGCTATGCTGGTGCCGACCATGCAATATAGCGAAAGACCGGATCAGGTGGCCGCCGCCCTGTTGCAAGGCCGAGTGGCGATTATGGTTGACCAAAGCCCGTCAGTGCTATTAGTGCCGGCTAGACTGTCCGATCTCATGACAAGCCCCGCTGATTACTATCAAGTGCCCGTGACCGGGTCTATGACGAGGCTGTTGCGATACGTGGGCTTGTTAGTGGCCACCACCCTACCGGCGATCTATGTCAGTGCCCTAACTGTCAACCCGTCTTTCATTCCATTGCCGCTATATTTAACCACCGTCCGAACTAGGTTGTCGATTCCCTTCCCCGCGATTATTGAGACCATACTGATGTTGTTGGTGGTCGATATGGTGCAAGAAGCGGGCCTCATTATGCCAGGTGCGCTTGGCCAAACGGTGACTATTTTTGGCACGTTGATTTTGGGCGATGCGGCAATCAAAGCGGGCATTGTGAGTGCCCCCACCTTAATTACGGTGACCATTGCGATGCTGGCCCAGTTCCTCATTCCGGACGCTAATTTGTCGGGTGTCGTGAGAATAATCCGGTATGGCCTGATTCCGCTGGCGGCAATCTTTGGTTTTACCGGGATCATCTCGGGCTGGATGATCCTTTTGGGATTAGGGGTGCAACTCTCTTCCGCGGGAGTTCCATACTTGGCACCACTTGCACCGGCACGCCCTGGGGGATGGCGAGACACTTTGCTGCGGATTCCTCGCCATCTTCGTGCGGACAAGATAGGACCGTCGTGAGCCGCCACATATCCTTGCGGCAATTGCGTTTGTTGCAGATGATGGCGATTCTGCCTACCACGTTGGTGTTTTTGCCGGGACAGACGTTTGAAAAATCGGGTGCCGGGGCGTTGTATGCGGCGATTTTAGCTGCAATGGGGGCATTTGTCATTAACATTGCGGTACTCTGGTCATCTCGCGGCGCCTCGCCTGGCAGGCTATTCCACAAGTCATGGGGAGACGTGGTGGGACGATGTGTCATGGGGATATATGCCCTTGGCATTTTGACCGGGATCATTTCGATTTGGAATGAACTTTTTACCTTTGTGCAGGCGAGTGTGCTTCCCCGCACACCGGAGTGGGCAATAGGCATCTTAGTATGGGGTGTGCTGGCGGCCGCCGTGAGCGGTGGAGCGCCTGGCCTGGCACGACTGACAGACTTGCTGACAGTGGGCGCTATCTTGTTGGGATTGGTGGTTTTGGTGCCGGTTATGGGTTATGTGCGTCCCGTACATTTTGTGCCGTTTTTGCCACCGTCCCTTATGGCAATTGGCAAAGGGGCTTGGTTGCCCATGACATTCTTAGGGGAAAGTGTGGTAGGGGTGGCATTTTTAGATTCGGCGCGTGGAGTTGATCCTCATCAGCGGAGCAATGCGATTCTGCAAGGAACCTTTATCAGTGCGGGAGTGTTTGTTGGGATCGTGACGTTGCTATGGGGCGTTTTGGGGGCGGGTTTTGCAGCGTCTCAGTCCTTTCCCATTTTGGAGGCCATTCGCGACGTGCGATTAAGTCAGTTCTTGTCGCGTTTTGATATTGTGTTTGTACCCTTGTGGGTTGCGTTGGTGGAACTTAAACTGGCGATTTGGATGTTTATTGCAGTGAACTCCGTGCGACGTGCCGTGCGATGGGGAAGCAGCAGATTGTGGATGGTGCTGTTAGGAGGTGCCACAGGGGCCATTGCGTCGCTGGGGTTTACTTCTGTCGTGGAGCGCATAGCATTTCTCAAAGCGACCTGGGGTGAGGGTGCGTTTCCGGTATTGGTCCTGCTTCTCTTGATCAGCGGATTGGCATCTAAGTTTCGGGGTGTGCACGATGGCTGACCATAAAGGTTCAATAGGCGTTTGGATCGGCGTTTTGTTCGGTTTGGTCATGAGCTTGACTGGGTGCTGGGATGTTACCAGTTCGGAGACCATTACCGTACCTGTGCTGATGGCTATAGACTGGCATCAGGGACAGTATGTGGTGACGGTGGAATCGGATGCGCCCCAATTATTGCATTCACCCGGCGCAAGCAGCGGGAGCTCAAGCACTCGACCCACGTGGATAAATTCTGGCCGCGGGCCGTCCTTTACGGCCGCCATGGTCAACACCGGGCTAGACGTTCTGAGCGGGAACCCGCTAACTATGGCGCATCTTCGTGTGGTGATAATAGGGAGGTCAGCACTGTCACCTAAAGTGTTGCCAGGCATTTTCGATCACTTGGATCGCGCCCCGTACCTTCATCGTACGTTTTGGGTATTGGGCAGCCAGGGTCCGGCCGCCAAAGTCGCCGAGGTGGAAAATCCCATTGGGCCGGATCCCGTCGTGGTGTTAGAGCGTGTGCTGAAGGTGGCGCAAAAGCATGGATGGGCCCATCCCCCCCGTTTTTATCAAATCTTGGAAACATGGGATGACACCCCATATCTAGGCACCGTGATCCCCATTTTAACCATGTCTCCGGAGCCGGGCATGGCTATGGCCCAGCAGTTTCAGTTGGCGGGATCTTGGGTGTTGTTGGGTCCTCAAAAGATTGGTCAGTGGTCGCGAAGCCAAGCAGGCATTTGTGCCATGCTCATGAATTACCACCCTAGTCTCTTGGTACCCATTACCGCACCTCACGCGGTGTATGTTTTTCGGATGGTACAAAGTCACAACAATCTGACTTGGAGCCGTGGTTCTCTCAACGTAAAAACCTCCGTATCGGTCTCGTTAGCTGAGGTGGATGGGGATCAGACATCGCCGCCATCCGCCGCATGGATGGCCCAACAGGTGTCTTATGAGTTGAGCCGAGAGATTATGCAGTTCATTGGATGGACACAAACCCATCATGTGGATGTTTTAGGGGTGGGCCTTAAGGCGGAAGCCAAACATCCCCACTGGTTTCAAGAAAACGAGTCTCGATGGTCGGAGATCTATGGCAATGTGCCGGTGCACTTAACCGTTAAGGTTAGTATTCGCGATGCGGGAAGTCTCAGTACCTATTAGGTTGACACGCCCAATGGGGGATGAAGTAGTATCATAGGGCAGGGTTTTGTGCCGAGGTTACTTTCAGTGGGGTGCTTGTCGATGACCAACCAAACTAATCGCGCTCTAGGCACGTTGCTCGGCTTGGCCGCAGGCGATGCGATGGGGATGCCGACACAAATGTTGTCGCGACACCGCATCGCAGTTCTGTATCCTCATTTGGACCGTTTTGAGGGGGGCCCGCCGGAAAATCCGATGAGCGCAGGACAGCCTGCAGGCCGGGTAACCGACGACACAGAGCAGGCGCTGCTCATTGCGCATCTGTTGATCGCACAAGGCGGTCACTTTGATGGCCAGGCGTTCGTCCGTGGTTTGCGGGACTGGGCAGCGAATAGCGAGGCTGATGGCATGGAGCAGCTGGGGCCTTCTAGCCGCCATGCGTTGGACTTGGTGGGCCAGGGAGTGCCCCTGGAGCAAGCTGGACGCTATGGTACCACCAACGGAGCGGCAATGCGCATTGCGCCGGTGGGTGTTATGACTCCCATCGAACCCTTGGAATCGTTGATTGACCGAGTGGTTGAGGTGTCCCAAGCGACTCACAATACAGGCATAGCTCTGGCCGGCGCTAGTGCGGTGGCCGCCTTTATTTCTGCTGCCATAAATGGCCACGACCAGTATCAAGCTCTGGACTATGCGGTCAGGGCGGCAAAATCAGGAGCCCAACGCGGATATTATGCACCAGGGCCATCTATAGCCGCCCGAATTGATTGGGCCGTGACATTTAGCCGAATGGAGCAAGATGGAATTTTTCTTGATCAATTGGAACAATTGGTGGGCCTGAGTATGGCGACCGAGCAAGCAGTGCCCGCCGCTATGGCACTGGTGATGAGATGGCCTGAAGATCCCTGGCGGGTCATCTGCGAGGCGGCACGATTAGGGGGCGATTCCGATACAATCGGGGCCATGGCGGGAGCCATGGCTGGCGCTTTGACGGGAACTCAAAACTTTCCTAGAGGAGTTTTGGAAACCATGGAGAGGGTCAATCGCTTAGCATTGCAGGATATCACGACCGAATTGCTGCGATTGCGGTATGGGAAGGGTGATTAAATGGGAACAGGTAACCGCCCATGGCATATTGAAGAGCATGGAATTGAGTTGGTGCGCGAAAACGAGCGGCAGGGACGTATTGCTGATTTGTTTTGGATTTGGTTTGCTGGAAATATCGGTGTTTTGGCGTTGGTCTATGGGGGCATTGCGCTGTCGTTTGGGCTCAATTTTTGGCAAGGCCTGCTCGCCATTATCTTGGGATCCGCGTCGTTTTTGCTGGTAGGTCTCTTCACGGTGGCGGGCCGCGATGGCGGGGCGCCGATGATGACTTTGTCGCGTGCGGTGTTCGGACTGTTCGGGAATATTCTCCCAAATTTTGTCAGCTGGCTTTCGCTTGTGGGATGGGAAACCATTAGTGTGATTACCGGCACACTGGCCTTAATGGCATTGCTGGAGATGTTTGCCCACATTTCCACGATGGTGGCGGCCATGGTTGCGATGGCGGTTATGCTAGGATTGACTATTGCCATTGGACTCTTGGGCCAAGCCACATTGGTGGTGGTACAGACCTGGGCTAGTTATCTTTTTGGGTTGCTGACCTTGGCAGTGATTGTCCTTTTGGTTCCCCACACTCATTGGCAGGCTCTGTGGAACCGGCCTGCGGGTCCCTGGCTGAAGGGATTCGTGCCCGCGCTGTCGATTGTGATGGCGGGAACGGGCTTGAGTTGGGCCAATGCGGCGGCAGACTACAGCCGATACATCCCGCGCTCGGCTTCCCGCCGAGGCATTCTATGGGGAGCTACACTGGGCGCGATGATCCCTTTAGTGATTCTTATGGTGGTAGGCATGTTGCTGGCGACCAAAGAACCTACCTTGGCCACGTCATCCAATCCCATCCTAGTGATTCAAAAAGCCTTGCCGGAGTGGATGAGTGTGCCCTATCTCATCACTGCGGCCGGGGGACTTGTGGTCGAAGCCGATCTAAGTCTTTATTCTTCGGGTTTAAATCTCTTAAATATGTTCGTGCCCTTGCCGCGCTATAAGACCGTCATTATTGACGCAATAATCATGATTGCGGGAACCATTTACGTGGTGTTGGTGGCCCAGAACTTCTTTGGACCCTTCGAATCTTTTATCTTGTTGTTGGGAGTGGGCTTAGCAGCCTGGGCCGGCATTTTTATGTTGGATCAGTTGCTTTATCGGTCACACGGTCTGTACCGTCAGCAGGACATGTATCCCAACAGCCAAGCGCGGGGGTTTCGCTGGGGTGCGATTTCGGCATGGGTAATCGCCGTGGTGGTAGGGTTGCTATTTACCACGTCGCCGTTTTTCAACGGGCCTTTAGCCACCGGAATCTTTGCCAGTTCAAGTTTGGAGTTATTGATTGCATTTGCGTTAGGCGCAATTCTTTATCCGATATTTTCCCGACTGGGCCGAGTAAACGCGAACGATGACAAGAGGGGTAGTCTAGGTGTATAAGCCCAACAGATTGGTGTTGGTCGGAAGCGTGATTATGGATTTGGTGATGACCGTGCCATCGCTTCCGGACCGTGGGGGAGATATCTTGGCGTCTTCTGCAAGTTATTATCCCGGGGGAGGGTTCAATGTGCTGACTGCGGTTCGGCGGCAGGGAATGGAAGTTCTCTACGCGGGACGGATTGGGCAAGGTCCGCTGGGGGATCATATTTGGACCAGATGCCACCAAGAGCATATTGCCTGCCTTTGGCCACCGACCGATGAGGGAGATACTGGATTCGACATTGCCTTGGTGGAACCTGGCGGGGAGCGTACTTTTGTCACCTTCCCCGGTGTCGAAAGCCGAATCGGAACCGAGCATTTAGTCCCGTTGCAGGTGGCCGAGGGCGATGTCCTTTACCTATCGGGATATGATCTCCTCTATCCGATATCCGGACCAACCATTGTAGATTTTCTCCGCGGCATGCCCTTTGAGGTGCGATTGATATTTGACCCCGGCCCCCTAGTCCGCGCTATCCCCAAAGACCGTCTGAATTTAGTTCTGAAAAGAAGTTGGCTGGTGACGGCTAACCGAAATGAAATGACACGATTGACTGGGTACGAGGACCCAGCGCTGGCGGCGCAGGATCTCGCGTCAAAATTATTGAAAGGTAGCATAGTGGTGGCCCGAGATGGAGCCGAGGGCGCTTTTGTATCGGCGGATGGCGTGCTCTCTCACGTGCCATCCAGACCAACTCGGCCAAAAGACACCACGGGTGCGGGAGACACCCATACTGGAGTGTTGGTGGCTAGATTAAGTCAGGGGGATCCCCTGTTAAAAGCCGTACGTGCAGCTAATGTGGCGGCCGCTCTGTCGGTTGAGGAGGCGGGTCCGGCCACCTGTCCGAGTGCAGACCGGTTGGCACGCGATCTTGAGAAATTAGGAGAAGACTAATAAACGACCCATGACTCCCTCAATGCCAGGCCTAATAGTCACGACGGGTCTTAAAACCAGGGGATTGTTTGGTTTCTCGTGCTGGACGTTTTTGGAACCCAGTTCTCTAAGAAGGAAGATGGGGCGGGGCAGCACTGCTCGCTCCGGAACAAGGCGGCATAGCTAGGTGGCCATGCCGCCTCTGAGCGTTCTTTTGGTTCTGTCGTCTGCAAGCCAATTGCAAAGTGCGAGTTTTTAAGTACGGTCGAATCGGTGAAACTTTGCTCGCCGCTTGGCCCGACCTTGGGCACTCGCTTTTTTCCAGTGTTCCCGAGCTTGGCTCTGAAGGGCCGGGTCTTCTTTTCGGGCTTGATGTGCGGCTTCTTTTTGCAGTTTTTGATATCCGAGAAATCGAGATTTTTCCAGTTGACCGGTCTCGATTGCGTAAAGGACCATACATCCGGGTTCTGTTTGGTGAGTGCAGTTGCTAAAGCGACATTGGTCCGTCCAATCGACAACATCTCGAAATGTGTCGTCGACGCTGTTTTCTGCACCCCAAAGACCCAACTCCCGCATACCAGGAGTATCGATAATCATGGCGCCGGAGGGTAGCAAAAACAACGTGCGACTAGTGGTGGTATGACGTCCCCTGTGGTCAGAAGAGCGCACATCGCCTGTCCGTTGAATGGAATCCCCCAGCAAGGAATTGATTAAAGTGGACTTGCCGGCTCCTGACAGGCCCAAGAAAACACCTGTTGCTCCGGACTTTAAGTGCTGCTCGACCGCAGCTATTCCCTCATCGGCAATGGCACTGACGGCATACGCGGGCACTTCGGGATCAATGGACCGGATATCAGACAAAGTCGAAAACGGGTCGGCCGCCATATCACTTTTGGTTAATAGGATGACAGGCTGGCTGTTGCCTTGGCGGGCCACAGCTAAATATCTTTCTATTCGCCGTGGATTAATTACCTGGTCCATGGCTTCGACGATAAAGGTGACATCTATGTTGGACGCAATTACTTGAGGCGCCTGGCCCGTGCCTGCCGCTTGGCGTACAATCGTGCTCTCAGGCGGCAATATGCCTTCGATAAGAAATCGGGAGCCGGGACGCCCCACAACAAAGTCGCCTACCACGGGGAATCTTTGGTCCTGGTACCGCAGTTTTCCTGCCAGTTCGGCAAGACTTTCTCCCGCTCCAGACACCGCGCGGAAAATGTCTTGATGTGCTTGCACGATACGGGCCGGGATACCGGTGTAGCGCCCTTCTTCCAATTTTCTCTGCCAATCGCCATTCCAACCCCACTGAAACATTATCGAGCCTCCTTCGAATGTAGAAAAAACCATCAGCGGACTCCGCCCATGGTTTTAGGAGAATGCTCGATAGCACAGCGAGTTCTCAGATGGGCGGAGACCATGAAAAACACACAGCAAACCTGTTCTTCTGTTCCATAGTCCTCACCCCTTTCACTTATCGTCCCCAATTATCGAGCCAAGAGTTCACGATGTCAAGGAACCAGGGGTTTCTGAGCAATGGAACGAAAATGACAATAGATTGTTTGAGGACTTGTCACCATTCCGAGAGAATCCCTTGATGCGTTAACGGGCCGGATAGCGACCTAGCATAATTTTCTGATATCATCAAACTGGGTTGCCATGTGAGCTTCGAATGGCTCTTCTTTTAAAGGAGATCAGTTATGACGAAACAACAATTCATTGCCGCTGGCGCTGGACTTTTTATCATGGGCGGGGCGCTCGGCGTGTGGGTAGACCAGATGTCGCCGAATTTCGCGTTGCGGCAAACGGCCCAGGAAGATGTGATGAAGGGATATGCCTTGTTTCGCCAAGCCGACGGTGCTATGGCGAAGGGTCAAGCCACTTCGGCCCAGATATGGGCCACTCAAGGGATGGGGTCTCTCCAAGTTTCGGTGACACCTCTATCGCGATTGAGCATGTCGAACGCCAACACGGTCGTGCCGTACTTGGATCAGGCCCAATATTGTTGCACCACCGAGCAACCGTACAGCAAAGAGCGGTGCTGGCCACGTTCCGCCAGTCGATGGAGAGTAACGGGCACATACCGGAGGCGGCGTTTCGGACGGCGTGGAATCGGGTCGCCGCGAAGATCAGGCCCTAAGGCGGGAAAACTAAGGGGTTTTGAGCACGGAGTGCTCGGAGGCATATGGGAACGAGATCCTTAAAGGTTTCTCGCTGGAAGCGAATGAATTGTGGTGTGGAATGTTTTTTCAGTTGATGGAATGGCAATGGCCATAATGGTTGCGTCCAATACGCTCCAGAGATGTCGAGGAACGAATAAATCTAATGAGGTGAAAGCCATTGAGTGCGTCGACGTCTACCACGTTACCCGTGAGACTGAGGCCCTTGAATCTGCCGGACGATATCGAGGTAGCGGTTCCTTGGTATGCTGACCAGGAAGTGCTGTACTTCTCGGAGGGGCCGGGTGTGCAGGCGTTTGACAGGATCCGCATCGAGAAGATGTACCGGTGGCTCTCCGACCGAGGCCACGTCTTCGTCATTGAGGTGTTCGACGAGACGTGGCGGCCGGTGGGCGATGCGGCGTTGTGCGAGACGTTGATGCCCATCGTCATTGGAGATGTCAAATATCGGAATCGTGGAGTCGGGAGCCAGGCATTGCAGCTCCTCATCGAGGTGGCTCGGAGTCGTGGGTGGACAAAACTGGTGGCCCACAAGATTTTTTCCTATAGCGCTCGGTCGATGAAACTCTTTGAGAAAGCCGGTTTTGTCCGAACAGGCACGGGCATCGACGATCAAGAGCAAGCGTATGTCCGATACGAGAAGATGCTTTAGTCAAGTAATAGCTCTGTTCGGCCACTCTGTAGCGTGACGAGGCCCCTGGGGAACGCACGGGGGCAAAAGCGCCGCAAGGGGATTTGCCATCGGTCGTCGAAGATGCTGGATCTGGGGTGTTATTGTTTGAATCTATGTGCTCTGGAGTGAAACAGATTGGAACATGTGCACTTTCGGAATGTTGACTGGACGGGCGACGTTCGCTAGCTCTGCGGCTGGTGAGTGATATCCTAAATCGTGAGGTGTAAGCGCATGCCACAACGAGAGGAAGAAGCGGGACATCCGGTAACACCGCCGACGCGACTGCGCGAATGGGCCGGCCAGGAACACGCCGAAGTTCGCTTGCGGGTTGCTGGGAACGTATCCACACCGGCGGAAACGTTGGCGGAACTGGCTCGGGATGCCGATCGAATGGTACGCTTGATGGTCGCTGGCAATCCGCAAGCACCCGCGCGTGTTCTCGCGTTATTGGCCGACGATACCGACCTCTATGTACGGGAAATGGTGGGCGGAAACCCGAACTCTCCACCCGAGGTTTTAACGCGATTGGCCCACGATCCGCATTGGGTAGTTCGCCGCGACGTGGCGTGGAATCCTCAGACTCGCCCGGAGCTTCTCGTGGTGTTGGGCCGTGACAAGAACGCCCAAGTTCGTGGTCAGGCGTTAATCAATGCGCACATGCCGGCCAGCGAACTGGAGACGTACGCTCGGTCTCGGGACCAGCATGTCCGTAGCCAAGTTGCCGTCAACCCCAACATGCCAGCGCCCACACTGCGGACCCTGACGCACGATCCCGATTCCACCGCGCGGAACGCCGTGGCACAAAACACTCGCGCGACGGAGGACATGCTCCGCACTTTGTCTGGTGACGCAACAGCCCAGGTTCGCGCTCATGTAGCCCAGCACCCGAAGACTCCTGCCGATGTCTTACAGATGCTGGCACAGGACCCCGACCCGGCGGTCCGGCAAGCCACTCATTGGGTGGCCCGCCATCTGGTGGACGACGAGGCGGTGATTGCCGACCACACGCGGTTCGATTGGGAACTCGAGCCACGGGATGGGTGGATCTAGCGATAAGTTTAGGTTGCTAATAAGCGGGATCCGGGGGCGAGAATGCATTAAACGTAATCTGGCCATGGGTCTGATCGAGAGGAGAAAGGTCGTTGATCACGAATACTGGTTAATCATCAAGCTCAAAGACGTCGTGTGATGAGCGAAGTCGGGGTCCGCGCGAAGGAGGATGAGGCATTGGTTCACCAGAAACCTGCTCCCGAATATGTTTGGCGTGGTGGTGTCGAAAATATGGAAGTCGAGAGGTTGCACGCGGAGGCGTTCGACCACTCAATTAGCAATCACGACTGGAATGCCCAGTTGGAGCGGAGTCTCGGTTGGGTCACGGCCCGCTCCGATAATCTGTTGGTAGGGTTCGTCAATGTCGCTTGGGACGGTGGGGCTCACGCCTTCATACTGGATACTATGGTATCGATTAATCAGCGACGCCGTGGCATTGCCAAGAAGTTGATTGACCAGGTGCGCGCCAAGGCCTGCGAAGCGGGTTGCGAGTGGTTACATGTGGACTTTGAAGACCATCTTGCAGAATTCTACTGGGAAGCGTGCGGGTTTCGCGCGACCAAAGCCGGATTAATCGACCTGACACGATAGTCCGCGGTATTGCGTTGCGGCGTTAATCGCCAGCATACGGGGGCTAGTGCCGTAATGGTGATTATACTATTGTTACACACATCCTAGAGAAGCGAGGGCAACAGGATGCCTGAACTGACCGACAGGTCCTGGGCCATCCGTCCAGCGCGCGCCACGGATGCTCCAAATATGCTCAGTTACATGCAGAACTTGGCCCAGGAGTCGGTGGCCACGCCGGACTTGCTTGGGCTCGGCAGTCACCGGCGGTTCACCGGGTGGAACTGGAGGTCTACGCAGAAAATCGCCCCGCTATTCGCCTCTACGAAAAGTTTGGATTCGCCATCGAAGGACGAAAACAACACGCTTTTTATCAGCACGGACGCTACCATGACTCGTTGACCATGGCCCTTTTACTGGCTAAATAACAAGAGGCGAACCAACCCAGACGCCGCCATCAGCCGCTAGCCTTGCGGCAGTAACGGGGCGAAAGTGCACAGCGAGACGATTCGCTTCGGGCACAGCCGCCGGCGGGCGGCTCCGCGCTTGTAGTACCATCACAGGGGGTTAGAAGTATGGCGGGGATCGAAGACAAAAACCTATTCATGATGTGCGAAGCGTTGAATCCAGCCGCCCTCACGCAACTTTCCCCGGCGTATTATGTCAGAACGTGCCGGACAGACGAGTTGGATGTGTGGAAAGCCTACGGGCACGTCAGCACGATACACTGGTTGAAGGTGTCCAAGCGGTGCGAAGGCTTGGGTATTGGCCGCGCGTTGATCTCCATTGTCATGAACAGTTTCGAGGACAATGACTATCCGATATTTTTTCATACGCGACCGGGCAGCCTTTGCGCGATCAAGCTCTATTCGGACTTCGGGTTTGTCTTGTTAACCGATGCCACGCTTGGCTACCGACAAAACGTTGCCTTATTTGCAGGCGCATATGCTCCCCGAGGCCTTTCACAGATTACGCTTTGCCCGTGCCCCAAATGAATTCTTAGAGGCGGTTAAATCGTCTCCAATCCATCAGTTTTGATGACCGCGGGGCGATTCCGTTCCCACCAACCCTGTCGAGAGCCCTTGCGGAACCTTCGGGGGAAAACGTGCCGCAACCCATCGGACGTGGCCGGAAAGCGGTTGGCAACCAGAACCTAGTCGACGTGACACAGAAGGAGACTCGTATGGCACTCACGTTTCGAACCATGGACGCAATACGCGATCGCGATGATTTCGTTCAGTTTCGGAAAAACGCAGCGTGTGCCAGCTTTGGTGAGGAAGACCCGTTCGATGAGCAGGCATACGCGGACCTCATTGAAGCAAGAACCCGGAAGTTTCCAGACTCATGCTCATGGTGTCGTGTTACCCTCTTTTCCCTTGGAATTTCCAATGTTTTCGCGACGTGCCCGGGGAGGCTATTTTCCATAACCTGGGTGATCCTATGACAATCGGAGCCCATTATTTTGATCTCCTCGTCATTGTAAATCGAACCACCCCACGCCGTCATTGGAGAGTTTTACTATCGCTGGAAAAGAAGCGGTATACTTAGCCGCCTGGTGCCGGTTGGCGGAATCGAGCGGAATCCCGGATTTCGCCGCCTTTGCTCAAACCCTGCGCCACGATTGGGATGCCGTCGTGGCGGGTGTGACGGTCGAATGGAGTCAAGGCCCCGTCGAAGGCTTCAACAATCGTACCAAGCTGCTGAAACGGATGATGTATGGCCGGGCCGCATTGCCGCTACTGCGGGCCCGAATCTTGCACCATCACTAACCGCATCGAGCCACACACCCGGTACAATCGGGCATGGTCTGCCCATCTTGACAACAAGATCCGACAGGTGCAATCCATCCCTGGAATGGCCCGCGCCAGCCCGGATTTCCTGCACCAAAAGTGACCAAGAGCCATTTCCTCTTAACGAAGTACAGAACGCGCTGGGGTTGGTCGTCAATGCCATTGTGCTGTGAATTACGCGATACATGGAACAGGTGCTTGCATTAATCCGTCAGCGCGGAATCACGGTGTTGGACGACGACGTGGCGCGTCTCTCCCCGCTCGGGCATGACCACATTACCATGTTGGGGCACTTCCCGGAAATCTTCGCCCAAGGTCATCTCTCTCCGGCCACTATCGTCGTTGGATGAGTAGGTACCCAATCCTATTGCCATTTTCGTTCCATTTAACCCCAACTGGGCCCAGTTTCATCGGGCGCCGTCCCATTTCGGGCCACATCAAATCCAATCTTTGAACACGCTTGATTGATAGCGATGAGGAACTAAATGGCTCAAGTGGACTAAGCCGTCGGTAGGAACCGCATTTAGGTAATTGCGGATGAGTTTTCCTGACCTCTTTTAGTTGCGGTATAGTAGGGGTTGTGTATTTTCAGCTCTTTGGAGGCGAACAGAATGTCCGAGCAAGATTTATGGCCAATTGGAGATATTGCCAGCCAACTTGGTCTTCACAGGTCAGATATCGTTCAACTAGGCTCTTTCAAGGCGAAAATTCCTCTAGATGTCGTCTATCAAAATCCCCGACGCGCCAAATTAATTTTAATGACTTCGATAAATCCCACCCCACCGGGAGAAGGAAAGACCACCATGTCGGTCGGGTTGGCCCAATCGCTGCGGCGGCTTGGCCTGGCGGCAACCGCCGTGTTGCGTGAACCGTCGCTGGGCCCGACTTTTGGTATGAAAGGGGGTGCAACGGGAGGGGGGGCATCCCAAGTGGAGCCTTCTACCAATATCAACTTGCACTTTACGGGTGATTTTCATGCGATTGGAGCTGCGCACAATCTTTTGGCGGCCTTAGTTGACAATGAGTTGTTTCATGGTTCGCGTCTAAAAGTTAAGCCATCGCGGGTCACCTGGAAGCGGGTACTCGATATGAATGACCGCGCATTGAGACATATTCTGATTGGTCTGGGAGGATCCACTCAGGGCATATTGCGTGAAACGGGGTTTGACATCACTGCCGCGTCGGAAGTTATGGCGGTTCTCACCCTATCGCGCGACATCGCCGAGCTCAAGCAGCGATTAGGGCGCATGGTGATTGCGAGTGAGCCCTCCAAGCCGATCACGGTCGCCGATCTTGGTGCCGCAGATGCTATGACAGCGCTCTTGACCGATGCTATGATGCCTAATCTGGTGCAAACCTCAGAACATACTCCGGTCATCATGCATGGAGGGCCGTTTGCGAATATTGCGCACGGATGCAATAGCATCGTGGCCACCGAAGCGGGACTTCGGTTGTCTGATGTGGTCATCACCGAAGCTGGGTTTGGTGCCGATCTGGGTGCAGAGAAATTTTTGGATATCAAAGCGCCTATTGCTGGATTAGAGCCTCAGTTAGCGGTGGTGGTCGTGACGCTCAGGGCCTTGCGCTACCACGGTGGGCAGCCGTTATCCGCTATAGCCGAACCTAACATGACCGCCTTGAAAAAGGGTATGGAAAACCTCTTGAAGCATATTGAGAATCTTCGCAGGTTTGATCTAAGAGTGGTGGTAGGCATTAACCGATTTGACAACGATACCGACGAGGAATTGCGTTGGCTGATCCGCGATCTAGAACAACGCGATATTCGTGCGGCTGAAGCCAATGTGTTTGGGGAAGGCGGTTTGGGCGGCCGTCCTTTAGCATTAGTCGTACAGGAGATGCTGTCTTTGCCAGCCCGCCGGTATGCGCCGCTCTATGACGAATCAGTGCCCATACAGGAAAAAATTCATCGCATCGCGACCACAATTTATGGAGCCAGCGATGTTGAGTATGCGCCCGCAGCGGTCAATGCGTTGAAGAGACTCGAAAAGTGGAATCAACAAAACTTGCGGGTGTGCATCGCCAAGACCCAATATTCTTTAAGTGACAATCCTTCGCTAATTGGGCGGCCTGAGGGATTCGACATCCATATTCGAGACATCGAGGTGGCACGTGGAGCAGGATACGTCGTGCCTTTAGCGGGCGACATGATCCGGATGCCGGGACTGCCTAAAGACCCGGCTGCTTATCGTGTCTCCATTACCGATGAGGGAGAGGTTCACGGATTGAAATAGCACTTTTGAAGGTTTAAAGGGGACACGGCACCATTGCGAGGGAATTCCATTATTCGAAGTACAGAATTCCCTTGCTCTGGGCATGTAGGGGGTAAGATCTCGCGAACCATGGCGGCTGGGAGATGTTGCGCCATCTGCGGGTCCGGGGTAGGTTTTCTTTTTTTAGTACTGACATATGTTTGTAGAATGACGTGAATTTATGATAATTTGTTGTTGAACTGATAAAAAGTCCAACATAACAGAGCAATTTTAGGTATTATATTAACACTACGATAAAGGCCTAATGACCTTGGCACCATCACTATCAAAAGCGGTCAACTTCGAGATTCAATCAAAAGTGGCACTGAGCCCGGCGGCGAAGTAAATATAAGGGGGGATAACTGAAAACTCTGACGTCTAGACACAAATGAACACGTAGCGGGATAGGCCATATGAGGGGTAGAAAACAAATGACCGAAAGTCGGGGGAAGAATCTCGAGACATTGTTGGGCAGGGTGATTCCTGAATGGCGGACTGAAATCTTGGAGTGCAGCAAAATATCCGGCGGGATGACCAACGAAAATTATTGTGTGCGGGTTCACCAGACGCCGTTCTTTGTGCGGCTGGCGGGGGACGGAACCGAGCAGTTGGGCATAGACCGCGACGTGGAATATTTGGCCACGGTCACAGCTGGCGACCTCGGCGTGGCGCCTCCCGTAAAATTTTACGTGCGTGAGGAGCGGATCCTGGTTACCGAGTTTGTTATCGGCAAATCAATGTCGCCCGAAGACTTCCGTGATGCCCACCGTTTGCGGCAGGTGGTTGACTTGCTGCATAGGACGCATCAAAGGCAACCGGCGGTCAAGCCCTTTTCCGTGTTTCATGTCATCCGCTCCTATTGGAATCTGGTGAGAGGAAACCACGATAGGGTCACACGGCAATTGGAAGCGGCGTTGCAATTAGGAACATTGATTGAAGAACGGTTGCCTTTTCAACCATTGGGGTTATGCCACAATGATTTGCTGGCGGCGAACTTTGTATTGCAAGAATCGACACAACAATTGTGGTTGGTTGACTGGGAATATGCCGGATTAGGCAATCTCTACTTTGACTTAGGCAATTTTGCCTCCAATCAAAAATTATCGGCGGATCAAGAAGTGCTTTTGGCAAACCTGTATTTCGAAACCGACCAGGTATGCCATCACGTGGCAGCGATACGGCTTATGCGGATTATGTCCGATCTCAGGGAATCATTATGGGGTATGGTGCAACGACTGGTGTCCCCATTGGATTTTGATTTTGAGCAATACGCCATGGAGCACTTTAGCAGAGTGCAGCAGGCATTGGATGATCCGAGAATTCAAGCGGAGTTGGATTTATTAGGGTCATAAAGAGGCGGCAGCAGGATAACTTCACGAGAAGGTGGGCAAACAATGAAGTCTAACGCACAAGTGGTGATTATTGGCGGAGGTGTGGCAGGAACCAGCATCGCGTACCACTTGACTCTCTTAGGGTGTCAGGACGTCGTCTTAGTCGACCGCAACGAATTAACCAGCGGTTCCACATTTCATTCAGCGGGACTCGTGGGTCAGTTGAGGTCCTCGGTGAGTTTAACCAAAATGTTGATGTACAGCGCGGAATTGTACCGAAAGTTAAAGGATGACACGGGTGTGGACCCCGGATGGCGTGAGGTGGGGAGTTTACGATTAGCGTCGACCCCCGAGAGATTTGAAGAACTCGAGCGCCAGGCGGGATGGGCGAAGACCTTTGGGCTGCCTTTAGAGTTAATCTCTCCCGCTGAGGCACATAACCTATTTCCCTTGATGGACATGAAAGATGTGCGCGGCGCGGCTTATTTGCCAACTGACGGCTATTTAGACCCCAGCAGTCTCGCACAGGCGCTTGCTAAAGGCGCGCGCCAACGCGGTGCGGAAATTAATACGCATACCCGTGTTCTAGCGATAGAGTCCGAACAGGGACGGGTGCGTCGCGTCGTGACTGACAAAGGCACGATTACCGCTGATGTGGTGGTTAATGCGGGGGGTATGTATTCTAATGAAATTGGACGCTTAGCCGGGATCGTGGTGCCAATTATTCCCATGCAGCACCAGTATATTATTACCACGGCCTTGGAGTCTGTCTCCTCAGAGATCATGGACCGTATACCGACCATGCGGGACCCTGACAATCTGGTATATTTCCGCAGTTGGGGACATGGGCTGGTTATGGGGGGATATGAGCGGACTCCGGCTCCGTGGGGCCTTGAAGGAATTCCCGCGACCTTTAACGGTCAATTGTTGTCGCCTGACTGGGATCGATTCACTCCCATTATGGAAGGTGCCATATTGCGAGTGCCGTTGATGGAGGGCGCGGGTATTCAAACCTTTATCAACGGACCAGAGGCGTTTACCCCAGATGGGGAGTTTATTATGGGGGAATCGGCGCTGCCCGGATTCTTTGTCGCTGCAGGGTTTTGTGCTCATGGAATTGCGGGAGCAGGTGGCGTAGGACGCATGATGGCAGAGTGGATCCTAGACGGTGAACCGTCGTTGGATCTATGGAAAATGGACATCAGACGATTTGGACGGCAATATCAGAGTCAGTCACTGGCACTGCAAAGGACCCGCGAAATTTATTCCACATATTATGATATTCGCTATCCGCACGAAGAAAATCATAGCGCGCGACCATTGCGCCTATCGCCAGCCTATCCCCAACTGGTGGCACTCGCGGCCGAATTTGGAGAAAAAGCCAATTGGGAACGGGTCAATTGGTTTTCATCCAATGAGACCGGGGACGATCGCAATGAGCGTCCGCGTGGCTGGGCAGGACAGGTGTGGTCTTCGGCCATTGGAGTGGAGCATCGGGCAGCGCGGGACCGCGTAGCCTTGTTTGATGAGACATCATTTAGCAAATTTGAGGTGTCTGGCCAGGGAGCTTTAGAATTCTTGCAACGTCTGTGCGACAACGATTTGGACAAACCGGTAGGCTCGATCATCTATACTCAGATGTTGAATTCGCGGGGAGGCATTGAATGCGATTTAACGGCGACGCGTCTTTCGCCTGACAAATTTCGTCTTATCACTGGAACTGCGTTCGGAAATCACGACATGGGATGGGTAAGAAAGCATCTTCCGAAAGATGGCTCGGTTCATGTAGAAGATGTCACCTCGCAATATGCGTGTATCGCGTTATGGGGACCGCGGGCGCGCGACGTCATCCAGCAACTGGTTTTGGAGGATATGAGCAATGAGCGGTTCCCTTATATGACAGCACAGCAGGTGTCTGTGGGGGATGTCTTGTGTTTGGCTTCCCGAGTGACCTTTGTCGGCGAACTGGGATGGGAGTTTTACTGCCCGATGGAATATGGCCTGAGGCTTTGGAACCTCTTATACGAAGCTGGCCAACCTTATGGATTGGTACCTGGAGGCTATCGTGCGATTGATTCCCTACGTTTGGAGAAAGGGTATCGCGTATGGGGAGCGGACGTCACCCCCGAAACAACGCCTTATGAAGCGGGTCTGGGCTTTTGTGTCAAACTTGACAAGGATGACTTTATTGGCAAGAACATTTTGTTGAAACAAAAAGAAGAAGGGCTCTCGCAACGACTGCGTTGCATTGTGATGGACCATGGTGGTTTTGTGGCGGAGGGCGGAGAGCCTGTCCGTTGGGAAAACCAAATCATTGGCCGCGTCACCAGCGGAGGCTATGGGTATACCCTAGCTAAAAGCATTGCTTTTGCATACGTTCCCGCACAAATTGGCTTGGGCACCCGGGTGAGTGTGGAAATCAACGGCGAGTGGGTCGATGGTACCATTTTAAAGGAGCCTCTCGTGGCCAAAGCCAGAGGTCTAAACGGATAACGGGCTTGACCCGGCACATCTAGGGCCTCTGGCCGCAGGTGTGCCGGGCACCGTTTTTAGGCAGAATGCCGCAGTGAGAATAGCGCTGTCAGCAAAGCGTTTACGCTCGGGACAATCAAATCGGCGCCGTGTTCGGCAAATGTGTTCGCGCTGCTTTCGCCCATTGACCCTCCCGTGACTCCGGCAAACCATAGGGTCTGTTCTTGGGGATGTTGGGCTTGGAAATTTTGAGCGCTGCGCAAATCGTCCATGGTGTCGCCCACAAACAGAGCACGAGTCTTTGGTGCATTGCCGATCAGTAGTTCTAAGCCGGCAGGATTGGGTTTGGTAATGCCCGAACTGGCGGTAATCCTCCGCTCGGAAGGAAAGTAGCGATGAAGGCCGGATCGGAGGAGCACGAATTGCGTTTCGGGGTCATTGCGTCCGGTGTAAAGGGCTACGTGATCGGCCCAAGGGTCGATTTCGCGAGGAGACAGCAAGTCGCGTTCTAGATGGTGGTGGCCATAGATATTGCCAAGCTGTGGCGGAATACCGAACAAGCTGTAGGTGTCTTCAGAACCGGCATAATATTCCTGCGCCAGGCGTGTGACAGCATCTTGCCGGCACCACTGGTAGACCGTGCCGGCCATTGAACCCGCGCGTGCATGCATGACTAATTGGGCCGCCTCGATGCCTCCCCCCGCGTTGGCCACCTCTTCTATGAATTGTGAAAGACTGAGGGCGTGGTCACTGAAATGGCACCAGGTAAGCCACAGACATGCGGCGTAAGTGAGAATCCATTCGTCGTTAAATCCACCTGCGGCCTTAAATAACGGGATGTGGTCAAGTTCGACAGTACAAGCCTTAGGGGCATGGGCCGCTTGGGGCAAGGTTGCCGCATAATGTTGAACTGCGTCGCGAATGGCCCGCGGGTAAGATTCTTTGGCATCTACCAACACGCCATCTACGTCAAAAATGACAAAATTTATAGACTGTAGGCTGTCTGCTAGACCCTCTTTTAATTGTAGCCCTTGCCACTGCGTGTATCGCACCCATGAACCTCCTAAAATTTTTTGTTAAAACGATGGAAAAGTACCAAATTATCCGTTAAAATACACACAAACTTTGGACATTGTCGCTCGTCTTATCGTGAAAAATGCCTAAAGTCCTACACATTGGATCTCTTTCCATGTTAATCATCGTTCATGCGCTATGCAAGACCGTTCCAACATCCGTCCCAAACGAACCAATCCGTAGTAATTGACAAAAATTAGTCTGGGATTTTGACCGTAATACGATATCGTATTGACGCAATGCTTTGATAAATTAGCCACTAGGAGGGAAGAGGATGAAGTCTAAAGTCTCGCAAGAAGTCATCGAACACGACGAGCTGGTTCTCAAGCGATTTGGATATTTTCAGGAATTATACAGAACCATGGGCGGGTTTTCCAACTTCGCCATTTCGTTTACTATCATTTCGATTTTGAGCGGTCCCTTAACGCTGTTTGGATTTGGCTTGTCTGCTTCAGGTCCATCGTCAGCAGCCTACGGGTGGCCTATTGTCACCATTTTCGTGATGTTTGTGGCGCTGAACATGGCAGAAACGGCTTCGGCATATCCCACCACCGGAGGACTCTATTTTTGGTCCAGCATGCTAGGAGGCGCCGGATGGGGATGGTTTACGGGGTGGTTCAACCTCATTGGCCAAGTCGCTATTACCGCGGGCATCGATTATGGACTGGCTATCTTTGTAGATGCGTTGATTAACCAATATGCTCCGTCGTTTCCGGTATCGGGTCAGTCCGGGACGTTGGCCATCTTGGGCATTTATGCCGTGTTGCTGTTGGCGCATGCGTTGCTTAACATTAAGGGCGTTCGGCTGGTGTCGCTGCTGAACGATGTCAGTGTGTGGTGGCATGTGGGCGGTGCCTTATTGATTGTGGGAGCCTTGGTCTTCTTGGCACCGCATCATCCCCATGTGTGGTCCTTTATTTTCTCGGATGTTAAGACACAGACGGGATTTTCTCCCTGGTATGGGTTTCTGATTGGCTTACTGTTGGCCTCTTACACGATTACCGGTTTTGACGCGTCAGCGCACATGTCTGAAGAGACGATTGGCGCATCGAACACGCCATCGTGGGGGATTGTGCTGTCTGTGGCCATCTCGGGCATTGTGGGCTATATCCTTCTGTTGGGGATGGTGGCGGCTATTCCTTCTCTTCCGAAGACACTGGCTGCTGCGAACCCGGTTCTTTATGTGTTTACCGAGCGCTTGGGCTCAGCGGGCGGCACCTTGCTCTTTATCATTGCATTGGTCGCTATGTTCTTCTGCGGAATGTCATCGGTGACCGCAAATTCGCGAATGATTTATGCATTTGCCCGCGATCATGGTCTTCCCGCTTCTGATACCTTGAAAAAGTTAAATAAGATTCGTTCGCCATATCACGCCATTTGGTTATCCGTCGTGCTAGCCTTCTTATTAGCCGTGCCCGCACTCTGGAGCAGCGTGGTTTATTCGGCGGTGACGTCCATTGGGGTGATTGGCCTCTTCATTTCGTATGTGGCGCCAGCCTTTTTGAAGTTAATTTATCCCCATCGCTTTACACCGGGACCATGGAACTTGGGACGATTCAGTCGGCCGATTGGCATCTTGGCCGTGGCCTGGGTAGTGTTCATCTGCATCCTGTTTTCTTTGCCTGTAGTGCGGCCCATCACACTAGGCAACTTCAATTACACGCCGGTTGTACTGCTGATTGTGCTCGCGATTTTGGTGCCGTGGTACTTGCTAAAAGTACGATACCACTTCAAGGGCCCGGCTATCTTGCAACATGGAGAATTTCCCGTAGAGGATGAAGTCACGGGGAATTGAGGTTTGCTAGGAAATAAATAAAGAAGGCTTTTGCCGAAGATTATGCAAAAGCCTTCTTTGTATTTACTGAGCGTTCGAAAGAGTTGCGGTGAGATTGGTCGAAAAGTAAATCGTAACCAGTTCCCCTGCACGGGGATTGGGGTAGCCTGGGTCGCGGGGGACGTCAACCATGACTGGTTGACCGTTTATCGTAACGCGCATTCCGGTTCTCGCACCCAAAAACATGGCATCTTCCACTGTGCCGGAAAGTTGGTTGGTGTCATCGGGACCTTTATGGTTAGTCAGGTGGATGCGCTCTGGGCGCAGCCATAAATCGACGGCCGACCCCTGGTCTATGCCGTCGGGCAACGCAGTGACTTGAACCTTTTGGCCATCGATGACGCATAAGCCTGCTCTGACATCGGCAACCTGTGCCACTAGGCGGTTGGTGGTGCCCACAAAACTCGAGACAAAGGAGGTGGCGGGTCGATCATAGATGTCTTCGGGTGTGCCAATTTGTTCCGCATGTCCCTGGTTGAAGACGACCACTCGGTCCGACATCGCTAGGGCTTCTTCTTGGTCATGGGTGACATATAACGTGGTAATGTGCAGAGTGCGCTGAATGCGGCGAATTTCGGCCCGCAAGGTTACTCGAATGCGCGCATCCAACGCGGACAAAGGCTCGTCCAACAAAAGGACCCGGGGATTGGGCGCCAAGGCGCGGGCTAAAGCCACGCGCTGTTGTTCTCCACCAGATAGTTGATGGGGATAACGTCCGGCTTTTTCGCCCAATCCTACCATCGTCAGCAATTCCTCAACCCGTGGTTTGATTTTTGTGGGAGGCACGTGACGCGTGCGCAATCCAAAGGCTACATTGTCCGCAGCCGTCAAGTTCGGGAATAGGGCATAGGACTGAAAGACCATCCCCATGTTGCGCCGTTGAGGAGGCGTGCGGGTAAGATTTTCCCCATCGACGACAATAGCCCCGGAGTCAGGCCGTTCAAAACCCGCCACGATGCGTAGCAACGTGGTTTTGCCACTGCCGCTTGGACCCAACAAACTAATGAACTCTCCGCGTTCTACAGCGATGCTGACCCCATCGACAGCGCGTTGTGACCCGAAGTGACGCTGTACGTTTTGTATATCCAGAAAGGACATGGGATGTCTCCTTGAAAGAATACTTTTTTATCAAAACCTAGGAGTCCCTTTAGGGGGAGTTCCTTAATAATGCCGGAGCCCGTTGAAGGCTCCAGGGTTAGCGGGCGCCACCGATCGTGACGTTGCCGCGGTTGACCGCTTGCATGACCCCTACAAGCAGCCATACCAATCCAAAGCTGATGAGAGCCAATGCAGCGGCTGCATGAGCTCGGGTTTGTCCAGTCAACAACATGTATACCCCGAAGGTATTAAAACCTAGCATGCTAGAGATGGCATATTCGCCCATGATTAATGCGAACACTAAGAATGCGCCGCCTAAGAGAGCCGTGCGAAGATTAGGTAGAACGACACGGAACAACACCCGCGGCCACGATGCGCCAAGACCTAAAGCGGCTTCCGTGAGCGCGCGCACATCCATCGAACGCAGGCCATTGTCCACAGAACGGAACAAATAAGGCATAGAAACCACCCCATAGGCGGCCATCAACATGACTGGGCGATCGGACAAGGGTCCAAATCCACTGCCATAGAGTCGCACTAATCCTAAAACCAGCACGATGGGAGGGACAACAAAGGGAAGAATGCTGATAAATTCAACCCAGGACTGCATCCGTGGAACCCGGAGAAATGCCCAATAAGCGGCGGGGACAATGACTACTAATCCGATTACCACCGCAGATAAGGCCATAAAGAGGGACAGTCGCAAGCTGGACCAAAACTGAGGGTCGGCAAGAATGCTGGAATATGCTGCCCAAAAGGGTTTGGATGGTCCTTCTTGCACACTAAATTGCGCCGTGGCAATCAAGGGCACGACAAAGTACAAAAGACCGACTACGCCTACGATTAAGGACCAAATTCGCGAACCTTTCATCGTTGCCACCTCACGACATTACGATTGGTTAGCAGATAGACCGCAAAAATCGTCGTCATAATTAATACCATGCCAACCGCCAAGGCATCAGCTAAACTCGGACTGAATACAACGTTGCCGCTTAATTCCTGCCCAATGACGATGGGTACCAGATTAATCATGCCTGAGGTCAGCGCATAGGCTGTGGCATAGGCTCCAAAACTATTGCCGAAGAGTAGCAAAGTGGCGCCTAGCAAAGGGAGCCGCAAGATGGGCAGGCCAATGTGCCACCAAAATTGCCATGGACTGGCTCCCAAATTCATCGCAGCCTCTCCCCACCGACTCATATTGTCTAATGCCGGCACCATCAGCAAAACCATCAACGGAATTTGAAAGTAAAGGTAGGTAATCACTAAGCCACTAAAACCAAATAGACTGAAGCCGTGTTGATAGAGATTGAGGTTTAAGTGGTGGCTTAAAAACAGCGTGACCAACCCAACTGGCCCTAGGCTCGCGGTAAAGGCGAATGCCAGAGGAATACCAGCGAAATTGGAGGCGACACCAGAAAAAGTCAGGAAAAACGGTCGCAGAAATCGAGGAAGTCCTCCTCCTACGACGGCCCACGCTAAAACAACGCCAACCACCGCCCCAATTAGGGCGGTGGCAGCGCTCAATTCAACACTGACCTTGTAAGCATCGAGATATTGGCTTTGAAACAGTTGGCCGAAGTACGTCAGCGTAAGTCCATGCGCTCCGCCGGTGACACTGCCCACGAACAAACCGATCGATGGTAAAAATAAAAACAGCACCGCAAACAGGCCAAAGGGAAGAAACCACACCCCAGTCGTCCAAATGCGGGTGGCGCGGTTGAGTGGGGGGGCCGCCTTAGATGTGGATACTTGGGTCATATGAGACCCCTCCTTTCGAATCCTGTTACGCGCCCACGACTTGGGGTCCCCATTGCGCTTGCACAATGGCCGATGCCTTGTTGGTCTGCGCCACCGTGGGGAACTGCGCCTTCGCATAGGATGAGGCGGGCGGCAGTTTGGCCGCCAAAGCGGCCGGAATCTTGCCACGTTGAGCCAAGTCGTTGTACCGCACCGGAT
>JAJYHT010000043.1 GCA_021784595.1 Bacillota bacterium | reverse complement strand
TACGGATAATAGGATACGGTCGGACGGACGTTTGCATACAACCCTAGAGCTTTGCGCATCGTGACGTTCAGGCTTTTGTACCCACCACCCTGAGGCGTCGTGATCGGCGCCTTGAGGAACACATGGGTTCTTCGCAACGAATCCCACACGCCAGGTTCCATTCCGGTTTCTATTCCGCGTAGATACACTTTTTCTCCGATTTCAATCGTCTCGATCTCAATATTAGCTCCGGCGGCCTGAATGATGCGAAGTGTAGCCTCCATAATGTCTGGTCCGATGCCGTCTCCATAAGCTACGGTGATGGCGGTGCGTTGTGTCATGGCAACAGTCTCCCTTCGGTTTCTCCGCTACTTACTCATTGTGCTCTAAATATCCGTTGCCCCCACAGGTCGGACAGATTACATAGCCAAGTCCGTTGCACTGATAGCATGAGGCGGCTTGGGGACCGTGTTCAGCGAGCGGCAGAGCGTTGCTGCATACGGGACACTTCCACTCGCCGTTTCCTCCACAGGTGTAACAATCCATCGCTCATCCCTCCTCTCAATAACCGACGTCCAAAGCCTGGCGCGTCAGTACATTTTTTAGTATGAACATTTTGCTTCGTTAGGCATCCACGGGCCATAAGCGGGTGTCGGTCTCTTCGACCAGAAATCCCTGCACGCTAATGGATTTAGGCATCAAGGGATGCTCACGCAAAAGACGCACGGAGTGCACGACCGCCACCGCCGGGTCCGACCCGGATTGCAACCATACCCACGGATCCACTCCTTGGACATAACGCAGCAGATAATGCAGGGTGCTCATGATATCTTCCGAAACTCCTGTACCCAGTACGACGGGACGGTGTTTCGCCGAAGCACCTTCTTTTGAGCTTTCTGCCACCACATAGATGGTTTGCACAGATGGGTGGCGGTGGACCATCATCAAGACACTGCGCATGAGCGATCCGTACGGATCCCATAACAACGCGCCTTCACAGTGAAACCAGAGTCCGATCCCCGGACAACCCAAACCCTGTTCCACGGCAGGTTTTTTGTTTGGTGCAACTTCGCCGATGAAGAGGGCCTGGTAGTCGTTTGGGCTGGTATGGACCGAGGTTTTCTGATCAGCATTTTCATGAGTGAGGGAGCTATTGCTCATCATCTGCACCTCCTATCCTCATAAGCCATGGCATCAACGCGTTTACTGGCGTATAATGCGGTGCTGCGACTGTACGATGGGATGGGCCGACAATACATCCAGGTCATCCTCGGCAGCTCGGTAGAGCCGTAAAGCGGGCGAAGGGCGCTAAGCGAGGCAGAGTGCCACACAAAATTCCTTTTGCCAACTTGCATCATTGGCCCCCTATCTAAAACCGCATCACTAAAAACTCCCCTGCCAAAAGTGAACTGTTGCGGGTCACGACTTAGGGATTGCACCAGGGACAATCTTTAGGTGGCGCAACACGCAGGCCATCGCTTCTCGGGATGCTTTCGCGATACTCGCACTGCACACAACCATGAACCTCTGCGCGCACCAAGGTCGTTTCCCCGCCACACCATTCACACGGCAGGCCCTTGACCACATCCACCAAACCCCACCCGGGCGTCTGACATTCAGGGCAGAAGGTGGTCAAGCGCCGGCCGAGTGACACTGCGACCTCACGAAGCACCTGCCGTCGAGTCGGATTCATATGCGCGCGCATATCCGTCTCCACATGCGCCAGACCATCGGCCGAAGCCGTGGCGCAACGAGTCACAGCATCTTTTAGAGCGCTGACCTCTGTAATTCCTTTAAACAGCAGTCCCGGTTGCAGCCCGGAGTTTGGTCTCACAATCAGCCCGTGCGAGGGGAACTTCGCTCGGGCGAGAAAATCCGTCAAATCATCGACGGTTTTGGCCGCATCATGAGCAAAGTTAGTCTGCGAGCTGAGGACTTGTTCCACCACCTCAATGCCCATATCCTCATCAACAAAGGCAAGCAGCTCATGGTGTGCGGGCACAAACACCAATTGTGGGTCAGGACCGAAGCTGCCTTCACTTGCCAGACCTAATGTGAGGCCCGAGGCGTGCATTCCCCAACGGGCCTTTTTTATGGCTACTTCCCGTGGAGTGCCCAGGCGGTCCACTTCGCCAGTGAAGGTGCCTAGCAGATCCGTATCCAGGTTATCTGGGACAAATATCGTAAGGCCCACGGCCTCGCGCAGCGGTTGCTCGAGGACCAGCTCTTTTTGGTGTTTGGTGGCGAGTGCGACTTGTCTTCCCTGATAGGGATGTGGGGTGTCCTGTCTTCCGCTCATTGCCGCAGCGCCCTTTCTTTTTGCGTCGCCTAGTGGGAGAAAGTCACAGCGTGTTTCTCGCAGGCATCGCGTTGATTCATCCACGCGAACCACATGCACACGTTTACCGCACAATCCATCCAATACTGCTGGTTTGCGTCTCCCGGTTCGCGACTATAGTATCACGATATATATGTCATATGTCAAGGGGGATTTATGATTTCCATGTTTTCGTTAAGATTGGGTAGACTGTGGGCAAAGGGCGGTTGAGAATCATTGGCTGACTTGTTTTGCACGCATGATAAGTAGCCACATCGAGTTCTGGATAAGGACGCAGCGTGCGCTGTCCGCAATAGAACCCTAAGAATGGCATGAATGTCATGGACATCTTGAACTTGGGGATAATATGCAGGCTAACCCACCTTTGGCGAGTGAGACGGCAACAAGATATGATATGGCATTTAATGTCCAAGCCGTACAGTCAGTGATGGAGCTGCAGAAACCGCGAGCCGTGGTTGCCAAAGAATCACGCATTACAGATACAACCCTCAACCAATCGGAGAGAAACGCCTAAAAGCATCGGCGTCGGTGCTTTGTGGGCAGTGGCAAGCTTCGCGATGAGGATGGGAAGGCCCGCAAGTGGCAACGGCGGGAGTCCAAAAATCACGGCGGTCTTGCGCCAAACGGAGGAACGCATCACGCAAAAGACTGTGGCGCTTGATGCGCACCGTGTAAAGAACTCGAACGATGCCAATCGTCGAGGCAAACGGGAATCCGTATGTTGTTGTGTCAATATTTCAAGTCCTTAAGTTACTTAAGGAGTGATTCCGCGTCAATACAAGATTTTTGGGCACTTCTACTTTGCCAAAGTTGGATTCTAAGGCCGTCGGCATCCCCCGATGGATTTGTTGCCATCTTAGAATTGATTTACGCCATGATGGCAGGAAGCAAGCTCATTCTCTTTTACTTACAGTTTGCTATAATCGATTCGCAGGGTTCATAATCGCGGCATAGTTTGCTTGAGCGGCACACGATGACGAATCACGTCGCCTAAGTTTGCATCGGTGTGCAACGTCTCCAAGTGCTTCGCGAGCGCCTGATTGCTCTGCTGTTGTTGGGCGTGTGATGCCATCCTCATACGACCGTGGTAGCTACCGCTTCGGCATCGGCGGGGACGGCATTCGCGGAATCCGCGAAATGCAGTGTTAGGAGGAAGTCAGGGTCGACTTTCAATTGAGCCGCTTACACATCATACCGGGCCTCGCGGGTTCGTTCCCGTAAAACCACCCAGACATGCATTTCCGAGCCGACCATAAGCCCATGCACCGCCTTTACTACGCTGGCGCTATTCAATTCGTGGGCAAACCGATACAACGCCAAATGAGCCTCGGTATCCGACCGCATGAGATTTTCTCCTTTATTAGGATTGTTGATGGTCTCCCAATGAACAATAGTCTCTTGTTCTCTAAACATGCCCATTCCCTTGTTTTTTAAAAAGTATTCCATGCGCCAGACTGTGGTGCTTCTATTCCACCATTTTTACCATTGCAACGTCACTTTCGTACAGAGCTGCAAGCCCAAATGCCACGGTTCACCATAATCTCTAAAGTGTACCGTATACGGTACACCCATGAGATGGTGTCCTGTCAAAAATACTGATCAATGGCCCTGAGGGCAGCAGGAGAATCCGCGGGGCATCACGAATTTCTCAAAAGAACATCTTCCCACCGTAATTTTGTTCGATTCATTTCGTGGCAGATGGCTAGAAATCTTGAGTCTAGTTGGTCGCGATCGCGCTGCAGACCTATAACAAAAGCCTTCTCCTCAAGGTCTAGGACTCGTTGATGATCTCCTGCATTCCATGCCTCTTCCATTTCAACGAACACCGACGGCAATGGCTCGCCATCATCATATCCATGTACGCCAGAGCCTATAAGAACTAGCCCTGCAACTCGTTCTGGGTGAGTCAAAGCCAGGTGAATGGCTGTCGCCCCACCGTAAGAACATCCCATGAGGACGGCCGATTCGATATGGAGTTCATCGAGAATCCCCACCGCATCCTCTGTTGCACTGAACTTGCCATGAACCATAGGGCCTGTCACCGAAGCCTCGCATATCAAATCGAATAGTCCGAAACGATTCGCCGAGCCGATTCCACTGCGGATCCCACATTCTTCGCGTTGCTATACCCGCATGAAGAAGTACTATTGGTTTCCCTGAGCCGCAATCATCGACGGCCAATGCAGTGTTGCCGACGGGTATGTTTCGAGTAACCACAGCCTCACCATCCTGTGACGGGATTTAATGATGTAATAAAGGCAGAAGAGACCTTAACCAGCTTCCCTCTGCACTTTTCTAGATCGTGAGGAGTAATTCCTCTTCGGGGTTATCTGCCCGATTATTCCGCAAGACTCAATAACACAAGCCGCATGTGGCAACCTAACGAGCCCTATCATATACTAAATGCAAATGAATTTTCGAGGTGGTGGTTGAATGCGCTTAAGGGTAGGCGTGCTGTTTGGTGGACAATCGGAAGAACATAGGGTGTCCATGATGTCGGCCTACGCCGTGATGCAAGCCATGCGCGGTTCCTACGAGATCGTTCCCATCGCCATTGACCGAAGCGGCCGCTGGCTGGCAGGAGAATCCGCCTTGGGGATCATGGAAACGGAAATAGGGCGCCGCCCCCAATTGCCCACCCCTGCCACCTCTGCGGACAGCCATTCCGTTGTTTCGCGTGGATCTCATGACCTTGTTCCATTTCGGCCAGAATCGCTAACCGAGTTGGTCGATGTGGTCGTCCCGGTTCTCCACGGTCCCTTAGGTGAGGACGGCACGGTCCAGGGCTTGCTTGAACTGGCCGGCTTGCCCTATGTAGGGTCAGGGGTCTTGGGATCGGCACTGGGGATGGATAAAATCGCGATGAAGATGCTATTGGGGGCGTTGGAGATCCCTCAAGTGGTCTATCAAGGCTTTACGCGACACGCATGGCTCCACGACCGCAAAAAAACACTCGACGAGCTCGAACGTTCCCTGTCCTACCCCATGTTTGTTAAGCCCGCGAACTTAGGGTCCAGTGTTGGCATCTCGAAAGCGGCCAACCGCCAGGCGCTTGAGGTGGCTATCGACGAGGCGCAGCGGTTCGACCGTCGTGTCATCGTAGAACAAGGTGTCGATGCGCGCGAATTCGAAGTTGGGGTACTCGGGTGGGACAATGCGCAGGCATCCGTCGTGGGCGAAGTCACGGTGCATGGGCATGAGTTTTATGATTATCGCGCCAAGTACGAAGATGGAACGACGGAGCTTTCGATACCGGCAGATATTGGGCGAGAGATTGGCCGCCAGATGCAGGAACTGGCGGTGAAGGCTTTTCATGGCTTGGATTGCGCCGGGTTGGCTCGCGTTGACTTCTTTTGGGAACGTGCCTCGGGAAGAATCTTACTGAACGAAATTAATACCTTGCCGGGGTTTACGCCCTACAGCATGTATCCCTTACTCTGGGAAGCGACGGGCGTATCGTATCCTCAGTTGATCGATCGCCTCATCCAAATCGCAGTCGAACGTTACCGGCAAAGGCCACGCCACAATCAGTAGATCCGTTCTGCGACCATTTTAAGCACTAAAGAGGCGCAGCCTAGTCCGGTGACACGTTTCGGTTTTTCGAGGAACCAGGCGCCTAAATGTACCGGAGTCTTCATCTGTTCATCCCGACCATGAACGCGTGGCGATACCGGTGAAACTGGCCTGGCTGGAAACCCGAACAAAGGTAGACCAGTGTTTTCGTGCGTGTAGAATTGCTGCCGCCGGCGGCTTTGTCGGATGTTTTGTGCATTGAGGTGTCGGACTCGCTTGGACTACTAACTGCCATAAGGAAATGTTGATTCATCACGGAACACGATCCTTCCCGCGTGCCGTTCTCCTGGGTTCCATCACAGGGCCCGATTTTGGCTCCATATGACGCCAACAGTCAAATTGGGCTGGCCCATCACCAATCCAAATATCCAATAGGACTCTCTTCATTGCATGGATTAAATGAGAAAACAGCCAGGCGTCTATGCGGTCGCATTTTCATCTGGCAACAGAGAAATGAGTTATATTTCCCAATCAGGGAGTGCAAGTAAATCAAGGAGGTCCTTGATGGCCCGTCCAGCCTGAGCGGGGTGTCGCATGGGTCGTTCGGGGTGAATTTCATAACGGTTCTTGCGACCGTCCCGAAATCGGCTGATGTATCCGGCATTCTCCAGATCATCTAGAATGCGCTGTACTGCTCGCTCCGTGATGCCGACGATGTCAGAAATTTCTCTGGCTGTGAAACGTCCGCTGCCATTACGCGCAAGGCACAGCAGAACCTGTGCGTGATTTGTGAGAAACGTCCACTCTGCCATAGCCACTCCTCGCCATCTCTTAAGCGTTGATTTCAGTTTCATGATATACCAATCCGGAATGTCTCGCTCTTTTTTGTTGGTCAAGCCATGTGTTTTAGGTTTATAAGGCTTTTTCCATTTGCGAAACACAGGGCACGTATCTAGCGAAATAGCTAGACCATTGAATGATCACTATTCGGTTGAACATATCTCAGCTATACATTTTAGATATTATGACTTCCCTTAAATTCTCCCGTATACTAATAATACCCAAATATACGATAATTCGGGAAAAAGCTCAATAAGGTAGCGCTACACCCGTTTTGAGATGCGCATTTGTCCGTTAAAGCAAACACGCCGGTCTCTTTGGGCGATTGGACCAAATCAAATTGATGTCATAAAGGAGGCGAAGAGTTGTCTGCTACGCACCCGACCCCGGAGTCTACGCCCGGCGCTACAGTCCGATCCTTGGCTCAGAAAAGCGTTGGATGGTTTTTGCTGATTGTGCTTGTCTCTGCGATTCCGGCATTTCTCGAGGGATTTGATACCGAATTATATTTTTTCGGGTCTCCTTATATTGTTCACAATGTGCACGCTACCGCTGCTCTGTTAGGATCCATCGGTACTGGATTTGCCTTAGGGATTGCCATATTCAGCATCGTCGGTGGGTATCTATTTGACCGATTCTCGGTGAAATACACCATTATGCTATCAGTGACTATTTTTGCGGTATTCACTGTGTTGACCGGGTATGCTGCAACGTCTACCACCTTATTTCTAGCCAGATTTTTGGTGGGTATTGGGGTGGGGATTTTTCAACCGGCCATTGTCGCACTGTTAGGCGACATCTTCTTTGAAACTAGAGGACGCGCCGTATCCGCTTTTGCGATCTTCTTTGGCGGTGGATTGTTTGCTGGGCCGTTAATCATTACACCGTTTCTCCCCCATTATCGAACGCCCTTTATCCTTTCCGGGGTGGCGGCCGTGATCTCTCTCATTGTCTTTTATTTCGTCATTCCCCCAACGTATAAAAAAATGGAGAAACGGGCGATTCGGTTTTCCGGGATTTTCCGCCGCAACGTGGTGATATTGTCGGGATCGATTTTTATGTTCGGGATCGCATTATTTGGCTATCTTGACTATTACTCCGACTATTTACTAAAGGGACTGGCTCTGGCCCCCGGCGTTGCGGCCGGAATAGCCTCCATGGGAGGGCTGGGCGGACTGATTTGTGCCTATCCCATCGGCTATTTAGCTGACCGGTTTGGACGTAAATATATCGTCAGTTTGGCAGCCTTGCTGATCATGGTTGGCAGTTTTGGAATGTTCACGGTATCTCACAACGTTACGGCTCTCATTGTTCTTACGTTTGCCTTCGGAGCCGGCTGGGGAATCTATGTTGATCTGGTTGCCACACTGGGCCAGGACTCTGTGGACGACTCCATTGCGGGGACAGTCACCGGATGGCTTTTTCTCGTGTTCAACATCGGAGCGCTGCTGGGAGGACCGATATTTTCGGCGTTGTTGCCTTCGGGGTTTGTAGTGGCCGGGTTGGTCACATTGGGATTGGCCAGTATGATTTCATTCGTCTTGACACTACTAACGCGGCCCATTCTTCAAAGCAACATCGTCTTGAAAGAATAAATCGGGGTCAAGCAGGTGGCGCTAGCGAAAGTTAGTCGACGAATGCCCCCCATACCCGGTTGGGAGATCTTTCGCCAACGGGGCGTGGGGGGGTAGTTATAAAATTCAAGGCGGCGCATTATATCCTGGCCACGTAGCTAGAGGGTGCAGATGGAACGCAGAGTGTGGACGAGTATCGGTGTATCACCAACGAAGTCGGGCAGTTAAGTATACACGACACGGATTGCTTTCAGAGTCTCTCATCTATTATCACCAGTACGTGGTGTGGCCGCTCATCGACGTTTTGCGGATTGTCCACATGCTGCACCAACCAGACGCGTTCTTGGCATATGCTTCCCGCTCGGCGAGGTGTCCGTGTTAGAAACGCTTTATGCTGTTCCATCGGTCGAGGACATTGCGGAACGGACCAAGCCAGAGTACGCTTGGTTCCAGAAAACCATCTCGGATATCTGGCGACCGTGCGGCCTATGAGCGTACGATTGCGTGGGTTTGGGAGGAAGTTCCGGGGGCATGGTTTTAGGTTTCGGGACGCGGCTGGGCCTCGGGAGGGCCCTTATCCACCTGTCACCATAGCATATGGTGTATGATGGTCCGCTGTTCCGGGCGGAGATATAAAACGCTTGCCCTGCAGGGATCGACCTCGCTTAAGGCGTGATTGTGGATCGCTCTGACTCATTCGGGATGATTCGAGTGCCACCGGATCCCGTCATGGTGAATTCCGACCACTTTAAAATGGTCGTCAGCGAGCGAGGTCGTATGCCAGTGGGCTATTCATACGTGTCTGATATAGTCTGAGATGCGAAATTTGATACCTTATCGTTCGATGGATGGGAACGGAAGGGACAATAGGATATTACGCATTTTGTCGACGTTAATTGATAACGCTTGCGATTGTCGCCAGGTAAGCGCCACGGTAGCATTAACCCTTTGCGCTTCCGTTCCAAATGGGATGGCTACAACATTGGTCAAACAAAAAGTTTGCGCCATGATCGGCACTAGTGCCACTCCCGTGCCGCGTTCCACAAATCGCAACACGGTCGAGGCGCTCTCGGCGAAACACGTAATGTGGGGCACTACCTGGTAGTCACTAAACAATTGCGTGATCTGGGAAAACTCATTGGATTCGAGGCTGTTGCGGATGACATACAAAGGCTCTTGTTCCAAATCCTGGGGAAGAATAACGGTATGGGAGGCCAATCGGTGTGTGTGTTGCATAAACGCACAAAATGGATCGGAAAATAGAGGCTGCGTCTGGACACCCTTTCGGGCCTCCGAGACCCGAGCAATTCCTAAATCGGCAATACCTTCTTCGACCAAATCGAACACGTGTGCCGTATTGCTTTCATAAACATTAATCTCAACATTGGGTAATTCACGCCATAAGATCTGCATCGCATCCGCCAAAACGGGGGCATAGCTCGGAATGGTAGCGATGTGGATGGGGCTGGCTTCAGCTGCATCATGGGGAGGGACCAACTGGTCTAACTGGGTCAGTAAAAAGTGGGCTTTAGTCAAAAACACTTTGCCTTGCGGCGTGAGAATCATGCCCCTATTCGACCGTATGAATAGTAAAAAACGTAATTCACGTTCTAAATTCTTTATTTGGACACTTAGTGGGGGTTCGGCGATATGCAGGGCTTGCGCAGCAGCCGATAAACTGCCGAGCTGAGCAACCATCACAAAATATCGCAGCTGCCGTAATTCCAAATTGAGTCCTCCAGACCTCGAGATGCCTAAGACCGCGGGAAGAGTACGATCTTGCAACGAACTACAGTCAACTTGCGGCACGGTAATGGAAATTAACAGTAGTGTACTCCATCGTTTTTCCGTTGCCTACGCTTATTGCCCTTTTCTCCGGGGTTTTCAACGCCGATCGGCGGGGGCATCGTGACGCGTCTGGTAAAGAGCCCGGTGCGGGACGGGGCCACACCAGCTCCAGATTCGGGAGTTTAAAGTGGACCCCCCTGTCAAGACAATTTTTTAGTCCCTAAAGTGTGAGACTGATTCCCCTCCTTTGATGGTTGAGATGCGTACTCCCCCAGGCGATGGTTTACGACCGAGGGTCGTACGGCGATATTTCGTCCAGGACTTGCCGCGCCCAGCGCAGGAGTACCTCCCGCGGGTGTTGGTCGGTAAGGGCCAAGGCCTGGCTGACCAGAATCCAGTCTGACCGCCAACGAAAAGTGACATTAAGCTGGGGGTGCCAGAAGCGATACGTGGCCTGGCGATCGCGGTGCGTCGGGTCCATGACATCACCTCCTTCTGGTATGAGATCGTCACTAGTGACGATGGACGGTGGGGATCGACCCCGCAGGTGGAACCTCATCGGACGGAATCCGATCCGACGGGGTCGGCGTAGACAGACGCGGGGGTTGCATACGCGAGCGATTGATGGAGCCGTTCGTGATTGTAAAACCTAAAGTACTGCGTTAATCCCAGTTGTGCCGCACGGGGTGTATCGTAATCGTGGAGATAGACTTCCTCGTACTTGACGCTCCGCCAGAGCCGTTCGGTGAAGATGTTGTCCAGGGCTCGCCCTTTACTATAGTGGACCCATTGTCAATACAGATTTTTATCCCCCAAGTGTGACAACTCCGGAAGCGGCAGCAATCTGCGCCTCACATCATCTGTCGGTGATTGCTCCTCAAGTTTGGAGCGTTGTGTATGTGTCGGGAGACCACTAACGTTATCCTACCAATCGGGATACGGTTCCTTGAGTGCTCTAAGATTTGCCTTAAGCATGCGGTAGTAGTTTTCGACCCCGGCCCACTTATCCATGAGATCTGCATTCACGCCCAATCGCATGAGTCTGCCAAACCGGGTCATACGCAACGACCCAGAAGTATCTAGTTTCACGAAAATCGATGAGTCCCATAACTCGGCATCGCAATTAATGCTGATGACAATTCATCAAGCCATTGTGTTCCCGCTGGCTCCAATGGGGGGTGCCTCCTCGCGGTACCAAGAGAAGGTTCATGGTGTAACAATAGTTTTTCTGTTCCAGCCGTGGAAACCAACGGATCTGTTGGCGCTCATCAACATCCACGCGCATTATTGCACAAGCGCGACAGCCGCGGGGAAGATGTTTTTCCCCTGAGGCGCTTAGGTGTTCGGCCCGAGTCGGGAAGGCATCCTTGGACAGTATGTACGCATTGGAGTTTTACCATGCGCGGCAGCGGCCCACGCCCATATTTTTTGGCGTCCCAAGTGAGATATTTCGGTGGACTCTCTCATCCTCAATGACGAGTCGCGGGTGTCGGACGCCGAACCATGAATGCGGGCGCGGATACCGCATTGGTCGGTTTTCTCCATGACAAATTCTTCATCCTCACGGCTAATTCCCTGCATCATTACGGGACGCAAAACGTGTATGGGATTCGGTATGTCCGTCCATTGGATGGGACTCTCTTGGTGGGGAGCCAATACTTTTATTCGGCGGTCGTTCGGGTGTTCTCGCCGGGCAAAAGTGCTTGTCAAGAGCCTCCACCGGCTTGCCTCGCAACCAAATACCTGCCACCACGTTAACGACCGTCATGTCCGCGTCCGACGGGCGCATGCCGCCACCTAAATGAAAAACCACCTCCACATTTTTTGTCACATCCAGGCGGGATGGTTGCGGCCTCCTGAGGGGTCGGCATAGCGATCGCACTCGGCGAGACACCGGCAGACGCGGCAAAAAAGTCCTGGGTATATGCCCATCTTTCAGCGGCGATTTGTTTACCAACAGGTGACGTGGTCCAAGCAATGTTGCTGGCACACTCCGACTATGCTCCGGGTATCTACAATGTCGGCGCAGGGACCTTCGGATAGGCCAGTAACACCCCAACGCCAGCGGACTTAGAGGTGGCGGGGGTGATGCATGCTGAGCCGCATAAATGTGATGATTTAAGCTGGTATGCGCTGTCGCACCTCCCCGATAACGTCATTCCCTATGTGAAATATGCGGTAGATAATTACCAGCATGCGGTTCAGAGCGACGTACCGGATGGCGGCCAAATCGGTATCGAATGGTTGCCCGTGGCAGATTTGATGCGCTTCCAACTTTATCCGTACGATCCATCCACTGCTCCAAGCCCAAGGATTCACGGGCAGCGCGAATGCCGTGTATCAATATGATGAACTGAAAAAGCTTATCGAGGCCATAGACCGTGCAAGCCCTAAAGGGAAGCGCGACTATGCCATCATACTGATTGCCTGCCGACTGGGGCTGCGCTGCACGGACATCAAGCGCCTGCGCATGGCGGATTTTCATTGGGCAGAAAAGAAGCTCTGTTTCGTGCAGTCAAAGACCCGGCAACCGATGGAGCTGCCACTCGTACCGGATGTTGGCTGGGCCGTCATCGACTATCTGAAATACGGCCGACCGAAAGTGGACTCCGATCGTGTGTTTGTACGACACATGGCCCCGTTTTTTCCTTTTGCAGAGGGGGACCATCTGGAGCAGTTAATCCGGTCATATATGGAGAAAGCCCACATCCCCAAGCTTAAGAAACGCCGAGGTATGCACAGCCTTCGGCATACCATGGCAAGCGTGCTACTGGAAAAGGAGACACCACTCCCGCTTATCTCGGATATTATCGGCCACCTCGACACGAATTCCACTGCGGTATACCTGAAGGTCGATATGGAGCGTCTCGCACAGTGCCCCCTGAACTTCAAGGAGGTGATCCAGTGTGAATGACTTCGGTTTTATAGGCCCGCTGAAGGTTGAGATGAGTGACTTCATCCTGCTGAAACGCTCCATTGGCAACCAGTGCGAATCCGAGGTTGGTGTCCTGAAAAGGTTCGATCGGTACCTTGCCCGGGAGTATCCCTCAACGACGGGGCTTCCAAAAGAGTCCGTCATCGGTTGGTGTACAAAACAGCCACATGAGAAACCGGCTAACCAGTGTTCACGCGCCTCCGTCATCCGGCAGTTCGCAAAATATCTAGACAGCACGGGGCAAAAAGCTTATATACTGCCGGATAATTACTATCCCTCCGGGCCCCAATATGTACCGCATATCTATACGCAGGACGAGCTATTGCGTTTCTTTGCGGAGACAGATAAATGCCGTTTCTGCTACGAATGTCCCTGGCGGCATCTGGTCATGCCGGTCTTTTTCCGGCTCCTGTTTGAATGCGGTTCGGAAGCGAGGCTCCTGATGGTCGAAGATGTAGACCTTGAAAAAGGTTGTCTGACCATACGGGAATCGAAGAACCGTAACAGCCGGTGGGTGATGGTATCGGCATCCATGTTGAAACGTCTCAAGGAATATGCGGATACGGTGCATCCATTCCCGGACAAAGGCGCATTCTTTTTCCCTGGAACAAATGGTAGGCCAATGACGCTGGGGAACGTCTATAAAAACTTCCGTCGCTTTCTTTGGCGAGCCGGGATATCCCACACGGGTGACGGGCCTAGAGTTCACGATTTTCGCCATGCCTACGCGATTTACCGGCTGAAAGCCTGGTCGGAACAGGGGAAGGATCTCATGGCTATGCTCCCGGTTCTGAAGACCTATATGGGCCACGACAGCTTTAATGAGACGGCGTACTACCTGCGCATGACGGCGGATGTATTCCCGTACATTCGCATGAAACTCGAAGGCGCGTTTGGGGACATCATCCCGTACACAGGAGGCGAACTTTATGAAGCCGACTGATTTCTCCATCTACTTGACGAAGTTCCTCTCCGATTACCTGCCCGGGCAGAAAAATGTGAGCGCCAACACCATTTGCTCTTATAGAGATACCTTCAAGATCCTGCTTCGGTATTTCCAGGAACGGGAAGGAATGCCGCCAGAGAAGATCAAGATGTCCCACATCACTCAAGTGTGCGTCACTTCATTCCTTGACTGGCGGGAAACGGGGCGGATCACACGCAATCTTCGGCTAACTGCGATTCACTCCTTTTTCCGGTATGCCCAGGCGGAGTCCCCGGAATCACTGTTTCACTTCCAGAAGGTCATTGCAATACCCGTCAAGAAAGGGAGAAAAAAGGCCGTGGAGCATCTGACTCCAGAGGGAGTCCGCCTGCTGCTGAAACAGCCAGACCGTAGCTGCCCAAAGGGACGTCGTGATCTTGCAATGCTGAGCACGATGTATGACAGCGGCGCTCGTGTACAGGAACTGATAGATTTAAGCGTCGGGGATTTCATCTCCGGTGCCAACGCAGTGCTTGTACTGACAGGAAAAGGCAACAAAACGCGACGTGTCCCGCTGATGAAAAATACCGCCAGCCTCCTTGATCTACATTTCAGAGAACCATCTGGGTTCGCCGCATAAGAAAACTTACCCACTTTTTACAAACAGCCAGCACAACCGACTTACAAAGGAGGGGGTTGCTTACGTGCTCGGGAAATATGCAGCGCTGGCACATGAAATATCCGATGTAGTCCCACCGAAGGTTACATGCCATATGCTTCGACATTCGAAGGCCGTTCATCTGCTTCAGGCAGGAGTGAACCTCATCTATATCCGCGATTTTCTGGGCCATACAGACATCAAGACCACAGAGATTTATGCTAGGGCGGATACGGAATTAAAACGCAAAGCGCTGGAGAATGCGTATCCAGATCTCGTGGATCCGGATCTCCCTGATTGGAACACCAACACTGATTTGATGTCCTGGCTTTCAAACCTGTAGACTTACGAATAACTATGCAAAGTAAAACGGAGGGAAACGCAGCAGTCTCAAGCCTTTCCGGCGTTTACTTTGCATAGTCTCGAACTTTGCATAGGGGTCGGTGGTCAGTCCGGTGTTGGCGAATCTGTTTCTCCACTACGCCTTTGATGTCTGGATGGATCGGCGGCACGCCGACCAGCCGTTTGAACGCTACGCCGATGATGCCGTGGTGCATTGTCGATCGCATGCCGCCGCGGCCCGACTGGCCGCCTGTGGACTGGAACTGCATCCCACGAAAACCCGGATTGTCCCATCGGCGCGGAACCACCTCAAACAAGGAGGATCAACGACCATGTGTGGAGTCGGAGTCGATTTAGACCAGAGTAGTGGGGCGTTTGGAGGATTTACGGTGTGATTCTGTGAAACGGAGGCCATCCTTGGGGCCTCCGGCGCTTTCTCCTGCCGGGTTGTGAATGGGTAACCGAATGAAGCGCTCTATCGTTATGTTAAGGCAAGGTAGAGACTCTATTTGGGGGTGTGGTTTATGTGCGGGGCTCGTGGGCTCGGATCTTGCGTGTGGCCATGACTTCATTGGGTGCATTAGTTCTCGTGGCCTGTGGTATGCTATCTCATTCCCCCCGAGCGGCCCAACAGACTAAACACACTCCTACACCTATATCGATCGGATCCGTCCTTCGGTTTACTACGGTCCCGCCAAACTTGGTGATCGACCACAATTCCCCGCGTGTTTTGGCTGTCAATACCAGTTTAAATCAGCTCATATTATATCGACGGATTGCAAAGCGGTGGCACGCCCAAGTCTTGCTAAAAGCGTCGCTTTCCACACTCTTTGGTGCCGATACGCTGGCATGTCAGTCTATCGGATGTTTAGCAGCGGCGGAACTCGGGGGAACCGGGTCCTCGCATCAAATTATCGTGTTTTGGCAGGGCGCTGGATCAAAAAAGTGGCGCACGGTATGGAAGACGACCGTGCAGCGTATCGCAGAGGGAGAGACCCTACAACTCGCCGCTGATGGTCACGATGTTTGGCTCTTATCAACAGGTAGCCCTGGTGCGGGTTTAATGCCAAAGTTGCTCTGGATGAGTCAAAATAATGGGCAGACATGGCGTCTTGTCGCTTCCGGTGATTTGCCGACAATCAAGGCTCCTTTTACGATACCCCACGGCTATCCTACGGGGGTAGTCGCCTTATCTTCGGGACAATTGATCCTATCGCTGAGTCCTCGAGGCAATAACCCCACGGTGGCCATCAAATATACGGCGGCCCCATTAACCCAGAATCCAGTGACATTTTCCGTTCCGTCGACGTTTCAACCCATTGTGGAATCTTTGCCTGCGATTACGGGTTCGTCAGCCAGTCTGCCGCTTATTGACCAAAAAGGCTATCTAGCGCTGGCCACGTCGTCCTCGGATTCGTTACCTTGGTCAATCCGTCTAACACACTTCCTGACAGATGGATCGCCCTTGGCCGCCTCGGGTCTAGGTACGGCAACGATTATCAATACCACGACGATCCAACTTCTGTCGTCCGAAGGACGCGTTCTGACGTTGCCCATTCGTCGTGAATTCATAAACCCCCTTGTGACGGCGGTTATTGGCCCCCAATCCGTGGTGGTGTTGGGGAAGAACGGGACCTTGTGGGTTAATACTAGGACTGGTTCATGGCGCCGTTTTAACGAGTGACGGTACAAATTAAAACGGGTATCCGTATTTCAGTGCGCTGTGAAGGCGCACCGAAATACGGATACCCATTTTTTCTTGTCTATCAGGAGCTGTTGCCCTACGGTGTGCTCCCATTCCAACACGCGCGTCAACTGTTGTTGGGCCTCCTGAATCGTGTGTTGCAGATCGGCGATCATGCCAGATAAAGGTTGCACCAATACCTCTACCACGAGACCACATTCGGGATCTGACATAAATTTTACGGAAATATCCATCCAGCAAGGATAAGATGTCCGCGAGCGGTGCGCGACGTCGATGTTCAGATCAAGATACTCATAGAGCACGGTGCCTAACTTTTTGAAGTATTGGCGCACGGTGTTTAATTGCTCTAAGGATGTGACCCACAGTCTGCCTGTTAGGAGACCTTGACGCAGAAACACTGCGGTCGATTCATCGATCAGTTTCTCATCGACGTCACCCAAGGTCAAGGCATAGCGAAACTGCGCCCCTGTCAGAGGCTGCAAAGTATTCGGCATCTGTTGGATTGCTTGCAAGGCCTGCGACAAACTGGCCATGAATATCGGAAACCACGAGTAATTGCACACGGATCCCCTCCTCATCCAGAAATTTTGGGAAAAAGCGCGGATCATCCGATTACAGACCTTGCAACAACCGGTGCATCAGGGCAAACCGTACAGATTCTGCCTGTTGTGGAACAGGGGGGATGACCCTCATGGGGAGACGCACGCTGTGCGGGGTCCACGCGACAAGAAAATCCACCGCAAAAACCCGAAGGGAGGGCAGGGGCCTGTGCCGATAAAAATCCCACAACCGATCGGCATACGCATCCTGCGGGCCATCGTACAACGTCAGATGCGGCACACCATCCGGATAGTCGGGCCTAAGCCAATAGGGCCGCAAATCCGGAGCGGGCAGGCGCACAATGATTGAGTGAAGTCCGCATCCTCCCTCGTAGTTTTGGGCACCGTCGGCCTTTAGGGCAAATAATCGGACCACATGGTTTGGGCTTGTGAAGCAAAATGGGGGACCGTTTTTTGCAGTGATGTGAGGATGCCGGGGACCGAATTCAACGGCTGACGTCTGTTCGAGGCAAGGTCCTCAAGGGCACGAAAAAACTCCTGTGGGGCCAGCTCCAATTGATAGCACAAAAAATCGTCCGGATGCTGAACCTCCGTGTCACAGAATCCTGCCGGCACACGAAAATCTTTCAGGTTGGCCGTGACCAATACGTCAGCCCTACTAGCAATAGCGGCCGCCAGCACATGGCGGTCTTTCTCATCATTCGGCATCGCGGAAATCGCATGCGCATAGTAACTGCGATCCACCATGGCATCGGGGAATGCATCGGTCATGATACCGAGCAAATAACGCACACCAGCCTCAGCTTTGGCGGCATTCACTTTCGCGTTTTTAATATAGGTCCGTTGCAACTCATCCAAAACGTCCGGGCTCCACCGGACCTGGCAGATGCCGACTTCCGCAATAGTCAAAATGACATCGCGGAGATTCGTAGGAAATAGCACGCAGGTGTCCAGAAACGCAACGAAAGCCATGGCTATGGCTCCCGCTCGTCGAAATCATCGGATTCGTATAACCCTAAAGACTCCGACACCCGCACCATCTCATTGATGTTGGCTTTACGCAGACGGTCCCGTGTGCTCTTGTAGTCCAAAAGATCGCCCAACCGTACCCGACGGTGAGATCCCACGAGGTGATAGCGAATCTTCCCTTCTTCCAACAAACGAATCAAATACGGACGGGACACCTGCAGCAAATCCGCAGCCTGCTGTGTCGTCAGCGCCGCTTCGTAATGCAAAATGGACACGGAATTGCCCTGAGCCAGTTGTCTTGCCGCCTCCATTAAAACACGAACCAGCGGCGTAGGAAGTTTTACCTCAACGCGCTGCTCATCCACCAGGACATAGTTCGTGTTCGGGTGTGCAACCAAGTCTTCAGCTACGCGCTTAATGGTTTCGAGATTGTGATCGTCAGGCCCGATTAATATTTGATCAGCCAAAATGCTCCCTCCTCTACGGCTTAGTCTAGCCGTTCTCCACTACAGTATACGATTTAAACGAAATAAACGAAACAGAATTTCTGGGGGAACTCGAGTACTAATGCGACCACCATTTTAGTCGATTCCCATGACAAAAAGCATTAGCGCCAACAGCGAAAAAATTAAAACGAGAACAGCGGGGGATGCAGCGCCCACACCCGGAGATGCCAGGCCAAGAGCACCACCACCACCGTCAACCCCAGGGACACGAGTCCGTCAATCCGTTGGACCGGGGCATGGACAGGCCAGCGAAAGCCCTGGCGGGAAAACGGCCACAGCCACCACTGCCGTTCCTGGTTGAACCCGTCAAGCACCAGATGACTCAGGCCGCCTAACCAGAGCCCGAGGGTGATCCAGAGCCACGGACACGAGACGTGTCTGTCCAGACCCGGGATGTGCGCCCCCAGGATCTGCCACAGCACCACGGCCAGCCCCGTGAACACGCCCACCGTCGCCGTCATGCCGATCAGCGAATGCGCCTGATGGCGATGCCAAATCGGATGGGGAAAGCCCGCGCGACCCACGGCTGGCGGCGCGTGAGGACCTCGGGAATGCGACACCGCAGGCCAGGGAATAAACCGGCCTAACGTCGAATGCGGATGATCCCAATCCGGCAGCAACCCGCCAAACCCGCCGGCGAGCACGAGGGCGACCGGATGGCCGAGGCCCAGAGAGAGCGCCAGCCCCGCCGCGGCCAGTCCTCCTAAGACATGCGTACGTCCCTGCATGGGGAACCCCGTCCTTTCGAAAAATTTTTTGAGAGTATTCAGCGAGAACATTCTCAGCACCCACACTAGTTTTGAGCTTGTAGACGATGCGTCATCACCACGGACCGAATGGATGAATCGCTTATAAGGCACGTATTTTCGGTCTAGGATGTATGTAGGGCCCAGGAGAGTTCATCAGAAATTTTGTGGTTTTGAGCAAGACAAAAGAGAGCCGCATCGTGAGCCGGAATGTCGGTGTAAGTAGATTCATCGGGAAAAGCTGGACGAGTTTCCAGGGCAAACGTGTCATACGTGACACGCCAAAGGTATTAGGCTGTCTGGGCATCCAAGAGGGCGACGTGGTTTTGATACGGCTTCAAGATAGTGAAGTTCGGGTAGTTCCTCTCCGGCAAGCGCTGGTCCGAGCGCGTGAACTGACTGCCCAGTATATTTCCCGCGACCGGTCATTAGCAGAGGAACTCATTGGTGAGAGGAGAAAAGATGCCGAGCGTGAGTGAGGCCGTATTGGATTTTCTGCTGTGTTGGCTTATTTGCAGAGCGAACCGGGGGCCGAAATAGTCGAACCGATTTTGTTGGGCAAATCCTTGGTGAGTGCGGTCAATCTGGCTGAGATAGTATCCAGACTAAGGGATGGCGGTATGCCCGAGCCGGTCATCAAAGAGGTCCTGGCTGAACTTTCACTGACCATCGTTCCCTTTGATGCGGACAGCGCCTTGGCCACCGGGTTGTTAATTGCGTTGACTAAGAGCTTAGGACTTTCGTTGGGGGACCGGGCTTGTATAAGTTTTGGTATCACTTGCCATCGACCCGTCTTGACAACTAACAGGAATTGGGAGCGGCTGTCCTTGCAGGTGGAGATCCGTGCGATCCGGCATTGAACTTGTCACCGCGGCGGCCGCCCGCCTGGCCCCCCAACGGTCCTCTGCGCAAAATTTCCCACCATGCCTGGGGAAGTTTATTTGGCCAAACTGGGGAAATCCTCGGCTCTTGGTCACTTTTGCTGAGCTAGTTGTGGCGGCAGTGTCGCCAATCCTGTTGTGGATTGGGCATCTCCCGGGCTGGTTGCGGGGATGCCAGCGCTAGAGCTACCCGTTCCGGCTCCAAAAAGAGCGAAGCCTGCTAATGCCATACCCAGCCTGATGGTACTTTTTTGACCATTCTGTGGCACAGAGATTATTCCTAACGGGCCAATGTGACGAGTCTTTAGCTCATATGCTGTGAACACCGAGGGATGCCCGGATTAGCACTCGCAATTGCAGAGGATTATGGTACGTTTTGTGATTTGGCCATGGCTTCTTTGTCCGGAACTCCACAAGCGGAGCATTAAACTGACGCTTCTCACAAAGAGCGCCAAGAAGAAAAAATTGACCGGTTTCATTTGTCGCCATTATTCGAATTGGTCCATACCGCATCATAAGCAAAGTATCTGAACGGATGCCAGGGTAAGCTCGAGGTGCTTTGGATGGGGCTGGACTCCGCGTCTACCGGGAAAAATTTAGCAGCCAATGGTAATACCATGGCAGGCCACTAGACAATATGATGGCCGCCATGACCGCAAACACGCTGCCCCAAAGAATTTGCCTGCCTACAGCCCAGGTGCGACGGGGCCTGAGAGCCCACACTAAGCTTAGCAGGAGGGCTGATAGGATCGTAGTAAGCAGCAAGACCCATATCATGGGCGCGGGTACAGCACGCACCTTTGTCGATATGGCCAGCGCCGAGCTTGAGAAGAGGCCAAACACCAGTCCCGTGGACCATGTGATGGCACTCCAGGTGGTAATGCGATTTTCGGCAGGATTATCTGGCTGCCGTTCCCACTGTTGCTGCATGATCTTGCGCCTCCTCGGCCTGTCCTCATGTCTTCATATGAAGATACGCACAGGAGCACGCTTAGAGAACCAAAAGTTCCCCATTAGGCCTTACCCAGCAAACCATCCACCGCTTTGCTCCAGCTTGAATTGCGCTGACAACAGGCGCCAATAAGGGCCGCGGGCTGCTAACAACGCATCGTGCTGGCCGCTCTCGATAATTTGTCCGTGGTCAATCACCAGGATTTTATCGGCTTCCCGAATCGTTGACAGTCGGTGAGCGGCGACAAATGCGGTGCGATGTTCCAAAAGGGTTTTGAGTCCTCTTTGCACCGTTAGTTCGGTGCTGGTGTCTATGCTGGCCGTAGCTTCGTCGAGAATCAAGATGGTTGGGTTGGCTAAAATAGCTCGCGCAAAGGCCAGCAATTGACGTTGTCCTAGGGACAAACGGGAGCCGCGTTCCCGAACCAAGGTGTCATACCCCTCTGGCAACTCATTAATGAAGGAGGCCGCGCCGACCGCTTGTGCTGCGTTGATAACGTCGGCATCGGAGGCATCGGGACGGCTGTACCGTATATTGTCTTTGATAGTGCCGTCAAAAATGAAGGTTTCCTGCAGGACGAGCGCAATGCCTTTTCGCAGCGACTCCACCGTGATATCCCGGATGTCTTTCCCATCTAATACAATGCGGCCTCCCGTCACGTCGTAAAAGCGCGGCACGAGGCTCAAAATGCTGCTCTTTCCAGCTCCTGTGGCGCCTACCAGGGCAATGGTCTCTCCAGGCTGGGCTTCAAATGAGATGTCTTTGAGGACAGGCTGAGACTCACTGTAAGAAAACGTGACATGATCAAATACCAAGTGTCCGCGCCGTTCACTCCAAGAGGTGGCTTGGGGACGATTGGTGACTTGGGGCACTTGATCAAGATATTCGAACACTCGCTCGGCCGATGCCATAGCCACTAACAACTGGTTGTAGAATTGTCCCAACTGGCTTATCGGCTCCCAGAATCCTGCTAAATAGGAGACAAAGGCTACAATTAATCCTAAACTGATTTGGTGGTTTAGGTATAGTGTAGTGCCGTACCAGAACACCAGTCCGGTACCGAAAGTTCCTGCCAAGTCGACGGCTGGGCCAAATAGGGCCGACAACGCCATCGCCCTCAGCCAAACCCGGAAATTGTCGGCTGTCAGGGTGCCAAAATGCTGACGATTATAGTCCTCCCGCCCGTAGGCGATCACGACCCGCGCACCGTTGAGGCTTTCGGCCCAGGTGGCGTTGATCACCGACGTACGGCGTCGTACTACGCGCCAGCGCTCGACAATTCGGCGCCGCAGACGTGTGGATAAAATTACTAAAAGAGGCAATACCATAAACGAAACCAAGGCCAACTTCGGCTTTAAGACCAGCATCATGACAATGGTGCCCACCAATGTCAAAACGTTGCCAAGTGTATTGATCAGGCCCGAAGACAACAGCTGGTTCAAGTTAGAGACATCAGAGAGAATCCGGGTGAAAATTTTACCGGCGGGGATTCTGTCGAAAAAAGTAAAGTTGAGCGCGTGAATGTGATGAAACAGCTGACTGCGGAGATCGCGCAGCACTTCTTGGCCCAGCACTGAGATGGTATAGGTTTGAGCGCGGTAACTCGCATAGCGGATTCCATAGACCAGAGCCAAGGCCACGGCTAGCGGCACCAAGCCACTAAAATGCTTGGGCAAGATATCGCGGTCAATGGCCACTTTGGTAAACAAGGGGATGACCAGCTGGGTTGCAGTGCCGATCGTCAAAGAGACAATGGCCCATGCCATTAGGCGCTTATATGGCAATACATATTTTACCAGGCGGCTGAACATGGCATTGTCAAATGGGCGTTCAACAGCTTCTTCGTCTTGATCGATGCGGTTAATCATGCGAGTTCTCCCTTCTGGCCCATTAGCTCCTGATCACGGTACTGCACATTGTAAATGTTGCGGTAAATGCCGTTTTTAGCCAGCAGTTCCTTGTGCTGGCCGCGTTCTACGATTCGCCCGTGATCTAACACCACAATTTCGTCCGCCGATTTGAGGGACGACAGGCGGTGAGCGATGACGACGGCCGTACGTCCTTGTAGGAGGTGGGCCATGGCGCTCTGGATGATGGCCTCGGTCTCTTGATCCACGCTGGCCGTCGCATCGTCCAAGATGATGAGGGGAGGATCTATGAGAAGGGCACGCGCGATAGCGATACGTTGCTTTTGACCCCCGGACAGCCCGACCCCGCGTTCGCCAACTACGGTGTCATAGGCATAGGGTAGTTGTCGAATGAACTCGTCGGCATGGGCAGCCCGGGCGGCCTTCATGACATCATCCAAAGTGGCGTCCGGGCGTCCAAATGCAATATTGTCAAACACGGTGGCCGAGAATAGGAAGGTTTCTTGCAAAACCAGCCCAACATTTCGGCGCAGGACCACGGGGTCCCAATCTCGTACATCATGACCATCGATGGCAATGCTGCCTTGGGTTCTGTCGTAGAGTCGGGGAATAAGGGCGCATAGGCTGGTTTTGCCACTTCCGGTCGCACCTAAAACGGCCAATGAATGACCGGGTTGAATTTGGAGCGAGATGTCGGACAAAGTGGGCACATCGTTGCCGGGATAGGCAAAGGAGACATGGTCAAACCGTACACTGCCCTGAACCTTCCGTGGTGCATAGGCATGATGAGAAGGAGCTGTAATCATCGGGGTTACCTGCGCCAATTCAAAGAGGCGATTGCCAGCCGCGGTGGATTGGGCATAGAGGTTGAGCACCTGGCCAATTTGCCGTAATGGGCTGACCAACATGAGAGCGTAGGCGGCAATGGCTACTAAACTTCCTACGGAAATCAGGCCATGGATGGCTTGCCAGCCGCCATAAAGAAACACGATGACGCCGTAAATCCCTCCGATAAGGTCGAACAAGGGAAAGTATGTAGCCCAAAGTCGGGTCGCGATGAGGTTTTGGTCGAAAAGATCGTCCAATGTGTGATCAAATGCCGCACCCACCCTGCCTTCTTGGGAGAAAGCCTTTACAACCCGCACGCCAGACACGGACTCATTGAGCCGTGTGGTCATGATGGCAAACTGCGCTCGGATGGCCCTAAAGGCTGGTCGGACCCGCACATTGAACGCCCGAATCAACCAAGCCAAGAATGGCATCAACAACACAAGAGCTAGGGCCAATTGCCAATCCAAAATGAAGATTGCGCCTATCACAAACAGCAACTGAAACAGTACGTTGGCGCCTTGGGTATAAAAGTTGGAATAGTACATGCGGACCCACTCTACGTCGGATGTGAGCCGACTGATGAGTTGACCGGTTTGCACCTGGTCATAGTAGCTAAAGGACAGACTGCCTAGATGTTCATAAAGGGTTTCTCTCACTTGACGCAAAACGCCTTGGCCCATCCGTTCCGACAAATAGGCTTGGGCATACATAAAGACGCCACGTAAAATCGAAAACCCCAGGGCTGCCAGTATAAGAGGCCACAACCATTGCGCGTCATGACCTATCAAGACTTTGTTCACCAACAGTCGGGTTAGTGCAGGTGGTGCTAAGATTAAAGCTGCAAACAACATCGAGGAGACGGTGGCAATGATGCCATCCGTGCGATACGGTCGAGCAAAATGGGACAACCATTCCCGTGCGTTCATGAACAATCCTCCTGATAGACGCAAAATCAGCAACCTTTAACACTTTGACATCAAATAGTAAAATTCCTCTTAACTAGGACGAAGATGATAAAAATGTTAGGGGGATGCTTCGGTTGCAAGCGGCTCGGGATGGACGGAAAATATTTTAGACAAGACAAACAGCCATGGAGGCATCCGGTTGCGTCTTTTAACGGTAGGTCGGCCGAAAGTCGGGGCAATTGCACAACAAATTGTAGAATACCAAAAACGCTTATCGGGGTGGACGCGGGTAAGTTGGGATGTCGTGCCGGAGGTGGCGTTTCGGCTGGGGCAGGAACGTTATGCCCAAAAGTCTGAAAGTCAAGCACTGCTGGGAAAAGTTTCCTCAAGAGAATTTATGATATTATTGGATATTGATGGTGAGATGGTTAGCTCGCTCGAGCTGAGCCGTCGTGTGATTGGGTGGCAAGATCAAGGCCATTCTATGGTTTTTGTCGTCGGCGGCAGTTTAGGTGTCGACGAGGCGGTCAAGGATCGGGCACAATGGCGTTGGTCGCTGTCGCGTCTCACCTTGCCGCATTCTCTGGCCCAACTGGTAGTGGTAGAACAGCTCTATCGCGCGTATGCCATTTATCACCACCACCCCTATCACAAATAACGGAGGCGACTGTCGTCATGGCGCTAATACTGGAACCGTGGCAGTTTAAGGGACTCGAATTGAAGAACCGCATTATGATGTCGCCAATGTGCCAGTACTCGGTATCCGATGAAGACGGCGCTCCTAATGACTGGCATTTTGTTCACTACATATCGCGTGCAGTAGGCGGCGTGGGCTTGGTGATGATGGAAATGACCGATGTCGTGCCTGATGGGCGGATTACGGTCAATGATCTCGGCATCTGGAGCGACCATCAAATTCCGGCCTTTAAGCGGATTATCGATCAAGTGCATCTTTATGGAGCCAAAATCGGCATTCAGCTGGCCCACGCGGGACGCAAGGCGGAATCAGAAAGTTTAAGGCCTGAAGCTCCGTCGGCGATAAGATTCTCGCCACGTTATCGGGTGCCGCATGAATTGACCGGGGACGAGGTTAAACGGTTGGTGGATGCGTTCGCCAGCGGTGCTCGGCGAGCGATTGCGGCGGGTGTCGACACTTTGGAATTGCATGGTGCCCACGGGTATCTCATACAGCAATTCATGTCGCCCTTGTCCAACCAACGTGACGACGAATGGGGTAATTTCACACGATTTCCCGTCGAGGTGATCCGCGCTGTGAGAAGTGAAATTCCTTCCAGCATGCCTCTCATCATGCGTGTTTCGGCGGTGGAGTATGATGCGAAGGGATATACTTTCGAACAACTGCTGGCAATGGTCGAGGCTTTTCATCAGGCGGGAGTCGATATCTTTGATGTGTCCTCAGGGGGCAATGCCCCCGTAGTGCCGGACCGCATTTATCCTGGCTACCATGTGCCTTACGGTGCGGCCATCAAAAAAGCGGTGGGCGTCCCGGTGATAGCCGTGGGCATTTTGGAAGAGCCAGCGCTGGCGGAATCAGTACTGCAACAGGGGCAGGCCGACATCATTGCATTAGCGCGGGGCCTATTGCGCGATCCGTATTGGGCTAATACCGCTGCGGCGGCGCTTGGGGGAACGGTTCAAGTGCCCGTTCAATATCATCGCGCTTTTAAAAAGAGTTTTCTTGGGCAAAGTTAGGTGACGCCGTGGACTTGAAAGAAGTTCAGCAACGCGTGGATCAGTGGATTGGCCAGTTTGAAGAGGGATACTTTTCCCCTCAAGGTATGATTATGCGGCTGGTGGAAGAATTGGGCGAACTGGCACGCGAGGTCAACCACCAATTCGGAGAAAAAAGGAAAAAAGCCAGTGAACCGGAAGGTTCGCTGGCGATGGAGATGGGCGATCTTCTCTTTGTGTTGGCTTGCATGGCCAACTCGCTGAATATTGACCTAGAAGACGCATTTTTGGCGGTCATGGCCAAATTCCAAACTCGGGACAAAGACCGATGGACGCCTAAACGGCAAACATAAGGGACCGCTCTAGCCATCCCATTTGGCGAGAATGAGGCAGACCACCGAGGGGCTCTTGCTGGGTAAAACCGGGTTCGAAGAGGCGGGACCGGTGAGGGGAAAAGCACGCTGCGGTCTGCCGGGGCCACTCAGATGATGGAAAGGATGAAGCTCTTGGATCTCAGCCAAATATTGCCTATTCCCAATCTCTTGGACGCAAAACGTGTGCTCGCCTTTTCTCCTCATCCCGACGACAACGAAGTAGGCGCCGGGGCGACCTTGGCCAAGCTAGCCTCGAGTGGCGCCGAGGTCACCTGGGTGGTTGCCAGCGATGGCAGCGTAGGAACCGAAGACGATCGGGCTGAAGGATTGGCTCAAATTCGACAAACAGAGCAAGAGGCGGCAGCACGATCCTTAGGTGCGCATGCGGTTCGGTGGCTAGGCTTTACGGATACCCACTTGCGTGATGATCCAGGAGCGCTAGAATTTGCCGTGGTAGCCATCATGCGCGAACTTCGACCTACTGCAGTGTTTTGTCCAGATCCCTGGCTTCCCTACGAGGCGCATCCGGATCACCGCGCCTTAGGGCATGCCGTGTCAACCGCTATCCTCATGGTCAATTTTCCTTTGGCTCATCCTGACGCGGGACCAGCAGTCCAAGCGCCCTATATTGCGTACTACGGCACCGCCTGGCCCAATACCACGATAGACGTTTCCGAGACATTTCAGGCAAAACTCGACGCGCTGATGATGCACAAAAGCCAATTTCTACCGCCCTTGGACCAAAAGATTCAAATGTATTTAACCTTAAAAGCGATGTCATTGGGAGAACCATTGGGGGTAGCCCGCGCGGAGGCATTTAAGGTGCTTACAAACCACCACTTGCACTTTAATGTTGACACATGGCAATCCTAAGTCTATCAATGGCAAGCGGCGACATTTTCTAGCGAATGTTTGCAGTTTTGGAGATTGGCGCAACCGTTTGTCCAGATCATGAGAATGATGATGGGCAGCGGTAAAACTTGCGAGAATTGTCGCGCACGTCTAGAAATAATAGACTCTCTTGTCACTAACCTATCAAAGCGTTAGGCTGAGTGTAGTCTGAAAGGGTGGTGGGTGATGAACGCGTTAACAACCTCTCCGTCTTTTAGCGTATGGGCTCGCCACGGGATGGTGTCTAGCGGTCATTCCTTGGCCAGTCAAGCGGGTTTGCATATTCTGCAATCGGGAGGATCGGCTGCGGATGCTGCGATCGCAATGGCTTTGGCAACGGCCGTCGTAATGCCGGACATGTGCGGTTTAGGCGGCGAAGCGTTCGCGCTCTATCGTACGCCAAGAGAATCGGTGGTGGCATATCAAGGCAGCGGACGTTTACCGCAAAATTTCGATAGCAGTTTATTAAAGCCAAGTTTGTTAACCTTGCCTCTTTACGGTGGTGCTTCGGTGTCCGTTCCGGGAGCGGTAGACTTATATTTGACATTGCATCAAGCACACGGCAGATTGCCGCTCGATCAAGTGGCTGAACCGGCGATATCGTTGGCTAGAGAAGGCTTTTTGGTCGATGCCCGGCTGGCTGAGAGCCTTTTGGAGTCGCAATCCCTGATTAGCGGCGACCCCCAAGTGGCGGCGCGATTTTACCCACAAGGGGAGTCACTGGGTGAGGGAGCGCTGCTGGTTCAATCAGAGATGGCCGAAGCGTTTGAAATGATTGTTAAAAAGGGCCGGGCCGGGTTTTACCAAGGGCCTTTAGCAGAGTCCATGATAAATGCGGTAAAGGCTGCCGGCGGTTATCTGTCCGCAGAAGACTTAGCGGCCCATCGCACTGAAGTGGTGGTTCCGATAAGCTTGCAAATCGGGTCGTTGACTGTGCATCAAACGCCCCCACCTTCTCAAGGAGTGGTGATGCTAGAAGCTTTAAACCTTCTTAGCCGCCTCCCTATAGACGCGCATTGGCGCGATGACTCCCGGCTGGTTCATCAAGTGGTGCAAGCCCTGCGATGGAGTTTTTACGACCGGCGCACATACCTCGGAGATCCCGCCTGGGTGGATTTTGACGCGAGAACCCTGCTTACGGAGAAGTGGCGTGAAAGCCGCCAATCAGCGCTTCTAGAACACCGTGACATTCCCACAACCTTATCCCAAGGCGATACCACGTCCTTTGTCGCGGTGGATAGAGACGGCAATGCGGTTTCCTTTATTCACAGCCTGGCTCTGCAATTTGGGTCTGGAGTATTTGTGCCCCAGGGCGGTTTCTTTCTCAACAATCGATCGGGACGTTCATTTAACACAATTCCTGGGCATCCTAACCAGGCTCAGCCGGGCAAGAGGCCTATGCACACGTTAAACACCTATATGGTTACCAAGGACGATGTCCTCGAAATTGTCGGCAACACGCCAGGCGGCGATGGACAACCTCAGTGGAACACCACAATCTTGTTGGACTTGATTTACGGGGAGCGTTTGCCTCATCAAGCCGTGGGATTGCCTCGATTTACGATGGCGCCGGCAACGGATGTGCATAATTTGTCGCAACCCTATTTGTTGCAGATGGAATCGCGGTTTTCTCCTCAGGTAATCCAAGACTTGGAAGAGCAGGGTCATCGGGTCCAAGTCATTGGGCCGTATGCCGGGGGAGGGTCAGCTCAAGTGATTCGACAGCGAGAACACGGTCTAGTAGGCGCTTCGGACCCTCGTGGCATTGGGCAAACTTTAGGTTATTAAGAGCATTGCAAGGAGGCACGATGAATGGCGGATCATACGTACGACGTAGTAGTGTTGGGTGGTGGGACCGGAGGTTACGTGGCTGCAATCCGGGCAGCGCAACTGGGTCTTAAGACGGCGTTGGTTGATGCGGAGAAGGTGGGAGGAACGTGCCTGCATCGGGGGTGCATTCCCACCAAGGCACTTCTTCAAACGGCGGAGTTGTTACATACTTACAGTCATAAAGCGGACTTCGGTTTGGCGGGAGGCGAGGTTACGCTAGACTACCCCAAGACCCTGGCAAAAAAAGACAAGGTGGTTACCCAACTGTGGAAAGGCGTCCAATTTCTTCTCAAGAAGAACAATGTGACCGTTTATCAGGGTTGGGGGC
>JAJYHT010000090.1 GCA_021784595.1 Bacillota bacterium | reverse complement strand
AATGTCCACCACTTTCACCGGTGGCGGAAAGAAGCTCCATGAGGACGTGCGGTTCCAAATTTTGTAGAGTCTGTCTTTGAGGTGCTCTTCAAAGCGAGCCAGGTTTTCGCCGTCCACCCCATACCACCACTACGGTTCACCGTATTCCATTCCTGTCGAGAGCTATAAGACATCACACCATTGAATGGTGCTATCATCGTGAAACGGTGACAAAGGAACAGTCACATTGGGCGATTAGTCCTATGGCCTCTACGACGGGAAAGGGAACGTGGCTGTGGGCGATGTGTTCTCCACCACCAACGACGAATGCCTTTGGGGAAGAGAATAATTCGCGGCGGATTATCGATCCGCTGGTCATGTATTATGAGACCTCGTACTATGAGGGCGGCGGAACCTACCACCACTGCACCGATAGCTAAATTGCCGCCAATGATCAATGCAATTTCTTCCCCCATGATCCTGCCCTCCTTGTGGTTGCACTCGCCTTTCATGCCCACTTCGTGCATCTATTAAATTATCCGCGATTGACAATCCATGGGTACGCACCAAAAAAGGGAACCGAATTTGAGATAGGAATCCTCTGCAACTTGGTTCTAGACAAATACGGTCACTTGGCCGCCGCCATGAGGGTTCGCCCATAACTGTATTACCGGATATTGCGTACCCGGCTCTTCTTCAAATTCCACCGCTAGATGTTGCTGGATAAATGCTTGGCGGATTTGGACCACCTCACTATCCGAGAGACCGTTGATTTCAATGCTCCGGCCCATTCCAGGCAGGCGAACCGGATTGAACAGGCGTTTCGACACGGTGATAATGTGCATGGGATTCCTGCCCTTCTTGCGTCCAGACAGCAACATTGCGGTCGATCCATAAAGCATATTGTCTTTGATTTTACTATATTTCACACCTACCATAGAGGCTGATCCGCCCTGGGGGGTATGCGGATTACTGCGCGGGACGTTGCAAGCACCTACTTTCTATTCTACGGCTTGTCGCGTGGAGTGGTCACGGTATAGATAAGTCGCAGCATCCGCAATAGCGTTGGAGAAGACGCACCACAGTAGCAGCACTACGCTGCTACCTATCGTGTTAGATCCCATTTGACCTCTGAACGAATCTTGTTTATTTTTAGCGACTATACATTCAGTCAAAGAGGTGAGGCGGGATGCCTCGATACTGCCGCCGAACGGTTGCGGTATCGAGGCGCCGCCGTGGGAGGACTCACCGAGCATCCCGATATGTTCATGGTGGTCATGCCAGCTTATGTGAGTGATGCCGTGTCCAGCAACGCCCGTGACCAGGCGCTCCGGTTTGCCCGTCAGGCCCATGACTTCATAGAAGCACTTATCCGAGAAGGCCGACAAGCACAAGAAGTGATTGCCGGGGATCTCGCGCAGTTGGCCTGGTTACCTAGGTTCCCGCATCCGGGGGTGAGCGGTCAACCATGCCATTGCGGGAGCCGCGCCGCCGATTGCCGAAGCGCTCATTAGCCTCTTTGCTGGGCGACACGGGGTTCCTCTCGTCGGAAGAAGGGATCGCAAAATCGCCTGAAAACCTATCGAAAAGCGGCGCTATCAGCAGTACGAAAAAAACGTGCGGCACGAACACGCCCATCAAACGAGTCATCAGGTGGTCGCCAATGTTACCATAGATCTCGGGGCTTGTGTAGATAGAATGATGGCACCAGTTGGGCTCCCGGATCCGTAGTGGGTACACTACGGGTGTCTAGAAAACATTCCGAAAGGACTGGTGCCTCATGGAACAGTATACCAATCAATCGCCCCAGGAATATGCTCGACGCCCTCCCGATCCACGAGCACCGCGCCGACCGGCTCTGTGGTAGACCGCTGTGGGTTCGCGAGGGATGCAGGGGATGCACTATCCGGCCCCGCATATTTGACATTTTGGCGCATGCGTTCTTGCATCTGCGCTAATTGGTTCCGGGCATCAGGTCGTTTGGCTTGTCCCATCGGTCCAACACCTCCTCTAAGAGCGCGACAAATGTATAGGCGACACGATTTTGCGGGTCGTCATCCAGAATGGTATGCCCGCGTCCTTGTGCATTCACGAGGCTAGCCGCCACCGGGATTTCCGTCCGAAAGATCATCGTTTCGGACGTGATAGACGTCAGTAAAGCGCGGACATCGCGACCAAACATCGTGCGCACGTCCACCATATTCGCGACGACCCCCAGCACACGGAGAGGCGGATTGAGCGCATAGTGTCGGATGTAATCGATCCGGTTAAATAATTGCCGAAAGCCGATGAGAGGAAAAGGACCCGGGGTAATCGGAATCAGAATGCGATGCGCAGCCAAGAGGGCGACTCGCGCCCAGAAAGAGGCTAAGGCCGGGGGGCAGTCAATAATCATCCAATCGTAATCCACGGCGTAGGTCGTACGCAATTGCGCGGCGAGACTCAGGGATCCACGCGCGTCTCAATTGCCTCCCATTCGTCATCGGCCATGGTAATAAAAGCCGGCAAAATGGCGAGGGTGGGAATTCTTGGATGGCGATGAATAGTCGGAGCACTCCCATAACGCGGTAACCACGCACTGAGAGTGTGTGAAGGATCCGGGGTCACGTCGAAAGCCGCCGTGCTATTGGCTTGATAATCGGCATCGACCAGCAGCGTTCGAGCCCCCGTCAAGGCCAAGGCCATTGCCAGATTCGTCGCGATGGTCGATTTGCCAACGCCGCCTTTCTGATTGGCCACCGCGAGAATCTTCATGGGCTACCATCCTCGATCCTTTCCCGTTCTGCATCGGGTAAGGCGCGTTCAATCAAATACCGAATCATATAGCTTTCGGTGGGGCGGCCGGGCCAACGCTGTGCCAACCGTTGAATGCGTGCCCGCAAGTCATGCGGTAGCCGTACGGCAATGCGCGACTGCGCTCCTGGTGTCATCAAGCCATCCCTCCTAGAGCGCGGCGTCGTCAATTTCCACAAATGCAATCGGATCCGGGAGGACTGGAGGCCATGTCTCCCCATGTTTTTTCATGCTCGCGAGGTAGCCGATGACCGCATCGCGCGCCATCGCGAGCGCTTCGTTCCGGGTGTCGCCTTCGGTAACGCATCCAGGAAGCGCCGGTACACGCGCAATGAAGCCGCCTTCGTCGGCCGGTTCCAAAATCACGGCAATTTTTTGCATCGTCCTCCGCCTTTCTTTGTCAAAGCCGTCGAAAAGTATCTTCCGAGACCTGTGCTTGTTTGATGATGGCTAAAAGAGTCCCCTGACGCAAATCGTGTGAGCCATGAAATGGGACGACGGTCCGCTGATGCTGGGGACCGATCAGGATATAATGACTGCCGGACACGTGGTCAATGACAAACCCTAATTTTTTGAGCTTGCGTAAAACCTCCCGTGCTGTCACAGCATTACCTCCTTGCCTCTCCTACTATAACCAATAAGGCTTATTGTGTCAAACAAAAGATGTCGTTTGGAAGTTAAAGAGCGCCGACATGCGTGCATTATCGTTACGCGGATACGTCCGTAACCGTTTTAGCGCGCCACAGTTCACAGCACGTGGCTTGCCATAACGGACCGCGCGACGCGAGCGCTTGGTGTGCGAAGTCTTGGTCGAGTCGGCCCACAGTTCTCGGTTCCGCCCGAGCTTGCAAGGGGCCGTCAAACGCCGCTTGGCCGCTGTGCCCGACTGGGCGCCAGCCCTCCGTCAGATCAGTTGGCGGGCCCAAAATCGGCTCCATGACCGTCTGCGCCGCGTTGGTGCGAAGCGGGGCTGTAACGCGGCCTATACGGCCGTGGGGCGCGAACTCTGCGGATATATTTGGGAAGTCGCCACGTGGCTGCGGAGCACACTGACCACGGAAGCGGCTTCCGTCTTCCCGGCGGAGGAGGTGGGCGCCCACGCTTAACCCTATGATTCTGGATGGCGCAGATCGCTGATCTGTGCTCGGTGCATGCGGCGTCTTTACGGAAGCGGGAGAGCCCTCGTCAATTTGCTATGCGTTAAGACCTCGGTCGAGCACGCGCCTGTAGAGTGAGACAGCTCCCGTCGGATTCACTAACTTGCGGTTACGCTCTGCTTCAAGGAGAGCCATCAGCCCGCGTATACGAGAATGATCCGCCGTCGCCTCAAAAATCCGTAAGCAGGATTTCTCCGCATGTGCCGAGCAGGGACCAGCGGCCCCGTCCGGCCCTGGCCAGGATAGGCCAGCCTCTGTCCTCGTCAAGGTTTCCCTGTGGCGGCTGCGCCGACCTTGACGACTGACCTCGCATGGCCCAAAAAGAAATAGCCGGCCGGGGTTGACATGGTGTCATCATACGAGCATTGGAACGAAAAGTGCAATAGAGCTTGAAAGCCTTACACAGTGCAGCGTTCTACAAAATGTCATCTCAGTCGTCGGGCGACTATTTTCGGGCAACTACGCTCCCATTAGGAATGAAAGGGCTGTTTTCCGAGAGATTGAGGTGGTTTTAGACCAATGTTTAGTGGCTATTGCAGTTTTCGTTCCAATGCTACACAAACTCCATCTCTATGCCTTCGAGGATCTCACAAATTGCTCGCTAGACAGGGGAAAGGAAAGGGAGTAGGTAGAACGGGAATCCCCCATTCAGGACTTTCACCCTAAAGCGCACGCTCATGCCGGGGGGCGCACCATGTGGTTCATGCGGTTAGACTTTGCGTAAGATGAAGATTTGTTCTCCGTTCATGGTCGTGACTTTTTGACCGGCTTCATTGGTCGGGCTATTTTCCTTTGGCATACGTTTGTTGGGGATGGTCCGCGTAAACGCTGTCACCGGCACCAGACCGTAGCGCGCGGACAATTCCGTGATAATGGCATCCGTCATCAGCTGGGTCTTTTTCACGGTGCGATTGCCCACCACCCAGCATTGGTAACCGCCGGAACGCATGACGCGCGCAATCTCCTTCAACGTGACATCGAGGTCGTTGTAAAAGGCCAGGACATCGCGCGCGCGGTCGGCATCTTGATTGGCAATGCGGTTGAGAGCTTTCGTAAGCGTCGGCGAGGGGAGAGCATGGTCCAATCCCTTCGTCGCCTGCCCGCCTAGCATCGCTTGGTCTAGCTTATTGGACGGGGTGCCATCGGGCGCGTCTGGCAGGTTCAGCCACTGTAGTGACAAGCGGGAGAATTGCCCATAGGCCACAGTGGTCCGGCTATCCCCATAGGGCGGAGAAGTGACCATCAGGTCAAACGACGAGGCTGGCAGAGCGCTTAAGTCCATCGCATTGTAGGCATGCAAGGCAACGGGAGGCAAGGGGCGCCGCGTGGCGAGGCGGGCGTTGCCCTTTTGGTTACGGGTCAACACCTTCCCAAACGTACCAAAGACGTCTGGATTCCAAGTCGCTAGACGCGCCGCGTCGAGCCTATAGAGTTTAAATTCCGCATTGCGACTATTCGAGACCCAGCGTACCGTATCAGAGAACGCGGCCCAAAAGAACGGTTGGAGATCTTCGGGCACCACGGTTTCAATGGTGCGCTGAAGACGCACCAGGTCGGTTATGACCGCTGGCTTAAACCAAAATGTCAGATTAGCGAAGGTCGGCCAGTCGGATTCGCTTACCCTTAGGGCTTCGGCATGCGCAAAGACAGTCGCTATGGGCGCCTGCAGGGTCCCAGGATCCCACGCAGTGGTTTTAGCCCGGGTCAGCAGTCGAGACAATGGATTTAAGTCCGACCCGGTGACCGTTAAGCCAGCGAGCAATCCTTCCACCAAGCTTGTACCACTGCCCATGAAGGGATCAAACAGGGTGGTGATATCCGGACGTTGGTCTTGAATGAGGGCAATCAATCGGCGCGCGACTTGTGGGATCATCATGGCTGGATAGGTATGATAGCCATGCGTCCATTCTTTGGTGTCCGCGCCAGCAAAGTCCCAGTACCCGGCGGGGAGTTGTGCGATAGCCTGGCAGATGGCATGGTCCACAGCGGCGGGTGAGAAAACGGCCACAAACACCCTCCCTTTCGTTGATTGCTTCCTAGTTTAGCATGACACAGCAGACTATGTGGTTGATCTCTTGTTCCCGAAGGGCTGACCATTCCGAGACAAAATCGTATTACATGATTGATCTGATCGGATCGTCCTGCATCAAACCGTATTGCGTGATTGATCGGCAGTCCTATTGTGCCAAAGTTCTCCTGAAAAGGCCGCCGCTGTCGATGAAAGAGCAGCGGCGGGAGACAAGGGTTACACATGCTGCGGTGGATATAGTGGCGACGGCGGGCAGGTGATGGTGCTCGGGGTGCAGGTCGGAGGCACACAAAACCCGTAGGTTGGAATCAGCAGTTGGACCGTCGCGGTAGATTCGAATAGCACGCACAGGCTCAGGTTGCAGCACACATTGGAGCCGGTTGTCGTGGGGACCAAGACACACGCACAGGATGAATTGACAACATTGCAGGACGCGGTCGTACCGGAAGGCAAATAAAGGGTGGCGGTTGCGGTAGTGGTAAACGTCTCAGTGGCGGTGCACACCGTTCCCGTGGCGGGAGACACAGTGTACGAGAGTGTGGCACTGAGCACGGCTGTCACATTCACGTAGTTCGGTGTGCCAGTAGGGGTCAACGCGCCAATGGTGCAACTTGTACTAGTGATAGTACAGGATACGGCTGCTCCGACGCCCGGGAGACATGTGATCGCTAAAGGGGCGCACTCGTTGTTGAGACTCACCGTTTGGAGGCAAGAATCATACACCTTGTCCACGATGATGCAGTCAATTTCAGTGGGCGGGGGACAGCCTGTGCTCGGACACGGGCCAGGCGTAATGGTGGCCACAAGCGATACCTCCTTTCGTTTTACAAGGGGGATGGACCCCTAAGACCACCATATGAAACCCGTGGAAATATGTGCCAAATGTACAGGGGTTATTTGTCAGACCCCATGGGTCGGATCAAAGGCGACGAGGATGCCAGGTGTGGC
>JAJYHT010000048.1 GCA_021784595.1 Bacillota bacterium | reverse complement strand
GGCATAGAACCGATACAGGGTCTCCACCTGACGCGCGAGTTGGCGAGGCGTTCTGTCCACACGGGTCATCGTTGCGATCCAGGCGTGCCAGTCGGCCTCGGTAGCGGTGGTCCAATGTTGAGCGACCACGCGTAATCCATTCCACGCATCCGCCAGGTGGGTCGCTTCCCGCCGTAAACGCCGGGGAGAGTAAGCGTCACAATAGGAGGTGTGGAATGTGCCGGAATTTCGCATCTGTCTGACCGGAACCGGACCGGTTGAAGGCTTCTTTACCATTGAGGCGCCCAGCTTTGACGCAGCGGTCCGGACAGCGCAAACACGGGTCGCTGAGAACCAGCAGCCTGAGTGGTCGGCCATGGACGGCTATGAGGCCACCGAGGTCGAAGTGATGGACGAATAAAACTGCTAACCCCCTGATCATAGATTTCATGGCGACATAGATGGCGTGTGCCAAACTTGCGTTTCTGTTCGCGTGGGTCATTCCTCTCTGGAGTGAACAACCCGTTGCCTTTTAGAGACGCCCAAGAATTTGTGTGAACCTGTCGTAAATGGTCGATAACGGTCGATACGTTTTTGGCGTCTTTTAGCAGGAGATCGATACGAGGCTTACGAATACCCCTAATGTTACATTAATCTGGTAGAACTGGATCTGATTCGTTATGAAAATGCGGCGCTTGGTTGGGGCCTTCGCAGCAACTGGGCTGACTCTAGGCCTGTTTGCTATTGCTCCGCCCATCATGGCCCAATCCCTAGGTTCCGTGTCGCCGACACTAATTCCCAATCCCAGTCTACAGTGTGACGTGACAGCCGGGAACCCTCACGGGTCCAATTGGTGGTACGACAACTACGGTGAATTAAAGGTTGATGCTCACGCTTTGGGTGCGTGCAATGAGGCTGCGAATCAATTGCAGGATCAAGCCATATTGAAATACTGGTTCTATATTGGCGACGGCATTAACGTACAAAACAGGGTATACGGAAACAAATCGAAAATCGTGTTCAATAAGACAAGTGTCACAAGCCCGCAGGCATACATTGGGTGCACCGCAATCGTCAATGACCAATATACGGCTGGAGGCCTTCTCTGGGTCAATGGCTCTTCCTCTCCCCAAGACGCGGCGCCCAACACCATGAACGTGCCCTGCGTCCCGCCTCCGGTTTACGTGTGACGCCCATGTCGAACGGAATTAATGAGGTACGCCAAGCCATGTTGTGTGCATGGGACGCAGTGGACCATTTGGTCGCAACTGCACGTAGGGCTGACTTCCTGGTGGTCGACAATCCGGCCCGACCGCGTTTCTTGAGATCTGAGGACGTGCGCTCCACAGTGCACCAGTACAAGGCATGGTGGCAAGCTCCGGACCACTGGCGTCTCGACCAAACACTGTTCAATGGAAGAGTGCTAAGCTATGTCGGTGTGGGGGACGAGTGGACCCTCTGGCGTGACGGCGCTGTCTATCAATGCGGATCCGTGACGGTTGCGCAGGAGACTCAACCCACCCGTGGGGAAGATCTGATATTTGGACGGCCATATCTTGGTCCGGCCGAAAATGCACAGCTTTGGGCTTGGTTAAACCCGGCGCTGTGGGCTGCGTCGTGTAGTCTGCTTGTTGACGACGGATACCAGCCCTCATCAGATGACGTGGGCGCAGATGATACGATCGTGCACGTTCTCGCGGCGCAATCATGGCGTCACGACCCAATGGATAGCCATCGGGCGAGCAAATATAAGACCATGATGCTCGATGACTGGGATCGAGACATGGACATTGGCGAAGGCGTGAATTTCTGGCAACTATGGGTAGACATGAAGACTGGGTTTTTCCGCCGCATCACGGGCGAATCTGCGAATGGACGGTTGTGGGACATCATCGTTGATTCGGTGCTAATTAATCAGTAACCTAGTATAGCACCTACTGTTTTTGATGGACCTTACGCGCCGTAGGGGGATCATAGAGGTGCTTAGTTGGTTATGGCTGAGGTGGCTGGGAATCAGTCTCGGAGTCGGAATACTGGTGGTTGCTCGGCGTGGGAAGGCGTATCCCTCCTGTTGGGCTTTCACTCGGTGAAATGACCCCGTATACGAGTCCGGCTCCCACGTCATTACTACCGCACGTCAAGCTGAACGAAGGATTGGTCGGGCATAGACCCTGTGAGACATGGTAGGGTTCGCTAACGTGGTCACGGTAATGAAAGACCGTTCGAGAGGGAACCGAAGCGAAATACCTTGAAAGATTGTGAAAGGGTTAGGAAACAGGACAAAACATTGAGGTAGGTGGGTTGAAAAGCCGCATCCCATTGATCTGGCAGCACTTCTTTGGCAACCACAAGGCCGATGGGGGACCAGGGGATTACCACAATTATCCTAGGCCCACTTAAATCGGCTGCTGAATCTAATCATCAATGAGTGAGCGCGTTTCGCAATTTTCCCATTAGCCACTGATATAATGGATCCATAAGCACTTCAAATGCACTTTATGAGGATGTGACATTTCATTGGCGGAATTTATAGAGATTACGGACGTCACCCTGCGAGACGGACTGCAAGACCAACCAGAGGTAATTTCAACAGCCGACAAAATACAAATTGCCGACCTACTCGTCGGCGCCGGATACGTAAATCTTGAACTCGCCTCGTTCATGCGCGCTGACTGGGTGCCTCAAATGGCGGACGCCGAACAATTCTTAACGCAATGGCAAGCACCTAGCGGCATTCGCCGACACGTTTTGGTGCCTAACGCAAAGGGATTGGACCGCGCCTTATCGACGAACGCCGAGACTCTAGTTTTTGTGGTTTCGGCCAGCAACCCACATAATCTTGCCAACATCAACCGCACCACGGACCAAAGTCTGGCTGCTTTAAGACCTCTGGTGGTGAAGGCCAAAACCAGCGGACGCTCTGTAATCGGAGCCATATCGACCGCATTTGGCTGCCCTTATCAAGGCCAGGTCACGCCAAGTGAGGTTGTCCATGTCTTGGAATCTTATCTCGAAGCAGGGGTTGACACGGTAATCCTGGCCGATACTATTGGTGCGGCCACTCCCGCGATTTTCCAAGAGATTCTCGCACACGCCACCCGCACTCTGGATCCGATGTTCATAGGGCTGCATCTTCATGATAGCGGCACTGGTTTGGAATCCCTCATTGACCTAGCCATAGCTGCTGGGATTCGACGTTTTGACACCGCCATTGGCGGTTTGGGCGGTTGTCCGTTTGCACCGGGCGCTCCCGGCAATCTTAAAGCAGAAGATCTGCTGCCGTACCTTGAACGGCACGGTTTCGATACTGGAATTGATTACCGAAAGCTACCCACCATTGCTCTCACCATCGGTTTAGCGTTAGGCAAGCGCTCTGCTTTTAGCGTGTGAGGCTGCTGTTATTTGATGACACCACGTTTTTGCAGAGCGTCAATTTCATCGGGCGATTTACCAAGCAGATCACTCAATATACGCACCGTGTCGTGGCCCACTTGTGGATGGGTAAATCGTATGTGGCCAGGGTTTTCCAGCAATTTCGGAAAAATGCCCGGCATGACAATTTCTTCCCCCGTACCCGTCACCAAACCTGTCGTGATTGCGCCACGCGCAATAAAGTGTGGATCTTGGGCTATATCTTCGATTGTATAAATAGGGCCGGCAGGGACTTGTGCATCAACCAGCACCTCCATGATTTCCGTTAACGTATGTTGCTGCGTCCACTCCGCAATTCGCTCTTCCAACCAGTCAGCCCGGTCAACGCGTCCTGCGTTGGTACATAGGCTAGAATCGTCCAGCCAGTCGGAATGGTCAATGGCACGGGCGAATCGCGCAAAAATCGAATCGCTGTTAGCGCCAATCGCTACCCATCCTCCCTCTTGAGTGGGATAGACCCCAGACGGGGCAGCCCGATGCAAACGATTGCCCGTTCGTTCTGGCACAATTCCTGCCACGGCATACTCCGTCAACGCTGCTTCAGTAAGACTAAAAACCGCTTCCGTCAGGGCCACATCCACATGATTGCCCGCCCCCCCATTCTTTCTATTCCACAATGCCAATAGGGCCCCAATGACTGCATATAACGAGGCCACTTGGTCTCCTAAACTCACCCCCACCCGCAAGGGCTCCCCATCAGGATATCCCGTCACCGCCCTGAGACCACCCATAGATTCGGCGATGTTGCCAAACCCAGGCCGGTCACGATACGGCCCGGATTGGCCATATCCCGAAATACTAACCATGATAAGATTGGGGTTTTTCTCTTTTAACTGTTCGTATCCAATCCCCCATTCCTTCAGACGGCCCGGACGAAAGTTTTCAATCACGATATCAGCTGCTTTAGCGAGTTCACCGACCAGAGAAGCCCCTTGAGGTTTTCGCAGATCGATGGCCAGAAGTTCCTTATTGCGGGACTGCACCAAAGACCAGTATGAGGTCTTCAGTTCCTCATGCTGCACTCCCCATTGCCTGAGGGGATCTCCGCCCAGCGGTTCCACCTTAATAACGCGGGCACCAAAGTCCGCTAAGAGCCTAGAAGCAAAAGGTGCCGCAATCAGGGAGCCGAGTTCTAACACCACAATGTTTTCCAATGGTCCTGCTTTAATGGGCATAGCCCCCTTCCACAACATCCTGGAACCCAAGCAAGTCTTGATCCAGACGACCTACTGCATCGCGCAGCAGATCAATAAATCTACCCAAACTATCCTGGTCAAACCGTGTCGAAGGCCCAGAAATCGTCAAACACATTGCTGGCAGACCAGGAATAAGCCAGGAGACCGAAGCCAACCCCGCCTCTCGTTCTTCTAGAGACGCCGCATGCCCGACCAGGCGCATTGCATCTAATTCTGCATCCAACGTACTATATTGAATCTCGACATCGGGAAATCTAACAACAGTCGCGGCTAGCGCCCGGTTGCGCTCTGTTTTTGATAGATGGCTGATTAAGAGTTTTCCGCCGGCTCCGATCCCTAACGGGAACAAGTCTCCGGGCTCCAACACATGCCGAATAACCTGAGAACTCTGCACCACCGCCAGACACTGGCGGGCGCCCGGGATGCGTGCAAAGAGGCTGGCAGTCTCCCCGGAACGTTCTGCAATATGGTGAAGCAAAGGCCGGGTGATTTCTTTCAGACGGCTAAACACATCAATTGGTGGCTGCCACTGCGTTAATCGAGGTCCCAAAAGGAACCCTTGAGGAGTTTTTACGACAATATTTTCACCTTCCAGTGAACGCATTATGCGGTATACGGTGGTTTTAGGAAGCTTTGCCGTATCGCTAAGTTCCTTAAGGTTGGCGGGAGTTTTGCGAGTCAAAACATCAAGCAGTCTACCCATGCGGAAAATTACTTGCACGGTCCCTTCTGGGGTTGTCTCGGCATTCAGAAGTATCACTCCTCTATGATAATAGACAGAATATACTTAATAATTCGGATTTGCTTGACTGATACCACAAGTAAGAGTATAACCGAAACCGGATAATAACTCCATAAATCAAACAAATCTGTTCCGCATCATGGAATTCTATTATTTATCGGGGTTGTTTTCCTCTAATAGGAAAGGAGTCATTGCGCATGAATAAAAAGTGGTCGATGCTTGTTTTGATATGGCTTATGATGTTTGTTGCGTATTTGGACCGCATAAACATTTCAGTTGCAGGGCCCACCATGATGAAAGCGCTCCACATGAGTCCGGCGCTATTCGGCGTAGTGCTATCGGCTTTTACTTTCGGATACGCTATCCTACAAATTCCAGGAGGATGGTTGGCCGATAAATTCGGCTCACGCCCCCTCTTGGTTGTATCACTTGTGTGGTGGTCAATATTCACCGGATTCACCGGACTTGCCTTTGGCGCCGGGATATTGATCCTTGTTCGTGTTCTGTTTGGAGTTGGGGAAGGACTCGAGAATGGTGCTCAATTTAAATTAATTGGCGATTTCTTTACCTCTAAAGAACGATCCTCCGCTAATGGTTTGTTTCTCACGGCCATTGCCTTAGGACCGGCCTTTGTGGCTCCTGTTTCGACCTGGCTTCTGGGTGTCGCAGGATGGCGCGGGCTATTTTTATGGTTTACGATTCCCGGCATTGTTATGGCCATTTTGATTTACTTTCTTATTCCCTCTAAGCCAAAAGACGGGATCGTGCACACCGAAGTACGCACCAGAACAGGAAAACCGGCCAATTGGGGAGCAGTCATGTCGCAACCTGGAATTTGGCTGATCTTTTTAGCGTATCTCTTTTTCAACGTCGCCTTCTGGGGATATCTAGGATGGATGCCCAGTTATCTGGCTCTCAGCCGTCATATAGATTTAGCAAAACTCGGGTTCGACGCCTCCATACCATACGTGGTTGGCTTCTTCGGATTACTCATCATTGGGTGGCTGGGCAATCGGCTTAGCAACTTCAAAGCAGCTTTGGTCGCTGTAAGTTACCTCGTATCCGGCATCTTTCTCTATGTGGCCTATAACGCAAGTACCGTAAGCGGCAGCGTGTTCGGCCTCTCAGTGGCCGCATTCTTTCTGTTTGGCGGCTTTGGTCCTATCTGGGCCATTCCTTTGGATCTCATTCCGGACAGTCTAAGGGGAACCTTTACGGGGTTCGTCAACTTCGGCGGACAAATCGGCGGATTCTTTGCTCCGATTGTTGTGGGCATTATCGTCACCGTGTCTCATTCGTTTACTGGCGGATTTCTCTTTATGATTGGCGGTTTAATCCTATCAGCCGTGTTCCTGCTTATTTTACAGAGTACCATGCGTAAGATTTCCACTTCTGCTCAACCAGTGCAAGCTACTTCTTGAAGAAAAACACGGGGATCATCCAATCCATCTTTTGGGCGATCCCCGTTATTTAACTGCAAGAACTCCCCTCACCACCCATCATTGAAACCACGAGCTAAGTATCCGCCCGATTATCCCCAAAACCATTTCCAAGGCTTCCGTAACAGACC
>JAJYHT010000088.1 GCA_021784595.1 Bacillota bacterium | reverse complement strand
GATCCAACACTTCTTCATTTTGTTTATCTGGATTCATAACGGGATATTGCCGTGCCGCTTGCGCGGCCGGTCCTCCTTTTTATTAAATAGGCTCATCAGCGCACGAGCTAGATGAGCACGCGTCTCAGCGGGATCAATTACGGCATCAATATAGCCGTGCTGTGCCGCAATGTACGGATTGGCAAAACGTTCCCGATACTCTAGGGACTTCTTGCGCCGGGCCGCGTCAGGGTCTGGCGAATGCGCAATCTGGTCCTTAAAGATAATGTTGGCGGCCCCATCCGGCCCCATAACCGCAATCTCAGCGGTTGGCCAAGCCATCGTAAGATCGGCCCCTAAGGATCGGCTGCACATGGCCAAGTAGGCTCCTCCATATGCCTTGCGCAATATGATCGTCACCTTGGGAACGGTGGCCTCGGCATAGGCATAAAGCACTTTAGCGCCATGGCGTATGATGCCTCCAAACTCTTGTGCGGTGCCTGGCAAGTATCCCGGAGTGTCAACCAAGGTAATCACCGCAATGTTAAAGGCATCGCAAAATCTCACAAATCGTGCCAACTTTGTCGATGCATTAATGTCAATGGTCCCCGCCAAAACGCGCGGTTGATTAGCTACTACTCCGACCGACCGTCCCCCTAAACGCCCCAAGCCAATCACCAGATTATCTGCAAAACCCTTTTGCAGTTCAAAAAAACTGCCGGTGTCCAGCATTGCCTCGATAGCGATCTTTACATCATAAGGCTTGTTGGGATCCTGTGGCACTAAGTGGCGCAACGACAATTCCACACGATCCAACGGATCCTGAATTTCCCCCACGGGCGGATCTTCCATATTGTTATTGGGAACGTATGCCAAAAATTTACGCACCCAAGCTAGGGCTTCGGAGTCATTTTCAGCCGCCAAATGGGCGACCCCAGATCGCCGGATTTGCGCTACTGCGCCTCCTAATTCCTCCGCGGTTACCGTTTCCCCAGTCACCGTCTTGATGACTTGAGGACCCGTGATGAACATTTGTCCCGTGTGTTTAACCATGATGATGAGATCGGTAAGCGCTGGCGAATAGACCGCACCACCGGCGCTTGGTCCCATGATGACGGTAATCTGAGGTATCACCCCAGAAGCCCACGTGTTGCGTTTGAAAATCTCTCCATAGCCGTTTAACGCATCCACACCTTCCTGAATGCGTGCTCCCCCGGAATCATTAAGTCCAATGATGGGAGCCCCGGCTTTTAATGCCAAATCTTGCACTCGTTGGATTTTAGCAGCGTGCATTTCGCCAAGCGATCCGCCCAATACGGTAAAATCTTGTGCAAACACATAGACCAGCCGGTCATCGATTCTGCCATAACCGGTTACTACGCCATCCGCCGGGGCCAAAGCCTGGTCCATTCCAAACAGCGTCCCGCGATGCCGAACGTGCGCCCCGATTTCCTCAAAGGTCTCAGGATCCAATAAGGTCTCAATGCGTTCTCGCGCACTCAGTTTCCCCAATTGGTGCTGCCGTTCGATACGATTTTTTCCGCCCATCGCCTCGACTTCGGCTTGGCGTCGTTTCATCTCGTCAAGCGGAGCATTACTCACCAAAATCCTCCTCATGCTGCACCAATTCCAACAGGACACCCCCAGTGGCCTCGGGATGCACAAAGGCGACTAATGACTTGTCCGCTCCCGGTCTAGGCTCAGCGTCAATGAGTCGCACACCTTTATGTTTCAAATCCGCTAAAACATGGTGAATATCCGGTACCGCGAGCGCCACATGATGCAAGCCAGGGCCACGGCGCTCTAAAAACTTCATGATGGGTGAGGATGCAGCCGTCGGCTCTAACAGTTCAAAACGTCCCCCGTCAAAAGGAATAAAGGCCACCCTCACCTGGTCTTTTATCACTTCTTCTTCATGGCTTACCGTCAACCCTAATGTCTGATAAACCAGGATGGCATCCTCAAGTTTTCGCACCGCCACCCCCAGATGGTCTAGCTTCATCGTCGGCCTGCCTTTCTACAACACTGAGGGTGGATGATACTTCCCAAAGTGTCCCTTTAGCACTCGCACCATTTCGCCTAGTGTAGCATAGGCCTGGACCGCCGCCAGCAACGGGTCCAACAAATTTTCCTGACGACCGCCTGCTGCGCGATCTAACCAAGCTAACGCGGCTTCTACTGCAGCCTGGTCACGCCCTGCCCTGACACTGGCCACTTTGGCCATTTGGCGTTTTTGCAGCTCGGCATCGACCCGAAGCAAATCCCGATTGGCCTCTTCGTCGACAACAAATCGATTGACTCCTACAATGGTTTGTTGGTTTCTTTCCACTTTTTGCTGAAAACGCCAGGCTGCTTCTTGAATCTCGCGCTGCACATATCCTTGTTCGATAGCTTCCACGGCGCCGCCCATATCATCGATACGTTGCAAATATTGTCGCGCTGCATTTTCGAGATGGTCCGTCAGGGTTTCTACATAATAAGAACCGCCTAGCGGGTCCGCGGTAATGGCCACTCCACTTTCATAAGCAATAACCTGTTGGGTTCTAAGGGCCAATCGAGCCGATGCCTCAGTGGGCAGAGCCAAAGCTTCATCCTTCGAATTGGTATGTAACGATTGCGTGCCGCCCAATACTGCTGACAGCGCCTGCAGCGTCACCCGCACCACATTATTGTCAGGCTGTTGAGCCGTTAGCGTAGAACCTGCAGTCTGGGTGTGAAAGCGCAGCTGCCAAGAGCGAGGATCCTGCGCCTGAAATCGCTGTTTCATGATGTCGGCCCACAAACGGCGCGCTGCACGAAACTTTGCCACCTCTTCAAAGAAATCCGAATGCGCGTTAAAAAAGAATGACAGTCGGGGAGCAAATGAATCGACATGCAATCCAGCAGCGATAGCTGCTTTGACATACGCTATGCCGTTGGCTAGAGTAAACGCAATTTCTTGGGCTGCGGTCGAGCCAGCTTCCCGGATATGATACCCTGAAATGCTAATGGTATTCCAACTCGGCAGGTTTTTTGCACACCATTGAAAAGTGTCTGTAATAAGTCGCATCGAAGGTTTGGGAGGGAAAATATAAGTGCCCCGCGCAGCATATTCCTTCAAGATGTCATTTTGAATGGTTCCTGAAAGTTTCGATAGGGAAACTTGTTGTTTTTGAGCTACAGCCACTACCATCAACAATAAAATCGCGGCCGGCGCATTAATCGTCATCGATACCGAAACCCGATCCAAGGGAATCTCAGCCAAGAGAATTTCCATGTCGGCCAGCGAGTCAATGGCCACCCCTACTTTGCCCACTTCTCCATCGGCCACTGGGTCGTCGGAATCATAGCCCATTTGCGTAGGCAAGTCAAAAGCAACCGACAGACCAGTTTGCCCCTGATCTAACAAGTATCGATAGCGCTGATTGGATTCCTCCGCGGTGCCAAATCCCGCATATTGGCGCATTGTCCAAAGACGTCCCCGATACATCGTAGGGTAGATGCCACGAGTGTATGGATAGACCCCGGGGAACCCTAATTTGGGGACATATTGGCTAGGATCCCAGTCGAGAGGAGTGTATAACGCCTCGACTGGGATTTCCGAAATTGTTTCAAAAGTGGATTGTTGTGCTTTGCCTTTGCTGGAAAAAGGTTTTAGGACCGTTGTTTCCCAGTCTCGATAAGCCCTAAGCAACTCATCTTGCGGGTCAGCCACCCTAATACCTCCTTTAAGCTGCACACACGTTCTAGCGAAGCCAACCCCGCACTCGCATAGCCTGCGCAATGCGCTCGGTTGCCACCAAGTAAGCGGCCTTGCGCAACGTCACGCCGAATCGTTCATGCATGGTATGCATTTCGGCCATGGCGCGCGACATATATTCCTCAAGCCGCTGATTCACCTCAGCCTCACTCCAATAAAATCTTGTCTGATTTTGCACCCATTCGAAATAGGAAACGGTAACCCCTCCGGCGTTGCCCAAAACATCGGGGATTACCATTACTCCTTTATCAAACAGAATCCGATCTGCTTCAGGAGTGGTAGGACCATTTGCCCCTTCACCCACGATGCGAGCCCGGATATTGTGGGCATTGTCTGCGGTAATTTGATTCTCTAGGGCCGCGGGAAATAAAATGTCCACCGGCAGTTCCAACAATTCCTGGTTGCTAATCGGTTCCGCATGAGGATAGCCCTTGAGGTTTCGGTTGACACGCTTATATTCTAGGAGTTCGGCCAAATTGATGCCAGCCGGATTGTATAGACCCCCGTCTTTATCGGAAACCGCTACCACAATAGCGCCCAAGTGCGTTGAAATCTCAGCCGCAACCGAGCCCACATTGCCGAATCCTTGAATGGCTATCCGACTCTTGCTGAAATCAATACCCAATTCGGTGGCTAGTTGTCTGGTCGCGAATACCAAGCCACGTCCTGTCGCTGCTACCCGGCCTTCGGAGCCTCCGATAACCAAGGGCTTTCCGGTAATCAAACCAAAAGTGTTTTCACCGCGAATACGGGAATACTCGTCCACCATCCATGCCATAATCTGGGGATTGGTTGACACATCAGGAGCAGGAATATCCTTGTCAGGGCCAATCACGAGACTTACCGCGCGAATATACTCCCGGCTCAGCCGTTCAATTTCTCTCTCTGACAGTTGATCGACGTCGCAGGCAATGCCTCCCTTGCCGCCCCCATAGGGCAAGTTGAGCAATGCGCATTTCACACTCATCCACATCGACAGAGCCTTGACTTCATCCATATTGACGTCGGAATGAAATCGCAATCCCCCTTTAGTGGGGCCTAAAGCATCATTATGTTGTACCCGATATCCGGTAAACACTTGCACGGTTCCGTCGTCTCTCACAAACGGCACTGCTACTTCAAACGATCGCAAAGGTTGCTTTAAAATTTCGTAGACCGCAGGTTCCAAGCCCAAGGTGTCCACGGCTTCCTTGAATCCTTGTTGCGCCCGCAAATATGGGTTAAGTGACGTATCCGCCACTGTACGCGCCTCCCTAGAGATTTCCAAGTTGTCCGTTCGTAATTATAGCACAATGCCAGGTCAAACCAGGACCTATCCAAGAACGATAGAGCGTTCTAGTCTATGGCCGTTGGTATTTGCCCCCAATCGCCGAACGCAACACCGGCACTACCACGTTATCCGACAATTTGAGTGTGAGTTTGTTATTGTCTACGGAGACCACCGTTCCGATAAGCCCTCCTACGGTGTAGACCTCCTCGCCCACATGCAGGTCCGCCTGAAGTTTTTGCCGCTTTTTCTGTTGCCGCGATTGCTGCATGAACATCCATATCGTCATGCCAATAATGACGATAAAAAACACCCAGTAAATACTACTTGTCCCTTTATGCGTACAAAATCTCTCCCTTGAAAAAAGATTTCTCAGTCTGGCCAATACGGGAAATGGAACCCCTGGCATGGGGGTGATTCACTAAACGGTTTTTTCCCCACATTTCACAGGGACTTCGGGATCCAAGTCCAAAATTCCTGCTTCACTTTATAGCCGCAGACTCGGCAATGTCAAATTTTTTGGGGCGATTTGGTTCGCGGGGTCTCCTCGCTAAAGGGCGTCCTATCGGCTCTTTTTGGGGCAGACGCATGGGAAGTTGCTGCAGGCAATGAGTTCAGACCTGGAGAATCCGTGGTTGCGCTATGATGATGCGTCTGCACCGCATTTGAAGAATGCGATGTCCCAATGCCCGAGGCCGGCTCCGCTCCCGAATGTCCGGTGACTGAGGATTCATTGTGCAAAAGTTGGTCAACCCCAATCGATTGCGCGGTGCCACGTGACCAGTCTGGGTGGCTGGCCTTGTCGTTTTGCCAAAGCAAGTAACGACCTACTGACATAGCCATATGGCTCATGGGAGTGACTAAACGGTGCCCGCTTTTATCGACAAGCGCAACCGTAAGTGGCCATCGATGAAGGTGAACCGCATTTTTTTCCTGCCGTACCACAGCTGAGAACCAAGCTGGCGTGGTTTGGTTGAATACGCCTCCGATAACCACCACGGCCGCATTGCGATTGACATAATGGTCGGCCACAGCCAAAGCTGTAATATGCACTACCACGGTAGCCACGGGTTCAGTAGTGGGATTAAATTGGCTCAGAATATATTTGCCGGCCTGATCAAATCCGGTGGCGGCCAACACTCTGGCGTTCGGTCCTACCACCAAATTAATGCTCGGATTGATGTCGACGCTTACAATTCCGATTGCAGTCGGAACCACTGGGGACAAAGCCTGCGAGAACAGTAAAAACACCGCCAGCACAGCCGCCGTAAGCGTGGCCATACCTGTCCCCCATATGTGGCGCCGGGCAGGCGGCAACCAAATTTCCTGCCCAATCCCTATGGCTTGGTTCTTAACCGAAATGGTCCGGAATTCACCGCCCGGCAGCATCACTGTGGCCCGATTTCTCTGGATTGCTAATATAACCGCCCGATCTCGCATCGGTTGTTCCACCTCTTTATCGTTCCAACAAATATTCATGCAAATAAGGCAGATCATGCATCAATAACAGCGCAACCGCCAAAATATACTTACGGTGCCGTTCTAATACCTTGCGACTGAAACCCTCTTGTTTCATCAACGTGCTCACTGGCAATCCCGAACGCGCTAGTACATGCGCCCGGTAGTCGGGATTTTCAGCAATCACACGTCCAATCCGAATAGCCCCCCGTCGAGCATCCTGGTGTTTGGGCGAGACTTGGGGCAATTCCGCCAAACTTAAGCCGTGAGCCTTTAATATCGATGAATACTCCGCTATTTCCAACCGACGGTTTTCTTCATCGCCCCGTATCAGCCAGGCCGCTTTAGCTATGACTTCCAAAGCCGGTATGGCATGCTCGCCCTGCGCATCTTGTACTTCCAGCGAGCTTAAGGGAACCTCCAGTGACCGCCTTTCCCGACGCTGATAGTCTAAAATTCTACGCTTTATCACCGTATGGGCGAAGCCTAAAAAAGCGCCTCCTTTGTCTTGGTCATAGCACGTTATCGCTTCATTAAACGCCAGATAGGCCACACTAATTTCCTCATCCGTACCAGGATGCAAAAAACGTCCCACACTTTGACTCGCGGTCTTAAGAATAAATGGCGAAAAATCCCGAATCAGTTGGTCGCGTGCCGCGGCATCCCCAGACTGAGCTTGCCGCAATAGTATCGGCGCTTTAGTGGCCTCTTTCCCGAAACGAAGGCCCAATCGGTTCACCTCGCTTCTAACTAATTCGTATCCACAGACTCAGTATAGGGGGTTACAAAGGGTCTTCCGGCTCAAAATGTTCTTGAGTCCAGGTGCTTTGGGTAGTCGGCAACGGCAATCCCAGCATTTGATATCCGCGCGAGGCTAAGATTCTCCCTCTCGGGGTCCGTTGAAGGTATCCCTGTTGCAATAAATAGGGTTCGTAGACATCTTCAATAGTTCCTGCTTCCTCACCCACTCCGGCCGCCAAGGTTTCCAATCCCACCGGGCCTCCACCGTACCGCTCTACGATAGCCAGCAAAATTCGGCGATCGACGGCATCTAGTCCCTGGGGGTCCACTTCCAGCAGTTGCAGACCTTCCATAGCCACCAATAACGAGACAATTCCATCGCCCCGAACCTCAGCATAATCCCTCAAACGGCGCAGCAAGCGATTGGCGATGCGTGGTGTGCCGCGACTACGGCGCGCAATTTCATATGCTGCATCTTCTGCCACTTCAACCCCCAGAACATGGGCGGATCTCCGCACAATCCTTGTCAAGTCTTGTGCAGAATAAAAATCCAAGTGCGTAATGACTCCAAACCGGTCTCGTAAGGGTGCGGTCAACATTCCAGCCCGAGTCGTGGCCCCAATCAATGTAAAGTGCGGCAAATCCAATCGTACGGACCGCGCACCGGGCCCCTTGCCTAAAATTAAATCCAAGGCAAAGTCTTCCATGGCAGGATACAGCACCTCTTCGACTGGCCGTGACAAGCGATGTATTTCATCAATGAAAAGCACTTCACGGTCTTCAAGATTGGTTAAAATCGATGCCAAATCTCCCGGCCGGTCGATCGCCGGTCCGGAGGTAAAACGAATATCTACTCCAAGCTCATTGGCAATAATGTGGGCTAAAGTCGTTTTTCCAAGCCCAGGCGGACCGTACAGCAAGACATGGTCCAATGCATCCCGGCGCGCCAATGCCGCCTGAATAAAAATGTTGAGACGCTCCTTGACTGACTCTTGTCCCACATAATCCGAAAGAGACTGCGGGCGCAAGTGCCCATCCCGGTCGCCGCCGCTGTCGTTGCCTGGACTTACAATCCGTTCATCCGCCATGGAGGCGTGCCCCCTTTGTTCGGTCCAACAACTTAAGTGCCGCGCGCAGCCGCTGTCCGGGATCCTCAACATCCTTAGAGATTTGATCACATGCAGCCCGCGCTTCGTCTAGGCTATATCCTAGACCGACCAGGCCCGAGAGCACCTCATCGGACAACAGCGCGCCCGATCCATTGTGTTTGGAGGTCAAGCCCTCACTTTGAGGAACGGTCGCCCATTTGGTGGATAATTCCAATTGTATTCGCTGCGCCAACTTAGCGCCAATGCCGGGGGCTTCTTTCAAGGTCTTCCATTGTCCCAATACCACCGCTTCGCGCACGCCATCGACACCTAGGTGCCCTAATAGAGCCAAAGCGCCTTTGGTGCCCACGCCAGAGACAGCCAGCATATCAACAAAACATTGCCGTTCAGCCCGTGAAATAAAGCCTATCAGACGCCATGCATCTTCACGAATCACCAAGTGAGTATAGACATGAACAAGCACATCCAGTTCGCCCAATTGCTCTAGGCTTAACCTGGACATTTCCACTCCATAGCCTACTCCGCCCACATCAATGACACAGCTCTCCAGATCCTTGGCAATCAAACGTCCACGCAATTCAACGATCATGAATAACTCCTTTAAACCGGATGTATTCTATCCCGGTCAGGGCAATCGCCAAGGCATCGGCGGCATCGTCCGGGGTAGGCTTTTTGCTCAGACTCAAAAGTCTCTGCACCATCGCCTGCATCTGTGCTTTGGATGCCATACCATATCCAGTCACCGTTTGCTTTACCTCATTGGGCGTCATTTCGACCAAAGTCAACCCTCTTTGCGCCAGTGCTAATAGAACGACTCCGCGCGCTTGTCCCACTGCCAGTGCCGTAGCGCTGTTTTGACCAAAGTAGAGTCTTTCCACCGCGGCATAATCTGGCTGATGCTCTCCGATCAATGCCGATAAACTTTCAAATATATGAAGCAACCTCTTTTCCATCGGCACCCCAGACGAGGTCCGGATAGCTCCAAACGCTACCGGTTTAGTCGTGGAGCCTAGACGATCCACGATGCCCCATCCACATATGGCGGTGCCTGGGTCAACACCCAAAATCCGCATTGCCACCCTCCTCGGCGCCATTGAAATGCGAGATGATGAGAACCGCCGTATCGGATTACCAGCCCAATCCCCATCTATGTTACTCTTAACCATATACGACATCATGAGGAGTTTCTCCTTGCATGCCGCGATGTCTCTTTTTGGGGGGGGGGAATCAACGCCATGTCATCGACCGGCGATTCGGACTTCCGGGCCCATCCAGCGTTTTCCCGATTCTATTTGATAGCGGGATCACTACTCAACAGGCTGGTGGGACCGGCCAGGCAGGTTCAATCGACAATGGCGCAAGGGCTTACCCTTATTGCAGGAGCAGGAAGTGGGCTTGATGTGGATCTGGTTTTGAAAGCCACCCGAGACGTTGTATTATTAGAACCTGATCCAACCTTCATCGCGCATTTACACGCACGCTATCCCAATCTCCCCTTACTGGCCACGCCGGCGGAACGTATTCAAGCCAGCGACAACACCTACGATACCATTTTGTCGAGCTTGGTGCTGTGTTCAGTACAAAACTTGAACGCCGCGCTAAAAGAGTTCCACCGCGTGTTAAAACCAGGAGGCCAATTTTTATTCTTAGAGCATGGCCGTCATCCCGCACAGTGGGCATCCCAGATCCAGACAATCCTAGATCCCGTCTGGACCCGCCTCAACGGCGGGTGCCATCTAACCCGCGACGTTCTCGATGCCATCACCGCTAACGGATTGACAATACAACACGCGGACTATGTATCCACCAATCCGGTGGCTCCGCTATTAGCCGGCCAGGCTACCAAAGGCGCTAATCCTCGCCAAATCCTTCGGGAAATTCCCCATTAAAGAAAACTTTTTCCACATCATCATGGTCCTCCAAAAGTTCCAATAAAACCACTAATTGCGACGCATCTTCTGGGCCAACTGCGGTTAGTGTTTTGGGCAACCGTACCAATTCCACCTCATTAGCCAAAATTCCCCGCTGTTCAAAGGCTTCGCGCACCTGGTCCAGTATATCGGGTGCCGTCAGCACTTGATATTCGTCATCCTCTAGCCGCATGTCATCGGCCCCGGCCTCAATCGCAATATCCAGCAATTCCTCCTCGGACAGAGAGGTCGGCCCTAGGATCATGCGCCCTTTGGCCTCAAACATCCATGCCACGCACCCGGTCTCTCCCAAAGAGCCGCCATGCCGAGAAAAGATGTGCCGTATTTCTCCTGCTGTACGATTCCGGTTATCAGTAAGAATTTGCAGATATACTGCCACCCCACTTGGGCCATATCCCTCATAGACAATTTCTTCATAGTTAACGCCTTCTTCCTGTCCTGTCGCCCGACGAATGGCCCGGTCAATGTTGGATTGCGGCAGGTTGTTCTCTTTGGCCTTTTGGATGGCCAGGCGCAACTTGAAGTTATGGTCTGGATTACCACCCCCGCGTTTGGCTGCTGCCATAATTTCTTTCGTCAGCCGTGAAAATACATTGCCTTTAACCGCGTCAACTTTGGCTTTCTTTCTTTTAATATTAGCCCACTTTGAATGGCCCGACACCTTATAGCCCCCTTGCCTGTATTTAAAACCGCCCCGTAATGGGCATCCGCCGATCGCGGCCAAAAGCGCGCGGGGTAACCTTTATCCCGACCGGCGCTTGCCGTCTTTTATATTCGTTACGATTCACCAACTTCAAGGTCAAGTCTACCGCATCGAATGGAAGTCCTCCGCGCACCAATTCGTCGGCGGTCAAATCATCTTCAATATAGCCTTCCAAAATCTTATCCAGTATCGCATAGGGAGGAAGACTGTCCTCATCTTTTTGGTCCGGCCGCAATTCAGCTGATGGTGGCTTTGTCAGTACGTTGGCAGGAATGCGCTCCTCAGCTGAATTCACCCATCTCGACAACCGAAACACATCGGTTTTCAGCACATCCTTTAACACGGCAAATCCACCAGCCATATCACCATAAAGGGTACTATACCCAGTCGCCATTTCACTCTTGTTCCCAGTGGTTAAGACCAGCCACCCCATTTTATTGGACAGCGCCATCAGCAGCGTTCCACGAATTCGCGCCTGCAGGTTTTCCTCAGTGAGGTCGACCGCCCGCTGTTCAAAAGGCGCTTCGAGCACCGATAAAAATTGCTTCATAATTTGACCAATCGGCAGCTCCAGGGTGGCGATTCCCAGATTGTGGGCTAAATCGAGGGCGTCTTGCCGGCTGGTATTGGATGTAATAGGGGAAGGCATCAGGACTCCGCGCACTTTGTGACTGCCCAAGGCGTCGACCGCGATGCACGCAGTCAGCGCCGAATCAATTCCGCCGGACAGGCCTATCACCACATCGCCAAAACGGTTTTTGGCCACATAATCGCGCACCCCCAACACCAACGCCAGATACAAAGACTCTTCGTCGGATAGCGGACACACAATTTTCGTGGTTTCCGCCATACCTGCCTCTCGATGTCCCAACACACCAGGTACTGCCCAATGCACCACAGATTCTTCTACGGTGCCCAGACGCCACCGAGGGTCAATCCAGCGGCGGTGCTGGCTGGGAGTTCTGGTCAATGTCATCCACAAAACATCTTCCTGAAAAGCCTCGGCCCGCGCCAGCACCTGTCCGGTAGGAGAAAATATCGTGCTTTGGCCATCAAAAACCAACTCATCCTGAGCTCCTACCAAATTGGTCCACAATAGATAGGCTGCCGCATCATCGGCACGCGTCGCCATCATTTGTTCACGCATGCGCTGCTTGCCGCGGGAATAGGGCGAAGCGCTGATGTTTACCAAAAGATTGGCGCCATGCCGGGCCTGAACCAAGTACGGCCCATCGGGATACCAAAGATCTTCACACACTGAAACACCGAGTTTCCAATCTTCCCACTCAATGATAGCCGTACTTTGTCCCGGCGAAAAATACCGTTCTTCATCAAACACTCCGTAATTGGGCAGATGGTGTTTGTGCACTCTGCCGACCAGATTTCCTTGAGCCGCTATTACCGCCGCATTGTATAGCGCTTCTTCAGCGTAGGCATATCCCCAAACCGCTATGATGCCTGCAGTTTGTTCCACCAGTATGCGATTAGCCGCGGCGAGGTCAGCTAAAAATGAGGGGCGAAACAACAAATCCTCTGGCGGGTAGCCAGCCAATGCCATCTCCGGAAACACAACCAACTGCGCCCCCAACCGACGTGACTCGGCCAGGTGGGCACTCATTTTGGCTAAATTGCCGCCTACATCACCCACTACACTGTTCATCTGAACCAATGCCACCGTGAGTTCCCGCATTTACGCTTCCCTCCCTTTTTCGCCGACTAAAGCACCTTGGGCCGCTCTTAACGCCAATCTGGTTAAAATCCGCCCCATTTCCATCATAATCAGGCCAGGCTCCGTTGCTAGCTCGATAACGTCTTGATACTGCCCCCCTTCCACAACCAGATGCGGTTGAGACAGGTCGCTCACCACGACTTGAAATCCAAACGCACGGACATAGCGAACCAGGAGAGAACGCCAGGGACTCTCCTGGCCCCCAATGGACAATGTACTCTGCAAAATAAGGCACTGACCTTCATAGCCAATTTCTTCCACCAAAACTTGTCTTGCATAGCGTTCTAGAGTTGCATCATCCAATTCCATAGTGATGGCACCTCAATGAGCCCGGGTTAATGGCTCGAAATTTTCCTGCCAGTCCGTCAACCAGCCACAGCGCACTCGGCTGCCCAGGGACCTTCAACCATTGGTCAAACAGCCTAAGCGCTTGGCCGGCCACCGCCAGGGTCACCGAACCCAAAACCCCCGCTTCAAAACATCGCGGCCCTTCCGACGTCGTGGCACCAAACCAGCATTTTAAACATGGCCCCCCTGGTGCCAAACAGGTGCTCATTCCCTCCAAACGCACCGCGCTGTTGAAAATCCAAGGTCGGTGGTGGCGGGCCGCCCAATCTTGAATGATAAGACGCGTCTCCCAGTTATCTGTCGCATCCATAACCAAATCTGCTGAAGATAACAACCCATCAACATTGTCTTCGGTCAGCATGTGCGGCACAGCCTGAAGCCGAACAGGCGCAACATCAGGTTGCAAACGCCGGGCCAATAACGCCGCTTTCCCCTGTCCTACGTCTTGTGCCTCGTACCAAGGTTGACGGGCTAAGTTGGACAACTGAACCTGGTCACCGTCTATGATGGTAACTTCTCCCGATTCCGGACGCTGCGAAAGGCCAAATGCCAGGGGACTGCCAATGGCGCCCGCACCGATGATTGCCACATGCCACATGCGTCATGCCCCCAGACTGTCAGCCACCCGTCCTAGCGCTTCCCGTGCGCCATCAGTCCATAAGTCCCGTTGCAATCCCACATATCGCGCTGCTCGCCCAAAGTCAGAGTCACTGGCTCCATTGATGGGCTGCACCACTGGGTAATAGCGCACCAAGGGAACTACATCCGGCAATTGTCCGATAGCCCGACGCCAAGCTTTCTCCGCTTCTTTGGCGCGGTTGCTTTCAAAATATATTAATCCAATACTATATTGCACTTCGGCACTTTCTGATGCTTCACGATAGGCATGCAACGCCTCGGGCAATTTTCCGCAACGATGTAAGGCGTGTCCAAGCAAAGAAAACACCGCCCCACCCATTCCCGCGGGATCCCAAGCCAACAATTCTTCCAACGCTTCGCGCACGCCGTCCCAATACTCCAACCGGCTTAAAGTCATGGCCAAGTGGTGAAGTCCTCTCAAATATGGTCGGACGGATTCGTCTTCCCACCCAGTGTGCCGCTTCTTGCGGGGCAGTCCCAATTCAGCCTGGGCAATAGCCATCTGAAATAATTCCAGTGCTTGGGCCAACTCCCCCCATTCCAAATAGACTGTTCCCAATCCATTTAATGCGTCGGCCCGAAAAGGGTCCAGCTCTAAAGCGCGCCGAAAATGAGACTCGGCATGTTCGAGGTGCCCACTAGCGATGTTTTTCCAACCGAGTTGTTCTTCTTCCTGGGCTAACACGTTCTCACTCCTCAAGTCGGTAGTAGCGGCGCCTGCCTACCCGAATCCAATCGCCCGCTGCCACTACTACCCGCTGTTCTAATGTTAACCGCTGATCGTTCAACACAACTGCTCCCTGCTGCAGGAAACGCCGGGCTTCCTGTCGGCTGGCAATATGAGGAAGATTCGCCACCAATTCGATGGCCGACACCTCCCATGGACTTTTCACCAGGCGCACTGCCGGCATTTCACTAGGAACTTCACGTTGGCTAAATGTTCTGGAAAATTCTTCGGACGCTGTGTGTGCGGCCTCTTCTCCCCAAAACCTTCCCACAATACGCAAAGCCAACTCGGCTTTGACATCGCGGGGGTTCTCCTCTGTGAGCCGAAGCTTCCAGTGCTCGGGATCCAAGCCAAATAGCAAATGCGCCCAACGGGGAATAAGACCATCGGGAATCGACATCACTTTACCATACATATCGGAAGCGGGTTCACTAATCCCAATATGATTGCCCTGACTCTTGCTCATCTTACGAATTCCATCGGTACCTTCCAAAAGCGGCATAAATATGCCAACTTCCGGCTCTAATCCATAAGCCTCTTGAACCTGGCGAGCCGTCATAATGTTAAATCGCTGATCAGTTCCGCCCAATTCCACATCAGCTTTTAACGCCACCGAATCATAGCCCTGCATTAACGGATAGAGAAGTTCGTGCAAATGAATTGGTACATGTTCATCGAATCGTTTATGAAAATCGTCGCGTTCCAAAATCCGAGCCAGCGTCAGATGGCTCAGCAGGTCTATCAGGTTGGCCAATTGGAGGCTCTGCAGCCACTCGCTGTTGTACCGCACTTGCAGTCTTTGCGATTGCAAGATGCTCTTGGCTTGCTCAATATAAGTACGGGCAAACTGATCCACATCGTCCTTGCTTAATTGCTTGCGGGTTGCGGCCCGATCCGTGGGATCTCCAATCCGTCCGGTCATATCCCCGATAAGAAAGACGACAACATGCCCGAGTTCTTGAAACTGCCGGAGCTTTTCCATTACCACCGTATGTCCTAGATGAATGTCGGGCGCGGTAGGATCGACCCCTAGTTTTACCGTCAAGGGGATTCCGGTGTTCCGGGATTTTTCGAGTTTTTGTGCCAACAGTTCCGGGCTCACCACATCATCTGTGCCATCCACCAAACGGTCAACAATGTTCGCAATATCCTCCACAATCCGTCTCCCTTGACACAAAGTTTTTCTTGATTCATAAGGGGCTTAAAAGCTTAACGACAAGCCCCTGCCAGCCGCGCAGATAGTACAGAAGAGCATGCTCCCATGGCAACCGCGCTTTGACAACATCACGAAGGGGGATGCCCCTTCGAGTAACATTTTCACAGTGGCCGACGCAAAGTCAGTAAACCCTGTTGTGGCCCATTTTCTGCGGTGAGTATACCATATTGGCCGAATCCCTGAAAAGACGCCCTCTATGTCGGTTCCTCTTCCAGCCAGGCTATTGTAACGCCGTCTCCACCTTCCCCAGCTGCGCCCAGCCGCGTGCTCACCACGCGGGGGTCTTGCTTCAGCCGTTCTCCCAAAATTCGACGCAAGGTGCCCGTGCCCTTGCCATGAATCACTCGAATTCTGGGCCATCCAGCTAGCACTGCGTTATCTAAAAAGCGATCCACGACGTCCCAGGCTTCCTCGCCGGACTGTCCTCGCACATCAATTTCCAGATGTTGCGCAGCGGGCTGGGGCGCTTTGGGAACCCGGCGAGGTTTGAGTACGGGTGGCTGGGTGGCCTTCTCCAATTCCGCGAGGGGCAATCGAATGCGCAGCGAACCCACCTCAATAAGGGCGGTAGGTCCCTCAATCTGAAGGATATGACCCAAATCAGAAAAACCTTGAATTCGGACCCAATCGCCTGTCGCGGTCGGTGTTGGCCCCGCAGACTTCATTTTTGCTCGCAAGGGCTGGGGCATATCGCCCCGCTGACGCCAAGTGCTACGCAAATTTTCAATGGCTCTCGCACGTTCTTGCCCTTCGGCCCGCCTTACGTCGGCCATCAGACGATCCATTTCTGCCTTAATGCCCTCTAGTTCGCGCCCCCAGATGTCTCGCAGACGCTTGCGATCCTGATCCAAACGCTCCAGGATCTTTCCCTGTTCTTCTTGCCATTGTTTACGCTCTAGGTCCCACTGCCGCCGTTCTTGGCTCAAAGCTTTTTGTGTTTGCCGCAAGTCAGCATCCAACTGGTTCACCGAGGCAATCGCCTCCGATAAAGCCAGTCCTTCTTCTGACATTAGCCCCCGCGCCCTTTGCACTATCATTTCGGGCATTCCCAGGCGTTCTGCGATCTTTAAGGCATGCGAACTGCCGGGCTGACCCATTACCAAATGATAGGTAGGCTGTAGCGTCTCGGTATTAAACGCCACGTGAGCATTGACGACCCCGCGGTCCCGAAATCCCAGCAGTTTGAGACGATTGTAATGAGTGGTCGCCATGACCAACGCTCGATGTTGGCTCAAAGTCTCCAAGATTGATTCTGCCAAGGCCGAACCTTCCTCAGGATCGGTGCCAGCTCCCAACTCGTCAATCAAGCAAAGCGTAGCCTCATCAGCTGACGACACCATGGGCACAAGCCGTCGGATGTGGCTTGCGAACGTGGAGAGGTTTTGTTCCAGACTCTGTTCATCGCCAATATCAGCAAATAACGTAGTGATAAACGGTATCCTAGTGCCCTCTTGCGCCAGCACCATCATCCCCGACATTGCCAGCGCCACCATCAGGCCGGCCGTCTTCAAGGCGACCGTTTTGCCTCCGGTGTTGGGTCCTGTAATCACTAAGATGCGGCGATCTTCCCCCAGTTGCAAACCCAGAGGTACTGGATTAGACAACAAAGGGTGGCGCGCTCCTACCAAAATCAACTGGTCCCCGTCAACTTTAGGTATGACGCTGTTCGTCGCGGTTCCGTATCGCGTTACGCCCAGCACCTTGTCCAGGCGTTCCATCTCCCCATGTAGATACGTCAAGTCTTCGTGATACTGGCCCACACGTCCCGACAATTCACGTAATATACGTTCAACTTCTTCTTGTTCCTCATGTTCGAGAGTGACCACAGAGTTTTGTCGTTCCACTATAATCAAAGGCTCCACGAACACCGATTGGCCGCTGGCGGATTGATCGTGGACAATGCCCGGCACCGCATTGCGAAACATATACTTAACGGGCACCACCCGTCGTCCAAAGCGTACGGTCACCACGGCTTCTTGAAGATAAGGCGCCCAATTGGGAGCATGCAACAATTGTTGCAGAGTCGCGTCAATTTCCGCCAGAACCAGTCGCCGTTTCCTGCGCAACTGGCGCAAAACCGGACTGGCATCGTCCTTAACGTCTCCTTCTGGGGTCAACACACTTTCAATCGCCGGAACCAATTCCAACGGCACAACCCAACGACTGATGCGCTCTTGCCAAGTGCCGCAATATTGACTAGGCACGGTCTCCATTACCTCAGAGGCGCGGTTCACAGTGCTCGACACCACCAACAGATCCTCTGCAGACAACATATGCCCTTTATGGGCCCGGTCAGCAATCGGCCCTACGGGTCCGACGCCCCTCAAAGTCAAGGGTTGACGTGCAGTCCACTGCAGCATTTCTTCTAATAGACGCTGTTCATAGTGCAATATTTTTGGATCCGTAATCCACGGCATGTGTTTGATAGCATCGTGCCCCATGGGAGTGTCCGCTAACGCGCTCGCCTTGGCCAACACCAAATCCCACTGCAATGTCGCCAACGTCTCCTGATTGACAGGATTGGCCCCCACCGGCTCCGCTAGCCAACCGGTTTCTATAAGCACGTCTCCCAACGCCCCCCTGTTCACCGCCCAAAATTCTTCACACATAGCAAATCTCGCCTCAATGCGCGCATAATCCCACACTATCCCAACGCGAACCCAGTGCCAAGGATGTCTGCTGGAACAAGCGCAAACCCGCAACTAGACGTATCGCCCGCGCGGGTTCAGTTCATATCCTCAATTAATCCCAAAACTATGGTTCGAATATCTGTCATGTTGCGTCCAGGTTAGCACCATTAGCTTCTATGTGCAACTCATGGGTACATTTTATGACCGTGACCTGTGACCAGTAACGTGTCACACTATTGCCACGACCTCCATCTTTATCAAATTGGCATTAAACCTCACCGCAAACCACAGCGGTAGCCTCGGCAGGTCTGAGGCTACCGCTTAAAATCACCTATACTAGTCCAAACTTAAGACCACATCGTACCATCTCAGGGCCGCGATTAATTCTCTTACGCGGTGGTGAGATGCTTAAAAAATCAAATACCCCTAAACTTCCTTAAAAGAGTATCAAGCAAGACTTATCGCCAGTCCAACTGCTTGAAAAACTTTAGATTTCCCCCTACTTCACGTCTCGTCGGCGCCATTTTTGCTGCATAGTTTGGACGAGTTCGTCCCGTTCCGCCTGAATTCGGAACAGTTCCTCGGTCAGGTTCAACGCCGTTAAAACCGCTAGGCGGGTCGGGCTGACTCGGGGGCTTTTGGAGGCCAGGATCCGCATCCGACTATCTACGTGGTGGGCCAAAGCCTGCACCACTTCTTCAGGCAAGTCTCCCTTTAGTTGATATTCCTCACCATAAATTGTAACCGTCGTGCGAACGGAGTCTTCCACCACGATCCCTCCTCCCAGTAATATGTCCTAATTCTCGACATAAGTGCAGAAATCCTGCAAAATTTGGCGTATCGTGAAATTTTTACCGTTCTCTTATCGTAATTTGGCGTTGTGCCAAATTACCCAACAGAAGACCTATTTGACCATCGACCTCTGAATCCGTCAACGTCTTCTCACGAGACTGAAACACCATGCGCACGGTCATCGAACGCCCCCACTCACCTGCAAATACGTCGATAAGGCGAAAGCTTTTGAGATCATTTGGACGATTGGCCTCTATTTGCGCTGCAATGGTGCCATAGTTGGTATTTTCGGGAATTAAAAGAGATAAGTCCCGGAGGACTTCGGGATAGCGGGACGGGCTTGGAACAATGCCTGTCGCAGCATTTGGCGCAACACCAATCGACCACAGGCTCAGCACAGCGATTCGCTTGGCATGAAAATGCACGGCTAGTCGAGGTCTTAATTCGCCCAGAAATCCCACCACTTGTCTCCGGTGGTCGACTAGTGCGACGGAGCGTCCAGGGTGCATGAAATCCGGAACAGCCGCATCCAAAGATTCTGCCACTCGCAGGTTAAGCCGATGATTAACCCACTCTAGCGTGCCTTTTAAGCGGTAAATTCCCAGATCTTGCCCCTTAGGATATTGCGGATATTCTTCTAAGGTTTCCGCTACGGCCAATTGCATGATTTCTTCAGGTTTTCCCTGCTGCTTTTGGTAAACCGGTGCAATTTCAAATACAGAAATGGGTTGATCGCGCCGTGCCCGATTATATCCCACCACCTCCAGAACATGAGGCAGCAAGCTTGTCCGCAATTCTTCCTCCTCATCACGCAGGGGATTAGTCAACCGAATTGTCTCGCCCGGTACCGCCATTTCTAAAATACTGCGGGCAGAAGACCAAAATGGTCGGGTCACCACTTCCCAATACCCCGCGTCACACAGTAGGTCGCGCAAGCGCTCCTCAAAGCTGACCCGTGGATCTCTCGTTCCAGGAGTTGCCGCCGAGATGGGCAATGTCACCGGAATCGCATCCAATCCTAGCACTCTCGCCACTTCTTCGCACAGGTCTTCTGTCATCAAGACATCGTGACGGTTGCTAGGCACCGTTACCCAGCCGTCGTGAACATGGAACCGCAACCGTTTTAAGGCATCTTCGATCACCTCAACACTCCAATCCACTCCCAACAGTGAGCGTATGCGCTCTGGTTCCAAGCGGATTTTCCTCAAGTTGGGTTCCGACCCTACCATAACGCTGGGTCCTATGGCAACCTGGCCCCCAAAAGATTCTAATAGTTCTCGGGTGGCTTGAGCCGCTACCGGCAATATGGCAGGATCCGTGCCCTTTCCAAAATGCAAAGCGGCATCTGACATAAAATGGTGCCTGCGCATACTGCGAAAGATTCGCCCTGACTCAAAATGCGCTGATTCCACCAGTACATGCTCGGTGGACGGCCCTATCGCGGTGCGCTGGCCACCCATAATGCCGGCCAACGCAATCGGCCCTTCTTGATCCGCAATGACCAAATCCTCGGGCGATAAGGACCGATCAGTACCATCCAGCATTAAAAGCTGCTCGCCAGGTTTGGCTAGGCGCACTGCAATCGGAAGCACCACTTTGTCCCGGTCAAAGGCATGCAAGGGTTGCCCTAAATCCCATAAGATGAAATTAGTAATATCTACTAAAGGATGAATGACACGAACGCCGATACTGAGCAACAGCGCCTGCAACCATAAAGGTGAACTAGTGAGGTCCCTCACATCAAACGCCGACAGTCCATAGAGAGGGCAGGCATCAAAGGCTTGGACGCGGACCAAATCCGTGGCATCCCCATATTTATAGGGTGGCGCCAAAGGCCTCAATGTCAAGTGAAGCACCGCTGCCAATTCTCGTGCAATCCCCACAACACTTTGATCAAACACCGCCAAGTTAGGGGTGAGCTCCAACTCGTAGACCGTATCGGTCCCTCCGACAGCGTCTAAGAACACGCTGCCCGGCGCTAAATCACCATGATAAAGCCACAAATCCCCAGTCGTATCATGAAACCCTAACTCAGATGCCGACAACAACATCCCCGGTGACGGTATTCCTCGCATGAGAACAGTTTGGAGCACTCGACCATCCGGCAAGAGCGTACCCGGCGGAGCGTACCACACGCGGTCGCCGGGGAAACCATTGTCAGCTCCCGTGACCACGATACTCTCGGTCCCATCCCCGCGTCTAACGGTGACCACCGAAAGATGATCTGCGTTGGGATGGGGCTCGCGCGCCCTTATCTCCACCAATTCAACACACGTGTAGGAATCTCCCCAGCTTTGCATGGCTGAGATTTCAATGCCCATTTGCAACAATGCGTCTGCAACCCTTTGAGGGCCTGGCATGTTTACCAAATGTCGCGCCAGCCACCGATGACTAATTTTCATAAAATGGGCCTCCCTGTGTAACGTTCAAACCCCGTAAGAAATTCTACGTCGTTTTGGTACAACGGCCGCATATCATCAAGGCCAAAAATCCGCATAGCCAACCGCTCAATTCCCAATCCAAAGGCAAATCCGCTAACCTTTTGGGGATCATAACCACCATTTTTCAGAACGCTCGGATGTACTAGACCCGATCCTAAAATCTCTACCCATCCGGTTCCTTTGCATGTGCGACACCCCTTGCCACCACAAGCCGCACAGGTTACATCCATTTCCACGGAAGGTTCGGTGAAGGGAAAATATGACGGCCTAAACCGCGTTTCAATTGAATCTCCCAACAGAGCGGTCGTCATCGCCAGCAAGGTTCCCTTCAAATCCCCCAGAGTAATGCCGCGATCCACCACTAACCCTTCAATCTGATGAAACATCGGTGTGTGCGTAGCATCATCGTCGCGTCGATAGACTCGACCTGGCGCGATAATTTTTACGGGAAGCTTTCCTTGTGCTGCTTCCATTCCCCGAATTTGAACAGGAGACGTATGGGTCCGCAAGACCATATGGGGTACGTCAACGAAAAAGGAATCCTGCATATCACGAGCAGGGTGATCTTCGGGGATGTTCAATGCCTCGAAATTGTACCAGGTGGTCTCAATCTCGGGTCCATAAGCCAAGCTGAATCCCATGCGCAAAAATACGTCCTCTAAAAGACGGCGGACCCGAGTTAGCGGATGCAACAATCCGACCCGCGGTGCCTGTCCTCTAATGGTCATATCCAGCCGCTCCCGCTCCAACTGAATGTCCTCTTCGACCCTGCCCAATTGTTCCAACTTCTGATTAATCAGACGCATCGCCTGCTCGCGGGCGGCGTTTAAAATCTGACCTTGGGTGCGCCGCGTCTCAGGATCAAGTTTTCCCAACTCTTTGAGCGCCAAGGTGATCCTGCCCCGACGGCCGACCCACTCGGTACGGATTTCCTGCACCGCCGCCGAGTCCTCTGCTGTAGCCAATTGCTGCGCCAAAATCTGGCCCACTTCTGATATTTGGTCTGACAATTGCATATCCCCCCATGTGGAATGAACATAAAAAAACGCCCCTTATATAAAGGGCGAGATCTCGCGGTACCACCTTTTTTTGAATGCAAAATTTCGCATTCACTCGATGGTTGGTAACGGTTCCCCACCGGCGAGCCCTACTCGGCGCAACTGTCTGCCGTGTTCAGGCCCACACTCCCCAGCGAACCTTCACCATCGGTCACGGCAAGCCTTTCAGCTCAAAGCTTGCTCTCTGTCTCATCACCGCTGGGTACTTTGCTGGATCATCGTTTGTCAGCATTTTAGTGTTGAAGCGAATTATATCATAAGGGGCGGACTTGGAGAAATCCCCCCCAACCTTCTCTGACTGGCCGCATGAAACAATATGACGGACCCAGCCATGGCTACGTTGAGGGAATCTGCGGTAGGCACCATTGGTACTGTAATTGGCTCTGCCTCTTCCTCTAGTGTCAATCCATTGCCTTCATTACCCAACACAATAATGACCGGAGCCATCCAATCGACCTGGTCATAGGGTTGGCCTCCCGTCACTGTGGTGGCGCGCACGGCCAGTCCTTGCTCCTTGGCAAAGTCCATCCAATTTAAGGGAACCCGGAACACCGGGATCCGAAACACGCTACCCGCGCACGCTCTTAAGGTCTTAGGGTTAAACACCTCCACCGTTCCCTTGGTTACCCCAATCCCATGCGCTCCGGCCGCCTGCGCGGACCGAATCAGAGAGCCTAAATTGCCAGGATCTTGAAGCGCCTCAGCTACCACTAGTAGAGCAGGACCGCTAGCAGGCAATGGGAAGGAAGTCACCTCAGGCAATGTCCAAGATATTACGCCCACTACGCCTTGCGGCGCTTCAACCCCTGAAATCTCTTCCATAAGACGCTCCGTCACATAGAGCAAACGCGTAGATGATGCTTGCAACCGGGCAATAAGATTTTTACCGCCGGTTTCTTGCAGAAGGCGCCGGCTATAGACAACATGACGGAAGGAAACCCCAGCAGAGAGCGCCTCATCTACCACTCGACGCCCTTCTACCACGGTCTGCCCGCTTTTTTCTCGAAATGTGTGGCTAGTCATCAAACGCCGCACCGTACGGATAATTTTGTTGTCTGAGGAATCCAGCGGATGTACAATCACATCATTGGCCTCTAAAACGTTTCTTTGGCTTTAGTCACGAGCATCTTGAAACTATCCATGTCGCGCACTGCCAAATCCGCTAGGACCTTTCGGTCAAGCCCGATTCCCGCTCGCTTCAACCCGTTCATGAAACGGCTGTAGGACATCCCATTCATCCGTGCGGCCGCATTGATCCGAGAGATCCAAAGACGTCGAAAGTCGCCCTTTCGTTTGCGGCGATGCTGGTAAGCGTACCACAAACTATGCATAACGGCTTCATTGGCGGGGCGAAATTGCCGAGACCTAGCACCGCGATAGCCGCGGGCCATCTTTAAGATTTTCTTGTGACGGCGATGGCGCACCATGCCGTTTTTTACTCGAGCCATTCAAAAATCCCTCCACTAAATATTCGCGTTATCTAACCGCCATAGGGCAAAAGCCGTTTGGTGCGATGCTGATCCGCCTTGGACAACACTTCTGCGTTACGTAAACGCCTGCGCCGAGTGGCCGATTTGTGTTCGAGTAAATGACTTTTCCCTGCACGATGACGCTTTCCTAGACCTGACGCGGTCATCCCGATACGCTTTCTTGCGCCACGATGCGTCTTCATTTTCGGCATGCTGCTACACTCCCTTTTTTGGTGCTAAGATCATGATCATAGCTCGGCCTTCAACACGGGGAGGCCTTTCCACTACTGCGACATCGGTCACCGCTTCAGCCAATTTCTTCAAAGTCGCTTGCCCTAGGCTGGCATGTACAATCTCGCGGCCACGAAATATCATCGTACACTTGACTTTGTCACCTTCAGTCAAAAACTTGTGAGCGCTACGCACTTTGACTTCAAAGTCATGGTCTTCAATGGTCGGCCGCATTTTAAGTTCTTTCACGCTGACCACTTTTTGCTTTTTCCGTGACTCCCGGTCCCGTTTGGCCTGTTCGTATTTGAACTTGCCGTAGTCCATCAACCGACATACCGGCGGGCGCGCCGTGGGCGACACTTCGACTAAGTCAACCCGACGTTCTTGTGCCATTGCTAATGCATCACGCAACGATACAATACCCAGTTGTTCTCCTTCGTCCCCTACCAAACGGACTTCACGAGCACGAATCTCATCGTTGATCCGGAGATCTTTGTTGATTGCCACCCCTCCTTGTAGTCCAAACAAAAGGACGGGTAGATTCCCGCCCAGACACAGCGCTCTTGCCAATATCGCCAACCCCTTCGGCCAAGCCTGGGGGTGAGAAGCCAGCGCTTCTGCTTTGTTCGGTGGTTACTCTGTCATTGTACCCAACCATCGCTGTAATCGTCAACCACAACCGTTTACGCTAAGGGCATTTCCGCTTCCTCGACAAGTTGGTGAAGATAATCAGGCCACGGCTTGGCACCCAGGTCTCCTTGTTCTCGAGTGCGCACTGAAACCGTATGATTTTCCTGGTCTCGACCGCCTACCACCAACATGCGGGGAATCTTTTCTAGTTGCGCTTCCCTAATTTTATAGCCCATCTTTTGGTTCCGACTGTCAACCTCCGCCCGAATCCCATGGCGGATCAGCTTTCGGCGGATTTCCTCGGCATATGATGTCTGTTGGTCGGTTATCGGAATGATGCGCGCCTGGACAGGTGCCAGCCACAACGGGAAAGCGCCGCCGTAATGTTCCACCAATATGCCAATAAACCGCTCCAGTGAACCCATAATGGCGCGGTGTATCATGACTGGGCGGCGCAATTGTCCTTCCGAATCTACGTAATGCAGATCAAGATTTTCCGGCAATTGAAAATCCAATTGAATTGTGGCAAGCTGCCAACGCCGGCCGAGAGAATCAATAGCTGCTATATCCAGTTTCGGTCCGTAAAAGGCGCCGTCTTTGGGATTGATTTGATATTTCAAGCCCCGGTCGCGCAGAACCTGCTCTAGTTCTGCTTCCGCCTTGTCCCACAGCGCTAAGTCGCCCATGTAGTCGTCTGGCCTGGTAGAAAACACCACTTCATAAGGGAGACCGAATGCACGATACACCACATCCATCAAATCGAGCACGCCAAACATCTCTTGATTGATCTGATCTTCGCGGACAAACAAGTGCGCATCGTCTTGATGAAAGCCGCGTACCCGCAATAAACCATGCAGGGTGCCGGAACGCTCAAATCGCGACAAGGGCCCGTATTCCGCCAAACGCATCGGAAGGTCACGGTAGGAGCGAATATCACCTTTAAACAATAGAGCATGCCCGGGACAATTCATCGGTTTGACCCCTAGCACCTCATCCTCCCGTTCAACTAGGAACATGTTGTCCCGGTAATGGTCCCAATGCCCTGAGCGTTGCCATAAACCCGCTCGGTAAATCCACGGCGTAGACACTTCTTGATATCCCCGCTCTTGCTGCAAACGGCGAGAAAATTCTTCCAAAGTCCGGTATAGTTGATATCCTTTTGGATGCCAAAAGGTAAATCCCGGCGCCTCTTCTTTAAAACTAAACAAGTCGAGTTGGGGCCCTAGTTTGCGGTGATCGCGCTGTTTGGCTTCCTCAACCCGCTCTAAGTGCTGATTCAACGCGTCTTCGGTCGGAAAGGACGTCCCATAAATTCTGGTCATCATCGGGTTTTTTTCATCGCCGCGCCAATAAGCACCCGAGACATTAGTCAATTTAACTGCTCCTATGAGGCCCGTAGCAGGCAGATGAGGTCCTGCGCACAAATCCACAAAGTCCCCTTGCCGATAGGCCGAAATCACAGCGCCATCGGGAATCCTTTCGACGATTTGCAGCTTGAACTCTTCGCCCCGTTCGGAAAAGATCTGGTTGGCCTCTTCCCGCGTCAGTTCAAGCCGCTCAATCGATAGGTTTTCGGCGGCAATGCGCCGCATCTCTGCCTCTATGCGCGCCAAGTCGGCTTCGCTCAAGGGCGATGGAAGCCAGATGTCGTAATAAAAACCGTCATCGAGGGCGGGTCCTGTTCCCAATTTAGCTTCGGGCCAAAGACGTTTGACTGCCTGTGCCAACAGATGAGCACTAGAGTGGCGAAACACCAAGCGGCCGCTCGAATCATCAAACGTCAGCCATTGCAGTGCGCCGTCCTTGGTTATCGGCCGCTTAAGGTCCACCACTTGCCCATCTATCCAAGCCGCCACAGCCTCAGGATCGCGGTCTGGCAAATCGACGGCGCGGACCCCCCGAGGAAAACGGCGAATTTCCCCCTCTAAATCAATCTGGACTTCTTGCTCCATGACGCGCCCCTCCCATTGGGTGTTTGACACAAATAAAGAAGCAAATAAAAAAACACCCCCCTAATTGGGGACGGATATCATCCGCGGTTCCACCGCCATTGGCCAATAAATGGCCCGCTCTTTCAGCAATATCGGGCTTACCCGCCGCTTTCCCCGGGACCGTTCCCGTTTCAGCGGCATCTCCAAGGTGGTCAGCATCCGCGGCACCTAGGCCTCTCTCAGCATAAAAGGCCCTCTCTGCAGGAATACGAAATGCTTCAACTTTTCATCGACTACCATATAGGTTTATGGTAGTTATGTTAAACCTTATTGCGCGCATCTGTCAAACTGTGACGGCCACAGCGCTGGCAACCTGGGCACCGCACCACGCGCTCGTCAAACACTGAATGAATGGTTTGCCACGTATTATCAATCGGTCCTGGGCAATGAAACACAATTTGCCGGGGGGCCAAGGTAATTAGAGCACTAACCAACAAGTCCTCCGGCGACTCATCTTCTTCTTGCACGCCTGTAGTCAATTCGTCCATCACGTCAGTACCAGCGGGCCGCCCATGATCATCTTCCAGCACAAACTTGCTGCGATGCCAAAAGACATGAACCCCATTTATTTTAGGTTCATTCAGACTCACAAAATTCCTTAATAACCTAATGAACTCACGATACTCTTTTTCCATTAGCCAGTCATCGATCGCCCGGTCAATGCCGTCGTAAAACTCTTGGAGTACTTCGGGAATTAAAAACCCGCGAACCCCTTCCAACACCACGGTGTCGTGCTCGTGTAAGAATTTTATCAAAACGGTTGTTACCAAATCCAGCCTGTTTTTATTATGTTCCCTATCTGCAAATAACTGGTGACAAGCTACATCTACAATATGCACGACCTCGTCGCTGGATAAATATTGATAACGGCGCAACAGCAGGGCTCTGAGCCATTGCGACGCCGTCGCCAACACAAATTCCGCTAGGGTTCGCGCCATCGGATCCAATTGGATAGGGCGATTTTCGTCGTTTTGGGTCAACCGATATTCCACTAGTGCGCCCTGAATATCCTCCTCCCATTCCCCGGACACGTTTCGCGCTAACATTTCCCCAAGTTGAGGAGTCGACTGCAAGTCTCCAACAATACACCATTGACGCATGACGATCACCGCCTTTGCTGGTAATTCCATCCACACCGTAGTATATGCATCCAGCAAAAAGCTATTCGGATTGGCATACGACGCTTATCTCTGGAACAGTGGCATCAGAGAACGATTAGAGAACGGCGGGGTCCTATGGAAAGAAATTTCGCTGCCGCAAAAGCTAGGTGACAGCAAAACTCTTTGATATATAAGGATGTTAGCCATTACAGCGATTTTAACGTCTCATCTTTGCCTTTATCGGCTGTCATTGACAATAGGCAACAATAGAATGTTGCTTCTCACATGAGCACCCGAGCAGGCATTTTTGCCTTGAACTCATCAATACTACGCGAAACTTTTCCTCTGCAAACGGAAAAATCAGCTTTATTTCGTCGATACGTTGAGTTTGTCTGGTGTTTTTCCGTTATTTCGCCCAAGGCATCTCGCATCTGATTGCGAACGATCACTGCGTTTTTTATGATTATTGGGTTCAATATCAAGAAGAGATCGTGCTGCCCACACCACCTCATCAATCCGTTGGATCAGGTCTGTCGTGTAGACCGTCAACCCGAGCTGCAATTGGCTTTCCCAATCCGATTGGAGAAAAAATCGAAAGTGTAGTTATCGTTTTAGACACTGGAGAGGACAAAATGCCGGTTTGATCGTTGTGGAGAAACATCCCGAAAACAAAAAAAGTGATGGTGGGCGGTACAGGACTCGAACCTGTGAACCTCTCGCATGTCAAGCGAGCGCTCTAACCAACTGAGCTAACCACCCACAAATATCCTGCATGTGGAGGCGACGCCCGGATTCGAACCGGGGTATAGGGGTTTTGCAGACCCCTGCCTTACCACTTGGCTACGTCGCCTTGTGGATGAAAAAATGGAGCGGAAGACGGGATTCGAACCCGCGACCCTCGCCTTGGCAAGGCGATGCTCTACCACTGAGCTACTTCCGCATCGCGCCTTGCCATTATAACAAGGCGCCTCATGGAAATCAAGAGCTCAATGCGCTGTTCTCAATATTGATAAAATCCATGGCCAGTCTTTTTGCCCAAATGTCCAGCACGTACAAGCCGTCGCAATACCAGCGGCGCAGCAAACCGATCATCATGAAACTCATCAAACATATAATCCATCACGTTAAGGTCGACATCAAGTCCGGTGAAGTCCGCCAACGTCAACGGACCCATCGGATGATTAAGACCGAGCCGAACTCCTTTGTCTATGTCTTCGGCGGTGGCTACACCTTCTTCCAACATTCGCATCGCTTCAATAAAAAGAGGCATCAAGGCTCGATTGACCACAAAACCTGGCGTGTCTTTTTGAACCACAATCGTTTCTTTGCCCATCTGTTCTGCCAAACCAAGAGCCATTCCAACCGTCTCATCATTTGTTTCTTCGCCCCGCACAATTTCGACTAGTTTCATCACGGGCGCAGGATTGAAAAAGTGCATTCCCACGACCTGCTGCGGCCGACTCGTAGCCTTAGCGATTTCAGTAATGGACAGCGAAGATGTGTTGGTGGCCAGCAATGCATTCTCGGGTAAAACATGGTCCAGGTGCCGAAACACCTCAATTTTTACGTCAATCACCTCTACCACCGCTTCAATGGCGGCTTGTACTTCTGCAAAATCATCCCAAGAGCTGGTTGCTCTTAAACGATTGCTGGCCGCCTCGGCATCTGCTGCGCTTAATTTGCCCGCGGACACTGCTTTTTGCAAACGTGCTCGAGCCCCATCATGTGCGCGACTCACCGCTCCTGGCATGGCATCATATTGAACAACTTCCAACCCCTTAAGCGCTGCCAAATATCCTATTCCGCTACCCATGGTGCCCGCGCCTACTACTCCTATCCGATGCATCACAAAAATTCCTCCTAAAATCCCATCATATGTAGTCCGCTATCAACATAAAGAATGTTCCCGGTAATTCTTTGGGCCCATGGTGATGCCAAGAACACCGCAGCGTTGCCAACGTCTTCGGTGGTAATATTTTCTGGAATTGGAGCCCGTTCTACCACTTCATGCAGTGCGGATGAAATTCCCTTGACACCAGAAGCTGCTAATGTTTTCACTGGCCCCGCGGAAATCGCGTTGACTCTAATGTGCTCTCGTCCTAAATCATGCGCCAAGTAGCGCACCGAGGACTCCAATGCCGCCTTAGCTACTCCCATGACGTTATAGTTAGGCATTACGCGAGTGGAACCCTGAAAGGTTAGGGTGATTACACTGCCTGTACCTGCTATTTCAAACAATGGCAGAAGTCCTCGGGTCAATGCAGTCAATGAATACGCGCTAATGTTTTGCGCCATCATATAACCGTCCCAAGTGGTGTCAACAAAGCGCCCTTCAAGATCTTCGCGGTTGGCGTAAGCCATTGAGTGCACTAGTGTGTGAATCCCATCTGGACATGCTTGGACGACTGCCGCAACAAACGTTTCCAAACTTTGTTGCACCGCTACGTCCAATGCCAGTACCACCGGAGGCTGCGACAATTCAGGTAATAACTTGTCTAAGTTCTCTTTTAGCCGGTCATTTTGATAAGTGAGTACTAGGTGTGCTCCTTCTCGATCAAACGCCTTGGCTATTCCCCATGCCATGCTCCGTTTGTTGGCAATTCCCGTGACCACCGACCAAGTGCCGGATAGTAGTCCCATACGTCTCCTCCGTTACCGAATATTGGCACCATCATAGCTTATTCGCCTTCAAGATGGAACTATCCTGGATAATTCGAGGGCTTTTGGGTCAGATAATAGACCTTATGCCATTGTAGGCCATACTCTGCCACTTTGAATGCCGATTCCTTAAAGAAAAGGTCAATATGTTCCCCCCAGATCGCGGATCCACTATCCACCGCTCGAGCTGGACCATAGCCATCAACATAAAGATAAGTGCCAAAGGGAATTATACTCGGATCCACCGCCACATCCCCATTATGCAATGGCTTGCCATCCCAAGCTGCAACTGCTCCCCATGGGCCATTCATGCTGAATGAACCATTATAGGCAGTCGTCAGCATGGTTGTGACCTTATCATATTGGTATACATGCCCATCAATCGTTACTGCATGTACCACCGCCGTACCTTGCGCTATTGAAGCCGAGATAGGCGGCATGACAACGGCCTTTACCGATCCCACTTGATAGGTGGTACCCGGATCACCCGGTTGCATCAACAAAACCTGACCCTGGGGTAGACTTGCATCGTTGGATATCTTGACTGTATATGGAATAACGCCAAATTTAGGCGGCGCCCATGAAATCCCTAGAGGCGACCAGGGCCACTGGGGAATGCCTCCCACCGACGAAGCATGGTTAGTGGCATTGACCGCTTGCAACCGCTTAGGCATTGACGCCACACCCACAGTCCATGCCGTTAACACAAGTAACGCTGCTAAAATCCAACTAGTGCGTCGTTGCATTATCTTCACCTCGTGACTCTAGTGTGGCTACTCTCGGTCAGATTAGCCCGGAAAGCTTTTCATGCTGCTAATCCAATACGGCATGGTCGCTTAGACCTAAAAATGTGGCCAGCTCTCTAATCTTATGGTCTACTCATGGAAAGTTAGCGCTTAGCTTCTTAGACAACGTCGCTATAGCCAAGTCAGGCACATTCTGTCACTGTTGGAGCCCTCTAGGGCATGTGAGATTCTACATTTGCAATACATTCAGCATATTTGCAAGTCAACCGCTCGGCATGCGCACGGGTCTTAACATTCAACTGCTCAGCGTATTCTCGACTTTCCCATCCGGACAAATAATTGCGCCATATCAGTACGAATTGTAGCTAAATAAAGTTTTAATTCCGGATCCAGTAGAACATCCCTCCGTCTATATGGTTACGGACAGTATAACCAGAATCCAAGGGCCTATAGGTGGAACCATTCGACACATACCGCTATTCTCCAAATTCCTAAAAACACCTATTCCCTAGATAAATGGTATGAACCTCTTGTTCCACTGGTGTGCCGTCCTTAGTATTGACATAGTAGGCCCTGGAATGAGGACGAGAACTTACCGCCTGTTTGAGTTCCGTTCCCGAAAAATGCAGAGCGACCCCGTCGTCGGCGGCATATCCAGCCAGCATATCTGCCGCCAATATGTACTTATGAAAAGTTGGCCGCCTCGCCGCTTCACTGTCATAATGGGGACAGTTGCTGCCCTTTAAAAACCCCAGACATTTTAATGGTTGCAAGACGTCGCCGTAGGAGTCGGTCAAACCTTGCTCAAACCAACAAATGGAGCCCGCACTAAGTCCCGTCAGCAAAACACCTTTCTCCCATGCTTTTCGTAGAATGACATCTAAGCCCCATTCCGTCCAAAGAGCCAACATGCTCTTAGTGTTTCCACCACCCACATAGATCACATCTTTTTCGAGAACGTAATTCTCCAGGTCCCTGGTGGGCAATCGGAATAAAGACAAGTGGGATGGCTCGCAGGAATACTGTTCGAAAGCCTTATAAAATTTGGCTATATAGGCTTCAGAATCGCCGCTGGCAGTAGGTAAGAAACAGATTTTCGCTCTTGTTGCAGAAGCCTGATTTAACACATACAAGTCGAGTAAAGAATTGTCCGGTTCCATAGAAAATCCTCCGCCCCCCATTGCAATGATTTCGCCCATGTGCTCGCCCCTTGTGATATAGAATGTGTGGAGACTCATAATATGTTAACATAGCCACTCGTTGGACACAGTTAAGGTCACCTGGTAAACCAAGACCTGCCTTTGCAAACTTGGCATAACGACTGTACGGATTCCAAGACTACGATCAGCGTTTAGTTAGGCCTTACCTTCAAAGACTTTTCCCGAGATCCTCAACTTCTTGTCGGGCATCTCATCACACAATTGCAGGTGCGTTGACCAAGTAATGCTATAGAGCGTGGCCACACGGCTCCACCATTTGGCTACTACAGTTGTTCGTAATCGTCAGCCCAAACGCAAATTCCTTTGCCATGACATACTGCCCTCAAAAATTTTTTTCTGTTGAGAGCGATCGCCCACGGCAGATAACCATGGGAAACATTGCCGCTGAAGTAGCCAAAAACTTATGGGTAAAGGTTAGCTGGTCCCTTAGGGTGGCGCCAAAATGCGTGGAAACCTTTTTCGCACCATTTCTTCAAGAAGGAGCCCAACAACCACTGTTGGATGCCATGTAGACGCGCAGCGGCCTTTATGACCTCATCGGCCATTTCGATTACGACGCCTTGGTGCGCATATCGCTTGAACCACAATTCCGAAGGAACCAGACCGCGCTTAAAACACGCACTCTACATTACTGGAGGAACGCAGTAACCGCCATCCTTCTGGCAGCGGGTACTTGAGAGCCTCCCCTTCTCGGATCCGATTAATGGCGTCCTATGGATCATGTCGACGTATACGGTACACAGTTGATGATGGTATCCGTTTGTCTACGATTTCGGAACCCCAGCGCCATCTAGGTCTTGGCGAAGCGGGCTTTTGCAGCGGTAATAAACCCTTGAATGATGGGATGTGGATGCTCCCGTGATGACCGAGCCTGCGGCACAAATAGCGTACCGATATAAAACGGATGGTCGGACAGTTCCATGATCCGTGGCTCTGTGTCAGAGTCGACACCACTCACATGGAATCCTGCCGCATGGAGTCGGTCCCGGTACTCTGGATTCAACCCGTAATTACAACAATAGGACTCGACAGGGTTTGTACCACCGTATAGGGCCTCAGCTCGCGAATCCGACACGAGGTGAACTGAATGTTCTTGCCCCACCAACGAGCATGCAAGAGCCGTAATCGCCAGGTGGGGTGCGTTGGGACTGGATTCTCCATGATCAGCGTCCTCAACCCGGAGGACATGGCGCACGTAGTCGACGACCATGTGCTGAAATCCCCCTCAGGTACCGAGTAGCGGGACGCCGCGTTCGCGGGCAAATCGAATCGCGCTCAGAGCACCATCCATACTACGATAGGGACTACCGGGTGCAATCAACAGTCCCGAATAAACCGATAGCCGATCAACTCCCGCCTCGAGGATCGCATCCGTGGGAATCCATTCGAACGCTGGGGCCTCTGGTATGTCAGAAAACGCCGCATTCGTGAACTGATGGACAGCATAATGCGGATTATAGTCCCCAACAATGCCGATGGCGGCCTTGGACTTTAGGTTATCGGAATAACCTCCCTGCATCGTGATAAACACCTCCACTTAACATGAACCTCTTCCAAACGAACGATTTTGACCGGGAGTATGACCGCCAGACAAGCGGGAATCGACTCCCTTTGCTCTGCAGGAAGGACCACAATGAGCGGCGTTGAGTGCCGCTGACTTGCTACTCCCAGTCCGCTTGCACCACGCTTACGCCATACCTGTGCCACCCTTTTATTGGCCGCAGGAGCCCATCTAAAAATCGTGAGTAAGCGTTTAGGCCATGCCAATATCCCATTGACTTATGACACCTATAGCCATGTCCATCCAACTATGCAGCAGCACGCTACCAATTAGACCGAACAGATGTTGTTTCCGGGGGGTACACAAGTCGGCACACTATAGGCACACCAAATAAAAAATCACCGCCTACCAATGTAGCGGTGTAAACCCTGAACTCTCTTATGTGTCAAAAAAATGGTGCCGCAGGGCGGAATCGAACCGCCGACACGAGGATTTTCAGTCCTCTGCTCTACCGACTGAGCTACCGCGGCATAATGGCGGAGGCGACGGGATTCGAACCCGTGATCTCATGCGTGACAGGCATGCGTGTTAGGCCGACTACACCACGCCTCCGACTCATATGGTGGGCGAAACAGGTTTCGAACCTGTGACCCCCTGCTTGTAAGGCAGGTGCTCTACCGCTGAGCTATCCGCCCAAAAAGGTGCGAAACTGATTATATGATACTGCTCAGCGCTCGTCAAGTTTCAAACCACAGCGCCTATAATATCATGCATCCTGATGAAAGGAAAGAGGCTGGCACTGGAAAATTTATAGAATTATTGAGTGAGCATCTATCCACTAATCCACCACGCATAAGTTCCGGCATGATTACCGCTCGGCACCGTCACCAGAACCCAATGATTGCCTAAAAATCCAATAAGATGATATGGGGTATTCGGATAAGGCACAGATATTGCCCAGTGATGGTGTAGACCATATAAAAGAAGTTTTTGTTGTCCATCCATAGTACGCGCCAATATGGCGGCCATTTCGCCATTGGATGAAAAACGCGGCGCTCCTTGCCAAATTTCGTCTGGACGACTACTACTTATTTTTTGACCATCATGCCAAAAAATTACTTGGTTCGCTGTCATGCCTAATACGCTGGCATGCTCGGAAGCCACTGCTACCGGCTTTAAGGCCGGTAATGACTGAATCAAGCCGTGTCCCTGCCACACCACACGACCAGTATTCAACACGGCCACTACCGCTTCCTTGCGGGTGAATCCAAATTGCGCAATTTGTGCTGTGCCATTGGGAAGAATCACCGGGACCAGGTTGTGATCGCCATCCCAGACGTAAAGGCCCGCACCACTCGGACCTTGACCCAAAAGAGCCAAAGCATGACTATCTTGAGCCCATAACGCACGTTTCACCCCGGCCAGACCAGGATCCAAGGGATTCAGCGCACCAGTGGCCGGGCTTGATACATACGCCCGCGCTGTGCCCTGGTCGACCCATATCACACTTTGGCCATTAGGAGCCGGATACACTAATCCGCCGATTCCCACAAGCGGAATCATCTGTGCGCCTAAAGCCAGATGCCATATACCTTGCCCTGAAGGCTGGGGAATATCCATCCATGACAGAGATACCGGAGACATGGTGATGTGTACACCGTTAGCATGTAATTGAAATGCTTTTTCTGCACCGACAAGATAATATTCTCCCTCTCGCCGGACCAGCCCGCCGGGCACTCTTCCCACGTCAATCCAGGTAGAGCCTTGGACCTGATGGGAAATCGGAAGTTTAGCAAAGTAGATCTGCACCGCCGCAAACACCAACAAGAGAAAAAGGGTCATTGGTCGCTTCATGGGCATCCTCCCAAAACAACAAAATCTCACCGTGTTTTGTCCTACCCTATGCCCGTCCGCACCATTTATGCCCCATGATGCTTAAATCGCTACAACACTAAAACGCCCCGCTTATTACCAAATCCTGGAGGGCGCATAAACGACACCGCCTTGTCTGCTCTGCCCAAACAGCCGCGCATGGTCGCCAACGCCCTATAATAATCTTGGTACCGGAATAAAGAAATGCCTCCCCGGAACAGTTCATAAGCCGAGGAAGCCGCAAGCCAGTCATCAAAGACCGTAGTCACATCCAGATAGGTGTCTGCAACAAAGCCCTCCATGTCCTCCCAGTTCTCCGCAAAATAGACTCTAGCAACGTAGTGTTGGGGCAGATTGGGGAAAAGCCCCGGCAGCTCAGCTAGAAAATTTGCTCGCATGACATTCGTGTGGCAACGGGCATGGTCGTCATGGATCGAACGGGGCGGGTGTGTAATTAAGATGTCGGGACGCTCTTCGCGAATCACTTGGGCAATTTGTCGAGACACCTCTTCTGAAACTGGCAGTTCTCCATCTTTATACTCCAATAATCGCCAATGCGCCCCCAATAACCGTGCTGCTTCGGACGCTTCTTCGAGTTTTTGTCGGCCGTACTCTTCAGGAGATTTTTGAGCATGTCCCTTTTCTCCTAGAGTGCAATGAAGCAATGTCGCTGTGTGTCCCGCTGTAGTGTAGAGAAGAATGGCAGCCCCAGCCGTCAATTCCATATCAGCCGCATGGGCTCCCACCGCTAAAATATGCATAACTCTTCACCCGCCTTAGAGTGTTTTTTGCAAAATGTCAAAACGCCGCGTAACTGCAAATCCCGCGCCATCATAGAGATGCCCGGCCGGCGATTTCTCGCCCGTCCACAAAAACCAGGCCGAGTGACACCCTCGACGTTTCATTTCCGCCAACGTGCGATATAAAAGTGCTTTACCCAATCCTCGTCCCCGCTGCGATGCACCGACGCCAAAGGGCCCAAATCGCTCCAAGTGGGCATCGTAGGCCCCGAATATGGCAAAGCCCAGCACAGTCTCACCTTCACGGCATATTTGCAGTTGAGCCCAGTCAATATTTGCCGCCAAGGCTTGCCGAAGTGCACGGGACCAGTCAGCATAGAACTCACGATCACAAAACTCCAGCACTCTTGTGAAATACGGAGGAGAAATGGGTTCCACCACGACTCCTTCATGAACTAGTTGATCGAGTTTGTGCTGGACATCTGGGGGCATGACAAAGTCGACCAAACCTTTATCCATAGCTACTGGAGAATACTGCACCGTAAATCCTTTGGAAGAAAAAAACGCCAATGCGTGCCGGTAGCCGGCGCGATCCAAGCCAGGCACCACGTAGTACGGCGCATAGGATGAAAACTCAACACGTTTACGCCCCTTCGACCGTAAGTAGGCGAGCGCGTGGTCCATTAATTGGCTGGCAATGCCGCGTCCCTGAAAATTGGGATCGACCGCTATGGCGGTAATCCAGCCAACGTCTGGTTCGTATTCAGTGCCGAGCGGCACTCGCCGCACAATGGCTTGTATGTATCCTACTAACTGGGAGTCAATTTCTGCCACCCACACGCCAGATACGTCAAAATTAGCATCCAACAACACCTTTCGGTAAAATGTGCTCGCATCAATCGGATCATGAATCAATGTCCTGTTCCATAATTGGATGATGGCTCCTTCGTCCCCACCCTGATACGTGCGCAGGTTCATCCATCAGTGCTCCCTTCGAATGGTTGTCGCGGCTTGGTGAAAAATTGTCTTAATACCGCTTCGGCCGGCTTGTTGCGGGGTGTGTAGCCATTGTCTCGCGGACCCCCTAGCCAATCTGGATTCGATGGATTGGCCCACCAAAACCAAAACAGTCCCGAAACCATCGGCTCACGGTACAAGGACTGAAATGTTGCCTGATACAACCGCGCCTGCAAGGCCAAGTCTACTGGAGTCGAGGGAGTCCAGGTGCCGGGCTCGGCGGCTGCTCCTTGCCCAGAATAATATCCTAGTTCTGTCACCACGAAAGGTTTTTTATTTAATCCCGTGTTCTTTCGCCACCGCGCAATCTGCGTGGCCAGTGTCCTCCAGCTAGCGCTTAAAACCGCAATGGAAGGGTGTGGTGCGTTACTGAGCGGAAAATATGCATCCAACCCTACTACATTTAGTTGATTCCAAAAGGTCACCTGCCTATAATGCACGTAATCGGCGCCATAGGTGACCGGTCCTTTATAGTACCGATGCACTAATTGAATGGCATGAATCCAATAAGGCTGGAATGACGGCACGTCATCCAAAGTGTCAAACTCATCCCCAATCGCCAGTAAGTCCACCTTTTGGGCTTGTGCAATCTGGGCGTAGTGAATTAAGTACTGGTCGTAACTATGAAACCAATCTGAAACAGATGTTGGCTTAAAATCGGCCTGCCAAGCATTCCCTCGGTTAGCATTGATAAAAGGATCCAAAAACACACGCATGCCCATCTGGTGTGCCAACCTGATCAATTTTACCAAACTAGCGTCAGTCGGCGTCTCTTTAGGGTCGGGAAATATATGGGTGGAGGTATCTGTATTTTGATACCAACCCACCTGAACAGACAACCAGTCCACTCCATCCCGATGCAACTCTTCGAGCGCCGGTTGCATAGTCGCACTTTCGAACACATTACTCGAGTATCCAGCTTCCGTCATGCCCTTCATGAACGCATGAGCGGGGGGCAATGGTGTAGCAACCAATGGCCCGCAACCTTGCACCGCTAAACCAGCGCCTAGGATAACCAGAACTATGGTAAAAGAAGAGCCTCTCCAACCCATTATTATCCCCCTATCGTACCTTGGGATAAATTATGTCCAGTTTAGAGACAAATCCTCTCGACTCCTGATAAGAAAACAGCCGTGGAGACTGCACTCCAGGGCTGCTGATTGCAAGATGGCATGAATCCCTTACCCTATTGTTCCGCTTTAAGCTTACGGACCTCTTCTGTAAGTGCAGGAAGCACCTCGAACAGATTACCTACAATACCATAATTTGCTGCTTTGAATATGGGTGCTTCGGCATCGCTGTTTATAGCCACGATATACTTGGAACCTGAAATCCCGGCCAAGTGTTGAATTGCCCCGGAAATGCCGATAGCAAAGTACACGTTGGGGCTGACCACCTTGCCAGTCTGGCCAATGTGATAAGAATGAGGGACCCAACCTTCGTCAGCCACCGGGCGCGAGGAGCCTACAGCAGCCCCTAGTTCGGCGGCCAGCGCATCCAGCAGCTTAAAGTTTTCCGGCCCCTTCATGCCACGGCCACCCGACACGATGATTTCGGCCTCTGTCAATTCCACGGTTTCTCCGCCCTGAGCACGCTCCTCAACCACTTTAGCTCGGCACTGCTCCGCCAAAAGGTTCACCGGCACTGAAAGCAATTGAGCGGCACGTTGGCTTTCAACCACCGGTTGAATATTGGGTCGAATCGAAAAAAGTTGCACTGGGCTGTCAATGTGGACTGTGGCAATCGCCTTTCCTGCATAAACGGGCCGGATTGCCACCAGACGATCGCCTTCTCCGTTATCTATGGCCGTGCAATCGGTGGCTAAACCTGCGTCTAACAATCCCGCGACCCGTGGAGCCAAATCCTTGCCCCAAGCCGTGGCAGGAAAGAATACCGCAGATGCCTCAATCGTGCTTTGAACTTGACGGACCGCCTCTGCATACCCATCAGAACTATATTGTTCAAACACCGGATCCGTCAATATGACCACCTGATCGGCTCCATAACGCCCCAATATTTCCGGAGTTTGGTCCGCATCCGGCCCGAAGGTTAAAGCCGTTACCGCGCCACCGCTTAATTTTTGAGCCAATGATAGCATCTCTAAAGCCACTCGCCTTACTTTGCCCTCGTGCTGCTCCAAAACAACCAGAATTTTGCTCGGCATTGCGCTTCCCTCCTTAACCTATATAACCTTGGCTTCAGCATGCAAAAGTTCCACCAATTGATGTGCTGCCGCAACGGGATCCCCTGTAAGAATCTTGGCGGCGGGACGCTCTGGCGGCTCACTAAGAGATACCGTTCGAACTTTGACATTGGGCACTATGCCTAAGGCCTGCAAGGACTCAACCCGGACTTCTTTCTTTTTAGCTTTCATAATATTCGGTAGCGTGGGGTAGCGCGGTTCATTGAGTCCCCTTTGAGCTGTGATCACAGCAGGATAAGGCAATTCCACCACTTCGATCGACCCCTCGAGCTCACGCTCCGCCACCAACCGTTGATGCTCAGCGTCTACCTCGAGTTTGAGCACGACTGTCACCTGCGGGACATCCAAGAAAACCGCGACCAATGGACCCACCTGCGCCGCATCGTCATCCACCGCTTGCTTGCCAGTCAGAATAAGATCAAAATTTTCGGCTCGCGCTACCGCTGCTAGAGCTTGCGCCACCACATGCGAATCTAGGGCCTCATCAGTTTTTATATGTACGCCCCGATCGGCACCCATAGCCAGGGTCTGCCGGATAGCCTCCTCGACGCGTTGCGGCCCTGCTGACACCACCACCACTTCCCCGCCTAAGCGCTCCTTAATTCGTAGCGCCTCTTCAATGGCAAATTCATCGTAAGGGTTAATCACCCACTTAATGCCATCGGTGACAATCGACGCGTTCCCCTCGGCCACGCGTATCCGCGTCGCCGTATCAGGAACCTGCTTCACCATTACCAAAATCTTCACGATTGGTGACCCCTTTCTATGTTTTCACTCCCGCTAATCGCTTGATAAGCCTCTACTATGGTATCAATCAACTGCGATTCTTGACTAGGGAAAATTGTGCGTAAATCAAATATTAGTGCTTCCCGATGCACTCGGCAAATCACCGGCACCCCTGCACGCCGTAGTTCATATTCCCACCGTTGGATGCGCACATCTCCGCTAATATGCAGCGTCTTAGTGGGCAAACGGGTTCCCGGCATGGATCCCCCGCCGATTTCGCTATTGTCATCACACACAGTGATTGAAACCCCAGCTGGCAATGATAGACGCAATTGACGCGCCACCCGCTCTGCTCTTTCCTCCAACTGGACCAGAGTTGCCCGGACCATTTGCCACAAGGGCAGACGGCTGTCTTGCCCTTCGAGATACCATCGGATAACGACTTCCAACGCTGCCAAAGTCATTTTGTCCACCCTGACAGCCCGGGCCAGAGGATACCGTTTCATCGCTTCTATCCAATCACGATGTCCCGCTGCCAATCCGGCCTGAGGGCCGCCCAGCAGCTTGTCCCCAGAAAAGGTTACCAGGTCCAATCCGGTGCTGACAATGCCCTTAACGCTCGGTTCTTCCACCCCATCCAAGGCAAACGGGAACAGCGCTCCACTGCCCAAATCCTCCATCACAGGAATATTTCGCTCACGCCCTAAAGCCACCAGTTCTGCCGTGGAAACCGCCTTGGTAAATCCCACCACACGAAAGTTGGATTAATGAACCTTCAATAATAGACCGGTATTCGGTCCGATTGCCCCCGCATAATCTCGTGCGTGGGTTTTATTGGTGGCCCCCACCTCACGCAGGATGGCTCCAGACAATGCCATAACCTCCGGGATGCGAAAGGATCCGCCAATTTCCACCAACTCCCCCCGGGATACGATGACTTCGCGTCCTTTGGCCAACGCCGACAATGCCAGCAATACCGCAGCCGCGTTGTTGTTGACCACCATGGCAGCCTCTGCGCCAGTCAGCACTTCCAGCAGGCGGGAGACATGATCGTGGCGCGATCCCCGTGAACCCCGTTCTAAATCGTACTCTAAAGTTGAATACCCGGTAGCCACCAGGCTGACTTGGTCTAAAATATCTTGTGCTAGCGGAGAGCGGCCTAAATTGGTATGTATGATGACTCCCGTCGCGTTCAATATGGGACGCAGATGCGGACTGGCCAAACCCCGCGCGTGTTCTAAAATGGCACGCGCCAAATCAGCCACCGCAGGTACCGACATTCCCGACCGAACGTCCCTTCGCACCTTGTCCAGCACGTCCCGCGTGGCCCATTCAATCCATACTTTAGCCAGAGGCCAGGGGGTGGGCAACTCCAGCCATATTTTATGTACTGCTGGTATCGCGTCAAGTCCGGCACCCGCTGATTGCGTGTTATCCACCATTGCACCGTTCCTTCATTGAGAATCCGCAGTCCACATGAACGGTCCTCAGTGAGTGGGACCATCCTTTGTGAAGTGGCTGCGAGGAGGCCGCGAATCGGATTCCCGCATCACGCCCAAACTGGAATCAATAATCACGAAGCCTTCACTTTGCAACAGATCATCGGCGTTGATCTCATACAAATCCACCGCCTCGTTGCGAATCCGATGACGAGGATGGCTCTGCGACCCGGTCTGCATCATGACCCCTCCTTATGCTTATCCGTTCTGACCCTTTGCCTACGCCTCATTGTCTACCAGTAAGCCAATTTGCCACCTGAGGAGCAAAATATGTAATGATCATATCGGCTCCGGCCCTTCGAATCGACAGCAATGACTCCTCAATTACCCGTCTTTCGTCAATCCAGCCATTTGCTCCCGCCGCTTTTATCATAGCGTATTCACCCGACACTTGATATGCGGCCACCGGCACCAGCACCCTTTCGCGCACATCACTCAACACATCGAGATAGGGCATAGCCGGTTTAACAATAATCAAATCCGCTCCCTCATCTACATCCAACAAGACTTCGCGCAGGGCCTCTCGACGATTGGCCACATCCATTTGGTAGCTTTTGCGATCACCAAAGGTTGGCGTATTTTCCGCCGCTTCCCGGAAAGGGCCATAAAATGCTGAAGCATACTTGGCGGCATAGGACATAATAGCTACCTCAGTATGCCCTGACTGGTCCAAAGCATGTCGGATAGCGCCGACCCGCCCATCCATCATATCGGAGGGCGCGACAATAGTCGCACCCGCCCGAGCTTGCACAACGGCGGTGCGTGCCAGGATTTCGACCGTAGGATCATTGTCTACCATTCCCTCAGGTGTAAGAATGCCACAATGTCCATGACTGGTATATTCACACAGGCACAAATCGGCGATTAATATGCTATCCGGCAAGGCTTTCTTTAACGCAATCAACGCCTTTTGCACAATGCCGTTGTCATCATACGCTTCGCTCCCCGTCTCGTCCTTATGTTCAGGGATGCCAAAAAGCAAAAAAGCATGGACGCCACTGGCGTATACTTCGGTCAAATGGTCCACCAAAGTGTCCACTGACCACTGATAGACTCCGGGCATCGAGAGCACCGGGTCACGTCGCATCTCGCCCGGTTTGACAAAAACCGGATAAATCAATTGTTCTGGTCGAAGATCCGTTTCTCGCACCATCGCGCGCAGATTCGGCGAGACTCGCAGTCGTCGCGGTCGTTCTATAGGATACATAATTGATCATTCCTTTCCTAAAACCATCTTATCATGGCCAAAACGTAGCCACGGCTTGATCGACCATCGCGTCAATGGATGCCCAAGCGCTTTCCGCTATGCGTTCCATCCCAAATTTTTTCAAAGTCTCGGTCGTTTGCGGCCCAATGCTGATCGCCCAGGTCCTCTTCGCTGTATAAGCTTGTGGGGGTGGCAATTGATTCACGAAATACTCGACGCTAGAGGATGCCGTATAAAAAATGGCGTCGATCAGTCCCAACCTCAGGCGCTCCAAAACCTCGGGCTCAATCGGCCGCGATTGTGACGTATAGAGCACCACGCGGTCAACTTGAGCGCCTTGGGATTCCAAGTAATCGCCCAATTCCCTCCGTGCTCGCTCGGCCATCGGCAGCAGCACGGACTGCCCCGTCAAATTTCCTAATCGCGCAATGACGGCTATTAAGCCCTCTTGACTATAATCCTGGTCGGGCACAACATCGACGCGCATATGACTAGATTTCAACGCATCAGCGGTTTTCGCTCCTACAGCGGCGATGGTCAGTCGCGCAGGCACCACAAGCCCCATCTCGCGCACCCGTTTGACAAGGCGGGCCACCCCTTCTTGGCTGGTCAGAATCAGCCAATCATAGTGGTCCAAACGCCCTAAAAAGCGATCCAGGACCTCCCCCGTGGGCGCATCCACCAGCTCGCTGACCGGACTCAACAACGTTTGAGCACCAAGCGCTTCGCATCGCAAAATAGCCTTTTGGACCGCAGGCGAATTCCTTAGCCATAAAAGTTGGCGGCCCAACAGTGGCCGCGTTTCATCCGGCGGTAATAAGCTCATGGGCTCCCTGCCTTAATAACTCTTGACCCACCGTATGTCCTAGCAAGACGGCGTTCGCCACACTATCTTGGCCACTGGCCAATAGACAAATGCTACCGTCTCGCGACGCGACTTTGGCGATTAACTCAATGCGGTCCCTCTGTACCGTGGCATACGCACCCAGCGGGATTTGACACCCGCCAGCCAGTGTGGCCAGCACTTGACGTTCCGCCACAACGCGAGGGGCAATGCCAGCATCGTTCAGCAGATTCAATACCCGCGGCACTTCTTTGTGATCTCGCGCCATTTCGACAGCTAACACACCTTGTCCTGGGGCCGGTACGATGGCCGCAGGATCCAGATATTCAGATACCAACGACTGCCATCCCAAACGATGTACCCCTGCGGCGGCCAACACTAGTCCATCCCACTGATTATTTCGCCACTTGTCGAGCCGAGTCTGCAAATTTCCACGCACAGGCACAATCTTAAGGTCAGGCCGCCGCTCCCTTAGAAAAGCCGCCCTCCTCAGACTCGAGGTGCCCACCACGGCGCCTGGTCGCAAATTGTCTAACTTTTGTCCGGTTCCAGCAATCAATACATCGCGGGCATCTTCTGGCAATGCATATGCCGCAATGGTCAGCCCATCGGCAAGTTGCGTAGGCAGATCCTTTAGCGAGTGCACTGCTAAGTCGATTTGATGATCCAATAAAGCGCGTTCCAATTCCGTGGTGAAAAGCCCCTTATCCCCAATTTCATCCAAGGCGCGGTCCAAAATCTGGTCTCCCTTGGTATCAAACGTCACTAACACGCTCTCTATATCGAGGCCTTGCAATGCCTTTTGGACCGCCTCGGCTTGAGCTACGGCCAGCGCACTCGAGCGCGTCCCGATTTTCATCATCTGCCTATTCTCCTCTGCCGTCGCACTCCGGGTTTAAAATGATCCCGCGCCAGGAAACAAAAGATTGATGCCCCAAAAATTGATAATCACTAGCAAAAACGCTACCATAGCATATATCGCAGTGCGGTGTCCTCGCCAACCAAAGAACCAACGCAGGGCCAAATAGCCTAAATATACGACCCAAATCACAAACGACCAGGTTTCCTTGGCCGTCCAGCTCCAATAATGGCCCCACACCAACTTGGCCCATTGAGCCCCTAAATATAAAGCCACCGTCAACAATGGGACACCTATCATAATAAGCCGGGCACCCATCTCATCCATATCTTCCAACGGCGGCAGCCGATAGTAAAACAGGCGCACTTTTTTGTTTTTCAGTTCACGTTCTTTCTCCATGTACATGATGCCAAATACTGCTGCCAGCAAAAATGCGGCATAGCTCGCCGTCGCCAAGGCAATATGCAATCCAAGCCACCCACCTATTAACGGTGTGCCTGCGGCAGTGTTATGATGTGCCAAAAACTGGCTAATCAACCATAATAAAAATACGATCGGCACCAGGAAACTGCCGATGTGGGCATAACTGCGGCGGATTTGGCTCGCCAAAAACAACGAGATCATAAGCCAAACAAAAAACGACATCCAATCGTATAGGGTAACCACCGGAAATCCCCGCACAACCCATGCATTATGAGCTAAGAATATCGTCTGCGCAGACCATCCTAGTAACGCACCCCATCGACCCCATTGCTCTCTTCGGCCATCATAGAGGGCTCCCACATAAAACACGGAAGCCCCTAAATAGCCAAAAAAAGTGATTATTGACAGAGTTTGGCCCAACGTATCCCTCCGGCTTCATTGTTCCGGCGCCACATCTCCCGCCACCGGATGTTGTTCGTTGCCGTCATCGGGCTCGGTCAACCGAAATAGATCCCGCAGTGCTTCAATGTAAACCGCCTTGTCACCGTCATTGCCCCAGCTTCGGATGCTGACCATTGCGTCGTTTAAGAACTTATTAATCATCAGACGAGTGGCGTCATCCACCACGGCACGTTCTTGTTCGGTCAAATTTGGCAGACGATCCAGCGCTTTGGTAAGCTCTGTTTGTCGAATGTTTTCCGCTTTTTCCCGTAACGAGCGAATAACCGGTCCCACTCGAGTTGCCCCCAACTCTTCCACGAAGGTTTCCTGCTCCTCCCGAATTATCCGCTCGACCTTTATCGCCTCTTTCTGTCTTTGCAAGCGATTGGCTTGCACTATCCCTTTGAGATCGTCGACATCATATAAAAAGATGCCTGAGCCCAATTTAGCCACCCCGGGATCGACATCGCGCGGCACCGCAAGGTCAAAAAGAAACCGCAGACGCTGTGTTTGTCCCTTAAACGCCCGTCGCGCCATCGGTATGGTAATGACTGGGGCAGGAGCGCTGGTAGACGACACAATGATATCTGATTGACGCATCGCTTCGTCTAGGTGGGTTAGCTCCACTATGGTTGCGTCTAATTCTCGCGCTAGAGCCCGAGCGTTGTCTGCCGTGCGATTGGCCACTAATATTTTTTGCACGCCACTAGCATGCAAATGTCGGGATACTAAAGCACCCATGTCACCAGTCCCCACAACCAAAGCCGTCAGCGGGGCGATGTCGCCAAAAACTTTTTTAGCCAGTTCTACCACAGCATGTCCCATGGATAGGGCATTATGAGAAATGCCGGTTTCCGAATGTGCGCGTTTGCCGACACGCAGGGCATAGTGGAAGAGTCGGTGCAAAGGGCCCACCGCTTTATAGGCATCCGCCAACTGATAGGCATCTTTTACCTGTCCTAATATTTGCGTTTCTCCCAAAACCATGGAGTCTAGTCCCGAAGCTACCCTAAATAAATGGTCGTATGCCTCGGCATCTTGGTACCAATACAGGTAGTCGACAAAGTCTGCGCGTTCCACCCCAGTGAGAGACTCCCACCAGCTCAGCACTTCTCCCAGCGCCACAGCGCCCGCAACGTATAACTCAGTCCGGTTGCACGTCGAGACGATGACGACCCCTTCAATCCTGGCAAATCCGCGGCGAGTCTTATACGCTTGCCTGACTTGGTCCGGCGTCAAACTGACCCGTTCCCGAATTTCTAAAGGAGCCGTATGGTGGTTCAATCCAATCGTTTGGATCTGCACCCGACTTCACCTCAACTTCTAGCCTGTACCCGAATGAGCAATCTTATAAGTGCCCTGTACACTCTAGCCTTATTAAAGCAAATTTAAACCCTTGATATCAAGGGTTTAACCAAACAAGCAAGATTTTCTATCTCCACTACGACGGTTTCGGCGGTACATCCTCAATGATAAAGGCATCTTCAATGCGTAAGCCTATCGTAAGCGCACCCGCAATGAACTTAGCACCCGGTTGCCTTTTCTCACTTAAGATGCGATTCACGTAGGAGTAGGCCAGGTCCATATGTAGTGCCAATTCGCGCTCGGACCATCCTTTGTCCTTCATAAACTGACGCAGACCCGGTACATTGACCTTTAAGGTGGGCATTACAACCATTCCCTTTGCCAGATTGGCAAAATCATACCCTATTTATTGCCATTTTGGCAAATTCCATGTTTTGGACTGCTTACTGTTGCCTATAGGCAATATCTTGAGTACCATGGCGAAGGAAGGACACACCATCTTGGCGGGAGGGACATCGAATGTTTGGTGATTACATCAGGAATCGCCGCCGCTATCTCTCGCTGACGCTTAAAGCTATCGAGGCGCTAAGCGGCATCAGTCCTTCATATTTGTCCCGCATCGAACGAGGCGAACGCCCAGCTCCAGATCCTGAGCAAATCAACAGCTTAGCCCTTGCGCTTAAAGTGGACCCTGATTTTTTACTCCAATTAGCAGGATACGGACCAACTCGCACTCGCGAAGTGTTGCGGCCTTATGGCCTCTCCTGGGATGAATGGCTTGAAGCCCAAACCATTTTGCCACCCGAAGAGTGGGCTGAGGTGGTGGCCTTGATCCGCCACAAAGTCAGCCTTTATCGCCATTCTTAAAAACAAAACGGCACCGTCAGCATTGCACGGTACCGCTTGGCCTAAGAATTTTTGTTATTGCAACACACCCGCAACCGCTTGGGCTACTTGCCATGGCATCGTGACCACGGTTGCGCCTGCTGCCGTCAGTGCCTTCTCTTTGCTTTCCAAAGTGCCTCTGCCACGCTCAATAATGGCTCCTGCATGGCCCATCCGTTTGCCCGGAGGTGCTGCGCGACCAGCTAAGTAAGCCACCACCGGCTTGCCGAGATCCTTAATATGTTGCGCAGCTTCTTCCTCGGCACTGCCGCCAATTTCTCCTACCATGACAATGACGCGAGTCTTGGGATCCCGCTTGAATTCCTCGAGTACCGACACAAAGGTCTGTCCCACAACCGGATCTCCGCCCATCCCCACCACGGTGGTCTGTCCTAATCCGGCGTTGGTAAGACTGAAAGCAATTTCATAGCTTAAAGTCCCAGAGCGCGCGACCACGCCCACGGGGCCCGGTTTGTAGATATGATTGGGCATAATCCCCATTTTAGTCTTCTCGCCAGGAGAGATTAGGCCAAAGGTATTCGGCCCAATGACCACCACACCCAAATCCTTAGCCCGCGTGACGATCGCGATAGCGTCCTCCACCGGGATGTGTTCGGGAATCATCACCAGCAGTTTGATACCATTTTCCATGGCTTCAAAGGCAGCGTCCTTGGCAAATGGTGCCGGAACAAACACAATCGAAGCATCCGCTTTAGTCTCGGCCACGGCCGAGCGCACGGTGTCAAACACCGGCACCCCATCCACTGACTGTCCAGCCTTGCCTGGCGATACTCCACCAACCACCTGGGTTCCATACGCCACCATTTGTCCCGTGTGAAATCGACCTTGATTGCCGGTCATCCCTTGTACAATGACCCGGGATTGGCTTGTCAACAAAATGGCCATGTTAACGTCCCTCCCCCGCTAATTTTACGGCTTCTTCAGCAGCTTCAGCCATTTCCGAGTACGCCGCTATGCCGCTATCCGCCAGCATTCGTACGCCTTCTGCCTCGTTGGTTCCAACCAGTCTCACGACTAATGGCACGGGAATCCCTATGGTTTCTTTAACCTGGAGAATAGCTCGGGCAACATCATCACATCGCGTAATGCCACCGAATATGTTAACAAAAATCACTTTGGGCTCCATCGAGACCAACACCCCTAAAGCTTGCGCGGTGGGTTCCACCGAGGCACCCCCGCCGGCATCCAAAAAGTTGGCTGGCTTTCCGCCAAAAAATTCTATGGCATCTAATGTGGCCATAGCCATTCCGGCGCCGTTCGCCATGACCGCAATGTCCCCGTCCAATTCAACATAGGCCAGCCCAATTTCGTGGACCTTTTTCTCCAATTCCGACCCTTCTTCAATCGCCTCAATCTCCGGGTGGCGAAACATTGCGCTGTCGTCAATATTCAGCCGCGCATCCGCAGCTACCAAATGTCCGTTAACAACCGCCAACGGATTGATTTCTACCAACTCGGCATCCTTTTCGTGATAAATGGTGTAAAGTTTCACGATCAAATCCGCGAACTCTTTGAATATCGTTCCCGTCAATCCCAATGCTGATGCCATTTCACGGCCAAAATAGGGCATCACTCCCACACGCGGATCGACATAGCGCCGGACAATCTGTTCGTCGGCCACATCTTCGATTTCCATTCCACCAGCCAACGACGCCATCACCAGAGGAGCCTTAGCATTCCGGTCGGTCGTCACAGACACATACAGTTCTTGTTCAATGTTCAACTTTCCCTCGGCATAAAGCCGTTCGACAATGTACCCCTTAAGGTTCATGCCAAGCATATCCTGAGCCAACTTCTGGGCTTCCTCAGGGGTGGTGGCAAACTTGATGCCTCCCGCTTTACCCCGGCCGCCCACCAAAACTTGCGCTTTCAATGCTGCCGGTCCTATTGCCTCAACCGCTTGGTACGCTTGTAGAGGGTTGTCCACTACTCTGCCTGCGGGAATAGGGATCCCATAGGCGGCCAAAATTTGCTTGGCCAAATACTCATACTGCTTCACACGCCATCCTCCCCTTCCAGTATTTTATCCTCTATCCTCAGCACCTCATTGACAAGTCGACGGCAGTGGTCAGCTACCCATTCCGGTGACACGTCAACCGTCGCCACGCCGCTCTCCCTAGCCGCCTCAGCGACTGCCGCCGCCACCACTGGCGCCACCCGTCGATCCATTGGCTGAGGAATAATGTAATCATCTCGCAAGTCCTTGTCGGCAATCAGACGGGACAACGCCGCTGAAGCTGCCAAACGCATACTCTCATTGATTTCCCGGGCTCCCACATCCAACGCGCCGCGGAAAATGCCGGGAAACCCTAGGACGTTGTTTATCTGGTTGGGAAAATCACTTCGACCGGTACCGACAACTTTTGCTCCTGCTTCCATCGCTAAAACAGGCCAGATTTCAGGCACCGGGTTGGCCAGAGCAAATACAATCGCATCGCGGTTCATGTCTTTCATCATTTCCATGGACAGCGCTCCCGCCACCGAAACCCCGATGAACACATCGGCTCCTTTAAGCGCTTGATCTAACCCACCACGGCGCGCTTCACGGTTCGTCAACCGGGCAATGGCCTCTTTATACGGGTTGGAATCGCCTGCCCGTCCCTCGTATATCAAACCCTGCCGGTCCACCAGACTAATATCCAGAGCGCCCATGGCTAAAAGGTGCCGCGCGGTCGCAATCGCGGCTGCACCGGCTCCATTGAACACAATCCGGACTTGGGCAATGCTTTTGCCAGCAAAGCGCAAAGCGTTAGTCAGAGCCGCGCCCACAACCACCGCCGTGCCATGTTGATCGTCGTTAAAGATCGGGATCGACAAGGTCTCGCGCAATTTTTCCTCAATCATGAAAGCGCGCGGGGCAGATACATCCTCGAGATTAATTCCGCCGAAGGACGGTTGCAGCAAGCGCACGGTTTCTACAATTTTGTCTGGATCTTTTGTGTCCAAACAAATGGGAAACGCATCAACTCCACCAAACATCTTGAAGAGGACAGACTTGCCTTCCATCACCGGCAACCCTGCCATCGGGCCAATATCGCCCAACCCCAACACCGCGGTGCCATCCGTCACGATAGCCACCGTGTTGGCTCGGTTGGTGTAACGGTTGACTAGAGACGGATTGGCTTCGATCTCACGGCAGGGTTCGGCCACACCCGGCGTATACGCCAGCGCCAGATCCTCCTGGCTGCGGACCGGCACTTTGCTTAGGACTTGAATTTTGCCACGATGCTCTTCGTGATAATGCAAGGCGCGGTCGCGACTTTGCATGGATTGGCCTCCTACCTAATTCCCGTGAAAAATAATTTCCCTCGCTATCACCAGCAATGGGACTCGTTTCGGTCAAACCGCTGGCATGGCGCGAAATCTCCTCAGAAGATCTCGCGCGATGCCATGACGGGATATTCTAGTACGACAACATCGACAATGGTGTGCGTACCGAGGCCACGGATTTTTTGAACGCACCGGCTTCTTCACTGGTGAAATCGATCTCAAGTACTTTTTCGACTCCGTTACCGCCCAATACGGCGGGTACCCCCACGTAAATGTCCTTTTCACCATACTGGCCATCCAGATAACAGATGGCCGGAATCACACGGCGCTCGTCGTTCAGTACCGCTTTTACCATCTCTGCCAACGAGGATCCTGGAGCATAAAATGCTGAAACCTTCATTAGTCCCAATACTTCGCCCCCGCCCGTGCGCGTGCGTTGCACAATGGCCTCTAAGGTCTCGCGGGGCAAAAGCTTTTCGACTGGAATCCCACCCACATAAGAATAGCGAACTAGCGGAACCATGTCGTCGCCATGCCCACCCATTACAAAGGCCGAGACATCTCTAGGCGACACATTAAGCGCCTCTGCCAAGAAGGTCCGAAACCGTGCCGAATCCAGTACCCCAGCCTGTCCAATAACCCGGCGGTGCGGAAAGCCAGAGGCCTTTTGCGCCACGTAAGCCATCACATCCGCCGGGTTGGTCAGCACTATGATAACCGCATCAGGCGACAGTTTAGCCGCTTTCTCCACGACCTGGTAAACAATTTCAGCATTGACCTTCAGCAAGTCGTCTCGACTCATGCCAGGCTTTCGGGGCATGCCTGCAGTCACAACAATGACATCAGAATTGGCGGTTGGTTCATAGTCGTTGCTGCCCAGCACCTTAATGGATAATCCCTCAATAGGACAGGATTCCCACATGTCGAGCGCCTTGCCCTGGGGAATGCCCTCTGCCACATCGACTAAGACGATATCGCCCAATTCTTTCAACGCTAACAGGTGGGCCGTGGTAGCGCCCGTGGCGCCAGCTCCAACCACCGTAATCTTGTGTCGCTTAAACATCCTCATCGCGTCCTTTCCTGTTACATCCGCTCAATGATCGCTGTCGCAAATTCGGAGGTTTTAACCTCGGTCGCTCCCGACATGAGTCGTGCCAAATCATAGGTCACAATACGATCGCGGATGGTCTTTGCTAATGCTTGACGAACCAAATCTGCCGCTTCTTTCCACTGCAGGTGTTCCAGCATCATTACGGCAGACAAAATTAAAGAACTCGGGTTGACTTTGTCCAGATTGGCATACTTGGGGGCGGTACCGTGAGTGGCTTCAAAGACCGCCACATCATCTGACATGTTGTTGCCCGGCGCCATCCCTACTCCCCCGACTTGGGCGGCCAGGGCATCAGACAGGAAATCACCATTGAGATTGGGGGTAGCGATAACATCGTACTCGTCGGGTCGAAGCAGAACCTGCTGAAAGGTAATATCTGCAATCCGGTCCTTTAGGAGAATCTTGCCATCGGGCATCTTTCCGCCGAAATCTCTATATAAATCCTCCTCTGACACCACGCTGTCAGCAAATTCCCTGGCTGCCAGTTGATACCCCCAGTCACGAAATGCGCCTTCGGTAAACTTCATAATATTGCCCTTATGCATTAACGTGACAGATCGCCGGCCATTGTCCAATGCGTATTGAATAGCGCGGCGGATCAACCGCTCGCTGCCAGCGCGAGTCATTGGCTTGATTCCGATACCTGCTGTCAAATCGATGTGCTTGTTGGTATGCTCGTTAATAAACTCAATCACGGCAACGGCCTCTTTTGACCCAGAGGACCATTCAATGCCCGCGTAGACATCTTCCGTATTTTCCCGGAATATCACCATGTCGACTTTTTGCGGCTCGCGCATGGGAGACGGCACCCCATCGATATACTTGACCGGTCGAACGCACGCGTACAAATCCAGTCCTTGTCGCATAGCCACGTTAAGACTGCGAATACCCCCACCCACTGGCGTGGTTAAAGGTCCTTTAATACCCACTTTGAAGGTTTTAAGAGCCTCCAAGGTTGCTTCTGGCAACCACTGTCCGGTTTGCTCGTGCGCCTTTTCGCCGGCCAACACCTCCATCCAAGCAATACGGCGCTGTCCGTGATATGACTTCGCCACTGCCGCGTCAACCACTCGCTCGGTGGCGCGCCAAATATCTGGGCCAATGCCATCACCCTCGATGTAGGGAATAATCGGTTGATCAGGAACTACCATCTTGCCATCCTGGTATGTAATCGGCTGTCCGTTGAGTGCCAATAAGACCCCTCCTTTAAATTGCTAGTAAACTAGCAATCCAACATTTTCTACCGCAAAAACACGCTTCCAATATCTCTGCACCCTGGGGGCTGCGCAATATATCTCTTTCCCTGGCAGCATCACTCTGATACCCCGAGTTCACTATTATCATGACACAATCCGGGCACCTTGGTTCTTTTACCCGTCTAGGTGGAACAATGGTACTATTCTGATATCCGCAGCATGCCGTTTACGGGTTAACTGGCTGTGCATAGTTGACCAGCAAGGGTGGGGCAGCAGGAATTCTCTCGGTCTTGGCCTGCTGGATGGTCATCACGCGCCCCTCCTGTTGCGATTCGTCAAAAAGCCCGCCAGGCAAAGTAAGTGCATCCGCAAGCGTGGAGGCACTGCCAATCGCCTCGATGGTAAAGGGAGCGCTTTGTTGACTGCCGTTAATCAAAATGTAGTTGGCGGCTGAACGAATCTCGGTTTCTCCCGTAATGCGCTGCCCGTTGATTGCAATCGCTTGAGCCCCTGCAGCCCTAAGTTCATTAACCATCAACAGCAAGTCGATATCCGTCAACTGATAGCCGCTTGGCGCCTGACCATTGCCCCAAAACACGGTAATCCCAGGCCCCTTAACAGGAATGGTGCCGGCTAGCATTTCGGCATCAAGCAATTGGGATGACAACCGTTTAGCCGCCGCGGCTTGGGTGAGTTTTTGGTCTAACAACATATTGAGATGCGCTACTTCGGCCGTCAATTGGGCCCGTTTTTGGTCTGAACTCTTTAATAAGGACAGCAGTTGATCGGTTGCCGTAGGCGGCGGCACGATCCGTTGCAAACGAAATTGCAGCGCAATCATTACCCCTAATAACAGCGCCGCTAATCCTACTGCCACACGACCTGATTTCAACCGCACCACAGACCACCTCGGCGCCATTATACTCTAGCGTTTCGGCTCAAACAATGCGCTCGGCAAGCACGAGGCCTCCCATCGGCATACTCCGCAATGCTGCCATAGTGTCAAGGGCAACGCCTGTCCGCAACGTGGACACCTCCCTAACGCAGCGCGCACCACCAAGTGGCATGTTGGGCAAGTCGGTTCGTCTACCATCGCCCGAGCCTCCTTTTCGCTCTCTTGATGGCATCCTATGCCGTCATATCAAATCGGCCACCAATGAGCCACCGCTGACCCACACCCCAAAGCTACCGCAATGGAGCCCGCCCATATGACGGCTCCAACAAATGCGCCACGCTCTTTCAAAATCACCAATGTCGATGCCACGCACGGCACAAAAAGCGTCAGCGTGACCGCCCCTGTAAGGACCTGATGAGGAGATAAATGCATTTGATAAAATTCCGCCACCCCAAAATCCCGCCGAATGAACCCCAGGACAAAAGCCCCCGTGGCTTGCTGTGGCAGTCCCAGCCACTGTTGAAATATGGGACTTAGAAAATGATTCACCCTCCTCAAAACACCAAACAGATGAGCCAATTCAATGAGACCGGTACCGACCACAAATAACGGGGTTGCTTCACGCAAGAACTCTTTGACTTGGCCCTCGGTTCTAAGCAAAATATCCCTCAGTTTAGGCCATCTCAGCGGTGGCAAATCCAACAGCAGTGGCGTCGGTTGCCCGGGCAGCGTCCTATCCATAAGGGTCCCCACCAAAACAAATAAGCCCAGGATGATCACGGCATAGGATAAGGCATATCCAAAGCCCAACCCGCTCATCAATCCTACCACCACCCCCATTTGAGCCGAACAAGGAATGGTCCAGGCCAGAAGCACAGTGGCAATCGAACGCTCTCTTTTGGTGGACAACACCCGTGTGCTAAGGGTTGCCATCGTGACGCATCCAAACCCCAAAACCAGCGGGATGACAGCTCGACCATTGAGCCCCAAACTTAGAAAGAGCCGATCTAACAAAGTTGCCAGCCTGGGCAAGTAGCCGGTACCCTCTAAGATTGCCAACACAAGATTGAACGATGCCACCAACGGCAGCAACAACCCTCCTATTGCTACCAGGCCCGCTCTAATCATGCCATACTCCCCAAACAACAACTGAAACCCTATGGTGCCCCGTGGTATCCATAGTCCTGTGACCTGTTCCAACAACCCCACCACGTAGAGTTTTAACACAGACTCTGCCGTTGTCACCACGACTCCGGCCACGACGATGCCAATGCCGTAATAGATTGCGGCTATAAGCAATAAGATCGCAAGCGCCCCGCCCATCGGACTTAACAAGAAAGCATCCAACCGAAAAGACCACCGTTGCGGCCCAAGCGGAGGACGCCACACTTTTTGGGCCAGGCCATCGGCTTCTTCCCGCCTTTTCATATACAGGCGCTCGCGACTGCCCAAGGGTGGAGCATGGCCGACTTTGTTCATTACAACGGGATCTTCTTCGTAAAATAATAAGGAGTCAGCCGGACTCCACGATCCGGCAGGCATGGCCAACCTAAGATGCGGGGGCGCCACCGGCAAAGTTTCCTTAAGCTGGTTGCGAAGAACAACCATATTTTCCCCGGTGGCCGCAGACCCCTCGATGACCGGCACGCCTAACTCGGCCGCCAATGCCTTACCATCCACGAATGCGTCATTACGGCGCACTTCATCCATAAAATTCAGCACAATGCACATGGGTTTTCCGAGCTCGCACAGTTGCAATGTAAGGAATAAATCGCGCGGCAAATGGGTAGCATCCACCACATTGACGACTACATCGGCGTCTAATATAGTCTGCAGAGCCACGGCTTCGTCTTCGGAAAATCGGCCCAAGCCATAAATGCCAGGCGTATCGCAAAGACTATCCGATCCTAACGGCGCCATCCGTATTTCTACCGTAGTGCCGGGAAAATTAGAGACATGCGCATAATGTCCAGTAAGCTCCATAAAGAGGCGGGACTTCCCAACATTCGGATTTCCTGCTAAAACAATAAGGCGCGGCATGCTTGTCTCCCCCTAAACACCTTATGCAGGAAACGCTCGGCAACATGCCTAAAATTCCGGGAGGATTTATGGTTACTATCCGTACTGATTGCAATCTTCCGATACCCGCTGTCAAAGCATTATGGGACAAAATTTCCTGGGCCCAAGGACGCGATTTGGAGACTATCGCGTTAGCGCTGTCCAACAGCGCGCTGGTTGTGCATGCTTGGGATGGCCAGCGCCTGATCGGCACCGCCCGAGTGCTAACCGACGGAGCCTATTACGCCACTTTATGGGACGTTATCGTTGATCCCGAATTCCAAGCGCAGGGCATTGGCACGCAATTGCTGGAGGCGTCTGTTGCTCCATTTATCCACCGAGGGTTTTCTTTTATCGCACTCTTTGCCGCAGAAGGGAAAGAAGATTTTTACAAAAAACACGGCTTTGCCATTCATCCCCGTGGTATGAAATTGTCCGAGCCCCTATAATTGCTGCTAAGGGACCAGCATCCGTTTTGAGAGAAGGCTTTTAAGAGAGTGTCCATCGAGCGGAAAGAACGCGGCAATCTTCGACACAACATTCGGGTTTCCATCTTAAACGGTGGATTCGCGATGATTTCGACGGGCATCATTGGAACTTTTGTTCCCTTGTATCTGCTTGACGCGCTCCACGGGTCAAACCAGCAAGTTGCTCTCTTGAACTCGTTGCCTGCTATCGTCAGCGTGATCGCCAGCCTGGCGGGCCTGGTCATCATTCCTCATTTAACGCATTTCAAGCCTTTTACTTTCATAAACATTTTGGCCACCCGTCTGTCGTATTTGCTACTGGGATTAATCCCTTGGATCAGTCTTCCGTGGTCTCCCACCTTAACTCTAGATATTATTGCGCTAGGAAGTTTTCCCCAATCATTGGGCAATTTAGGGTGGCAGGCGCTGATTGCCCAATTAATCCCTCAAAGTTTGCGATCAGGATTCTTTAGTCAACGCAATCTTGTCGTGGCGTTAATCGGTTTGGTGGCTACCGCTGTTACCGGCGGCATCCTGCAATGGTTCAATCCGCATTGGATTTGGCCCTATCAAATATTCTTCATCGCGGCCTCGGCCTTTGGCGCCATCGAATTGCTTTATCTTGTACGCCACCGAGAGCCGTTCTCACTGCGCACGCCTTCCCGCACCGCGCTTCCCATTAATTGGCAAACAATGTGGCAACACCCTGAGTTTGTAAGATATACTTTGTTGTCGGCGTTTTTCAACTTTGGTTGGCAAATGTCTTGGCCCTTGTTCAACATCTTTCAAATTCGGGACGCTGGGGCCACGGGGTTATGGCTAGGCCTGTTTGCCGTGGCGGCCCAGTTGGGGCAAATCCTTACCTTTCGATGGTGGGGACGGCAATCCGACACTAAAGGCGGCATGGGCACACTAGCTTTCGCATCGGCGGGCGTAGCCACCGTGCCCTGGCTCACCGTCTTAAGTACCAACCTCTGGTACCTTACCGCGGTCAACATGGAAAGCGGGATCTTCCTCAGTGGGGTCAATTTGCTTTTGTTTACCCAGCTGTTAGCAAAAATTCCCCAAGAAAACCGTGCGCATTATATCGCAGCCTATAACGTCGTATTAGGAGCCATCGCGTTTTTGGCTCCTGAATTTGGCATTTGGTGCTTTCAATGGATTCACATGCAGGGAACCATGATCCTCTCTTCGGGCTGGCGGTTGGCAGGCGCTCTGCTGTTCGCCACCGCCGCCCGGGGCCCGGGGGCCGTATCTGACGCCCGGAGCCTCTGGTGGCGCGTGCTCGGCCGTTAGTGGGAATCGGCCATAGGCAACACCGAATCTGCCAATATTTCTGCAAAATCCTTCACGATGATTCTCTCGTCCTCGCCCAACGACTGAATGCCATCGCGCATCATGGTCAGACAAAAGGGGCAGGCCGTGGCCACCGTGGTCGCCCCAGTCGCAATCGCTTGTTGGGAACGGTTTTGATTAATTCTTTGCCCGACTTTTTCTTCCATCCACATGCGTCCCCCACCTGCACCACAGCAAAAGCTTTTTTCCCGGGACCGCTCCATTTCCACCAGATGCACGCCAGGCACCGCGCCCAACACGTCTCGCGGCGCATCATAAATGTCGTTGTAGCGCCCCAAATAACAGGAGTCATGGTAGGTCAGGGTCACTGGATTGTCGTTTTTGGGTTTGAGGTCACCCGCTTTAACCAATTCCGCCAAGAACTCGGCGTGATGCACGACATCATACGAGCCGCCAAAATCACCATATTCGTTTTTCAACGTATTGAAGCAATGCGGACACGTGGTGACAATCGTCTTGGCGCCGGCTTGGTTCAAGGTCTCGACATTTTCTTGGGCCAAACTTTGAAACAAATATTCATTGCCCATTCGCCGAGCCGAGTCACCCGTGCACTTTTCCAAAGCGCCTAACACGCCGACATCGACACCCGCTTCTTTCATCAGGCGTACAGTGGACTCTGCGACTTTGCGGGCCCGATCATCATACGTAGCCGCACACCCCATCCAATAGAGGACTTCGGGGTGATCTCCTCGTGACACATCTTTGATACCCATGTCTACGGCAAACTGCTGACGCTGATCTAAGCCCAATCCCCAGGGATTGCCGGTATTCTCTACATTCTTAAAGAAGTTTTGCGCAGCTTGGGGGATTTCTCCCTGGGTCAACACCAAATGGCGCCGCATGCCCACAATTTTGACCACATGCTCATTAAACACTGGGCAGGCCTCCACACAGGCTCCACAGGTGGTACACGCCCACAGATCATCCGCTTGGGTCACTCCGCCCGCCATCGGTATTTCCAACAGCGCATTGTCCGATGCTGTGAGACCCTCTGGAGCTTTTAACAAGATCGGCGCTACCCGTTCGAGTTGATGGCGCAAGTCTACCATGATTTCTTTCGGCGACAGGGTTTTTCCCGTTGCATTGGCTGGACATTCGGCCGTGCACCGACCGCACTGCACACACGCATAGGCATCAAGCAGATCGGCCCACGTCATATCCGTAACCTGTCCGATGCCATAGCTCTCCACCGTGTCATCCTCGAAATTTAGACTGGGAAGTTTCCCTAAAGGGTCCAAATTGCGATGATAAATATTAAATGGCGCTATGACGAGATGAAAGTGCTTGGAGTACGGCAAATAGACCAAAAAACTTAGTAACGAAATCAACTTCGTCCAGTCCGCCACCATCAGTCCGGTCCGATCGGCGGATGGGCCAAAGGTGTGGAGCCATCCGCCCACGAATGTACCGAGCGGAGCATACGGTGCGTGCGGATGCAATGCCAAGGTAAAACTTTCAATCGCCATGTCGGAAAGCACCACCACGGCAATCAGTCCTAGCACCAGCGCAGCGTCCACATTGCGCACCAATCGTTTGGGCCTTAGCACATACCGTTTATACGCGGCCATGGCCAGCGCAATCAATACGAGTACACCCATCACGTCTGACAAGGTGTTAATAGCCACCGCTGCCGGGCCACCAAAACTGACAAAACCAGGAAACAGGCCTTTAATCAAAAAGGTTATTGTGCCAATGGACAAAACGATAAAACCCCAAAAGATAAAAAAGTGCATGGGCCCAGAATAGCGATCTTTAAAGAGACGTTTTTGTCCAAATACATAGACCAGCACGCTTTCCCAACGTTGAGGCGCGTGACTGCTACGGTCAATCGGCTGTCCTACGCCGACATAGCGTACTTTTTCCTCTACCAGGAGGCCAAACCATAAGACCGCCAATACGAAGATGACAATGAACAATAAGTGGTCGAGAGTCATTGATGAGTCCTCCCTATCGCATAATCCTCACTGACAGTGTAACAACCAGCTCTTTACTTTACAAGTGCAACTATTGTTGGTCGCAATCAAAAGATACTGTCATCTTTTGGGCCAAAGGACGGCCCACCGCAAACAGTCCCCCTTGCCGACGGACAATAATCGGACCGCCGCCAATTATTCTTTGGACGGTTACCACCGCCCCCGGACCCACTCCCAGGCGCATGGCCTGCAGCACTAACGAAGGAGATTCAATCGCTGTGATTTTAACTTTGCCCCCTAAAGGAACCTGGTCTAGCGTCATCTGTCATCAGTCTTCGACACGTCCGGCAACGTTGAAGAGGTTCCCTCTGAGTATGGCGGTCGATAGAAGATGCGGGCGACAAAAGCGGACAACTCATACATGAGATAAATGGGAATGGCCATCAACAGCATCGCTGACGCCTCCGGCGGAGCAATCACCGCAGATATCAGAAACACGATGAACACTGCATAGCGCCGATAACGGCGGAACAGTTCGGGATTTAAGATGCCCAGCCGAGCCAACACGCCAGCCGCCAGTGGAAATTCAGCCAATACGCCAAAAGGTATCGACAAATCAATGATAAAGCCTAGCAAGCTTCCTAACCGCCATAGCGGCTCTACCGTGGAGCCCGTAAAACTCAACATCACCTTAAGAACCAGCGGGACCACCCAGAAATAACCCGCAGCCGTTCCCAAGGCAAATAAAATGAGTCCCGGGCCCGTTACCACTATCAATACTTTGCGTTCCAACGAGGTTAAACCCGGCAGCACAAAGGCCGCTATCTCATACAGGATCAGCGGTGACGTCACAATCAGCGTCAACACCAAGTCGATTTCTACCAATGCAAAAAAAGCCTCGGTCACACCGGTCACGATCACGTGATGCACTGGAGTGCTATGAATTATCCAATTTAAAATCGGGCGAACAAAGAAGAACCCTCCCATAAACAAGACCGCAACTGTGCCGATCACGACAAAGAGGCGGTTTCTGAGTTCATTCAAGTGCTCGGTCAAACTCATTTCGCGATCTGCCATAGACTAATGCGGCTCCACAAGTCCTCGGCGGATAGCATACGCAGCCGCCTGAACTCGATTTTCAAAGTGCAATTTTTGTAAGATGTTGCGCAAATGATTCTTGACGGTGTTTTCCGATATGAACAGACGATTGGCAATATCGCGGTTGGAAAATCCCTCGCCCACCAGTTTGAGAACCTCTAATTCCCGAGCGGTGAGTTGGGTTTGTTGGCGCTCCATATCATGAGCGGAGAATGCCCGAATAATTTTCATCGCCACGTCGCCCGATATCGATGCTTCTCCCCGCAATTGGGCAGAGAGTTCGGCCAAAAACACTTCAGGATCTAAGTGCTTGAGCAGATATCCCTGAGCGCCTGCCTTTACCGCTTCAAACAGCAAATCATTTTCATCGCTTGCCGTCAACATCACAATTTTGACATATGGCATCTTGTCTTTGATAATTCGCGTAGCTTCCAATCCGTCGCCGCCAGGCATGTTGATATCCATCAAAATCAAATCAGGCATGACTTCTTCTGCCTGCTTGACCGCCTCCACCCCATTGTCGGCTTGCGCCACCACTTCCATGTCCATTTGACTCGATAAGAGCGCTGCCAGACCAGAGCGAAAAAGCGCATGGTCATCCACCAACATAAGTCTTGCCTTTTCCAAGGTTGTCCCCTCCTCGTTGCCCATCAAGGGCTAAGATAATGGTTACCGTGGTGCCCACACCCGGTTGTGAGTGAATCGTAACACGTCCACCAACTGATTCTGCGCGCTCTTCCATAATGCTTAATCCAAAATGATGGCCCACTTCGCCCGCCGGCACCGGCACAAATCCCTTGCCATCGTCAATAATGCTGATTTTTACGCGATTGTCTTCTCGAATGGCTCGAATTATCACCAACTTGGCCGCTGCATGCTTTCGAACATTGGCCAGGGACTCTTGCACAATGCGTAAAATCTGGACTGCAGTAGAATCGTTCCATGGCTCTTGTTCCTCAGGCAGCGGCTCCAACTTCACCGGTATGCCCGTGCTGCGCTCAAAATCTTGAGATTGTTTATGCAAGGTTTTCCAAAATCCCTGCTGCAAGGTCTGGGAGGCCTTTAAATCATACAGCGACTGACGCACTTCCGTGTATGACAGATTAACAGCCGACTGAATATGTCCGAGTTCTTCGTCGAGCCCTGGATAGTCTTTGGATTCCAATAACTTCTTGGCCCGGTGTACATTGAGATTAATCGCCGCCAGGTTTTGCGCCAACCCGTCATGCATTTCGCGAGCCAATCTTTCCCGTTCCTGTAACGCCAACATCGCATCTTTATATTGCTGGCGTTCATTCTCCATCTTCTCCACCACATCGAAGACGTAAGTGGAAAATCCCGCCGCACCCACTAAAGTCACCGCCACTGCCACTAGGCTCACACTAGCAGGCGGCAATACCAACCGCAAGTAATAGAAACGAAAGGTCTCAGCAACAGCTACGAAAAGGGTGGGTCCAACTGTAGTCAGAATTTTTAATCGACGATAACGGCGTCGATCATCAAAATTCATCATGTCCTCCCCTTTCCGAACTAATTCCTTCTTATTGTACCGTATCCTAGCCCCAAACACTGCAAGCAAGGACAGTGAAGGTTTCAATAGTCTGGAGGCAGACGGCGCCATCGGCAAAAAGCCGATACAATTGCCGCCACTCGGCCCGGCTGGTCGAGCACGGCCAAATGTCCCGCACGAGGAATAATGCGGACATAGGGTGTATGAATAGTTTCGGCGACAGCGTCCGCCATCGCTGGCGGTGTTCTCTGATCCTGCTGACCAACCAATACCAGCGTCGGACATCGAATTTCAGAAAAGACGGTCTGGTTACCCTCAGTGTAAATGGCTTTCATTGCTGTTAAATAGCTTTCGGGCTTTACGAGCCCAAGTTCGATCGCCAAGTTGTCTTTGATTTCTTTCTGAGTGGCGGGCATTAGAGTAGTCTCGGCATACCGTTTGCCGAACTCTGCCATGCCTTCATCATTTAACTGCTGGCGCCGGCGGGCCACTTCTTCCTCCCCGCCCGCAAAACCAAGACTGGCCCCAATCAACGTAAGACTGGCGATTTGGTCCGACGCCAAAACAGCAGCCCTGCCCATTACCCAGGTTCCTAGCGATATCCCCAACAAATGGACAGGCTCGTCGGACGCTTCAATCAGTGTGAGCACATCGTCAACCCACCCCGAAAGACTCGGCTCTCGGTCGCGTCGATCACCAACACCTCGGGGATCCCAAGTCACCACCGAATAATCCTGCGTCAAAAACGGCGATAGACGGTGGAATAGGAATCGTCCCAGACCGAGGCTAGGATGCATCAATATGGTCTCTTTACCAACGCCTTGCCGATAGTACACTAATCCGTTAGGTGCCTTCATCAAATGAACTCCCTCAAAAATACTTTATTCTCCTGTTGTCCCCTAAAAATCGGTGCCCTTCTTACGTGATCGGGTCGCGATCGTCCGATAGCCTGCTAGGCCTTTTGAATTGCCGCCAAAGCTCCCGGGTTTTCAATGGCGCTTACATCTCCCAATGGTTGGCCTAAATACTGGGCCTTGATCGCTCTACGCACCACCTTGCCATTACGGGTTTTGGGCAATTCCTGAACCCTGATCACTTTGGCTGGTTTAAGCGCCTTGCCCATGCTGGACTCTACGAGATGAACCAGCTCTTCTTCGGGTGGTGTCGGATCAATTAAGACAACAAAGCATACCAAGCTTTCTCCTTTTACAGGATGGGGCACCCCAATGACAGCGGCTTCCGCGACCTGTGGATGACTAACCAAAACAGATTCGATTTCTGCTGGGCCCACACGCTTGCCCGCGACCTTAATGGTATCGTCGCTCCGGCCTAATATATACCAAAAACCTTCTCCATCAATATAAGCAAAATCGCCATGCACCCAAATTCCGGGGAAACGACTCCAATAAGACTCCAGATATCGGTCGCGGTCATGGAGGAATCCTCGTGTCATACCGGGCCACGGCTGCATCAAGGCGAGTTCGCCCACCGATTCGTGAACCGATGTCCCTTGATCATTCAACACTGCAGCCGCCATCCCAGGAATGGGGCCCGAGAATGCGCACGGTTTTTGTGGTTCTACTGTAGACGCCGCCAAAATCCCGCCCGAAATCTCTGTCCCCCCACTATAATTTACAATCGGACAACGTTTACGTCCTATCTGAGTAAAAAACCATTCCCACGGATCAGGATTCCAGGGTTCTCCTGAAGAACCGAGCACGCGCAAGCTATCCAACTGGTATGTCTTAATCGGATCCGTACCATAAGCCATAAGCGCGCGAATTACAGTCGGAGAAATCCCAAACACAGTTACTCGATGTTCGTCCAAAATGCGCCACAAAACCCCTGGATCCGGCCAGTCGGGAGTCCCATCGTACAAAACTATGGTAGACCCCGTGACAAGTCCTCCGTATACCATAAAAGGTCCCATCATCCATCCCATATCGGTATACCAAAAGAGCTTGTCTTGGGGCTTCAAATCAAAGCTGTGCTGCAAGTCTTGGGTGCATTTTACCGGAAAACCGGTATGAGTATGCACGGCGCCTTTAGGTTTGCCAGTGGTACCTGAAGTATAAATTACCATCAATGGAGTTTCTGATTCCACCGCCACCGTCTGATCAGCAACTGTCTCCCCCAAGACCAGGTCCTGCCACCAAACATCGCGGGTGGGGACCCAACCCACGTCTTGATGAGTTTTCTGCACGACAATGATATGAGCAATCTGGCTTAAGTCTCTAATCGCGATATCGACTGTTTCTTTCATATTAATCGAGCGGCCGCGACGAGTCATGCCATCGGCGCAAATCAGTGCTTTAGCTCGGGCGTCCACCAGTCTAATGCGCAAAGCATCGGCCCCATAGCCCGAAAATATGGGCAAGAATATCGCACCAATTTTGGCTAGCGCGATCATGGCCACGACGGCCTCCCCCATCATCGGCAGATAGACTCCTACCACATCACCCGGTCCGATATTCAACTCTCTTAACTTAACCGCCAATTCATTTGCCTGGTCGTACAACTGACGATAGGTCCAAGTCTTAACCGCACCCAATTCGGGGTGGGCGATTACTGCAATTTTATCGCCATTTGGGCCTAATGCATGACGATCCACTGCCGCCAGCGCCAAATTCGTGCGTCCCCCCACAAAGAACTTGGGCCAAGCAATCCCGTCAGAGACATCCAGCACTTCTTGATATGGGGTGACAAAAGGCCATTCCATGTCCTTCATCACCGCATCCCAAAACCAGGCCGGATCATTCGCCGCTCGATCTCTCAGCGAATTCAGAGACAAAATCCCATAACGCCCCATGAACCGGGTGATATTGGCAGTCTCTAATTGTTCTGGCGTAGGTTGCCACACGATAGGAGCATTTTCAAATATGTTTTGTGCCATCGGTATCCTCTCCTTGTTCATGCCATGCTAAAGCCAAAGCATAATCTTCCGGTGTGTCTAAATCCCAGGCAGGATTGGGTCGGGATCCCACGGCAATGTCTACTGTCAGAACATCTGACCGTTTGCCCAACCAAGAGCCTAAGCCTTCATCGCCGGACAAGTCTTTCATTATCGACGCTAAGAGGTTGGACCGTATGAGCACCGGATGCCCGATGCGCCCGTTATATTTTGGCCGCGCGGCCATCGCTTCGGGATGCTGCAATAACGCTGTCCATACCTCGGTCGTATCACGTGCTTGGACAAAAGGTTGGTCTGCCAGAAAAATGGCGATTGGCAAGAAGTCATGACGATTTAAGACCACTTCCAACCCTAAGCGCAACGACTCTGCTATACCTTTTTCGGGAGACGGATTAACAATATCCACAACACCCTGCAACGGCGCAACGAAAGGCGAGCGAACCAGTATTGTGACCCAACCCATGTGTTCACGGGTCAATCGCACAACATGTGTCACCAATGTACCATTGCCCCAAGCCAATTCCGATTTCGGACGTCCCATCCGCCGCGATAAACCCGCAGCTAATATAATCGCAATCGGCTTAGTCGTGGATACGGTCTTGTCCATTCAGGGGACCTCCGGTTTTTCCATTACGGGCCGCGAGCAGTTCCGCCACGATGCTGATGGCCACTTCGTCCACAGTCTCGGCCCCAATATTCAATCCGACCGGAGTTCTCATGGGCGAGGGTACAGAATGCCCGTTCAGCAAATCCAGTGTTCGGCTGCGAGGCCCCAACATTCCGATATATTGCGGCTCCTGGCTTAGTGCCAGCGCCAATGCCGCCCGGTCCCGCGCCTCATGATGATTCATAATGACCCAGTAAGCGCCTCTAAGACTTTGGGGGGCCACCTCCTCGGCTTGCTTGACCAGATATTCGCTAGCCCCTGGCAATTTTCTCGCGTTGTTGAAATGAGGTCGTGGGTCCAAAACCGTCACCTCAAATCCCGCCTGGTCCGCCAACGCCACCAAAGGCCCCGCGTCATGTCCAGCACCCGCCACCACAAGCCGTTGAGGAGGCACTAAAACATCATACAGGACACCATCCACATACTCGGTGGCCCCGCGCCAAGGAACGATGCGATCAGGCAAAACGCCTTCGGGAACACACTGCCTGGTGTGGCAAATTCTGCGAAAACCTTCAGGCAGTTGGGCCCATAACAAAAATGGTTGGTCCGCCGTCAAAAGCTGGCCATAGAGTTGCCAAAATGGCGTGCCAGGCTTTAAGGGCTCCACCCATACCGTAATCGTGCCTTTGCAACCAATACCAAGGCCCCACATGGTATCTTCCGTCAAATCGTACTGGCGCATTTGCGCTTTCCCCGACTGCATCGCCTCTTCCGCATAATGATATAGATCCCCTTCCAAACACCCTCCGCTGAGTGTACCAAACATCTCGCCATCGCTAGCCATCATCATTTTGGCCCCCGGCCTGCGGTAGGCCGATCCTCGCACGGCGACCAAACTCAGAAGTGCCGTATCCGCACCGCGCTGATTCGCGCGCAATATAGCCTGCCAGACTTGTTGGGCTTCTCGTATCGACGACATGATTGCCTCCCCCCAAATTAAATGCGTTTCGCTTCTTTTGCTAAAGCCGAAAAGAACTGGTTCATCATCGCCTGGGTTAAACCGGACATGATGCGCTGACCGACAGCCGAGCCCGTCGCGCTTTGGTCCACATGCGCTTCTCCCTGATAATGCAGTTCCGTGCTCCGCTGTCCCGATGACGTCAAGGTCATCGCTAAATCGATAGTCACCAATCCTTTGGGACCCTGCCCCTCCATCATCATACGATAAAATGCCGGCGGCTTGGCATCAACCATGCGAATCTCTCCGACGTATTTGCCCCCGATCGAAGCCACTCCCCACTCGATTTCGGCATCATAGCTCCATGGTCCGCGTGCAACCAAACTTTTCAACCCGGGCATGGTTCGAACCAGCACCTCAGGATTAGTTAACAAAGCGTACGATTGTTCTATGGTAGCTTCCAACGTTCTGCGTCCATCCAACTTCACCAACCAACGCCCCCTTGGATTCTCTGATCTCCATCATTGGCTAACCTGGTGCAGTTGCTAAACAGGTCTCTAGTCATGTATAACACGGTCAAATAGTCTATATGATGGCCCGCATTGACATGTTTTCATCGTTATATTGTGATGCTGCGGTCCTCAGATTGAGCTCCAGGCTGTTCTATGACACTATATACACTAGAAGGGCAGGTGACCTAATGTTTCCCCGCCAATTGGAAAGAATGTTCGAAGAACGGCTCGAAGCGGTGATAGAGCCCCGTATGGAGAAGTGGCTACACCAGTTCATGACCTCTCCTCGCGGAGAGGCCGTCATCTCAGACGTGTTGGCTGAGACAATATTTGCCTGGATGAAACCGGGAGCTTCCGACACGGACAACTATTTAGAAAAAATCGTTCTGCAGCTAGTAGGACGACTGCGCAACCAACCGGGATTCCGGGAAAAAGTTGCGCAAGCACTAAATTCCGATTGGTAGACGACATGCCTAACCGTCCTGCATCCATATCGGCTAAAGACCACTAGAAGAGGTGGATGGTGGCGGAATTCTTGGAGCCATTACCGTTAGTTGCAGGCACCCGCCCAGATCGGACAGGCCATTGTCATACCGCCGTTATAGGCAGGGATGATCCCTGCCTTAGGCTTCTTTGGATCGTCGCAAATACCGATCTTCCAAGTGTTTCCTTGACATGACCAATAAGACTGGTTGAAGTTTAAAAAAACGCTTCAAGGTGCGCCATCCTTGCGTGTGGTAAACCGACATCAGTATCGCCAAATAAAACCACATGGACCATTTTTGCCAACCACGAATAGGGATCCTTAAAAACCCCAATTTTTCAATCGCGCTCGAAGCGTCGAGCAGCGTGATACCGCCTACCGCTTGCACGTCCCGATACTTCTCACTGGTCTCCACAAACTGGGCTACGTCTGTCAAACTTCTCAATACGGCATGAAAAGCTCTCAGCCCGCCCGTGGCGTTTTTGCTTAATTGAGCCAGAGCTGGGTTCCCAAAGTGAATCTCCGCCATGGGAGTTCCCCGAACCAGCTGTGTGCCCTCGGCAAACCTAACCGCCGAACCCTTATATTGAATGTGGCCCAACCGTAGAACAGGATCCCCGCCCAGTGACGACGGCACGGTGTCGATATCCCATGCCTGGGTAAACCGCATTTCCCACCAAGTCCACATCCGTCGTAATTCAGACGCATCCAATGGCATGGAGTCCAGACTGACCGGCTCCAGGTTTAACTTTCTTAAAACCCCAATGGCTTTGTCTAAAGCCGCAATAGTGGGTTGACGGTCGCCGCCTCCATCGTGCAGCACCACAATCGATCCGGGTGATGCGCACTGAACAATGGTGCGATAAATCATCTCGGCATTATGAAGCGGATTCCAATCATCGGGCGCGATAGTCCAAAATACAGGAACCAGGCCAGATTTCTTCCATGCCCACCAGGAAAACAGATTGACGTGTCCCCATGGCGGGCGATAGTAACGCAAGGGCTGCCCGGTCAAATTTTCCAGTAGACGAGCTCCCTGTCGAATGGTTCGCACACTTGCCCACGGTGTTTCCAGGTACATGGATCGATGAGATACCCCGTGCAACCCAAGCGTATGCCCGTCCCGCACCATGCGTTGAATTAAATCCGGGTGACGCTCCGCGGCCTCTACCACAATGAAGAATGTCGCCTTTGCTTGATGGGCTGCTAGCACATCCAAAATGGCCGCGGTATCCTGTCCCGGTCCATCATCGAAGGTTAAGGCAATCTTGTGACTGTCGCGGGAACCTTGAAAGCTTCCCCATTGCAGGTGGTGCCAGAAGAGATCAGGCAAACCATAGGCGAGGACCCACAACCCCACCACGAACCCCACGATGGTGATCATGCCATCACGCTCCAAATCAACGCGTGGTAGCTATAGGGTACAGACATGCCTGGCACGGGTATCCCCGCTATACAATGTATTTTCATCTCTGTTCAAGCCGATCTCGTTAGACCCGCCTCCCAGTTCCCCCCCATTGCTAAGTCTTAACCGATTTACCCAAGGGATAGATTACGTAAAAGCAGCCCATTAGAAGCAAAATAGCTGCTGACACCATAAACGGCGCCCAAATGCGAAAGCCAAAAAGTCTAGCGCCAATGATGGGGCCTATCGCCATACCCATGCCTTCGACCGTCATGAAGACCCCCCATAACCAGCCTTCTATTTCTTTGGGAATCATTCCTGCTAAAAATGCATTCCAAGAAGGCAAGATCATTGCATAGGACAAGCCCAAAAACCCTCCTGCTACTATTAGTGGCCAAAAGTGCCGCACCACACCCACCGCAGTCAACGACACACCCGCCAAAAAAAATCCGGTTACCAAGGGCACCTTTAAGCCAAACCGATCCGTGATCCGTCCCATTGGCACCAATAATACCACCGTAAAAGCTCCGCTACCAATCAAAAGTTCTGCAAACTGCCAGTGGCTAAAATGCAGCACTCGTGATACAAAGGGCTGCAAAATTGGCAGCATGACGCCCAATGTCATATTTTGCACAAACATTCCCGGCAATACGGCGCGAAACGGCTTTAACGTCTTAAACCAATGGTGGACTCGGTGGCCGGTTTCATGAATATGATACAGCCGGGGATCGTAAACTATGATGGTCATGGCAAAAGCGGCAATGTCGGCCATTATGAGAACCAAAAAAGCCACGCGGTCCCGCCCATTAAGCAAAAAGTTAATGAGCACTGGCCCTAGGCCAGACCCCGTCAACCACGCTGCAAATACCAGTCCCATCACCGACGCCCGGCGTTCGGGGGCCGTGAGTCTATTGGTTCCCGTGACCACTGCAGGCCAGTGGGTTGCCGTCCCCACCCCCAACAACGACACAAACACGATTACCCATCCCGCACTACGAGTATTCATGGCGCCGATCAGCGCCAAAATTTCAATGGCTACGCCAATGGTCAGTACCCTCGGCGGTCCAATGCGGTCTACCAACCAGCCAGATGGACCGCGAAACACCGTATCCAGAAAATAATGACTTGATAGGGCCCATCCAACAATCGTGATCGGTGCTCCCAAAGGTCCGGTGACAAATGCTGGCAATAAGGATACAATCAATGCGCCGCGGGCGAACTCGGCAAGTCCTAAAATGCTAACCAGCCATATTTGCGCCAGTGAAAGCCGTTCTTTAGGCTGGCGCATGCGCCCGTCGCTCGGCCAAAGATTCGTGAACCGCCGAGGCAATCGTCTCGGCTGCCTCCGGATGGCCCAGTTGTCGGGATTGACGCGCCATCGCCCGCAATTCCCACGGATGTTCCAATAAATGAGTAATCAATTCGCCAACTTCATCCTCCGATTTTGCTCGCCTTCCGGCACCGTGCCGTACCAAAAACTCGGCATTGGCATCTTCTTGACCGGGAATCGGCCGATATATCACAATCGGAAGGCCCCGGCAGAGTGATTCCGTCGTGGTCAATCCCCCCGCTTTACTTACTAAAATATCAGCTACCGCCATCAATTCATGCACATTATCAACGTACTTCAGTACAACCATAGGATGTTTAGATTGTTCTTGATACTCCAGCGCGATGCGCTGGCGCGCTGGTTCCCGGCCAGCAACAACGATGGTGGTATGCGTCGCCACGATCCCATCAATGGCATGTAAAATTTTTTCATATTCTATAATCGGCATATAGGAACCGCCCATAAACAACACTACGGGGCCGTCCCCTATACCTAACCGAACTCGCACCGCAGCAGTATCGACAACTTCCCGGAATCTTTCGTCCACGGGGATGCCTGACACCACAATCTTGTCCTTATCAATCCCCCGAGCTTTCAGAGCATCCCGCATATCCTCGCTGCCCACAAAATAGGTGTCGACCGCCGGATGAATCCACTGGGAATGAACACTGTAATCGGTCATAACGACATAGTTTACCACATCGAGTTTGCCTGCCTGCTTAAGCGTGGATACCACTCCCGCCGCAGTCGGATAAGTGGACACAATAATTTTCGGCGGGCTGGCGCTGATGGCATCGTAAAAGCGCGTGAGTCCAATATGGTTTAAAAATTGTTGGGTCGACGACAATGGGTCGATCCGTTGCGTAGCGGTATAAAACCATCGCCATAGCGAAGGAGCAAACCGTACGCTGTTTAGATATGCCCATCGAATTGTATGGTCCAACTTCGGATTGACAAATCGATAGTAATCTAAAATGCCCAATTTTAGGGCGGAATTTAACAATAGTAATTGCAGGGCAATAGCCTTTGCCGCACGCAGATGTCCGTCGCCGTAGCGCGCTGCGAGTATCATCACTTCCGGATGCATTGCGAGGGTTGCATCGTGGTGATTGGGCAACCAATTCACCCATTCTGCCAATTCCGCCGTTCTTGGAGAATCCAACGATGCTGGGTCCATGCGCCACCTCACTTCTGTCGAATGTCGTTGACCCCGACCCAACGACTTCCCATAATGAATACTAAGAAATATTTTGGCTAGCGCTATTGTACGCCAGGTGGAGCGGAATGTCTCGTCTCGACTCCATCGTCACCCAGGAGGCTTCATGTATACAGTGCCATTAGAGTCCCAGCCTGCCTTTTACGACATCAAAAAGTCACGGTTCATTGGGTACACCCATGCCTTGGCGTCGCCCAATGAGTTGAATCTGCTGTTGTCGCAAGTCAAAACAGAGTGGGCCGGCGCCACGCACTACGTGTACGCCTACCGATTGCCCAATGGGATTGATAAGGCCTATGATGACGGCGAGCCCCACGCCACGGCTGGTCTACCCATTTTACACTTGCTGGCCAAGAAAAATCTTTTCCACACCCTCATCATCGTGGTGCGTTACTACGGAGGCATTAAACTAGGACACGGCGGATTAGTCCACGCTTACCAAAAAGCCGCTCAACTTTCAGTGGACAACACGAAATGGGGCCAACTGGTCCCCGTTTTTGACCTCTCTGTGACAGTACCCTACACTAGTTACGATATGGTCAGACGTTTGGTAGAACCGCAGGTAGCCCGCTTCTGTCCTACGTTTACCACAGATGTTGCCATCTCGTTTTCGATAGCGCAGAGCGATTGGGAACCTCTGTATTCCCAGTTGAAAGACTTAACCGCAGGAGCCTTTGCCGTAAACCACATGATCCCACGATGGGACGTCGTTGGCAAATCCCCCGACTAATGTCCCGTCGCAACACCAAACTCGTCCAGCAACGTGTTGTATTGTATAGCAAACCTCTTAAGAATATGCCTGTCGCTTTACTTGGTATACCAGATGACATAAAGCGCAACGATATCAGCAACTGCAGTACATCGCGGATGACGCTGGATTGCGCGCGACGGAGTATAATGAATGCAGAGGCAAAAGTGGAGGTGTTAGGTATGCCCATGATGGGATCAGTAGGTTTGTGGTGGATATTTCCTTTGTTTGGTATGGGAGTCATGGGATTTTTTGCTTGGATGCTATTCTTTCGCACACGAAATCCTGGCCATCGTTATATCAATCCCCCCGATACAAGGCCGGATCCCTTGGAAACTGCGAGGGAGCGCTACGCACAAGGTCTGATTTCCAAAGAAGAGTTCGATCATATCGCCGAGCGATTGGTACGAACAGAGCGCCGTCCTTGATTCCAGCACAACGCCATTTGCATCCGGCGTTGGCTGTAATCTAGGGATGACCTATATGACGACGTGAAGATGGCAAGCTGCCAGCAGGCTGATGCGTTTCCTCCAGTCGCATCCAAAGCAATATTGCCATACCCAGCACCAACATCGCGATCACCTCAATTGCCCACTTTGCTCCAAAAATAGCCACCAAACCTCCAACCAGCAATCCGCCCACAAAATACCCACCATCCCGCCATAGTCGGTAGACCCCGAGGATGCTACCGCGTCGGTCGGCTGGGGCTACATCACTCACTGCAGAGTTAAGATTAGGATATAACAAAGCCATCCCTAGTCCGCTTAGGATAGCCATGGGCACCCACCCGGACAACCGGTTGACCAGCGTCAGTCCTAAAAATCCCAATCCTAAAAGGACAAATCCTCCCACAATCGGACGTTTGCGGCCCACAACATCGGATAACGCCCCGGTTCCAAATTGGCTAATTCCCCAGGTTACGGTGTAACTGCCGCTAACCCAGCCAATATCTATCAGATGCACACCCCGTGCCGCTAAAAAGAGGGGCATGGCTCCCCAGGCTACCGTATCAGCGAGCTTATTCGTCAACCCTGCCCAGGAGGCCACCGAAAGCGAGGGCTCTCGAAAACTGGCAAACACAAACGATTCCCACGCGGAATGTTCACGCACTGCATGGTCATGACTTCGGACCGCACGGGATTTTGTCTCAGAAGCCACGAAACCTCTGGTATCACGAATAAAGATCATACTGGTAACAAGCCCAAACAGCACTACAAACGCTTCCATCACAAAAGGGGCCCGGTTTAATCCACCCCAACGGGTGCTATAGCCCGCCAACCAGGTCGCAATGGCCACCCCAATATACCCAGTGGCTTCATTTATGCCCATAGCTAAGCCGCGTTGCCGCGGGCCGGCAATATCCAATTGCGCGTTAATGGTCATGGTCCAGGCAAACGCCTGGTTTGCCCCTAGAAACAGGTTAGCCACAATGACGGCCCACCACGCGTGAAAAAAGAGCAAGAGGCCTACCACCGGAATCCCAAAAAACCACCCCAGAATCAGCACCGGCCGCCTGCCTATGCGATCCGACCACCGTCCAGCCACCAAGTTCAACGGGGCTTTGGCTAATCCGAAAGATGCTATGAAAGAAAGGGTTAAAAGTGCACCGACATGATATACATCCCTTCCCAAAATAGGCACTATAGTGCGCTCAACCCCGACTGCCAAACCCACGAAAATGGTGTTGACCACCAACCATAAAAATTGTCCTAAGTTGGGCCGAATTCCATGCGGCCTATTCACAACAGACCTCCGTTGGACGCCCTTGGCGATACCAATTCTCCATTCCTCCCTGGGCTATCACACTGACATCCAAAAATCCCGCGCTGAGCAGTTTAGCCGCGGCTTCTAGGGCTTTCGAACCTGAATTGCAATAAGTCAAGACCGGCTTCTCACGAGACAGTGCGCCGATCGCGTGCTGAAGTTCAGGCAGTGGGATCCAGACACTTCCAGCAATAGTGCCGGAGCGGGCATCGTTTTTGAGACGCACGTCAAGCAAGGTGCCGTTCCACGATGAAAGCGCCTCCGGTGATAGAACCGTGGCCCCGTGAAATCGGTGTTGGGGTATCTCTTGCACTAACCTTCCAAAAGGCTCATCGACATACCCAGCAACCAGATGCCCTTGCGACCGCCAACTCTCAGCGGCTCGTCTGGCTATTATTCCTGCAGGACCGACAACCACAATAGGCTTGGACTGCCATGCCTGTGGAATGGGTGTATCTTTTTGATATGGCAGGTTGTGACTCTGCTTCAGGCATTGTCGAATAAAGGCGGCCGCTGGCCTCACATCTATCCAACTCATCGACGAATCATCATCCATCATCAGCATGCTATCCACGGTGTAGATTTCCAATAATAGACCTCCATCCACCATTTCTTGTTCAACAAATGCGCACTATATAGCCATTGACGTTTGCGATACTATAAAAGGAGCATCTACAGGAGGCCTTATAGCTATGGAACGGTTGTCAACACAGGAGCTGGATCTGGTTTTCAAAGCACTCGCCGACCCATTGCGTCGAAAACTTCTCTCACTGCTGAGCGATCAGCAGTACTTTTGCAAAACAACCCAAGATGCGCTGCAAGGGATATGCGTTCACGATTTATCGCAATACTTATCCGTGCCGCAATCGACAGTCTCCCGGCATCTCGCCATTTTATCCCGCGCCGGGCTGGTGACACATTCCCGCTGGCGCACTTGGCATTATTATGGTGTGGATGCGATGCGTATCCACGATGCCATAAATTGGTTGCAGACCGTGAGCCAATATCTCGCGCCGAATGCTAGATCAGTCGACCTCCCTGCAGATTGGCTGCTCGAATCTGTGCAAAATCAGTCGGATGTTCGGGAAGACTTGTCATAATGAACTGACGAAATCCCTCCACGCTACGCAACTGCATCGCAGCGTTGTATCGGCGTTCAAACCCGATGGTGGAAACAACTTTTCCACTGAGATCGCGTCCTCACGTCGAGCCTGCATACGCGCCAGGATAAATTTCCATATAATCAGGCATAGTAGCCAGTCGATCGAACAAACTATGGTATAGCTCTAGCGTTCCATCTTCGGGCAACAGATCGGGCCGCCCCGCATCCCCGACCATCAAGGTGTGTCCCGTCAATACGCACCACGGTTCAAGTCCTCGCCGTCGATCCGTCACCACTAAACTGATGTGTTCGGGCGTATGACCTGGCGTATGCAAAATCTCAACATCGACATTCCCCAGTTCAATTCGGTCCCCGTCTGCCACTGCCGTAAAGGGTATTTCAAGCGGACTCAAGTGGTGCATAATCAACGTGGCGCCTGTAGCTTTGGCCAATGCATGAGCCCCGGACAGATGATCCGCATGAATATGGGTATCAATGACGTATAGCAAATTCAAACTAAACTGATCCAACGTATGCAGGTAAACCGACAAATCAGGCAGTGGATCCACCACCACCGCTCGCGCTTTCCCGCTTCATCCAAAAAGATAGCTCGCGGCCACCACCGGTGAATCGTGAAGGAATTGACGAAAGATCATCGTTCATCCTCCTTATATATCCGTTAATCCGGATGTACCAATTATATATGCGTCATCGACTCATCTCAATAGATGAATGCGTGAAATTCCCGCAATTTCTTCCGTGTCATCCCCAAGAAGGTTTGAGCCAATGTTTCTAGAAAACCATTGCGTCTTTTGTTTTGGACTATACCCGTTTACTATATGACCTGGTGGATGTATCTCCGCTACGGAAAACAGCTGATTGCTCGCTATCTCCCTTTGTCGAAGGAGCCTCGTTGATGAAAAGTAAAGGCCATAATACCGCGCGCTTAATCGGCGTGCCTGCCATGTTAGGATATTTACCGGCATCCATCGCCTTTGGAGCCATGGGAATCGCCTTGCATGTGCCGTGGCCTCTAATTTTAGGCCTCTCTCTGTTTGCCTATTCTGGGGCATTGCAATCTACTGTACTGGGCCTATCCGTTACGTATAATCCCGGGTGGTTGGTGATATTGGTGGCTCTCGCCGTAAACCTTCGCCACATCCTGTACGGCCCTCACTTGGAATCGGCCCGTAGTGACTGGAGGCCATGGCATCGGTGGCTCATAAGCGCCTTTCTTACGGACGAGCTCTATGCGGTTGGGCTTGACCCTACTCTCTCGCTGCAGGATTGGAGCCTCATTGGGATCGGTTTGTATTTAAGTTGGATCTTGGGCACCGGTCTAGGCATTTTCAGTGCTCGATTCATCCCGCCAAACTGGCTGGTCTCTTTGGGCCTAGCTCTACCAGCCTTGTTTATCGGCCTTCTCATGCCTCGATTGACCCATCGAGCGCCTTGGGTGGCTGCTGTGAGTGCCGCATTGTTGACCGCCATAGGACGTTTGGCACATTTTCCTCCCGAATATTTGGTGGTTCCCATTTTAGTCGGAGCGACCTCAGGATATTTGCTACAAGAGAGAGTCTCCTCCAGATGATCACATGGACGCTAATCTTTCTCTTGGCCGTTGTCGGTTATGCCCAACGCAGTGTCCCTTGGTTGGCAGCAAAGCGGGCTGGCTTGCCACAAAAGCTCCAGCAGTGGTTTGAATTTGTGGCGCCAGCGGCATTCGCCACCTTAGCGGTTAACGATCTGGGGCATCTAGACTGGGCCGTCGGAATTGCGATGACTGTTGCCACGTTTGTGGCCTGGCGTACAAAAAATCTCGGGTTGACCGTCCTGATCGCAATGACCATTAGCCTGTTGTCTCGGCTGTTATCGCTCTAAACAAAAGCTAACCCCCGCAAGGCGAAGCACCGCATGATTAGGCAATACGGGTCTCAAAAGGGTGAAAGAGCGCGAGCTGGCACCGGCCAAAAATGCTAGGCCCCGAGATGTCGGCACCGATATGCTTAGTCCATTAAAAAGCCAGACTCGTTCAGTCCATATCCTTGGCTCCAAAATAGACGCTCATAGCGCAAGGACCGTTCAAACGCCATATGGCAGACCGGATTCAATGTCAACGCATCCGCAATTCCAAGCACCTCCTCAACCGATTGGCCATAAAGCGGTCCCCGATAGGTTTCGATCCAATCACGCAACAATGGATGATCGGGCAATCCCAGGTCCCCCAGCCTGATTCCAATCTCGCGGTACGTCCAATAACATGGCAAGACCGCCGCCACAATGGCTTCAAAGGATTCGGTCCATGCGATGCGAAGCAAATGATCGGTATATGCAATGGTGATCGGCAAGGGTTCTATGGTCTGAAGCTCGTCGACCGACACATCCAATAACGGAGCTATTTTAAGGTGCAATTGGCGTTCGACTGCAACCACGTTTTGTGCGTGCGCCGTGAAGATAGCCCGCCATTCATTGGTAGGCGCCTTTGCGGCAGCCACCGCCAGCACTCGAAAAAAATCCTTAAGATACTGGTAATCTTGGGCAATGAATCGGCTCAGCCGCTCGTCACTCAATGTACCCCGCCCCATGTCAACCACAAATGGGTGTGTCATAATGGATTCCCAGACGTCCTGATTATTCTCTTTAAGTGTGTGTGAAAATGACCTATCCATGATGAGACTCCTTTCGTGCATCGCAAAGTTTCCGGCAGGCGTCCTCTTTGTCGATTGCCCCCATTACTGCTGAAATGACCGCCAAACCAGAAACCGGATAGTGCCATACAGTTCCCGCATTTTGTGATGTAATGCCGCCAATCGCTACCATAGGCAAACTGTCCTGCACCACAGTCGAGATTTCTGCCAGCCCCTTCTCCCCTAACGGAATGCCGGCATCCTCTTTAGACCACGTATGAAAGACCGGCCCCACCCCTAGATAGTCTGGACGCAAGCGAAGCGCCTCCTGGGCTTCAGCCTGGCTGCTCACCGACAATCCCACCAACAAATAAGGGGCGATAGCACGCACCAAAGGCACTGGGATGTCGTCCTGCCCCACGTGAACCCCATCCGCATGAACAGCCATCGCGACATCCAGCCGATCGTTTACGACAAAGCCCAACCCTTGTTCCCGGGTAGCATCACGCAGGGCCCGACCGTATGCTATCATGGTCCGCACGGGGACCACTTTTGCCCGCAATTGCACCACAGTGGCCCCCCCGCGCCGGATGGCGGCACAAAAAGACGGGACTTCATCCAAGGATAGATCGTCCGGCGACAGCAGAATGTGCAATGCTAAATCCATGCGCTTTGCCCCCAATGGTGATTGAGTGGTCCATTGCCGCTACCCAAGCCCGGCGCGAGACGAATGGCTTCGGTGACATACCGTTTAGCCAATCCCACCGCCTGGTCCATAGGCAGTCCGCGTGCCAGGCTAGCTGCGATGGCACTAGATAGCGTACACCCTGTGCCATGGGTATGGCGCGTGTCTATGCGGGATGATTCAAACCACTGCCCTTCTCCTTCAAACCACAAGAGGTCTGCCGCGACGTCCTCTTTTAAGTGTCCCCCTTTGACAAGCACTGCCGACGCGCCCATATCCGTCAACACAGCAGCCGCCTTTACCATGGCGTCGCGATCATTGACCACAATTTCGGCCAACGCGGAAGCCTCGGGAAGGTTTGGGGTAAGAATGGTGGCGTGGGGAATTATCAGAGCTCGAAACGCCTGCTCGGCGTCGCGCTGCAAGAGCGCACCGCCACCTTTAGCGCGCATCACGGGGTCAACAACAATAGGAATCTCGTGATCCAGTTTTTTCAGTTCGAACGCCACTGCGCTAATAATCTCAGCGGAAAAGAGCATTCCAATTTTCACCGCATCCACACCAATATCAGACACGATTTCACGAATCTGCTCCGCCACCATTTCAGGTGTCATCGCTGCGATAGCCGCTACGCCCCGAGTGTTTTGCGCGGTCACGGCAGTCACCGCCGACATGCCATATACCGAAAATGCCATAAATGTTTTCAAGTCGGCTTGAATTCCCGCGCCACCTCCGGAATCAGATCCCGCGATGGTCAACACGCGTTTCATGTGCTATCCCTCCCGTTCTGCCGTTCGCCCAAAAGCTTCCCAAAACGGATCTACCCGCGGATGGATTAAGGGTTTTTGTCCATTATTATGAACACGCCACATCCCAGCCGAGGGATCGGTCATTTCCCCAATGGCGGCCACCGAAATGCCCCGTGCAGCTAAGGCTTTGGTTACGGCATCAACATATGTCGGGCGCACCGTCAGCAATAAAGAACCTTCACTAATTGCAATCAGTGGATCGATGTCCACCAGCTTCGCTACCGCAGCCACTTCGGGCCGCACCAGAACCTGGTCATCGTATAGTGTCACCCCAAGGTGCGACGCTTCAGCAAGTTCATATACGCCACCCACCACCCCACATTCCGTAGCATCGTGCATGGCGGTGACTCCTTTTTCACGAACTCCCACAGAAGCAGCCGCCATGGCATCTTCTACGACCGACATCTTCTCAAACAACGCGTCCGCCGCAAGATATACGTCCTCTCCCAAACTGCGCCGAATGTAGTCCGGAAAGGTTGCTGCGAAGAGACCGGTCGCCTCGATGGCTGCGCCCTTAGTGCAAAGCACCACGTCGCCCTGTTTTGCCATCGCCGTCGTAACATATTGCTCTTCAGCTCCGATGCTCATCACCGTGGCTCCCCCAATCATGGGATAATTGCACCCTTCGTATCGGGCGGTGTGACCAGAAATTACGCTAATCCCAATATCGGCGCACGTCTTGGCAAAGCCCTGCCACAGCGAATGAAACTCCTGGGTTGTTATCGATAATGGCAGATTGAAATCCACCGTCATTAACGATGGCTGAATCCCGGAGGTCGCAGCATCCGATGCCAAAATGTGAACCGCAAACCAGGCTGCGCGCTCCCACCCATATTGGGGAACCACAAAAACCGGGTCAGTGGTGGTGGCCATGACAATGCCGGGAGCAATCCGAGTAATCGCAATATCAACCCCAGACTGAGGTCCCACCAGCACGTTGTCATTAACTGCACCCAGATGGGGGTAAACATAATCCCGAAACACTTCGGGAGAAATTTTGCCAATTGCAGGCAATTCACTGTTCATTGACTCGCCCCTTTGTCCCATAGATTGATGATCGAATTGCTGCAACAAAAATGCAGACAGATCGCCTAGCGGGCAAGTGTCTGCATTAGAAGACTTGCTTCCCTCCGCTGGCATTACCCAGAGCAGGTTCCAAGGGTTGGTGTGCACCTCTCAGCCACGTTTGGGCTCCCCTAGCAAACGACCATCATGTTTAGTTGTTAAGGCCATATTATATCAAAATGCTTGACTGCGCTACTGCAGTTACTGGTCGTACACCGGATACCCTGCTCCCAACACCCGATGCCATTCCATTTCAGCAACCGCTTGGCCCACCACCGACTCCAACTGCTCAGGCCGGCCAGCCACATCGATCCAAAACCGAAAGGCAAAAGGTACTCCAGGTCTGGGACGCGATTCCACTTTGTTGAGATTTAACCCCCACTGACTAAAATGCGTGAGCACCCGCACCAAGCTACCGGGAACATTAGGCACGTCGAACACCACACTAGTTTTGTAGAGTCCTAATGGGGAAGCGCTAAATCCTACCGGCATTTGCGAGACGAGCCAAAACCGGGTTCGATTGTCCGGATGGTCATGTATGCCCTCGGCCAGTACTTCCAGTCCATACAAGGACCCTGCCCGACGACTGGCGATTGCAGCTACTCCCGGCCGGTTGGACTCCGCCAATTCACGCGCACTGCCCGCGGTATCCAGAGCAGGCTCCCCTTGCCAGCCCCGAGCTTGCCAAAATCCCCGGCTTTGCATCAGAGCCTGCGGATGGGAGCGTACCAGGCGGACATCTGTCAGTTCCGTACCCTTTTGAGCCAAAAGAGCCAACTCCACCGGCTGTACCACTTCTGCCCGTATATCCAAGAGATGCTGACCTGAGGTCAGCAAGTCCAGCACCTCGTAGACGGGACCCCGGTAGGCATTCTCAATGGGGAGAAGACCCACCGCGCCAGAATCTTCCTGCAAGGCATCAACCACCTCGCCAAATGACGGCAGGCCCACCGCACGAGCCTGTGGCCAGTGGCTCAAAATTGCAGCCTCGCTAAACGAGCCAGGTTCTCCCTGATATAAAATAGTGTTTAATCGGCTCATGCCCCGATAACCGCCTCGTTGTAAACCGGCGTTCCTTCGTTGGTGGCGTAGGTATAAAATGCATCGCGTAAACGCGCGGTGTACGGCCCCACGTCGCCGGCACCGATAGTTCGGCCATCACAGCGCACGACCCCAATCACTTCGGCCGCTGTTCCGGTGAGGAAGCACTCGTCCGCCGTATACACATCATGCATTGTAAGCGGAGCTTCATGAGTTGAAACATTTAGGTCGTTGGCTAAGCGCAACACCACCTGCCGAGTGATCCCATTGAGAATTCCGGCATAGGTAGGGGGAGTATAAAGAGCCCCATCCTTGACAATGAATACATTGTCGCCAGTCCCCTCCACCACGTAACCCTCTTGATTCAATATCAGCACTTCTGGCAATCCGCGCAGATTTGCCTCGATTTTTGCCAAGATGTTGTTCAGGTAATTCAACGACTTGATGGCGGGATTCAAAACATCCGTGGCCGGACGGCGAATCGACACCGAAGCCAACGTCATGCCTTTTTGATAAACCTCTTCGGGGTAAAGGCTGATTGTATCCGCAATAATAATCACGGTGGGATGCGGGCACTTTGTCGGATCCAAGCCAAGATCTCCCGGTCCTCGCGAAACCACCAGCCGGATGTAGGCATCTTGCAATCCATTGACGCGTACCGTGTTCACCACGGCCTCGGTCATTTCTTGCTTGGTATAGGGTATGTCTAGTAAAATTGCCTTCGCCGAATCATAGAGTCGATCGAGATGCTCTTTCAACTTAAATACACGGCCTCGATAAGCGCGGATTCCCTCGAAAATTCCATCACCATACAAGAAACCGTGATCGAACACGGATACTTTAGCTTCACTCGCCGGAACCAACTGTCCGTCCATAAAAATTTTTCTTTCCGAGGACTCCGTCATTATTATCTCTCTCCCTTGTTGTCTCTTCAATCCTGTTACCCTTCCAATACAGCAGACAGCGAGCGCCCGGCAGGCACCATGGGATATACGTGTTCGTCTTCCGGGACTGTGACTTCAAGCAAGACCGGCCCTTTGACCTGGTCGGCCACTGTGAGGGCCTCTTTCAATCCTTCAACCGTATTCACCGAAAATCCTTTAATGCCAAAAGACTCCGCTAGTTTGACAAAGTCGGGATTAAACAGCCGCACTCCATACCGTCTCTGCCCATGAAACAAGTCCTGCCATTGCCGGACCATGCCATGGCCCGCATTGTTGAACACAATGATTCGGACCCCAATTTGGTACTGCGCCAAGGTCGCCATCTCTTGCAGATTCATTTGAAAGCTGCCATCGCCCGCAATCAAAATCACCCGATGGTCCGGAGTCGCAACCTTCGCCCCCAAGGAGGAGGGAAATCCGTATCCCATCGTTCCCGCTCCGCCTGATGTCAAAAACCGTCGGGGCAAATTGCGGGGTAGGAAAAGGGCGGTCCACATTTGATGCTGTCCGACCTCTGTCACCACCACATCCTCGTCGTCCAGACTTTCGGCAATGATTTGCAACGCTTGGGCTGAGGCCACCGTGCCGACTGGAGCCTTGGGCACTTTGAGAGGATGCTCGCGAATCCATTCAGCAACAGTGGCTCGCCATAGAGGATGCTTAGTAATCGGAACAATTTCCATGAATCGCGGCAAGATATCCGTTAAGTTCCCTTGTAACACCACGTCGGGATGAACCAGTTTGTTGACTTCCGCGGGGTCCACTTCCATATGGATGATGCGGGCTTTGGGAGCAAATTCATCCAACTTGCCGGTAACCCGGTCATCAAACCGCACACCGCACGCCACAATTAAATCCGCCTCTTGCATTGCCGTGTTGGCATACCAGGTTCCGTGCATCCCTAACATGCCCAAAGACAAGATATGATTGGCGGGAAACGCCCCCAGTCCCAAAAGCGTTGTGGTCACAGGGCAGTCGTAACGCTCGGCTAAGCGCAAAATCCACTCTGAGGTCCCACTGCTCGACACCCCGCCTCCGACATAAAGCACTGGGCGTTGGGCCCTTTTCAAATATGCCTGAGCTTTAGCCCAAGCCAGTGGCTCGGGATGCCACGAGGAAGCCGTTTGTTCCGTAGGCGCATCGAGTGCCGGAACATTTTCTGCTTCTTCAAATTGAATGTTTTTGGGAAATTCGACCACGACTGGACCTGGCCGCCCTTCACCCGCCATTTTATAGGCTTGGCGGAAGATGCGGTCCACATCTTGGGCTCTGGTGATTCTCCAACTGTGTTTGACCACCGGCATTGTCATCTCGAACAAATCCGCTTCTTGAAAAGCATCAGTGCCAATCAGCGTGGTCGGCACTTGTCCTACTATCAGCACCAGCGGAACGGAATCGGTCATAGCAGTAGCCAACCCCGTAATGACGTTAGTGCCTCCCGGCCCCGACGTCGCAAGCGCCAATGCAGGGCGCCCAGTCACCCGAGCGTAGCCGTCAGCTGCATGTATAGCAGCCGATTCATGACGGGTTACTATGAAGTCCACAGCATCTTGATGGGCCACCATGGCATCTACCAGAGGCAAAATGGCTCCACCGGGCACGCCAAAAACTACTGAGACCCCCAATTGCCGCAATGTTTTCCATGCTAGTTCTGCTCCCGTCATGTTTATCAGCCTCCCGCTTTCTAGTTCTCCAAACGCCTAATCACGGCGTTGGTAATGTCCTCCGTATTAGCCTGCCCGCCCAAGTCTCTTGTGCGAATCCCATCTGCTAAAACCATTCTCACAGCCGATTCCACATTTGCCGCCCATTGATTTTCTTGCCACGACCACCGCATCAAAGCCGCCAGTGACAAAAAGGTTCCGATTGGGTTGGCAAGACCCTGCCCCGCAATATCGGGCGCCGAACCGTGCACCGGCTCAAACAGACCCGGACTTCCCGGAGCGCCCGACACTGAGGATGACCCTAAAAGCCCTAGGCTACCCACTAATCCTCCTGTGAGGTCGCTTAGGATATCACCGAATAAGTTCTCGGTTACCACCACGCGAAACTCTTGGGGATGCAGTACCATATCCATCGCTGCCGAATCGACCAAACGGTGCACTACCGGAACGTGCGGGAAATCTCTTTGCACTTCGAGCACAATCTCCCGCCACAGACGAGAACTTTCCAACACATTGGCCTTATCAATTGACGTCAAGGGAGCGTTCTCACTCTCCGCGATCTGAAAACCCAACCGGACAATGCGCTCAATTTCATACCGATGATAAATCATGGTGTCTAGAGCCCATGATTCCTCGCCTTCGCCCCCCCGTTCTTGGGGTTGGCCAAAATAGGCTCCTCCGGTCAGTTCACGAATGATCAGGCCTTTTACTCCTCGGGGATTTTTAAGCGGCGAACGTTCTTCCAACCCCGCAAACACCTCAAAAGGACGTAGATTGGCCCACAATTTCATGTGTCGGCGCAAATTCAAAAGCCCAGCTTCTGGTCGGGGCCCTCCAGACCAACGAGGTCCACCCACCGCCCCTAATAAGACTGCCGAGGCCTTATCGACCTTTTCGATAGTTTCCTTCGGCAGTGGACTTCCGGTGACGTCAATGGCGGCCCCGCCAATCAGCGCCTGGTCAACCTCCACTGCACTGCCCGAGGCCTTGGCCACACTGCCCAGCACTCGCAACGCGGCATCCGTTACTTCTGGGCCAATGCCGTCTCCAGCCAACACCAATACTTGTTTGGTTGCCATAACTTTAAGCCACAACACCTTTCGTAATGCGCTCTGCTACACGGCTGAGCGCTTGATGCAAAGCAAACGCCGATGCCCTCAGCACGTCGCTGTCCGTGGCCTGTCCCGAAAAATCCTGCTCTTGGGCCACAACCTCAACCCGCACCGTGGCCAATCCGCCTTCACCCGGCGACACGGGGACCAATTGATAATTAGTCAGTTCAACCTGCGGTTGGTCAAATGCGCGAATCAGTGCCTGGAATAAGGCATGCACGGGTCCGTCCCCACTTCCCGAATCTTCCCGAATGCTGTCCTGGCATCTAATGACGACGTGAGCAGTGGGTTTGACCTGAGTCCCAGTGGTTACCTGCCATGACAACAGCTCGCTATTGGATCCGGTGGTGCTGGCTCCCACTTCCCCCTGCCAGATAGCTTCCAGGTCCTGATCATTGATAGCAGTTTTTTCTTCAGCCAGTGCTTTGATCCGTTGCTGAATGTGGTCCAATTGCTCAGTGGTCACTGTCAACCCTAATTCGTCCAATCGTTGCCGCAGCGCGTGCCGGCCAGAATGCTTGCCGAGCACTAACACCGTAGATCCGAGACCAATACTTTCAGGAGACAAAATTTCATAAGTATTGCGATCCTTCAGCATTCCATCCTGATGGATTCCTGACTCATGCCGAAATGCGTTGCGGCCCACAATAGCCTTGTTGAACTGAATCGACATACCAGTCAGGCGGCTGACCAATTGGCTGGCGCGAAAGATTTCCCGGGTGTCCACATGATGACCACAAGCCAGCACATCGGCCCGAGCAGTCAGTGCCATCACCACTTCTTCCAAGGCGGCATTGCCGGCTCGCTCTCCAATTCCGTTGACCGCCACCTCGACCTGTCGGCAACCCGCTTCAATGCCCGCCAGCGTATTAGCGACTGCTAGGCCCAAATCGTTGTGGCAATGGACCGACAAGGTTACCCCAGGATCTGCAACCGCTTGACGAATAGTCTCAACTAAGGCCCGATATTCAGCAGGCGTGGTGTATCCTACCGTATCAGGTAGGTTTATGGTTCCGGCCCCTGCTCCGGCCGCCACTTGGGCTACTTGGGACAAGAAGTCGATGTCTGACCGGGTGGCATCTTCAGCTGAAAATTCCACATCGTCGCAATAAGTACGTGCTAGCCGCACCGTTTCCCCAATGCGATCCAAAACCTCAGTGGGGCTCATGCGCAACTTGGATCGCATGTGAATGGGTGAGGTGGCAATAAAAACATGAATCCGCGGCCTATCGGCAGGTTCTAGCGCTTGGGCAGCCCGGGCAATGTCGATTTCATTGCATCGAGCTAATGCCGCGATAGTGGGTCCCGTGAGGGCCGAGGCAATATTGCGCACGGCCGCAAAGTCCCCTTCCGAGGCTTGGGGAAACCCTGCTTCAATAATATCCACACCGAGCCGCGACAATTGTTCTGCGATAGCCAGTTTTTCCTGTCCAGTCAACGCAACGCCCGGCGATTGCTCCCCATCGCGCAAGGTTGTATCGAAAATCTTCACGGTTTCTTTCATTGTTATCGTCCTCCTTCGCTGGGGACCTCCTCATCGACCACTGACGGCTTCAACCAAGACATCATGCCACGCAACTCTTTTCCCACTGATTCAATGGAATGTTGGGCGGCTTGTTCGCGTAAGCGGGTAAAATGCGGCCTTCCACTGCGGTTTTCCGAAATCCAGTTCTCCGCAAACGTGCCATCTTGAATGTCTTTCAAAACTTTTTGCATTCGGGCTTTGGTTTCGTTGGTCACTATGGTAGGGCCAACCGTCATCCCGCCATACTCTGCCGTATCCGAAACCGAGTACCACATAGCGCGCGGCCCCCCCTCGTACATGAGGTCCACAATCAATTTCATCTCATGCAAGGTTTCAAAATATGCAATTTCGGGCTGGTATCCTGCGCCTACCAAGGTTTCGAATCCTGCTTGAATTAGCGATGTAATACCCCCGCATAAGACCGTTTGCTCTCCAAACAAGTCGGTCTCCGTTTCCTCCGCAAAGGTCGTCCTGATGACACCCGCCCGTGTGCATCCGATGCCCTTTCCGTAGGCTAGGGCAATTTCTTCCGCATGTCCGGTCGCATCTTGATGGATAGCCAAAAGACCGGGAGTGCCTTGTCCTTCAACATAAAGGCGTCGCACCAAATGCCCTGGAGCTTTGGGCGCGATCATAAACACATCAACGTCTAAAGGAGGAACGATCTGTTCGTAGCGGATGGCAAAACCATGTGCAAACGCTAATGCATTGCCCGGTTTCAATCCGGGCCGAATGTCCTTTTCATAAATCTCAGCTTGGACATGATCTGGCGCGAGAATCATCACCACGTCGGCAAGTTCTGCAGCTTGCCGAACGTCCATTACCACCAGCCCCTCGGCTTGGGCTCGATTTCGAGAAGCACCAGGACGAATTCCCACTACCACTTGGACCCCGCTATCGCGAAGATTTAGAGCATGTGCGTGTCCTTGACTCCCGTAGCCGATAATCGCTACTGTTTTATCGGCTAACCACCCGAGATCGGCGCTGTCGTCGTAGTATAATTTTGCGTTCACTGTCAATTCCTCCTCGAAGTTTAAAAGACGGGATTTCATTGCGCTGGGGTCGCGGGGTTGCCCACAGTCCGGTTTGCGAAACCGATTCAACCTGTCCCTGATGGGCGGAGACCCACTGCCCTACCGCTGCCCCAGATCCCATAATGCGATAGCGGCCCTGCTCATGATCATGCTGCAAAACTGTCACACTAGGATGCGGTCTCACTTCTTGGTAAGGCGCTAATCGCACCTCAGCCCATGTGTTTTGATCCCTTTCCGCGATGAGATATACCGCAACCACATTCTTATGGCGGGAGATTTGCCGCATCACCCATTGAGCCCGCGGGCTGTCTCCCGCGATACCTAAGTGGGCCACTATCGATCCGGTTTCTGGCGCAAACTGTACAGCAAGATGTTCAATGGCAATACTGCGTTGGCCCAGCAGCAAGAGCAGGCGCTGCACTGCCCCCAGTCCATCCTGCATCTCGACTCTGATTGTTTGGCTCATTGCGTATAATCCTCCCCATTTTCGCAAAACAAAAAAGCCCCTTTTCTAGAAAGGGACGCCGCAGCGTGGTACCACCCTTATTCGCCCAACACCACTCGGGCCTCATTCGATTGATAACGGGATCACCCGGCTTCGTCTACACCTGTGATAAGGTTCGAGAAGCTGGCTCAAGGGTGAGAGGATATAGACGTAACCTTAGGCTTTCACCATCCCTAAGTCGCTGTAAGCTACTCTCCTACATCTAGTCCCTATCATAGCCTGTAGGCAAGCGGAGCAATTGCCCCACGTTGCAAGTTCTTTTAAGTTGCCGAACTTGCCACGGGTTTTTTATCCCCACGGTGTAGCTCACAAACTGGAGCCTGTACCGCTCGGTCCTTCCGATATCTCTCGGCGGATCCCTAGGTACACTTCGACTGATATGCTTAACTATAACATTAGTGATTCGCGGAACAAAGTCTAATTCCTGCTGATTTTGAAAAAAATTTTTTTGGATTGCGTATTAGACCGATCAACGAGCCATTCCCATCATATTGTAATTTCGGCTATTTGCACAAAGTGGTTGAAAAAACAACAAACGGCTTGGACGGACTGGGGTCCGATTTGTGCAATATCGGGTAGACTTCTTTTTGAAGCACAGGTGCTGTATTGTGCAAAATATGGTTGAAGGATGTTATGGCAAGTGAGGGATCCTTGCGCAGCCATCCGCCATGAAGAAAGAACCGATCGTAATGACGGGATCGGCCCTAATGCGCTGACGTCCCCAAGAACTCCGCTGGCGCTCCTAATTTTGGTGGCTGGCACGTGTGTCCCGCCTTAAGGGGTAATGTCCAGCCAGTGAGCGACGCTCAATACGTGGACCCCATACTCATCCAGTCGCGTGAGGACCGCAGGATCTTCCAGGAGGTCCTTGTCACCGGTGACCAAGTGCGTGACCTGGTGCCAAACACACGCCGCCGCAATCGGTGCATCCTGTGGATCCCGTAAGACTTCGGCCCACTCGACTATCGTGTCATTCGGCGGGTCTGTGAGTACCATAAACCGGGACCGCACGCCGGGCCACACTTCCGGGGCATGAAATTTTGCCGCAAGAATGCGTGCCGTTTCCGCATCGATCCATTGGGTAATCAGCAATTGGGGCCATCGTTCCCAACCGCTGTAAAGAGCCTGTGCCGCCTGTCCCCGCGCAAACACCAAACCCGCCACCACGACATTGGTATCCCACAGAACGCGCATTATTCTGGGTTCCTGCGACCCTTCTGTCGTTCCGCCCATTGCTCCGCCCGGACCTCATGGGCCCAACGGTAGACATCGTTTTCGGTAATGCCTTCGGCGGCCGCGATTACCCCCAGGCGACCTTGCGCGCCCTCCACATCGGGCAGATTCAGCTTCTGCACCCGTAAAGTCCCGTCCTCTGCACTGACAAACGCGAGTACATCGCCAGCGTGAATGTCGAACCGCTCACGAATCTTCTGTGGTATCGTCACTTGTCCTTTGGTGGTCACTCGAGACGTCTCCATAGCTTGACCTCCGGTAAGGAATTATTACAACAAGCATACCACATCTCCGCTCCCCTGTTTGGATTGTGGAGTTTTCACTTTCGTCAGGCTTGGCCGCATGCCCGGGAATGGACTCATATATCCCGCCCCAACCCGCAGAGGAATGGGCAGTGAGAACATCAAATCGCTCAACACGGCCATTTCAATCTGTAAACGTTGATTTTGTTCGCATGTCCGTCCTACCGGAAAAATATATGGCCCAATCCTAAAAGTCCAGAAGTCCGGTCAATTAACGCCAGTTGCGCTGAGCTCCAGTCCAGATCAGGCCAGTGTTCGGAAATTTTCGCTCTCAACAGCACCGTGTCACATGACACCGACGATTCGGACGATTTGTCGGATTTCACTAGGGCAGGTACTTTCTCTGGACTTTTCCCCTAGTTCATGATAATTGAGCATTTTCCGCTGAATGCGTATGCTGAAACCATGAAAACTCTTAAATCACTCTTGTGGTCGTTATGGCTGTTGATATTGGCTGGGTGCGGCACGTCGGCTAACCCCGCGTGGCATGCTGTTTCTATTCAATTTGCTGGGCCACCCGGAGCTACTGCGTCGGTAACCACATCTCCATACCCTTTAAACCAAACCGACGGAATGGTGAGAATTCGCATCAACGGCACCAAAACTCTCGGAACATTGACCCAATTGGAGTGGGGCATGCCGGACATGCCGATGCCGCATTGCGAATCCGGCACTATAAGACGCGCCCCATTCCACACTTGGATCCTCCATCCCACTTTTTGCATGTCCGGCACCTGGCAATTAGCGGTTGTCTGGCATAATCCGAACGGCCATGTCATCCAGCTCCGGGCGCTGATTCCGGTAAAATAGGTCGCTGGATATGCAAACTTGGCCATCTCACAGGATCGTCGAGGGCACGCCACATCGGATTATGTTTTTGAGTGCGCCGGCCGATAGTACTAGCTTTCACCGCGCACACCGGAGCTTGCATAGTAGAATAGTCAGTAAAAGGTTGTCGGGAGTATGTCCAGGCGACCGGGTCCCCTGCGGTGGGATGCGAGTTTTTTAACCAGGCAACGGTGACCTGCCTGATTTCTAAGAGGATCAGTCTAAGGTCGTGGGTGTGCGGGTTCCCGCAAAAACTTTGCCCACAGTGTGGGGGCACCTATCCTGATGCGGGGCTTGTCGGCCAAGCGGGATGAAGCAGCTCGTGTCGGCATACAAATCGATTTGCGAGAGTTTTTATCAAGTCAGTCCGAAAAGCGTGTCACGGGGGCGACTTGCCGCAAGGATTAGTCTATAGGATCTCCCGATGAAATCATAGCATGACGATAATTCCCTGAAAGCAACGAATCAGGAGGAGTGCAATAGTGTTGGATTGGACCTTTAATCAATTGGAAGCAGATTGGATGGCGGAGAGGCTGAAGAACTTTGGGGATTTTCGGTTGGCATCCCTTGCCCCATCCGGGTTTGCGGCCTATGGGAGACTTCTGCATCCCGCTCCTGCTCAAGACGGCACACTGGTGCGATGGGCCGAGGTAGCCTCCCACAACGGAACGCCGATGACGCCGACCAGCGACTTCTCCCACCTGGCCATAGCAGAGAGATTGCCGGACGGTGGCATCGCGTGGATGGGCGATCCGCCAGACATCGGCACCCTGGAATCCCATCAAGCGGAGCATTTGGGACATGTGTTGGCAGCCCACACCCACACCCCAGACACTATCTGGTTTGCCCTCTGGGACGGATTGGGATGGGATCGTGCCATACTCTGCCGTTTGGGGCACCCGCCTGAACCCGCCCCTGACCCCATTCCCCTATCGGTTCGAAACGGCCCTCGCATGCGCATCCCGAGTCGTGACTATATCGTCTACAGCGGCAGCATCGAGGATGCCTTGGTATGGATTCCCACCAAACACCAAACGCCGCACTTTTGGTGGCCCCAGGACCATGCCTGGGTCGTCGCGGGTGATGTAGATCTGCCATGGAGCATAGTCGCGGGGTCCCAGACACTGATTGATAGTCTGATTCATGACTCGATTCTCGAAGTGGTGCCAATCTCCGAAAATGATCAACTCGATTCCCAACCGGCTTGGCTCACCGCATGGGTTGACAAGGCTGTGCGCGATCTTGTAGCTCATCGCACAGCCGTCATCAAAACGCCTCGCGGTGCGGTCTCTTTCCGCATTTCTGATAGTGGCGTGTGGCTCGAGTCCGAGCGCGGCTCACGGACCCGGCTGCATCCACAGAGTGCACGCCGGACCTTGGAGGACCAGCTATCCTCTCATCTGTTTGCCTCCCTAATCAACGAACTCCACCTTCACTAGTTGTCAGGTGTCGGTTCCCACACCAACGGACCTCGCCTGGCGGCGCGCTTTGCCCCCTGTTCACCATCAGAGCTTCTAATCCTTGCCGCTGACTGGTTGGCAACCTTGTCCACGCAAGAACGTTTCGAGGAGCCTGTCCTTATCTCCACGCGCAGTTTGGCGCCTGATTACGAACAAAGCCGTGCGCCTTTGCGGGCGCATCATAATCTGGATAACCGATTTTATTTGCCTTCAATAGGGCATCACTAGCCATGGTACCGTCTAGCCATTGATTTCTTAGAAAAGGGCTTTTATGATAACAACATGAACACGCATTCAGTACACAAATATCTGTCGCAAATTGCGGATCAGTTTTATGAGGCATGGCGCCTAGCACGACAACAGCGCCAGGCCGTATGGGTCACCCAAACTCTGGTTTTGCCACCCGTCGATATTTTGTCACTGGTAGATGAATTTCGGGATATTTGGGCCTTTACTGAATCTGGACACCATCGTGTCGGTGTCGGCATCGCTCGACGATGGACGTACCAGGGACCTAAGTCTTGGTCGAACTGGATGCATGATTGGCACCAATTGATCTCCACCACAAATCTTCCGGCGGACTTGCAATTAGCCGGGGGTGTTGCATTTTCACTGGACAACACGGGCAATGCCAAGCCGTGGGGAACTTTCCCACGCATGGCTTGGACGTTGCCTGCCGTATCACTTTACCTGGGGTCCAGTGGCCTCACTGCTCAAGTGGTGGCTGAAATAGACGGCAATGTGCCACTCAATCCTATCATCACCTACTACCAAGAGATTCTTGAAAAAATATCAACCCCTCGCTATTTTCAAAAGTCGACCCCAACTTTAATCCATTACCAGAGCACGCCCGATCATGATCAGTGGAATCAATTGGTCCGTGAAGCGGTATCCGCCATCAATAGCCGACAGATGGACAAAGTGGTGCTGGCGCGTGCTGTCACTGCAGAATTTTCTGGGCCGTTGCGCTCGAGCCAGGTCCTACATCAGTTAACCGATAGGAATCCGCAGTCCAGCGTATTTGCGATGCGCATGCAGTCGCGCACATTCGTAGGCGCTACTCCTGAAGTGCTTTTGGAAACCATGGGGTCGAGGGTTTCAACCATGGCATTGGCGGGCTCTGCGCCACGGGGCCAGACCTCTGTAGAGGATGCCCAAAAATCCCAAGCATTGCTGATGCACGCTAAGAATCGAGCAGAACACGAAGCGGTTAAGCATCACATCATCGGCGTCCTAACACGCTTCGGTTGCGAGTTGGAGTATCCATCGCAGCCGCTGATAAAAAGACTGCCGACAGTCCAACATCTCTATACTCCAATTACCGCCCAAGTTGGCTCTAACACCTCCTTTTGGGAGATTGCGCAAGCCTTGCAGCCGACTCCAGCGGTAGGCGGATTGCCGACCCCGGCCGCGGTGGATTGGATAGCGCGGCACGAACCATTCGACCGCGGATGGTACGCAGGAGTTATTGGCTACGTCTCGCTTCAAGGACGGGGTCGTCTCATGGTGGCCCTCCGATCTGCGTTAATCGAAGGCAAAAAAGCCACACTATTTGGAGGCTGCGGCATTATGCCGGAGTCTGACCCAGAAGAGGAGTGGATGGAATCGCAATGGAAACTTCAATCGATGTTGGAAGCGATGGGAGTTCCCAATCGCCTGTAGTAATAGATCCTTTAGCATGGTATTTGGATACCATTGTTCATCAGCTCGAAGCGGGCGGCGTTTCGCACGCCGTAGTCTGTCCTGGTTCGCGCTCCACACCACTGACGTTAGCACTGCACAGATCCCTAAACATCGAAATCAACGTCCTCATCGATGAACGTTCCGCTGGGTATTTCGCTCTCGGACTAGCCCGCGCCCTTCATGCCCCAGTAGCCCTGGTTGTCACTTCCGGCACGGCAGCCGCCAATCTCCTGCCTGCAGTCGTGGAGGCATCATTGAGCCAGGTTCCCTTAATCGTCATGACTGCCGATCGGCCTCGTGAACTACGCGGTGTAGGCGCTAGTCAAACCATCGACCAAGTTGAACTTTACGGGTCTCATGCCAAATATTTTATTGACCTGCCCACTCCTGAACCCTTGCTGGAAGTCATGCGCTATGTCCGAACACAAGTCGCACGCGCGTTGCAAATTGCCGGAGACCAACCTCCTGGCCCCGTACATCTTAATTTCCCCTTGCGCGAGCCCTTGTTGCCAGATTGGACCCACAGCGCTCCTGCGCCGACCTCGGTACCGATCTGGCATCCGCAATTAGTTGCGATGCCGCAGGCGGTGACTCGTGCCAAAGAGCTCTTAGGCCAGCATCCACACGGGATTGTGGTGGCTGGTTCAGGCATTGGGGATGCGGTGAAAGCAAAGCTGGTCGACTGGGCAAACGCTTGGGGCTGGCCTATCCTGGCAGACCCTCTGTCCAATATGCGACACTATGGAGGGCCCGTAATAGGATCGTATGATCTCATGCTTAGAAGCGGTGCAGTGCTGTCACCCCAAGCTGTTTTAAGAGTAGGCAGCATACCCACATCAAAATCCTTAAACCAATTGTTGCGAGGTCTACCCGGCGTGATCCTGGAAACCCAACCCCAAGGACTAGATCCCAACAGCCAAGACTTGCTGATATTGGGCGGGGATCTTGAACTGTCGTTGACCGCCTTAGCTGAACCAGCTCCCAATTATCGTGTGGATCCTCAATGGCTCACCCGCTGGCGCACAACTCATGACGCAATTGTCCGCCATCTGGCATTTGCCCTAGACGCACTGGCACCTAACGCGGAGCCCCATCTATTCGCCCATTTGGATACGTGGATCGGGGCTGACAGCGAACACAAATTGGCCGTTATGGTGAGCAACAGCATGCCGATTCGCGATCTGGATACCTATTTAATTCAAGGTGCAGCCCGCCTGCAGTTCTTTGCCAATCGTGGAGCCAATGGTATTGATGGAGTAACCTCAACTGCCTTAGGCCTCTCAGCGCACTACGGCGATGTTGTTCTGATCATCGGAGACTTGGCCTTTTACCACGATATGAACGGTCTTTTGGCGGCTGCCAAACTGGGCTTAAATGCCCTCATCGTCGTGGTCAACAATCAAGGAGGCGGCATTTTTTCTTTCCTGCCTCAACGCGAACACTTGACCCGAGAGGTCTTTGAAAGTTATTACGGAACTCCACTCAATCTTGATTTTTCCCATGTAGCATCTTTATATGGAGGTGTTTTCCGTCGAGTGGCCAACGGACAAGCTCTGCTAGAGAGCCTAAGAGACTTTCGAAAAACTAAAGGATTGAGAATTGTCGAATGGGTTGTCGCAAACAGAGACGATAATCGGCTTGCCCATCAGACAAGTATCCAAGCCATTGCCGATGGGTTGACTGATGAATAACGAGCGGCAGTTCACCAGCCATGGTCTCACCCTAACCTACAGCAGCTGGGGCAAAGAGAATAATCCTCCCCTGCTATTACTTCATGGATTTACGGGTGCCGCTAGCAGTTGGGCATCTCTAGCATCCTTATGGTCCCATTCATATTTTGTGGTAGCACCGGATCTGCCCGGACATGGTCAAAGTCCTCCTCTGCCCGTCGCGCAAGATATGTCGGTTAGCCAGACCGCGATCGTGCTCCATCAACTGATGTTGTCCTTGGGAGCTGTCCCTTATGGTGTGGTGGGATATTCGTTCGGTGGCCGCATTGCTCTGCACTTGCTGACCATAGCAGGTCAGGAGATATCTTGTGCAATCTTGGAGAGCACGTCTCCAGGCATTGCTGACGACCATCTACGCCAACTTCGCCAGATATCTGACCAAGAGCTTGCTCGTCGCATTATTCAGCGTGGCATGGATTGGTTCGTGCCATATTGGACTCAGTTGCCGCTCTTTTCCAGCCAAAGCCGCCTTCCGAAAGATCTGCAAGCAGCACAAGTGCGGGAGCGCTCCCAACATACCCCTTGGGGATTGGCCCAAAGCCTGCGAGGGGCGGGTACAGGTACCCAAGAGCCACTGTGGAACCGTCTGGCCTCGATTTCAAGTCCGACGCTTTTGATTACAGGTCTTCTTGACCAAAAATATCATGCCATTGCGTTGACTATGCAACAGCAGTGGCCTAGCGTAAAATGGACTGCTCTACAAAATGCGGGCCATAATGTCCACCTTGAACAGCCCGATCATTTTCTGAACATAGCATCGCCGTTTTTGACTCAACACCTATTAAAGAAAGGATTGATAGCAAATGGCTAATTCAGGAATCCACTGGGATCTCGTGAAAACCTATACCGATGTTGTATTAGAAGAACATGAGGGCATTGCCAAAGTCACCATTAACCGGCCTGAGGTGCGCAATGCGTTTCGACCGCAAACCCTGTTTGAACTAGCCGATGCGTTTACGTGGGTACGCGACAATCCGAACATTGGGGTCGCCATTCTGACCGGAATGGGAGACCTGGCATTTTGCTCTGGAGGCGATCAACGAATTCGAGGCGAAGGCGGCTACGTAGACCCCAGCGGAGTGCCTCGCTTAAATGTACTCGATTTGCAAAAGCAAATTAGAAGCCTCCCCAAACCGGTAATCGCTATGGTCGCAGGTTATGCCATCGGCGGCGGCCATGTTTTGCACATTGTGTGCGACCTGACCATTGCCGCAGACAATGCCATATTTGGACAAACCGGACCTAAAGTCGGCAGTTTTGATGCAGGTTATGGCTCTACCCTGTTAGCGCGCATCGTGGGACACAAAAAAGCCCGGGAAATATGGTACTTATGCCGCCAGTACAATGCCCAAGAGGCACTCGATATGGGACTCGTAAACACGGTGGTGCCGTTGGAAAATCTGGAAGCGACCACCGTTGAGTGGGCTAACGAAATATTATCTAAGAGCCCGATCGCGATTCGGTTTTTGAAGTCGGCATTTAATGCCGACACGGATGGTTTGTCGGGCATCCAAGAATTAGCAGGCAATGCGACCATGCTCTACTACATGACGGAAGAAGCGAAAGAAGGCAAAAATGCCTTTTTAGAACGACGGACTCCGGACTTTGGTAAATTTCCCCGTCTGCCATGATGATCGACACCAAGCTTTCGGCCACGCCCGATTGGCTGAGGGCGCAAGCCTTAACTCGGCCCTGCGCCCTCGCGGTGGATGACGGCAATACCCGGTGGACGTTTCACGAACTAGACCAAGCCGCTAATAGGGCCTGGTCATTGTTAGTGCAAGCGGGCGCCCAGTGGGGCGACCGCATTGCCTGGATCGGATTTCCTACTTCTGACGCGGTAGCCCTGGTTCACGGTGTGTTACGTCTAGGTGCCATCTTAGTGCCGTTGGATCCTAAATTAACGCTGGCCGAAATTGAAGTGCGACTCAAAGATGCCGAACCACGATTGATTCTTTATGATCCTAAAGCGATTCGCTACGATTTACAGGCCTTTAAGGAGATTCCCGTTGTCCCATTGAGCACTATGGCACGCATAGAAGCCCACCATGCCCCGGTGCCCAACATCGAGTTGAATCGAATATGCGCCCTGATTTACACCTCGGGTACGACCAGTCAACCTAAGGGAGCGTTGCTTCGGACAGGAAACTTCTTTTGGAGCGCTGTCTTTGGGGGACTGCATATGGGTACCGATCCCAAAGACCGTTGGCTGTTTGTTATGCCGCTATTCCATGTGTCTGGTCTCTCCATCATTTTTCGCAGCGTCATTCACGGGAGCGCCATTGTCATGCGAAGCCCTTTTGAAGCAAATTCGGCGATGAATGCTATGATTGAAGAACAGGTTAGCTTAGCCTCGTTGGTCCCCACTATGCTTTGGCGCCTTTTGGACCACGGTCTGAGCGGCCGGGCAGTGCCTGACTTGCGTATGATTTTGTTGGGAGGAGCGGGGGCATCACCAGACTTGATTGAACGTGGCCGGCAATCAGGGCTTCCCATTGTTCCTACTTACGGTTTGACTGAAACCTGCTCGCAAGTTGTTACGGGACTCGTTCCGTGGGAAGATGAACCGCCCGGAAGTGCGGGCCGTCCCATCTTCCCCACCGAAATACGCATCGTGGACAAAGACGGACATGATCTGCCTGTAGGTCAAACTGGCGAAATATTAGTGTCTGGTCCCACCGTATTTGCTGGGTATTGGAAACAAGAGACAGTTAGCGCAAATACTCTTCAACAAGGTTGGCTGCATACTCGCGATGTCGGAATGTTGACCAATACAGGATGGGTTTTTATAAAAGACCGCCTTAGCGATATGATAATCCGTGGTGCAGAAAATATTGCCCCCACCGAAATAGAAAATGCCTTGTCGTCTCACCCGGCAGTGACCGAAGCTGCTGTAGTCGGAATTCCTGATGAAGAATGGGGAGAACAAATTGTGGCCGTGCTAGTCACCGTCGACGACACCATTCCCCATGATCTGACGACTTTCTTGCAGACGCGCTTGGCGCGTTATAAAATTCCTACAGCGTATTTTCTAGTCAACGCCCTGCCGAGAACACCGAGTGGAAAAATCCAACGCCACCAGGTGCGTCGGCAGGTGCAACAGAATGAGGTCTTTCCGTTACATGACTAAGAAAGAGGATTATAGTGACTTTTAGACAATTTCTACGAGTGGCGCGACCGCCTACACTCACGGCAACTGTAGTTCCACTTTTTGCCGGCGGTGCCGCAGCCTGGACCACAGGGCATTTTGTCTGGTGGTGTTGGTTTGATATGCTGGCAATCGCATTTATCATGCAAATTGCCGCCAACATGCTCAACGAATATTTCGATTGGCGACGAGGAGAAGACAACATCGAATCCCTCGGAATCGGCGGCATTATCGTAACCGGCGAGGTCAAACCGCAAACCGTGTTGCGTGCGGCATTGCTTTCTTACGCCGTAGCACTGGTCCTAGGACTATTGCTAGTATGGTTCCGTGGCTATATTTTGCTGGTTATAGGACTTTTAGCCATTCTGGGAGGTTTTCTGTATACCGCCGGTCCCCACCCCGTATCGGCCACACCATTCGGTGAAATTATGGTGCTCGCCATCATGGGACCGCTAGAGGTTCTCGGCACCACGTACGCCGCTTCTGGCCAAATGACACCTCTTGCCTGGATCATTTCTTGGCCAGTCGGAATTTCCGTAGCTACCATCCTCTTGGCCAACAACCTGCGCGATCGCATTAAAGATGCTCAGCACGGACGTCGTACCATCCCTATCGTATTCGGCGTCAACGGTGGATTCCGAGTGTTTGGAGGGATGATTATAACCATTGTCCTATGGATTACGGGGGCCGTAGCTTTGGGCGCCTTGCCGGCACCTTTATTGATCGTATGGCTGGCATTGCCCGTAGCCTTCGTCACACTGCGCCAACTGCAAGCACCCCACGCCTTGCGGAAAGCAGTTCCGATTGTGGGTCGATTGCATTTGATCCTAGGCACCTTATTGACCGTGGGCATCTTATGGAGCGGATTTTTACGATAACATGGTAAAATACGGATATTCGAAGAGAGAGGTTGACGACAATGAAACCTGCACAACCGATGAAGTTTGGCACCATGTTCTTACGTACGGCCTTTTTGTTGGCTCTGCTGCTGGGTTTGGGGGATTTATTTAACATCTGGTCTCCCACCCCGATATTGATTGATGCCCACATTATTGCAGGTCTGCTCGTGTTAGGGTCTATGTGGGCGCTGGCTTGGCAAGCAGGCAAGATTGCCCCTGGCGCCTCCGGACCTCTATGGGTAGCGTCCTTTGTCGTTCTGCTTGGAGCTGTAATTGCGCTTTTCATGCGGATTTCGGGTAACCTACTAGGTATATTGCACTTGGTTTTGATGCTAGTGGCGATGGGCATGGCGGAAATGGGCATCGCGCGCAGCAAACGCCGTGCCAAAACATAAATCATAAATCAAATGCTCTGGGTTCACGGTCACTTTGCATCACAGTTGCCGTGAGAACTCCCCAATCATGTCGGCATCGCTAACCGATCACGGTGACTTTCGATCCCGCCCACCATGCATCTCATGCATCCTAAGTTAGCGACCCCTCTTCCACTACCGAGAGCGCAATCGAAATCATCGCGTGGTATGGCTTCCGGTTCGAACCCTTGGCTTGGTGATACTCGGTCCAAAAATAACCTAAAGAACGATAAAAGCACGTTTTGCCTCAGGAGGCCATCATGTTGCATCTTGTTCTGCTAGGTTTTAACCTATGCGTTCTTCCAAACGGGTCAGACGCCTTTCGTGATCGGTGTAGACGCGGTCAAGTTTCGCCTCTACTTGGATGACCCCGTCCGCCACTCCCCGTACGTCATGGCGCACCGCCTCCATCAAAATCTGGGTTTGCGCGATCAACTGTTCCATGCGCTGATTAGTGTCAGCATTTAACTTCACCATTTCATGGCGAATGGCGTCAAGGTACATTTTTAATTCCGCGTCCATGGAGCTTTCCTTTCGGGCACAAGATTTTTACTGTTTTTCAATGGTTTCGCTCTGGCTTGGGCGAATTCCTGCCCTTTGAAAAAATTTTTAGCATGACACCCCGCTGTCTCTTTGCAGTTTGCTTGCCATGCACCCGTCGCACGTTGTATAAATGCACGATATGTAGTGACGCCGCGGTGGCTGGGGAGGCAGGACTCGAACTTGCGCGTGCGGGATCCAAAGTCCCGCAAAATCACGTTTTTTGTATGATGAACTGTCATGATAAATGGCGTCATTCCACCAGTTGTCAAAAATCGGTGTCCTGTATCCGACTTGTCACGGTGTTTATGGATGTTTCTGCGGCCCGTGTCCCTAAGAACGCCTCTTCCATGTCGGCCGCCGCTTGCTCTTGCATATTGGGAAGCAGATGGCCGTAGACTTGCAGCGTAATGCTAATATTCGCATGTCCCAACCGTTCGCTGACGATTTTAATGGGGACACCGTTGGCAAGCCAGAACGAAGCCATCGCATGGCGTAGGTCATGGATGCGAATGTTGCTTCGCAATCCGGCTTTTTTGAGCAGGCGTTTGAATGTCGCCCACACGTCGTTAGGCCACAACATTCTGCCGTCTCGCGTGGCAAAGACATACCCATCTTTATTGTTCCACGCCGAACCTTTAGTCAACCGTTCGAGTGTCTGTTGACGATGATGTTGGTCAAGCAATCCTAACACATAGGGCGTCACCGCTAATGTGCGTCGCCCCTAAGCAGTTTCAGGTTCATGGATACTGCGTAAACTCCCATCGGATGTAAATGAGTTTCTTGTTTTCATCGATATCGGTCCATTGGAGAACCAAAGCTTCTCCTCGCCGACACCCGCTTAACGCAAGAACTTACCATAACGCCTTGAGGCGGTGATGATCCGCCACCTCTAATAGTGCCCTCGCCTCATCCGACGCCGACATTGTGTCGACAGGAGCCACCGTCTTCTTCGGGGGTTTGGTGCGATCAACGGGGTTAAAGGGAATCATCCCCCACTCGACCGCATCACTCAGCGCGTCTCGCACAACGGTATGCGTATGCCGAACCGTCGTCGCCGCTTTCCCCGCTCGGGTCATATCCGTGTAAATGCCTTGAAAGTCCAAAGGCGTCAGTGCCTTCAGCGGTTTCTTCGCAACCGCGCTCGCCATCACCGGTTTTGCATTTGTGCCTGAGATGTCGAAGTCTTTCCTACGCTTTCTCGCGACGGTTGTCCCTTCTGTGGGATCACGCATCCGCGACACAGTTTGACCTAGAGCGTCTTGGGCATCCCGCATTGTTGCTGGCTTGGCCACGCACGCGGAACAGAATCCTGGTTCCGAGCCCAAGAACGGCGAAATGCGTGGAAAGGAGCCCCCAATGCAAGTCCAAGTCTATCATGGCTGTATATCGTCATTTACGATTCCTCAAAAAAGCGTATTCATTCCCCAGTGGCAATTCCCAGTTAAATACTGGCTGGATTGGGAGAATACGGGCATGCTAGGCTGTAAAAAATTCCCGACCTAAGTGGGAAATTTTATTGCTGAATTCGTCCATCTCTATGACGATATACAGATATTGGCTCCCCTGCCATTACGAATGTCCATCACTACGACAAGAACCTCCGTCCCTTGCTGCGCTTTGGGTCTTTCTGTCTCGCGGCGCTGCCGCTCAGCATTTTCCACCGCCCATCGCAACGAAGGGTCCTGCGTTCCATGCGCGAGCCTGTGCACGGTTCCTGCCCCCTTCATGCCGACCATCGTGAAGCCAGTAAACATTCCCGCCACTCCTGCCGGGATAATTTCAGGATCCCGATTTTGATGGCGTCTCTATCCTTTCGACACCTCATCAGGGGCTCACCGACGTTCAGCTCCCGTGCACACACCTGACGCCGTCTAGTGGAGCCTTTTCCCCGTCACGCACACGACCGGGGCTTTTGGTCCAAGCCGCTGACGGTGGTTTGAAATCTCCTCCTGTAAGGCGATTTCGAGGGGCCGTGCCTCATCTCTCGCATAGTTCGGCGACGACTTGCTCCCAAGCCGCGCGCCTTCGGCAACGCACTAAAATCTGCATACCCAAAGTTTTTAAGCGTTTGAAGGTGCATTGGATTTGCCATCGAAAGCGATACAGTTCTAAGATTTCGACGGCGCATGCCGCCGTTTCGGACAGAAAATGTAACAAGATCGCCCATTGTTTGTTCAGCCGTGAGCTCCTCATATCACTCACCTTCTCGTGCGGCATCACAGCTCATCTCAGTAGGAATGGATTGTTCCGTTCTACTTCGCGACCGATCTATCAAAATCCATTAGGGTGACGCCCTAGAATCAAAAGTTAGCGCATATGGTGGTGGGGCTCCGTTCTTGATGATTACCCAGTATTGTGAACAATAACAAACTCGACATCAGGATAAAACTCCAGGTGTTCTTGTTGTAGTGTAAACTGGGTTGCCTGCGGCGCGTTTTGGAAATTAGGACCGCGGTTAAAGGCGTCCCGACACCGTAATTGCCACCGACCAGCTTCCTGTGCTTGTGCCAAACGTATTGTTGTCCGCGCCCAGAAAGAGTACGCCGGCGACAGGGGTAGTGAAACTACGTTGAGTGCCGACTTCGAAGGGTGCCCCGGATCCAATGCGTCCGATAAGCGACCAACACGGAAATCCCGGCGCAATGTACCCGTGTTGCGGCGTCACCGCCGCGGTACAGCCGCCGTTCGCAGTCACCACCCCATGACCCGCTGGCGAGTTGTTGGCTACTTGGGGATAAATACTACCGTTGTTGATAATCCCGGTCGCAGTGATCTTCACCACCTCACCAGGTTCCAGGTATACTGGCGTCGCCACCCAAGGTCGGTTTCCCGTAATGGTCACGTCCACTGTGCGGACACTGACACCGGGCACGCTCGGACTAGTCCCTACCGGATGCACGACAGGCTCCGGCACCGCTGACGAGGAGGTGGAGGCACTAAGTGCGCGAAATCCGAGTACCCATAATGCCGTTCCCACAACGCCAAGGATAACTCCCACGGGTACCCGGGGAAGGCCTCGTCGGCGCACCAAGTTCACCGCCAGAAGCCATGCCAGCAATCCCCAAAAAATGTCCAAAAACCCGCCGATACTGTGCCTGACCGCATCCATGCCCAATGCCAGGATCAACAAGACCATGGCACCGGCAATTCCCCAGAGGTGCCCCATGGTCCACGACACCAGGCGCTGAAAGGCACCACCTCTGACGTCCGACGGGCCTTCCTGCCAAGGATAGATCTCCGGCTTTGTGGTTGGTGGTGTCGCCCCATGCTGCGATGTCCCGCCGGGGGGATCCGTCGACGAGGGTTCTGTCCCAGCGGCAGGATTGCCCAGTAGCGGGGGATCCCATGAAGAATTGCTGGCAGTAGGTGGCTTTATCGCCAGCGGCTCGCCACAATAGGGACAACGCTCCACATCGTCCGGCGCAAATCCCCGACAATTCTGACATCTCATGGCCCAGATCTCCTTTGCTCTGTGTTTCTTCCGTCATTAAAATCTGCGGCTGGGTCCACCGCCCGAATTAGGCACGACGGTTTCCTGGTGCACCACCTGATGTCCGCCAACAGGGACCACGACCTGCGCCTGCGAATCCTGCGGCGCGCTCACCTTTTTGACCGCCGTGCCCACTGCTGTGACTTCGATCACGTCACCATGATGAATAATGTTGATTTTTACGCCGACCACGGCATCTGCGCCGAGATCGTCGGCCTCGGTTTTCATGCGGGCCAGGGCCAAGCGCCGCGCGTCGTACATCAGTTCGGTGAACTCGATCAGTTCACCGCGTGCCAAACCCCGAAGCCCCGTCGCGAAGCCGCCGGTAATGCCCATGCTAAACACACTGTTGCCCAACACCAGTCCCAAGGGCACAAAGCCTTTGTCCAGCGTCAGCCAAAAATCGCCGGCCGACAAATCGGACAGGGCTGCGCCTTGCTTCCAATCCACACTGGAAAGGATTTTCTCCACATCCGCCAATGACCGAGACCCGACTGCCATGATGTTGCCTCCTTTTATTGCGTCCAATCTTATTCGGATCGACGCGGTTAGACATCTCTGACTTCTGACCTACCCTAGCCGGAGGCTGCGCCTCCGGGGGATGAAGACGCCCCTCCTGTTTCAATGGTGCCCGCTAGCACGACTTGCCCCGCCGCCGTGGTCAGGTGGATCTCCGCGACACCGTTCTGCATCCCCGGCACTCGTGCCTGGATCTCGGTGGGGGTCCAGACGACAATCGTGGCGGTCCCGTCGATTTGTGATGCCGTACCGCAAAACTGGCACAGCGAGACGCGGCCGGATTTCGATCCGAAATTGTCGCCGGTGATGGTAATCAAACTTCCCGCCATGGCCATGGCGGGGCTCAGTCCGGTCACCGAAGGCGCTGGCCCGGAGACCGTAAACAGCGGCCACGCTACATCGCTGGTCGGACCCACTGGTATCCCTGCCGCTGTCCAGAGTTCCGGCGTGTACACCCCGGTAGCTAAAGGGTACGGCACTATCGCCTGAATCCGAGTCTCCGTCCATCCTCGGATGGCGAGCGCAGTGCCACCTTGCGTTTGCAGGGAGGAGAGGAACACCACCCGGCCGGGGCTGGTGCCTAATCCCACTCCGACAAAAGTTACGACGGTCCCATGCGGTCCCGACATCGGAAACATGGACACGAGACCGGGATGCGTAGCAGACGGGACCGGAATGCTGGTGGTCGGGAAAGAGGAGACCGGAGACGAGCTCAGTGGTGATTCCGAGGGTACTGACGACGGCGTTGGCGAGAAGGGAGAGCTAGACTTCGTATTGGAAGGTGTCGCACTTGGAGTAGTAGACGACATGACAATGGGCACGGTATGAGCTAGAGGAGTTTTGGCAACACGGGAAAACAGCCCGCAACCCACAATCATTTCGGGCAATACCAGGACCCACAGCCATTGCCCCGGTCGCCGGGGCGGTCCTTTTGCGAACATGACGACCTCCGTCAGCAAAACCCCGTATCCGAGGTAAAAGTTCGACATCAATTTTGATTTTCCTTTCGCAGGATACGCTTTGGGGAGGAATTTTTTCTCTGAGTTCCCCGCGCCGCGCTGATGTCAACACCCGCGATTCTACTCGTGACACTGAGAGGGAGAGAGTGGTGTGAAAAACCACGTCCCGTGGTAATGTGTTGGCGCTAATGCTATTTGTCATCGGATCGACTAAAATGGCGGTCACATTAGTACCCGGGGTCCCATTCACTCCGTTGGCATGTATACCGCTTCTTTTCCAGCGATAGTAAAACTCTCCAATGACGGCGTGGGGTGGTTCGATTTACAATGACGAGGAGATCAAAATAATGGGCTCCGATTGTCATA
>JAJYHT010000082.1 GCA_021784595.1 Bacillota bacterium | reverse complement strand
TCTGGTCATAATCGTGCGACACTCCTCTGCGGTTAGATAATATGCGATGGTACTCCTCTCCTCGGTATCCGGTAGTAATCGTCTTGCCGTGACGATTCCTCCACGAATTCCTCAGAACATGCCAAAAATCCTGTCGTTTATGCGGAAATTGAGTTGTGCATTGTGGCACCGTGGACCCCCGAACTGGACGCCGTGCACCGACACCTGCCGCCGGTAGACCATGTCACCCACGGCGCATGGGACTTCTTTTGGCACCAACTGGGCGACACCGAGATTGTATCTGCGGTCAGTGGTGTCGGCAAGGTGTTTTGTGCAAGTGCTACCTAACTATTAATTGCTCGGTTCGCGCCGGGTGAGATGTACATGACGGGCATCTGCGGCGGGCTGCAAGACGAGCTATTGGGCGAGTCGCTCGTGGTGCTCGAGAGGTTTTATCAGCACGATGTGGAAAGCTCGGCCACTCCGGGGAACTGTTCGAGATGCATCAGGGTCTGTCAACCTGGTATGAGCCCGATGCCCTTCTCTTGCAACGGTTTCGGGATTTCGCCACCTCCGGCACACGGGCCCACTTTAGCGTTTTCGTATCAGGGGACCACCGCATTCGGAGTGTCGAGCGTCGCTAGGCTTTGCGCCAGACTATTAGACACCAGGCGTCTTATGCTGGGTCTCCCCCAAGGCGGCGATTCGGACTGTTCCAGCCCTGCAATCTGGTTATGGAACAAACATTTTGAGAGGGCTTTGTGTTCAAAAGTGCGGCAATCCCGAAAAGCCTTATTTCTTCTGTTCCTAGGATAGCTTCATTGAGGTTGAAAATCACCACTTTACCTTCTTGAATTACAGCATCCCAATCAGTGGCTTTGCGAACAGTGTCGCGTGCAGTGTGGTAATCCAGAGCAGCTCTATACGCGATTATGACGCAGGATCCCATCGAGTTTGTTGTGGGGTGCTGCCATCGCTTAGATCTTGCGAGAACAAATCAGTCATTGCTGTCTCCTCTACTGTTAGGCATAGCCATGTTGGTAATATCTCTAATGGAGATATTTCATTACTGTATAAAACCTACTTGGGGTTGTTTGCATCGATCTAGGAAGATCGTTATCACGGTCTATCAGGGATTCCGTCATCCTTCCAACCGGCTCCAGTCAAGGGGCTGACGATGCAAGCATGGGCGTCAAGAAGATGGCCGCTTAATAAATCGGGAATAGCGGCTAGTGCTGCTACTCCCGAGGCCTCGATCCATAGGCCTTCCTGGCGAGCAAGAAGGTCTCGTGCTTCAGCAATGGCCTTTTCCGACACGGTGACGGCCATGTGGCGGCGATGTTTAGTGCCTTCAGATCGCTGGATCATCGCGAGCGCGTGATCGCCAGAAAAAGCCACCCTCAGCCCAGACGCCATAGTTTGAGGATTAGCGCGATATGGAACAAAATTCAGCCCTTGGACGACCGCGTCGACGAGCGGGCAGGAGTTCGCAGGTTGCACGGCAATCAGCTGAGGAACATGGGAAATGCGCCCCTGGTGCCAGAGCCTCAAATAGGCACGTCCTTGGGCCACTAGGTGGTCCCCGCCGCCCGTAGGTATCAAAACGACATCGGGAGCACGGCCGAGTTGGTGCACGATCTCTTCGGCGATGAGTTCAAACCCGTGAAGAATAGTCGGGTTAACGGGCTCCCAGAAAAAGGCCAGGTAAGCGCGTTCAGACTTGGCCAGGGCCCTAAGGCGTTGAATGAATCGCTCGCTTGGTTGGTCAAACAATCCTTCGATCACCCGCACCTCAGCGCCATAGGCCTGAATCTGCCGTAACTTTCCGAGAGGAACTTGAGGATCCACTAATATGACGGCGTGAAGACCAGCTCGCGCCGCGTGGGCTGCGATGGCGGCACCGGCGTTTCCGCTCGACGCCGTCACGATGGTCTTATATCCTTGGTGCTGAGCGTCCCTTATGGCCACTAATGCCCCGCGGTCCTTAAATGATCCTGAAAGACTGGCGGTTTCGTTCTTAAGCCACAAGTTATCGAGTCCCCATTGGCTCCCCAGCCTCTTGCTGTGCACCAAAGGGGTCAAAGATGGTTGGTCCGAGATATCGATCCCTCCATTCGTCGCGCGACCAAGGTTCTCTCACATTTCTCCTGCGGGAGGCCGACGCTAGACGGGAAGCCCGGAGGAAGAAGAGTCGTTTGATGCAAGCTCATCCGTGATCTGACCAGCAGCGCGTAACCGGTCAGGATGGCGCCGAAGTAGACGTGTTAGTAGTACTGCGCCAATGGCGAGCCACAGAATGAGGAGATAAGGGGGGATATTGTCGGGAAACGGGGGCACTGGGAACAGTGAAAAATAGATGGGAAACAGGAACAAGAGGCTCGAAATAATGGGAATAATACCATGCACCACAAGACGAAACGCTCCCACCTTACGGTAGTACCGAATCAACGACAGGTTCGCCATGAGGTGGATGATGAGGTTGGACAGCGTCACGAGCTCAGCGAGAAATAGGAAACCTGCAAACGATCCGAGCCAAAATCCGACAATGGTTACAATGAGGATGGAGATAATGGATTGAACATGAATGGCCCTCGCCGGCGTCTTGTGCCGAGGATGCGTGGTTCCCAAGGAGGCCGGGACGGCTATGCGGTCGCGGCCTAACGCGAAGAGTACCCGAACTTGGGCGTTGGTAATCGCGATCGTTGCGGTGATGGTACTGTTGACGATGAGAATAGTGAGAATCCAAAACCATACCGAGTAGGACGATGACAATTCCTTCTGTATGAGATTCATAAGAGGCATAGGTAAGGTGGTATATCCCGTCATGTTCGTTGCGCCCCAAGCCACCGTCGTCGCGTACCCCACGACGATTAGCACAAAGCCGATAATTGCTAATGACCACATGACCGACTGGCCGATGGACTTTCCGGGATTTTTCGCTTCCTCGCCTAATGTTGCCGAGGCGCCGTATCCAGCAAATGAAAAGAGACCAAAGATCATGCCGAGACCGATACCGCTCCATCCCGTCTTGGAAAAGTGGGGAGTAAAGGTGGCTAAGCTGTTGTGGCTCCCTGCTTTATCAATCAACATGATCGCCAAAATACACAGCACCACGATTTCTACAATCCCTACGATCATGGAATACACGAGAGATTGCTTGATGCCGATGTAGGCAATCCACCACACGGCTAATGTGGCCACCATAGCAAATGGCCACCACAGCCAGCCAGCTAACGTGACGCCCAAGCCCATCTCAAGTAAGGCTCGGACCACCCATCCGAAAAACAGAAGGAGGGCGGGTCCATTTATCCCTTGATAAAGAATATATAGCCATCCTGAGAAGGCTCCCGTGTAGGGACCGGCTCCATGTGCAATCCATGTATAGTATCCTCCAGCGCTCGAAATCCGTTTGGCGAATTGGACCAGGGTATTGGCTCCAAAGAATGAGGCCACCAGCGCCAACACAATCGCCAGGGGCATCGAACCCAATGCATAGCTGGCAATGGCGGTCAACCCAGACACAACCGTGCCGGTGGGACTCATCTGGGATGCGGACTGAAAGATCACATGGAGTAGACCGAGTGTGTTGCGGGCAAGCGTGGTAGGTGGGTGTTCTTGAGTCGTCATAAGCCTCTCCTCTCGTTCAACTAAGTATAAAATGTTTTATCCTAACTAAAATTAGCGCAATACTATCACAGTCATATAATTGCGTCAACATGAATTCCGAATCATGCGCAATGTTGCATAATAAAAAACATGTGCCTTAGGCATCGCACTCTGTGCGATCGTGTCGGGATCCGCCAACTCAGCCATGGCAGGATCGAATTTGATATCGATGTTCGTAGCGTGCGAGAGCACGTTGACGTAATAGAATGTCGGCAGAGGTGATACACCTAGCTCTGTCTCGGGAACAATTGCATCGTGTCCTTGAGGATCTACCCGCTGATAAGTTGTCGGGCACTGGCCGACCTTGTTAGAATTGGCAAAGGACTCTCTCGCCAATCGGCAGGTCAAGCGTTTGACGGGCACCGACGCGCTACTGCGATGGCGTATTGGGGGCTTGCGCCTGGTGTCTGCCATGCGGCAGGCGGAGTTGCTCGTCCTCATTGTTGCCATCGGGAATCGTGGCGGCATACATGTACCCCATTTGCAGCCCGGATCGCACTCGCCGCATCAGGGGGCTTACGGGGGTAAAAGGGCTTGCCCAATACCATCAACGGGCGTCATGGCTCGGAGTAGGCAACGTACGAGGCCAGTGCCGGAAGACGAAACGGGAGAGTGTGTTAAATGAGAGACGTCATGAAACTGGTGGATTTCAGACACAGCGTTGTGCCGTTAGTGCAGATTAAGCAATTGTTATCTTTTGCAGTGGGTGAATCTACTGATGAGAAGCTGGGCCGAATTTTGAACCGTTATTGTGGATCCCGTGCAACGTTATACGTTATGGCCAGCCAGAACGGCCAAGCATTAGGCGTTGTGGGATTCGAACGATCAGATTCGGCCGAAATTCTCCACATTGCGGTCGATGAACGGCAGCGGCATCGGGGAATCGGTCGACGGATGCTCGATCAGCTCACAGCGGTGGAAGCGCTCGCCGAATTAATCGCAGAAACAGATCGCGATGCCGTCGAGTTTTACCTGCGTTGCGGGTTTGCAACACGCTCTCTGGGGGAGAAATATCCTGGTGTCGAACGATTTCACTGTCGGTTCAAAGTTGGGTTTTGAGAGCCCGCTTCTTAAGGACCCCTCGAATCGCTTGTAAGTGTGTGCAGGCGATTAACGAAGGTATGCCGTGATGAGCCTAGGACTTGCGGCTCAATGCGGAACAGCGCGCGGAATTGATCTGACCGCCAGTCCCTCGATTATTTAACCGTTGCTACATTTCTAGCCATTGCTGTGATATTCTGCAGGTAAATCTATAGACCTTCAGGGCAGGGTGAGGCTGGCGACGGCCAATTCCCGATCGGTGGTAATGCAGTAACGTCTGTTGAGCCCACGAGCCGCCGGTTGTCTCATCGTTATGTAGATAACCGAGTGCAGGAACGGGTGCGAATCCCGTGCCGACGGTACAGTCCGGATAGAAGAAGGTTTGGAGCCTTGAGCTGGCGACCCTGAGCGGTGTTGGCATGCTTGCGGCTCCCTCCCTGAAGAGTCTCCAAAAGGAGGCTCATCTTGTTTTCTGTTGCCTTAGTGTTCGTCACACTCTCAGGCTTGCTTAATGCCGTGTGGAATCTCTTTGCGAAACGCAGCGGCCACCCAACGGTCTTCCTGTGGTCCTTTCAATGGGTGGCGGTGATCGCTTTTCTGCCCTGGACCTGGGTTGCGGTGGCGCATCATGCAATCCCCGTGAGAGGATGGGTGTTTCTTGGCGTGACAATCACCTTGCACGGCATTTATGTGGTTTTGCTTGCGCGCACCTACGCGGCTGGGGACCTGTCGCAGGTGTATCCCCTGATGCGGGGCGTCAGTCCTCTATTGGTGCCGATCATCGGAGTGACGCTTCTGGGCGAACAGATTACGGCGATTGGGGGGCTCGGCATCGTGGCCATCCCGAGCGGCCGGGCTATACTTCACAGACCACCGGAATCGCCATGGCAGTGGGTCTCGCCATCACCTCCTACACGGTGTTGGACAAAGTGACGCTGCGGTATATTCCTGCGGTTGCCTTGAATGATGCGAGCAATTTGGCAAATTTATTGGCCCTTTCGTGGGGGGCGGCCCGGTCGGGGGTTATCCGAACCGAATGGATCCGTCATTGGAGGACCATCATTATGGGCGGCATCTTGTCGCCGGGCGGATATTTACTCTTTCTACTGGCATTGCGGTTGGCTCCCGTGGCCCAATTGGCGCCGATGCGGGAGATTGGGACGGTGTTCGGCACTGTTCTGGGCATTGGGGTGCTGAAGGAACGGCAAGGCTCACGACGGCTGGCGGCAGCGGGATTGATTGCCGCGGGCGTGATGACCCTAGGAATGTGGGGAAGATAAGGGGTAGTGTGGACATGAAACAAATCACCTCCGTGATTTGGCATTCGACAGCTGCTATTCGCGCTCTGCATGATGGACAAGAACCTATGCAGGAACTGATGAAGGCCGATTAGCCCGTTCACTGAGGCGGCGCCCGAAGCCGTCATAGGGGTAAAAGACCATTGGAGTGCCTGCGCTCTTGTCAGGAGCCATGGATGAGTTCAGTCCACTGATACGTGTTCCTTCCGCTACTGGTGAGTTCGCCTACTGTGGCATGCCCACTGCCATCTTAGCGGGGAGCCGGCTCGAGGTGGGCGACTTGCTGGGTATGCGCTCTTGGATCATGTGGTGCTTGGGGACAGTGAGTTAGTCGCGGCCAAGGTTCGGGGGGATTCGCACCGCTGCCCGTTTTCCACCTCTTTACGCTCTGCGCCTCGTGGGTCTGTCTGGCTATCAATCTTAAACAAAGGATGTGATGGGCGGGTCAATCGCCTTACAAGGTCAGTTTCTCACCATCCAAAGGGACCTCAATGGAGGGCACTAGTCTCCTGTGGTGTTATGGAATACTGATCACCCACTTCGGGACTCCGGCCATCTCTTAAAAAAATTTTGATTGAATGCAACTATTGACATGGTTTTATTCGAATTACTAGGTAAAGGCTGTGAATCTTGCAGTACTTGAAGGAGGAAAATTTGTTATGGTAAAGATTGTCAGTGTCTTGGCTCTTGCTTCGCTTCTTGGCGCTACAGGGTTTTCGGTATCCGGGGCAGTGGCCGCTAATCCTCAGGCTCCTTTGATGGGATTGAATCATGTCGCTGTAGTTGCCAGCACCGTCGATGCGCAAAACCAAGATCAGAATCCCTATGGTGTAACATTAGATACATTCAAAGGAACCTCCACCGCCCCCAATCCCTATTATGGGGATTTGCTGGTTTCCAATTTCTCCAACAACGCCGGCATTAATGGGGCGGGATCGACTATCGAAGCAATTAATCCCAAGACAGGCAGTGTGACCCAGTTTGCCTCGAGTGCCAGCGGTCCCGTGGCTCTGGCGGTCAGTCCCAAGGGACCGGTGTGGATTGCGAATTTTGGCACCAGCGGCACGAATGGCAATGTGGAAGTCCTTGCCCCTAATGGAAAGAGTTTCACGAATGGTGGCAGTATCATTACCAGTTCTCTCTTTGGCGGGCCATGGGGCCAAGTGTTTGTGCCTAATGCTACAGCCCCGGCCTTTTTGGTGACCAACGCGCTGACCGGCACGATTGATGCAATGTATGGGTTTGCGCCGCCCTCCTTCAACACCGACACCAAAATCACGGTCATTGGCCAGGGTTTGGCTCACAATGGCACCACTGCCAATAACGTGCAAGGACCCCAAGGGATGGTGTACGATTCCGCTACGAAGATGGTCTATGTAACGGATACTGCGGACAACTCCATTCGTGGGTTTTACTGGGATGGGGCTAACACACCCAACCAAGGAGAAGGCCAACTCATTTATCAGGGCGGTGCTTTGAACGCTCCGGCAGGAATTACACTGAACCCGTTGAATGGCGATCTGCTGGTAGTAAACCAAGGCAATAATCACTTAGTTGCGTTACAGCTTAATTCAACAGACACGAGTGCAACGGTCGTAGGGCAACGAGTGCTTGACCACACGCCAGTAAATCCTCGTACTGGTGCTGGCTCAGCGTTGTTTGGGGTGTATGCAACAGAAGTGAATGGCCACGCCGTGGTATATTTTACGGATGACAATACCAATACGGTCGATATGTTGTACTAATTAGCTGAATTCGAATGCCGCAACTGATATGAAGCCAAGGATGCCGAAACTAGAATGCCCCTTGGCTTCGCTGTTGACAAACATGATCTGCGAGAGAATGCCACAATCTTACACACTAAAATGCTTGGGAACACGGTGTACCTAAACATCTCTACCGTGCGAGGGGTTCGGGACCGAACGTGATGATTATGCGGCGTCCCAATTGTGGTGCCGCTTTATTTTGTCATTGGTCTTGGCTAGAAATGCGCCAACTCAGGATACTTAAGATTGGCGGGAAGCTGAAGAGCGCCGCGCATCATGAGATAGAGGCCAGTGTGTTCTGTTTGGACTGACCATTTTGGGCCTCGCAACTGATCGGGGTTAAAGTGGGTCTCGATGCGGGTGACGGGCGCTCCCACCGTACGAAGAATGTGCTCCATAGTGGGCAGGTTGGAGGCGATGACGTCATAGAGAATCAGCGTCTGGCCGCTCACTTCAAAAATCAGTAGAGCGTCCAGCGATGGGGCGTAGTGGAGACGCTCTTGCCAAAAGGTAGTGTAGATGTTGAGGTGAAATGAGGAGGAGTATTGACGGGGGGCAAATTCACGCGATATAGGGGTATGGTGTGACCACAGGTTTGCGATCAGGGCACCGATCTGTTCGGAAAAGGGATCGATCCGATAAAGGCAATGTGGTGGGTTGAGGGGAACGGGCTGGACCGGGGCCGTAAACAGGACTTCGGGGGTCGTTTCAAATCCGTATTTTTCATAGAGGGACGGATTTTCTGTGAATAACAGCGCGGCATCATAACGGCGGTCGATATCGTCGAGAAGACGCACCATTAATTGCGTCATGAGTCCGCGTCCTCGCCATTGTGGGTGGGTCATGACCGACTGGAGTGCGGCAACTGTGATCGACGCGCCTTGCACGACCAGTGGCAGTGCGAAATATGAGGCATTCGCAATCGCCTGACCGCCGTCGAGAAAAGTGTAAGGACGATAGGTTGGATCCCAATAGCCGCGAGCGGAAAAGTCTTGGAGAAGGCTTGCGGGAATATCGAACACCGTCTCGAACAAAGGATACAGACGTTCTCGATCAGACGGGTTGTCAGCATAGGCGCTTAGAAAGTCCATGACCCTTCCTCCACCCTGAATGGCTTTTCACCACTCTATCATAGGCGGGCAATGGTGGCGGTCTTTTTTGTACATGCGGGACTATAGAGGGTGAATGCACGGCGAGACATCTTGGCGCAGGAAACCTCGTTCCACCATTTGATCTACACCTATCATTAGCATCATGGATAATTTGTTATGGTGTTGACCATAACGTTCCTCACTGTGACCAAATCGAAACGGCGCATCATTTTCGTGAGTGGGATGACAGTATTCATACGAACCCGGTATCAGGGTGGCACGCGATGACGTGACATAGTAAAGTTTGTTGTCTCTGGTTTGTCCATGGAATGACGGGTCACAGGTCAAGGCCGAAACGTCTCAACGCTCATGCGAAGCTGTCTGTAAGAAAAAATTTTGTTGACATGTCAACACTTTAGGTTGATGGAAATATGGTATGATAACACGCGCATCGGCCACTTAACTGAACTTGCATTTCGGAAGAATCCGTGATATTCTCTATACCGTTCCAGTTCGAATAGGTGAACGTTTAAGGGAAACATCAAATTTGGAATGGCACGCGGTGGATGTAGCTCAGCTGGTTAGAGCACCAGGTTGTGGCCCTGGGGGTCGGGGGTTCAAGTCCCCTCATTCACCCCAATTTTTCCCGGGAAACCGGGTTTTTTATCGCGCCCGTAGCTCAGGGGATAGAGTGACGGACTTCGAATCCGCAGGTCGTAGGTTCAAATCCTACCGGGCGCACCATTTGCGAGGGTGATGGAATGGCAGACATGCGAGACTTAGGATCTCGTGCCGAAAGGCGTAAGGGTTCAAGTCCCTTCCCTCGCACCATCCAGTGCGGAAGTAGCTCAGTGGTAGAGCATCGCCTTGCCAAGGCGAGGGTCGCGGGTTCAAATCCCGTCTTCCGCTCCATTTCCGAGGCGGCGTATGCGCCTCTGGTTTTGTTGCATAGGGAATTCCGCATGCTATAATAGGTTGAATTGCAAGGGGTTAAGGGGAGGATTGTCAAGGTATGCAAGTGGCATTAGAGCGACTACCGAATTCTGTCGCCAAAGTTTCTGTTACCATTGATCCGGCCGATGTGTCGGCAGCGATGGACAAGGCATTTCGGTCGGTGGTGTCCCGATATAATATTCCGGGGTTTCGTCGTGGCAAGGTGCCCCGTCCTATTTTTGAACGATATATAGGGCGCGGAGTATTGTTGCAGGAGGCGGCCCAACGGATAGTCGAAAATCGTTACCCTGAAGCTATTCGGCAAGCAGCTATCGAACCTGTGGCAGAGCCTCACGTTAATATTGTCACATTAGAGGATGGGGCTCCTTTTCAGTTTGACATTGAGGTAGAGTCCAAGCCTGAGATTGTGTTGGGCGAATATGGCGATTTATTGGCTGCTCCTTTAATTGTCCGCGAAATGACAGATGAGGATTTGGCAGAAGAGTTGCAGACGGTGGCCCGTGGTCAGGCCCAAATGATTCCGGCCGATGAAGAACCGGTTTCCATGGGCAATAAAATTGTTGTTAAATTAAAGGGTTTTCTAGCAGAGGATGATTCTGAAGAACCCTTTGTCGACGACGATGCCTACACGATCGAAGTAGGGAGCGGTACCGTCGTTGAGGGTCTTGAAAATCAACTGATCGGATTGAATGTGGGCGAACCGGCTACCGTTCGGTTGACCTATCCCGAATCTCATCCTGACGTGGCTTTGGCAGGACAAGATGTGCGATTTGAGATCGAAGTCGTAGAGAACAAGCGTCGAGAAGTGCCTTCCGTTGATGAGGAGTTGGCCAAGGCGGTTGGATTTGAGTCCTTGCAGGAATTGCAGGAACACGTGGCGAATACGGTAAAAAACCGAATTGAGGCCCAGGCTAAAAGTGATCGGTTGGCCGAGATTCTGGGTAAACTGAAGGAGCGCGTGACCATCGAGTTGCCGTCAGCTTTAGTATCAGAAGCCGTTCATCACCAGTTGCACGAGTTGCAAAACAGTTTGTCACGCATGGGAGCTACGTTGGAAGAATATCTAGAGAGTCGCCAGATTACACAGGCGGACTTGCAGATGGAGTTGCGCCCACAAGCGGAAGAACGGGTCAAAGAACAGTTGTTATTGGAAGCAGTGGCGAAGCAACAAGGATTTATCGTGAGTGATGAGGATGTAATAGAATCCCTTCGGCCGCTTGCCGAAATGTACAAACAGCCTTTGACTGCGCTAGTGCAGCTATTCACACAGCGTGGTGAATTCGATTCGCTACGTGAAAATATGTTATTGTCCAAAGCCAGCGAATATCTTGCCACGGCCGAAGCACAAACGGCTGAACCGGCGTAAAGCTGGGCGGAGAGGAGAAACATGAGTTACTTGGTGCCGATGGTCATCGAGCAGACCAACCGGGGTGAACGTTCATATGACATTTATTCCCGACTGCTCAAAGAACGCATTATCTTTTTAGGTAGCGCCATTGATGATGATGTGGCCAACTTGGTCATTGCACAGTTGTTGTTTTTGGAAAGTGATGATCCAGAGCGGGACATTCACATCTATATTAACTCGCCGGGAGGATCGGTTAGTGCAGGCCTCGGCATATACGACACCATGCAATACATCAAGCCTGCAGTATCCACCATTTGCGTTGGCATGGCTGCCAGCATGGGCGCCTTGCTATTGGCGGGCGGCGCCGCGGGCAAGCGATTTGCTTTGCCTAATTCGCGCATCATGATTCATGAGCCATGGATTAACAATCTGGGTGGAAAAACAACAGATGTTGAGATACAAATGAAAGAACTCTTGAGAAGTCGTGAGGCTTTAGCTAGAATATTGGCCAATCACACCACCCATTCGGTGGAACAAATTCTAGAAGAGACTCAACGGGATTACTGGATGACTGCTGACGAGGCTCGCGCATATCATTTGATTGATGAGGTTGTGGCGCCGCGGGCCAATGAAGTAGGCGAAAAGGACAACCCGGCAAAGGACAAGGACAACCAATCCTAAGATACTAGCGAAGAGTCTCGTTGCACCGTTTTGGTCGCCGGATAAGGGGGGGGCTAACATGTTCAAGTTCACTGATGAAAAAGGGCAACTGAAGTGCTCATTTTGTGGCAAATACCAGGACCAGGTCAAACGATTGATTGCCGGCCCAGGTGGCGTCTATATTTGTGATGAATGCGTCGAACTCTGCTCTGAGATCATCGAAGAAGAGCTAAGTGACGATGTGGAATTTGAACTCAAGGACATCCCTAAGCCCCAAGAAATCCGTGCCATACTGGATCAGTATGTGGTGGGACAGGATCGGGCAAAAAAGACCTTGGCCGTGGCGGTATATAACCACTACAAACGTATTAACATGGGAAACAAGGTTGATGACGTTGAGTTGCAAAAGTCCAACATTCTGATGCTTGGTCCCACTGGTTCCGGGAAAACCTTGTTGGCGCAAACACTGGCTAAAATACTCAACGTGCCCTTTGCAATTGCCGATGCCACCTCGTTGACAGAAGCTGGGTATGTTGGTGAGGATGTAGAAAATATTCTCCTAAAACTGATTCAGGCTGCAGACTATGATGTCGAGAAAGCTGAGAAGGGCATCGTCTACATTGATGAAGTGGATAAAATTGCGCGGAAGTCGGAAAATCCCTCGATTACTCGCGATGTGTCAGGAGAAGGCGTGCAGCAAGCCTTGCTAAAAATTCTTGAAGGTACGGTAGCTTCGGTGCCGCCCCAGGGAGGACGCAAACATCCGCATCAAGAGTTTATTCAGATTGACACGACTAACATTCTCTTTATAGTTGGTGGAGCGTTTGACGGGATTGACAAGCTCATCAAGCGCCGCATTGGACGCAAGGGCTTAGGATTCAACGCCGAGATCCAGTCCCGGAACGATGGAAACATTGGGGATATTTTAGCCAAAATCATGCCTGAGGATTTATTGAAATTTGGGCTGATTCCTGAATTTGTGGGACGGCTTCCGGTGACGGTGACACTGGACGCACTGGACGAACCGGCATTGGTGCAAATTCTTACCGAGCCCCGTAATGCATTGGTCAAGCAGTATCAAAAGATGCTGTCTTTGGACAATGTGGAACTCGAGTTTAAAGAAGATGCCATTCGCGCTGTCGCTCGAGAGGCCATGCGTCGCAATACCGGAGCTCGTGCATTGAGAGCGATTATCGAAGATATCATGCTAGATGTGATGTATGATATGCCCAGTCGAAACGACATTGCAAAATGCGTGGTAACCCGCGAAGTTGTGGAAAACCGGGAGGCACCGCTCTTGGTGACGACGCAAGATCGGGCCAAGACCAGGACCAAGAAACAAAAAGAAGAGACTGCTTAAATTTTTCTTCCTGTGACCCCCATCCATGCGATGGGGGTTTTTTTGTGCGCGGGGATGTCCAAAAATGATGCGTCCCAGCCTAAGTCCGCGCAATGATGGGCATACTGAGGGATATAAGCTCCCTGTCCATGATTTGGTGCAAGTGAGGTGGACGCATTTGGGGACACTACGCATGCGAGCCTCAAAGAATTCCGTTACATGTCAAAATCACGGTTCGCGGAAAGGAGGGTCGCGATGAACTTTGCTAACATCGCCACCTTCATACAATTCTTCTTTGCGATAGTGATTGGTCTGTATTTTTGGAACCTCCTGAAATCCCAACAAGGGAACAAGGTGGCCGTAGAACGCGAATCTAAAAAGGAAATCGAAAAACTACGCCGCCTGCGGGCCATTCATTTGACTGAGCCATTGTCGGAAAAAACGCGTCCCTCCCGATTTGAAGAAGTGATTGGTCAGGAGGATGGCATCAAAGCGTTGAAAGCAGCGTTATGCGGGCCGAATCCACAGCATGTGATTGTTTATGGGCCGCCTGGGGTGGGAAAAACGGCAGCCGCGCGATTGGTGCTGGAAGAGGCTAAAAAGAACAGCTGGACGCCTTTTCTGTCAGACGCCAAGTTTCTGGAACTCGATGCCACCACCGCACGCTTTGACGAGCGAGGGATTGCCGACCCGTTAATTGGGTCGGTGCACGATCCCATTTATCAAGGGGCAGGTCCCTTGGGCATGGCGGGGGTTCCTCAGCCTAAACCTGGGGCTGTCACCAAAGCTCATGGCGGAATTCTGTTCATCGACGAAATTGGAGAGTTGCATCCGATCCAGCTTAATAAGTTGCTTAAAGTGCTGGAAGACCGCAAGGTGTTTTTGGAATCGGCCTATTATAATGCGGAAGATAACAACATTCCGGTGCACATTCAAGACATCTTTGAAAACGGATTGCCAGCGGACTTTCGCCTAGTGGGTGCGACCACCAGGCAGCCGCACGAAATTCCTCCGGCTATTCGTTCGAGATGTGTGGAAATATACTTTCGGGGATTGTTACCAGATGAAGTGTACACCATCGCCGTGAACGCTGTGAAACGCATGGGCGGGGAAGCCGAGCGCGAAGCGTTGGAAGTGATCAAGCGGTATGCAACCAACGGACGGGAAGCGGTCAATATGATCCAAATTGCGGCGGGGGTCGGGCTTACTGAAAACCGCAAGGTCATTACCCAGGCTGATGTAGAATGGGTGGTGCATTCGGGTCATTATAATCCTCGGCCAGAGAAAAAAGTGGCGTCCGAACCATTTGTGGGCATGGTTAATGGTTTGGCGGTTTATGGGCCCAATATGGGCACAATGCTCGAGGTAGAGGCTGTAGCGCATCCCGTAGCTGAGGGACAAGGACATTTGGGATTAACCGGAGTCGTCGACGAAGAAGAAATGGGAGGGCAAGGCCGCACCATTCGTCGCAAGTCTATGGCCCGCAGTTCGGTCGACAATGTGTTGACCGTCTTGCGCAATCTAATGAATTTGCCAACCGCCAATTACGATATTCATGTGAACTTCCCGGGCGGCATTCCCATGGATGGCCCTTCAGCGGGCGTTGCCATTGCAACCGCGGTATATTCGGCGATTACCCAAAAACCGTGCGACAACCGTATTGCGATGACCGGTGAGCTGTCGATTCGAGGACTAGTAAAACCGGTAGGCGGTGTGGTGGCCAAGGTAGAGGCCGCTAGACAGGCTGGATGCAAACGGATAGTGATTCCGCGTGAAAACTGGCAAGAAGTGTTCCGTCACATGGATGTTGAAGTGATTGCCGTAGATACCTTAAAAGAGGTGCTGGAATTAGCGACGGCGATACCTGAGTCAGCAGCTACAACAGCATCGCTGCCGCAGACGGACCTGTTGACGGCAAGTCCGCCCGCATCGGTCCAGTAAACCAGAATTGGCGAGCGGTCTCTATGGCAGAGGCCGCTTCTCGCCTCCTATCAGTGGTACGGATTTTGGATAGGTGTTAGAATGAGAAATTAACCGAGTTGGTGGTGGGGGGCAAGTTATGGAGCGCACTGAAATGCCATTGTTGCCGTTGCGGGGAGTTTTGCTGTTTCCGTATATGGTGGTTCCACTTGAAGTAGGGCGGGATCGCAGTCTTAAGGCATTAGAGCAGGCAATGTTGGACAAACAAGAGTTGATCTTTGTAGCGCAAAAGGACACGCGTCTGGATGACCCTAACATTGATGATCTCTATCAGGTAGGAGTTATTGGTGAAGTAAAGCAATTGTTGAAGATGCCTAGCGGAGGCTCTAAGGTGGTTGTGGAGGGTCGCTCGCGCGCTACTATACATAGAATTGAGGATGCTGGCGAATATTTTATGGCCGAGGTAGAGTCGGTGCCAGAGGACTCCGAATTTACGGACGAAACGGAAGCTTTGATGCATGCGGTGGTGGAGCAATTCGAAATTTACATCAAGAACTCTAAGAAAATGCCGGGCGAGGCATCGCTAAGCATGAATGTGGATGACCCGGGCCGTTTGGCCGATACCATTATTAGTTATCTCGACATTCGGACCCAAGAAAAGGAAGAAGTGCTGGAGACGTTCTCCATTCACGAGCGACTAGGAAAAGTATCGGATATTCTCGCACGTCAAATGGAACTGCTGGAAATTGAGAAGCGCATCAATTTTCGAGTGCGAAAGCAGATGGAGCGTACTCAAAAGGAATATTACTTGCGCGAGCAGTTAAAAGCTATCCAACGTGAACTGGGAGAACGCGACGAACAGGCAAGCGAGATTGAGGAGTTGCGGGGACGTCTTAAAGCCACTGAGGGACTTGACGCGGAAGTGGCTGAGAAAATTGAACGTGAAATTGATCGTCTCTCCAAAATGGCGAGTATGGCAGCGGAAGCAGTGGTGGTGCGAACCTATGTGGACTGGCTGCTTAACTTGCCTTGGGGGAAGGAAACAGACGAACATATTGAGGTTGATGAAGCCCAGAACATATTGAATGCGGATCATTACGGCCTTAAGAAGGTTAAGGACCGCATTCTGGAATATTTGGCGGTTCGACAGCTGGCTCCTCAGTTGAAAGGTCCCATTTTGTGTTTAGTGGGTCCTCCCGGAGTGGGCAAAACGTCCTTGGCGCGGTCTATTGCGCGCGCGACCGGAAGAAATTTTGTACGGGTGTCTTTAGGGGGAGTGCGGGACGAAGCAGAAATTCGGGGGCATCGGAGAACCTATGTGGGAGCCATGCCAGGCCGCATCATCCAGGGAATGAAGCAGGCCGGAACCAAGAATCCGCTGTTTTTATTAGATGAAGTAGATAAAATGGCAACAGATTTTCGTGGTGATCCTTCGGCGGCATTGTTGGAGGTTTTAGATCCCGAACAGAACAACCACTTTTCCGATCACTACATTGAGATTCCGTTTGATCTCAGCCGTGTCATGTTCATCACCACAGCCAATGTATTGCATACCATTCCTCGGCCCTTGTTGGATCGAATGGAAACCATTGTTATCCCGGGCTATACCGAAGAAGAAAAGCTGCATATTGCGCGACAATACTTGTGGCCGAAACAAATGGAAGCGCATGGTCTAACGGGAAAACCGGTGGAAATCAGTACCGAAGCTCTGAGACAAATTATCCGCCATTATACCCGTGAAGCGGGAGTTCGGCAATTAGAACGGGAACTAGGCACAGTATGCCGCAAGGTGGCGCGGGAGATTGTGGCAGGCCACCCAGGCAAGGTGCGGATTACGGCGGGGACTTTGACTAAATATTTAGGATCGCATCGCGTCCATCATCGCAGTGCCGAGGCGATGAGCCAAGTCGGGTTGGTGACAGGTTTGGCGGTGACCGAAACGGGAGGAGATGTGATGTTGATCGAAGTCACCACTATGCCAGGCAAAGGCCAATTAACCTTAACGGGTCAGTTGGGCGATGTCATGCAAGAATCGGCTCGTGCCGCCTACAGCTATATTCGCGCCAAGGCGGAGACATTGGGCATTGCGGTTGACTTTCATGAAAAGGTGGATCTGCATGTACACGTACCTGAAGGCGCCATTCCTAAAGACGGGCCATCGGCCGGTATTGCCATGGCCACGGCCATGGTTTCAGCCCTGGGTGGGATCCCAGTCAAGGCAGAGCTGGCTATGACGGGAGAAATTACCCTAAGGGGGCGCGTGTTGCCAGTAGGGGGAATCAAAGAAAAAACGTTGGCAGCCCATCGTGTTGGGATTCGTCACATTATTTTACCCGAAGAAAATAAGCCAGATTTGGAAGAACTGCCGCCCAATATACGGCGCACGCTAAACATTCATCTGGTGGGCCATTTAGACCAGGTGCTGGCATTAGCTCTGGAGCCGGATCATGGCTAATGTCAAGCAGTTTGTCACCTCGGCCTTGTATGATCATGAAATGCCTACGGACAAAAAGATAGAGGTTGCTTTCATGGGGCGTTCCAATTCAGGCAAATCCTCTTTAATTAATCGCTTGGCGGGGGCGAAAATTGCTCATACGAGCGGAACCCCGGGCAGGACTCAGCGAATTAACTTCTTTGTCATGAAGGGCTGGTATATTGTTGATTTGCCAGGATTCGGCTATGCCAAAGTCTCTAAGACGCAAAGAGATATATTTGGGCAAGCGGTGGAGGCCTATTTGACAGAGAGGCAGCCCTTGATAGGCGGCATCCTGATTCAAGACGTGCGGCGAGATCCCGAAGAGGAAGAATTTATGGTGCAAAAATGGGCATTCGACCGGAATCTCTATCTAGCCATTGTAGCGAGCAAAGTTGATAAATTGAACCAAAAAGAACGTATTGAACGAAAAAAGGCGCTGCAAGAGTTCTATCGGGTGCCTGTTTTCCTAGTATCAAATCGCACTGGCGAAGGAATGGACGAGGTGCGGGGAGCCATAAAAGGATTAGGGCTATCAATTTAGCGCCAATGATAGACCGTGGGCAACCCGAATCCAATGTGGGGCAGACGGCGGCCTAGGATACGGTGATCCCGTTGCAAGACATTAATTAGTAGCAGCAAGAATCCTGCGTGCGAGACCACGGCTACCCGTGGTCCTTGCTTTTGGTATTCTTCAAAATGTCGGATGGCCGCCTGGGCACGTTCTGTGGAACGTCTTTTGCCTTCCGGCTCTTGGTCTAAAAACCAGTGATACCGCAAGTAGCTCCACCAAAACTCTCCCGGCCAGCGGTGTGTAAGAAACATAGAGGCATCAGGAGGCAACCACACCGGAATTTCTCGAAACACTGGGTCAACCACAACTTCACTGCCCCGCGCAAAAATGTGAGCAGTTTGAAGTGCACGCGGCAAATCCGACGCCACGACAAGGTCTGGTTTAGGATATGCTTTGTAAAGGCGGTGCAGGCGTTCCGTTTCTTGTATGCTTAGTCCCGCTTCGTCATACGCCGCAAGGTATTGGTTAAATTGTTCTCGGTCCATGAAAATAGGGTTACGGGGTAAGTCAGGGCGACCATGCCGCATAACCCAAAAAGTTCTTGCTGTGGTCATATCTTAAAAACTAACCATTTCGTAACCTTCCGTCAAGGCTTTGACTAGGTCTTCTCCGACGTAATGCAAGTCTATTTGGGGGTCGACCCGTCGAATTTCCTCAGCGATACCCATTTGTTCAGCGTGCAACTGGCACGCGAGGGTTACAATATTGAGTTCTTGGGCTTTATCCAGCAATTTTGCAAAACGCGCTCGATGGGTTTCGGTTAATATTTCGACCCCATCGGCGAAAAAGCACAATTTAACCGACTCTAACTCAGGGCTTTGCTTTGCCACAATGGAGAACCCTAATCCCGCCTTGATTTTGGCAGGCTGGTCAGGGCCGGATACGATAAGCACCATTAATTTAGCCATTCAATCACCCCTTCGATTAGCCAATGCGCTGCATGCCGGCGGTGGACCGAGGATCGAGTGCATCCCTAAGTGCGTCCCCGACGAAATTGATGGAGACAACCGCGATGGTGATCACGAGACCCGGGGCCAGGATAAGCAATGGGTGCGTAACAATGTAGCTTTCTGCCGAGTCCAGCATATTGCCCCATGATGGAATTTGCGGTTGCAATCCGAATCCCAGAAAATCCAGCGATGCTTCTGCCAGCATGGCCCCGGCCACACCAAAGGCAGCTGACACCCAAACCGGTGCCATGGCGCCCGGCAACACATGCTTGAACAAGATGCGCGCCGTCCCGGATCCTTGCGCTCGGGCCGCCTCAACATACTCTTGAGTTTTCAATGATAGCACTTGCGATCGGACAATGCGAGACAGACCAGTCCATCCAAAAAGTCCCAAGTACAGAATCATCAATGCCACCGAAGCGTTGGCGCCAGTGAGATTCAACACCACCAGCAGAAGAAAGATGGCCGGAAAAGACATCACTAGGTCCACAAAGCGCATCATCAGGCGGTCCCAGATTCCTCCTAGGTATCCGGAGGTGGCTCCCCACACTACTCCTATCGAAGTAGCTATAATCATGGAGAAAAATCCTACCATAAAAGAGATTCGCCCTCCATACATCAGCCTGGCTAGCACATCACGGCCTAAGTCATCGGTCCCTAAAGGATGGGCGGCGCTCGGCGGCAGCAGCACTTGGGTCAGGTTGGGCGCGGTAGGGCTGTAAGACGTCAGAAATGGGGCGAAAATAGAGACCAAAACGAGAATCAGCAAAATGCTCAAGCCCACCAGCGCCAGCCGATGTCGTGCGAACCGGCGCCAAAACCGGCGAACACTGGAAGGCCCAGAACCCTCTAACGGATCCGTGATCAATTCAGAGTCAAGAGGTGGCAAATTTAAAGTGGCCATTACGTTCACCTCACTTTAATTGTATTGGATGCGGGGATCTAGCAACCCATAGGCTAGGTCGGCCAAAAGGTTTCCTAAAATCAGCAGCGCGGCGCTGATTAATAGGGCAGCCATTTGCACCGGATAGTCGCGGTCGTTTAAGGCGCTCAAAAACAGTCGTCCCATGCCAGGCCAGGCAAAAATTTCTTCCGTAATGACAGCGCCGCCAAAGAACCCCGGCAGGTCCATGCCGATAATGGTCACAATGGGGAGCAGGGCATTTTTTAGGGCATGTTTTAGGATTATCGTGCGTTGTTTGAGGCCTTTGGCCTTAGCAGTTCGGATATAATCCTGGCGAATCACTTCCAAGATGCCCGAACGCATAAAGCGGCTCCAGCCTGCCAAACTGCCGAGCCCTAAAACCATGGTGGGCAACACTAAATGGCGTAGCAACTCCAAAAATGATGGTGGATAAAATTCCGAATACATGCCCGCGACGGGAAGCCACCCCAATTTTACTGCGAAAATCATTTGGAGCAACAATCCAAAAAAGAAACTGGGCATGGCCCATGCAAAGAAAGACAGAAAAGAAAAGGTGTAGTCAAATGTGGAATATTGATGCGTGGCGGAGTAGATGCCTAGTGGGATGCCTAGTCCCAAGGATACTAAGAAGGCCGAACCCATTAGTATCAGGGTGTTGGGCAGTCTCTGGCCAATGAGTTGAATGACGGGTTGTCCGCTGAAATAACTGTATCCCCAATTGCCATGCAAGAGCGCCCACAGCCATTTAAAATACCGGATATACCAGGGTTCATTCAACCCGAGCTGTTTGGCTAGCACAGCAATTTGAGACTGGGTGACGTGGGGATTGTGGAGATACATGGACAGCGGACCGCCGGGGGCCAAATTCATAATAAAATAGGTGACCAGAGTGACTAAAAACAATAAAGGAATGGCTTCAATTACCCGCTGCAGTGCATATTTTGTCATAAAGAAACTCCTTTCGAGGCAATAAGGGACGACTGCTGTCGCCCCTTATCAGCATCCTCATGAAGCCAATGCAAGGTCGCAATCCTAGTTTAACGACCAATCCCATACCGGGCTGTTGCCAAATGTGGTCTGTACATATCCTTTAAGGTGACTGGACACTGCGGTGTCGCTCTTGTACCAGAACAAAAAGATAAGAGGCAAGGTCTTTTGTTCCAGTAATTGTATCTGGTCATACACTTGGCGCCGTGCTGGACGGCTTGAGAGCGTGACGCCTTGCAGCTGCAGCGAGTCCATTTGTTGGTTGATGTAGCGCTCGCTATTTTCTTGGGGAGAGGGTTGAAGAGGGCTGGCCGGCACGTATTTCGAGTTGAAGTCGATGGTGTCGTCAGGGAAAACGCCTTGGCCCCATGAAAAAATTATAGCCTCGTCCTTCCCATTGACCTGCGGCCCGGGATTTTGCGGGGTGCCGTTGCCAAACACGATAGACCATCCAGCGGTGTGCACTGGCGCATAAACACCAATTTTCTCCCAGTCTTGCGAAACGACTTCGGCGATGTTGGTTTCACTGTGCGAGGTGGCGCCGGTCCAGATGGGGACCGTCAACTCTTGGCCATTTTTGTAAAGCCAGCCACCAGTACCTTTGGTAAATCCGTCTTGGGCCAAAATTTGCGCGGCACGCTGCAAGTTAAAGCTTCGATGCGGTACATTCGGATCGTAGAAGTAGCCGCCTGGCACCTGGTCGCCATGCGCTACCACGGCCATGCCATGCATAATATCGGTGACAATTTGCTGCTTAGGCGTAGCCCAATCCAAGGCGCGGCGAACGGCAACATCCTTGAGGAAATTGTCTTCATCCAATTGAATCAAGTTGTATGTCGGAGACAAGGTGTTCACGATATTATACCCATGCAGGGTATTGATTTCCGAGATATCGGCCGACGGGATCCCGCCCATGGTCAGTTTGCCAGTGGCCAACATATTAAACTGAGTATCGGTATTAGGTACGACCTGGACGATGATTTTCTGAATATGGACCGGGGGGCCAAACCAATGAGGGTTGGGAGCAAATGTCAATTGCTCGTCGGTAACCCATTTGGATAAAATATATGGGCCATCATCTACCGGGGTTCCTTTGTCGTAAATCCCGTGGTTGATTTGATTGGGCGTCCATTTGTCAAAAATGTGTTTGGGAATGATGGTACCTGATCCGACCGTGGAATAAAACGGTGCGTACGGTTGGGTCAGTTGGAAAACCACCTTGTGCGGACCTTCGGCGACAACATTTTTGACAAAACTCCACCCGGTATCGTAAGTGATTTGAATCTTGGGGTTGGTCATGTAGTGCCATGTGTAGACGACATCTGCCGAGGTCAATGGGGTTCCATCCGACCATTTGGCGTTAGGGTTTAAGTTAAAAGTATAATCCAGACCATTGTTCGAAACTGACCAACTGGTTGCCACTCCCGGAGCCCAAGTGTCCTTGTAAGTTAGGTACATCAAACCCATGTCCATAAAGGATGTAGGAATGTTGTCCACGGCAAGAGCGCCAAGAGCAGGTGTCAGGTTGTCCGGGTTTTGGCTAATGGCTTCAACTAGCGGAGGACTGCTGGCAACGCTGGTTGGAGCCGAACCACATCCGGCTAATCCCGCTGACAGTAGGCCAGCTGCCATTAACGACGCTGCCCATTGTTTCATCGAGTAATACCTCCCCAATAATAGTGATAAACATTTCAAGTATTCGTGACCATTCGCTAAAATTCCTGCTTGTTCCGGTATGGACCACTAAACCATCAAAAATAATTTTCTACTGACGTTAGATGTAGTTCAAATCGTCGGTCCACGGAAAGGGTATTCCGACATCCTCGGCGGTCTGCCCAAAAATGCGGGAAAGAATCTCTTGGGAGGATAGTTCCTGATGGCCGTTTTTTGAACTGCTCATTATAAAAGCTTGGTTGAATGCGATGGCGTTCTGATGACGTTCTTGGATTAATGGGTCAAGTGCCGTGACTAACGCCTCTTTGTTCAGTACTCGCACCGTACCCTGGACTGCAACCTCGCGGCCCAAAATGCCTAATGCCGTCAGCAACGAGTCCAGCCACGGATCGGCGGCTGGTAGATTAATCATAAGAGTTTCACTGTGGAACAAATCTAAAATGGGAAAAAGGCCACCAAGCACTAATGGCAAGCTTCCGGCCCATTCCATCACGGCTACTTGATCTGGATGGCGATTAGACCGATAAGCCACGACATAGCCAACCGGTCTTCCTTCTACCGAAAGGGCAAAAAGGCGTTGGTCATATCCTTCCCGTACAAACCATAGTGCCTGGAGCAAAGTTTTCATATGGGCCGTCGAACGGCGGAACCTGGTGGATTTCTCCCAATAGAAAGGAATAAGGGAGGAGGCCCACTCCGCTCGTTGGCTGGGGCTGGCTTCCGTGACGATCAGCGTGCCTAGTCCTTGCAAATGGCCCCCAAGATTGCGCAACAAGTCTGCTGGGGCGGTGACTTGGCGCAGCGATCCGATGGCAACCGCGCCTAAGCGTTGATATAGGCCGCGTTCGCCGGAAATAAGAGCCAATGGGATTTGTTGTCGGGACAAGTTGTCAAAAACCGCATTCAAGATGGAGGTGGCGATGCCCTGGTTTTCATAGTCAGGCGTTGTACAGACGCACCCAATTGATGCCACGGGAAGCTCTGCCCCTTGAATAATGACCTTTTGCGGATAGACGCCCACCATACTAATAGGGTTGCCGTCCGCTTCGGCGAAGAAAAGATTGTGTGCGTTGCGCACGTCAAAAAGATGAGGGAATTCGAGGGCCATTCCTTGGGAAGGCATTGCGCGCGGGCGATATACCGCATTTAACATTTTCAGCAGGCGGGCGATGTCGTGTGGATTCTGTGCGCGTGATATGCGATATGCACTTTGATGCAACAGATCATCCCTCTTTCCTTAGAAATCCGTGGTGGTATTCGGGGCATATGGGCTGGAATCCTGCTTGTACGGTATGGACCACTAATCCAATTGGCTTTTTTGCTGGTTAGTCGTGGTGTATTCGTGCCAAATCAAACCCGATAGCATGATGAAAGCTCCTAACGCGCCGCCCATGGAAAGTGAGCGATGGCCGATAGTCACGCCGATGAGGGTGGCAAATACTGGCTCCAAAGTAAAGATGAGACCGGTTTCGAATGCAGACAAGCGTGTTTGGGCCCAAGTTTGTATAAACATGGCGACTGCTGACGCAACAGCTCCGGTATACAGCAACCCCAGTGTGGCTCCTAATGTGAAGTGGGGCAGGCGCGTAAAGACCGCCGGGATCCCGCTTAAAATGGCGGTGATGCCTAGTTCCACGGCCGTAAAACGCAATAATGAGCTGTGTTGTGGCAAGCCTTCAGTGGCCAGCACCTGCCCCGCCAAGGCAATCGCGGTCCCTAATACCATTAGGTCTCCTCGATTAACACCACTTCTTGGTGAAAGGAGCAGCAAGAGGCCTAATAGAACCACACCACTGATCCACCAAATAGAACGGCGCACCGGTTTGCGATACCAGATTGCGGTCAACATAGGGATGAACAAAATATTTAATGATGTTAAAAACGCAGCCCGGTCAGGACCGGTGAACTCCAGTCCCATAGTTTGCAAAGAAAACGCCAAAAAGAGCCATACCCCAGCAAATATAGCGTTTTTCCACGCTATAGGCTTTTTGTCCCGCCATGCCCATGGCAGGATGATTATGGTTGCCATGCCAAATCGCAACGCAATGAACCATAACGGGGGCACCACGGCGATGGCTTCTTTGACAATGAGGAAGGTAGAACCCCATATGGCTGTTACAGCTATCAAGGCAATTCGGCGTGCCAGCATGTGTCTCCATTTCCCTAAGACAATTATCCATTAAATTTACCATGCACTTTGACCATGCGGAATGCTTAACATAGAATAATGGCTTGCAGTTATTGTCCAGTGCTGGGCAGGATTGCTAGCTATACCAAAAGAAAATGCCCACTAGGTGACAGGAGATGGAGGTTTTTTGTCGAATATCCTCGGGAAGCTTTGAGATGTGGTGAGGTGACCAGTGGATGGTGTTGGCCCCGATTGGCAACTACCGGCGGATACGCCGGTTAAATTATGATGATTTGAACACTTTGGTGTGTTGGGACAATGATCCTGAAATTAACCGGCTGACCGGAAGAAAGTTTCATGAAAATGTGCATGTCGATGGCTGGTGGGAAGCGATATTGCGGGACCGTTCACGCATTGGCTTTGCCATTGCCGCTGATGATGGGAGCCTCATCGGGGATGTCGAATTAGAACAAATATCATGGCGCACCAAGGAGGCAGAACTTCGGATTGCCATCGGCGATAAACAGTTCTGGGGACGTGGTTTTGGCACCGAGGCAGTTCGCGAGGTATTGCGCATCGCTTTTGATGCGATGAATTTGGAGCGCATTTATCTCCGCGTTCAGGAGGACAACCTGCGCGCGATTCGTTCCTATGGCAAAGCGGGATTTCGTAAAGTGGGCCGACTAATCGCCAATGGTCGGCTAACAGGAGCAGTGGACCTCGTGTTAATGGAAGTCGTCAGGGACAGCCATTAGTTGGGAAGACGGGTTAACGCCTCCTCCGCTATTTTGGTGTTGACACTGGTCTTATAGCTGGGCCATAAGGCACTGGGGACCGTAAGCAGGACTGCCCGTTGGTAGGCTGACTGTGGCAATACCACAGTTAACGGCCACAGATTATGTTTTTGCGCCATTTTGATGACTGGCGGAGCCAATCCGGGATTCTTTTGGGAGGTCTTGAGAAGGTTCGCTATTTGCGCAGCAGGGGTCGTGTTCAGATACCAAAGGCCTAGGTTTACCGCACTCATAAAAGCCAGCGTCTCTTGGGAATTTCCGCTGATGACATTAACCGGGATAGCTCCGGTCGAGGCGCCAAACCAAGCCAGCACACTGGTGGAAGGTACCTCGCGGGTAAGTTTTCGCCACATCCGGAGGGAGACTATGGCCCACGGCAATTGGTGGTCTGCCCACAGTGATGAAATCTTGGATTCGGACATGGGCTCCAGGCTCGAAGGTATTGCATGGTGGGCTCTTAGGACCGCAGAGACGATGGGCAGCGTGGTGTCGAGCCCCCTGCAGTAAATAATGGGCAGGTGGGCCAGAGACCGCAATCGGAAATGCGGATCAGGACGTGGCGCCAACAAAATCGCGTCGGGTTGTTGTGTCACCCAGCCGTCGATAGGATAATGGAGGCCCGGGCCTTCCACCCAGAGCGATGCGCTAGAAGGGCTTGACACCCACTGCACAGTGACGTGCTGACTTTGATAAAAGCCCAAGTCTTGTGCAATCCGCACGGGCAGCAGAGCGATGCTGGAGAAATTTTGGACATAGACCTTGATTGCAGGATAGGTGGGAGGAGGGGGAGAGGGGGGTGTTCCACAGGCCGCAAAAATAGTCAGTGCCACCAATCCCATTGCCAAGGCGAAAATGCGACGAATCACTGGCGTCATCCTCCAAGCGTGGTGTGAGTCTTAAAAATCCTCAAGACAACCATATGGGGAAGGTCAGCGGTTCAGACATGGTACTTGGTGCGATAGACAAATTGACATCAAAGCTAGGTTAGATATAATGTTATATGCCACCTAGAAGTTGGCCCATTGACCTTTGCAGTCCCATTTTCAGAAGAACCAAGGAGGAACGTTGCAATGCAGGTGCAACCGTTGGGAGATCGTGTATTAATCAAATTAATCAGTGAGCAAGAACGTACACAAAGCGGGATTTACATACCAGATACCGCTAAAGACAAGCCGCAGACTGGTCTCGTGATTGCCGTTGGCGAGAGCGAAGATGTCAAGGTAAAGAATGGCCAAAAGGTCTTGTTTGCCAAATTTGCGGGAACCGAGATCAAAATCGGCAATGAAGAGCACTTGATTCTCTCTTCTGACGACATTCTTGCCGTTGTAGAAGACTAGTTCTAGCTGTATACTTGAGAAAAAATATGCAGACTGATGACGGGAAAAACCAGTGCGGACAGTTCAGAGAGTGGAGGATTTGGTGCAACTCCATCAAGAATTCGGCTGGGGGTCGGCCCTGAGGTTTTTTGGCAGTGCAGAGCACGAACCAAAACGGGCTGCCCGTTATCGCGACGGTGAGGCGCATCACAAATGGGTGCGCGAATTAAGGTGGTACCGCGAGATAATCCTCTTCGCCCTTAAGCGAGGAGGATTATCTTTGTTTCCTGGACGATATCGAAGGGGGCGAACAGGGTGGAATTAAGTTCACGTTATGACCCGCAGTTGGTGGAACACAAGTGGTACCAATACTGGCGCCAGGGGGGATATTTCCAGCCTAGCCAAAAACCGGGTTCAAGGCCCTTTGCGATTGTGATGCCGCCGCCCAATGTGACCGGGGTGTTGCATGTGGGGCATGCCCTCAATACAACCTGGCAAGATATTTTAATTAGGTTCCATCGAATGTTGGGGGATAATACGCTGTGGCTGCCAGGAACGGACCACGCCGGAATTCACACCCAGATGAAAGTAGACGAATTGATTCGCCGTCAAGGATTGGACCGGCGCGAAATGGGCCGGGAACAATTTGTGGGTCATGTGTGGCAGTGGAAAGAAAAATATGGCGGAGAAATTTTGCACCAGATTGAACGGTTGGGGGCCTCGGTCGATTGGACTCGTCTACGGTTTACGATGGATCCAGGGCTGTCTCAAGCTGTCACTGAAGTTTTTGTCCGGTTGTATGAAGAAGGTCTTTTGTATCGAGGATATTACATCACGAACTGGTGTGTCTCATGTTTGACGGCCTTGTCGGATATCGAGGTGGAACATGTGGATGAGCCGGGAACCTTGACCTATATTCAATATCCCATGGCAGACGGCAATGGGAGCATTACGGTGGCGACAAGCAGACCAGAAACCATGTTGGGCGATACGGCGGTGGCAGTTCATCCGTCTGATCCGCGCTGGCGCGATTATGTTGGGCGAATGGTTCTGCTTCCGCTGATGAATCGCATGATTCCGGTCATTGCCGACGATTATGTGGATCCGGACTATGGCACAGGGGCGGTCAAGGTCACCCCAGCCCATGACCCGAACGATTTTGCCATGGGGGAGAGGCACCAGCTCGAGCAGTTGAAGGTGATTGGCGATGATGGCCATATGACGACCTTGGCCGGTCCTTACCAAGGTCAAAATCGCTACGATGCTCGGCGCCAGGTGGTGTCCGATCTCCAACAGCTCGGGCTGGTCGAAAAAATTGAACAGATTAACCATTCGGTAGGGCATTGCGAAAAGTGTGGCACGGCAATAGAACCTCTGTTGTCCTTGCAGTGGTTTGTCCGGGTGCAACCATTGGCTGAAAAAGCGATTGAAGCGGTGCAATCGGGGGAGATTCAGTTTGTCCCTAACCGCTTTGAAAAGATTTACATGAATTGGATGAATAATATTCGCGACTGGTGCGTGTCCCGGCAAATATGGTGGGGTCATCGGATTCCAGCCTATTATTGTGATCAGTGCCAAAATGTGGTGGTATCCCGCTCGGCGCCTGAATCGTGTCCAAACTGTGGCGGCGCGGTCCATCAAGACCAGGATGTGCTGGACACCTGGTTTTCGTCAGCATTGTGGCCATTTTCCACTTTGGGTTGGCCGGCAAACACAGAGGATTTAGAAACGTTTTATCCTACCTCGGTATTGTCTACGGCCTATGACATTATCTTCTTTTGGGTATCTCGGATGATTATGCAGGGCATTCACTTCACGGGGGAAGTGCCATTTCACACGGTGTTGATGCATGGACTGGTGCGCGATGAGCAAGGGCGGAAGATGAGCAAATCCTTAGGCAATGGCGTTGACCCGATGGATGTGATCGATAGCTATGGGGCTGATGCGCTGCGGATTGCCTTGGTCTTGTCATCGGCGCCTGGAAATGACCAACGGTATAGCAAGGAGCGGGTAGAAGCCGGGAGCCATTTTGCGAACAAAATCTACAATGCGACCCGCTTTGTATTGATGAATCTGGAGACGGAACACGAGATTTCCGAGATGCCTGGCATGGCGCATATGGCGGATCGGTGGATTGTGGCGCGGTTGAATGCCGCCATTGAAGGGATGACCGCGTATCTAGAGAATTTTGAGTTTGGCCAAGCGGCCCGAACAATCTATGATTTTCTCTGGGACGACTATTGCGACTGGTACATCGAACTAGCCAAAGTGCGGCTGAAACAGGGAAACCTGGCCGAGCGTGGAGTGGTTTTGCGAACATTGATTGATGTGGCTTCCAGTGCGTTCAAACTTTTGCATCCATTTATGCCGTTTGTCACAGAAGAATTATGGCAGGCTCTGCCCCATGTGGGAGAGAGCATCATGGTGGCGTCGTGGCCCGAAAAAAGACCGGTAGACTTTGATATGGAAGCTGAGCGAACATTTTCCCGGTTTCAAGAAGTGGTTCGAAGTGTGAGAAATTTGCGGGCGGAGGTGGCGTTGCCACCAAGTAAACGCGCAGATTTGCTGGTGTGGGCAGATGATGGGGAGATCGCTCGGGATCTGCAAGACATGGCTCAAGAGATCATCGAATTAGGCCGGGTGTCGGCGTTGACCATTGAAGTTCGAACAACCGACGGCCAGTTGGCCAAACCATCTCATGCCATTTCGGGAGTTGCGGCGGGCAGTACACTATATTTGCCTCTTGAAGGATTGGTCGATATTGAAAAGGAACGATTGCGACTCGAAAAAACTTTACAGTTGGCTCAAGCAGAACTCGACCGCATAATGCAGCAATTGGGCGATCCCCAGTTTTGCCAACGTGCTCCCGGCCCCGTGGTCGAAAAGGCTCGTGATGCCAAAGCCGCGCTCTTGGATCGCGTAAAGCGCCTGCAGGAACGTTTGGAGGATATGGCGTGAAGGAGAATTGGTGGGAAGGGCTAACCCGAGTAGGCATGCGTCCTGGTTTGGAGCGCACTTTAGAGCTTTTAGACCGACTGGGCAATCCTCAGTTGCGATATCCCATTATTCATATAGCGGGAACCAATGGCAAAGGGTCGACCGCGGCCTTGGTAACGGAGGCTCTGATATCGCAAGGCTATCGAGTGGGTCTCACCACTTCGCCCGACTTAGGACAAATTAACGAGCGGGTCATGATTAATCGCATTCCCTTGGATCCCACAGAGTGGGACCGTTTGGGTGCCCTGGTTGAACAGGCTGGCCGCCAATTGGCTGAAATTCCAACATTTTTTGAAGCGGTCACGGCTCTGGCTTTTTTGGCCTTTGACATCCACCAAGTGGATGTGGCTGTGGTTGAAGTGGGATTGGGTGGCCGATTGGATGCTACCAATGTGATACCGGTTCCGATGTTATCGATTATCACGCCGATTGCATTTGACCATATGGACCGATTAGGGAACACCATCAGCGCCATCGCCGGTGAAAAGGCTGGAATCATTAAACCTGGCACTCGGCTGGTTTTGGCCCGCCAACCATATCGAGAGGCTCGCATTGTCGCTGTCGAAGCGGCTCGCCGACTAGGGGTCGAGATAACTGAACCGTTGCATTTTGGTGAGTTGGATGACCATGGGGTATGGTGGAACGACCCTGAAGCGGGGGAGATGCGGGTACCCTTATTGGGCGCGTATCAAATTGAAAATGTGGCGACGGCGCGCGCGGCTGTCTCAGTATTGCACGAGTTAGGCTGGGTTCG
>JAJYHT010000042.1 GCA_021784595.1 Bacillota bacterium | reverse complement strand
TTTGTCTTCCTCCTCAAAGAGCCATTGGTCCAATCGACGACGAGCTCGCGACAGATGCGATCGCACACTGGATGCTTTTAGACCACTGACCCGAGCTGCTTCTTCAATGCTGAATCCTAACACCCACACCGAGGTGGCCGCTATGCGCTGCGCGGTCGGTAATCGGCAAATGGCATCGCGAACGGCAATGTCGCTTCCTAGTTCTGTTGAGATTTGAAGACTATCGACGGCGATGATCCACCGGTGTTTTTTGTACCAAGACTTTAAGTTGTTCATCAAAGCCCGATACAGGTAGGCTGAATTAGGGACTTGATGGGCATGTTGCAATCTTCGCCAATACCGAAAATATGTGTCCTGGACGACATCTTCCGCGTCGCCATGGTCTTTGGTAAAGGCATAAGCCAAGCGCAAGGCCCATGGCGAGGTGTTCTCGATGAACTCAGCAAATATTTGGTCCCAATCTAGCGTGATAATCCACCTCATATAAGAAGACATCAACACTAAGAGCAATGTTGCAGCGCACGCAACGAAATTTTTTCTGGTTCCCCTACCTATCACACGCTATACTCAGCTCGAGGGAGGATAACCTATGCCCGCATTGGATGACATTGTGGTGATTGATTTGACTAGAATCTTGACGGGGCCCTTTTGTACCATGATGCTAGCCGATTTTGGCGCTCAGGTCATCAAAGTAGAGCCGCCAGGAGGAGACGACACTAGAAAATGGGGTCCCCCATTTATAAATGGAGAAAGCGCGTACTTTCTGTCAGTGAATCGCAACAAGCAAAGCATTGTGTTAAACCTAAAAGATCCGAATGACCGGGAGATCTTTAAGCAAATGGTTATCGAGGCGGATGTGGTGGTGGAAAATTTCCGTCCCGGCACTATGGATGGCTGGGGCATGGGATATGCTGATTTGTCGCGGTTAAATCCGCGTCTCATCATGGCTTCCATTTCTGGTTTTGGTGCGACGGGCCCCAGTCGCGATTTACCAGGCTATGATGTGGTAGCTCAAGCGATGTCGGGGCTGATGTCGGTCACAGGCGATGGGGAGCACCCCACCAAGGCTGGGTTCTCGGTAGGAGATATTGGTGCCGGGATGTGGGCGGCTTATGGCGTGATGGTTGCCTTGCACGCCCGACAGCGCACAGGACGCGGACAATGGGTAGACACCTCCCTGTATGAGGCGTTAATTTCATGGCAAACCTATCAGGCGGGAAATTACTTTGCTAATGGCGAGGACCCCAAGGCGTTGGGGTCTGCACATCCCAACATCGCTCCTTACCAAGCCGTAAAGGCACAAGACGGCTACTTTGTGTTAGCCTGCGGAAACGATAAACTATGGGATAAAATGGTTGCAGCGTGCGCGATTCCTTTTGGGCATGACCAGAAGTATAGGACTAATCCAGATCGTGTGGTAAATCGCGAAGAATTGATAGGTCGACTGGAAAAGGAAGTCTTTTCAGCAAAATCGGTTGGAGAATGGATAGCACTGCTACACGAGGTGGGTGTGCCCTCGGCGCCCATTCAAAGCTTTTCTCAGGTGTTCAAGGATCCCCAGGTGCACCATCGGGAAATGGTGAAAGAAATGGAACATCCGGTGGCCGGGGGCATCCGCACACTGGGCATTCCCGTAAAGCTGAGCGACACCCCAGGAGCGGTTGCGACTCCTCCCCCGACATTGGATCAGCATCGAAACGAAATTTTGCGCCGATTCGGGTCAGGAACTTAAATCCGACAACAATTTCTCTAACTGAAGTTTTGGCAGCAAGACTTGCACAAAGGTCCCGCGGCCAATTTGTCCTCGGGCATTGCGGGCGGTGACAGTGGCCACAATACGATTGCCATCCATCTGAACCAATGCGGCCGTGGCAAAAAATTCCTCGCCGACTAAAGTAGGTCGCTGGTGGACCACGTCAATTTGGTAACCTACGGCGTCTTCATCTGCTTCCAAATAGGGCAGAATCAGCTTGCGTCCAGCCCATTCCATCCATTCAATCATGCGTGCGGTCGCTAATACGGGATGGACTTTTTGACCTCCCAAAGTGGCGACCATGTCTTCGGTGACAACAGTTGAAACGGTGGCTTCTAAAGGGGGAACAAAGCCTGCCCGCATAAGTAGCCCTTCTTTCGTTTCCTGACTAGATATCGTTGGAATTATAGCACACTGATTCGGGCGTGGTCCGAGACGGTTCTAAGTGATACCATGAGAAGGGGTTTGGCGCGATGGGAAAAATTATCCACTGCATTTTTGAATGCGCCAAAATGCTTATCAATTCGCACAAGTATGTTGTTAAGGGAGCGAAACGTTATGCAAGCCTGGCCGATATATCGGGTGATGGGTGATGATGCCAACGCGCCCAATTTGGTCTCCGATGATTTAGCGCTGCGTATTTACAAAGATATGGTGCTGCTGAGGACATTTGACGAAAAAGCCCTGAACCTTCAACGTCAAGGGCGGGTAGGTACGTTTCCACCGTCGCTCGGACAAGAAGCCACTGAAATAGGGTCAGCCTATGCATTGTCCAAAAAAGATTGGCTGGTGCCTTCCTATCGCGATCATGGCGCACTGTATGTTCATGGAGTGCCCTTTGAAAACGTGATTCTGTTTGCCATGGGCAGAGCAGCCAGTCTTGCCGGCGATGTGCGCGCGTTGCCCTCATCAATCCCGATTGCGACTCATTTGCCGCATGCGGTGGGATTAGCCATGGCCATGCAAATGCAAGGCGAAGAATCAGTGGCTATTGCCTATTTTGGAGATGGCGCCACATCGGAGGGAGATTTTCACGAAGCATTAAATTTTGCGGGGGTATTTAAGGCTCCTGCCATATTTTTGTGTCAAAACAACGGATGGGCAATTTCCGTGCCGGTGTCGCGGCAAACGGCGAGTCCCACTCTGGCTCAAAAAGCGGTAGCCTATGGCATTCATGGGGTTCGGGTGGATGGCAATGATGCCCTGGCCGTATATCAGACGGTCAAGCAGGCCAGAGAACGCGCGCTATCCAAAGAGGGACCGACGCTTATCGAGTCCTTGACCTACCGCCTTGGACCGCATACCACAGCTGACGATCCTACAAGGTATCGCCAAGCGGAAGACTTGGTGCCTTGGCGTGGCGAACATGACCCGATTGTTCGGCTGGGAGTATATCTTGAAAAACAAGGTGTGCTCGGTCCAAAAGACCTTGATGGGATGAAGAAAGACGCTCAAGAGTGGGTAAACCAAGCTGTTGAGGCCGCCGAAGCCATGCCTAAGGTAAAACCGATTGAAATGTTTGAACATGTCTATGCTGTGATGCCTCCCCGCTTGGTTCAGCAGTTGCAAGATCTTGAGGGGGGTGTGCAGTAGTGGCCGAGCAAAATATGGTTCAAGCACTGAATACGGCATTGCATGAGATGTTTGAAGGTGACGCCAGGATTCTTTTGATGGGTGAAGATGTAGGCAAAAACGGCGGAGTATTTCGCGTCTCCGAAGGGCTGTTTGATAAGTTTGGCGGCCAACGGGTGATTGATACTCCATTAGCAGAATCAGGCATTATCGGGACGGCGATCGGACTCGCCGTGGGCGGTATGCGGCCGATCGCCGAAGTGCAGTTCATGGGTTTTTTGTACCCGGGCTTGGACCAGTTGTTCTCGCATGCGGGGCGTCTACGTGCCCGCTCCGTGGGTCAGGTATCCGTGCCTCTCTTGGTACGCATGCCCTATGGCGGCGGAATTCGTGCCCCAGAACAGCATGCTGATTCGGCAGAAGCCTATTTGACACATACTCCGGGACTCAAGGTAGTGGTGCCCAGCACGCCCTACGACGCCAAGGGATTGCTGTACTCGGCCATTGAAGACCCTGATCCGGTAATCTTTTTAGAACCCATTCGAATGTACCGCTTAGGTCGCATGGAGGTGCCTGAGGGACGCTTTACCGTGCCCATTGGGCAGGCGCGTGTGGCTAAAACCGGCAGCGACTTGACCCTGATTTGCTGGGGTGCGATGACGCACTTAGCCATGACGGTGGCGGAGGACTTCCAAAAACGGGGAATAGAAATAGAGGTCTTAGACTTGCGCACATTGGCTCCGTTGGATCGGCAAGCCATTGCTTCATCGGTGGCCAAGACTGGGCGATGCGTGATTCTGCATGAAGCGCCTCGGACAGGCGGTCTGGCCGGTGAAATTACGGCTCTGATCATGGAGGTCGCTTTTTGGTACTTGAAGGCCCCTGTGGCGCGGGTCACTGGCTTTGATGTTCCGTATCCCGCCTATGCTTGGGAAGATTTCTACATGCCCAACCCAGAGCGTTTGTCGCGGGTTATTACGGAAACCTTAAAGGACTGAGGTGCATTATGGCATTCGAGTTTAAACTTCCAGATGTTGGGGAGGGTACCACGGAAGGCGAGATTCTCCGTTGGCTGGTCAATGTGGGTGACGTCGTAGCGTTGGACCAACCTATGGTAGAGGTGGAAACCGATAAAGCGGTGGTGGAGTTGCCGGCGCCTAAGGCAGGGGTAATCCTGGCGCGCTTTGGCGATGAAGGCCAAACGATGGCAGTGGGCAGCACCTTGGTGCTTATTGGCCAGCCAGATGAAAAACCGCCTACGGCTCTCGCGGCAGAAGTGTTGTTACCCATGGACGATGATGCGTTGAGCGCCAAACCATCGGCTCACCTGGGCGGCATGCTGCTGCCGGGCATCCAAGCGGCGCCAGCCACCCGAAGATTGGCGCGTCAGGCCGGAGTGGATTTGTCCCAGATTCAGGGATCGGGTCCTAGGGGGCGCATTGTGCCCGATGACGTGCGCCGTGCAATCGACACCCCTAGTGTGCGAGAACAAGAGTCGCTCCCGGTGCGGGAGACAATCTCCGCCGCTTCAACGGATAGGGAAGAAGTGGTGTTTAAAGGCATTCGCAAGCGGATTGCCGACCATATGGCGCTTTCTTGGCAAAAGATTCCTCATGTCACAGTGGTGGAAAAAATGGACGCCACACGATTGGTCGCATTTCGTCATGATTTAAAGGCGCTAGCGACTGCCCGGGGACTGGCCAACCTCACATATTTGCCGATTTTGGCCAAGATGGTGTCAGTGGTGCTTAAAGATTATCCGATGTTCAACGCGCGCTGGGACAACGACCGTTTGTATCAATACCGTTCCGTACATGTCGGGATTGCAGTCGACACCGAGGAAGGGTTGGTAGTGCCGGTATTGCGCCATGTTGAAGACAGAGGAATGTTTGATCTGGCCACCGAACTGCCATTGCTGGCTAGTCGCGCCAAAGAGCGCAAATTGGCGCCTGACGAACTCGCGGGATCCACGATAACCATTACAGGTGGAGGGGCGCTGGGAGGACTATTTGCCACTCCGATCATCAACTACCCAGAAGTAGCGATTATTGGAATGTACCCTATGGTAACCGAAGGGGTCAAGGTCGATGGAGAGTGGCAGGAACGTCCCACCCTCCATATTAGCTTGACTTTTGACCATCGGGTTGCTGATGGGGTGTCGGCCTCGCGATTTCTAGGAGCTTTGAAAAGTCTTTTGGGGGATCCGTTGGGTCTTTTGGCGTATCTGCGCTAGACTAATGGCTGCGATGCCCATGCCGTAAACCACCCACATGACGTTAAAGCCAATCATGACACTCGATGGGGACAGGGATCCGATAATAAAGCCAAATAGGGCAGGAACACCCGCGGTGGCGATAAATCGCACCAGGGGATCGTCTGAATGGCGCACGCGAAAAAGCGCGATGAGGATCCAGAAATAGAAAGTGGCATAGAGCGCAAGCCCAAGCCAACCAAAATCTATGGCGTTTTCGAGCCACATGTTGTGGGCGTCGATGACGCCATAGGTGTTATAGGGGCTTTTATGATGGACCCAATAGAGGAAGTAGCGCTCGGCGCCACGGGGTCCTAAGCCCAGCGGATGGTGTGACAGGGCGACAAGCCCGCTTTGCAGCAGGGCTAAACGAATGGTGACGGAACCAGGTCCTTTGGTCAAGGTGACCTTATGCGGCTGAAAATCGAGCAGGTCAGCCATGTGTTTAAGTTTTATCAAGGCAAATGGAAGGTGCGCCCCGTTAGGCACTGCCTGCAGACCGACGACGGCTCCAGCCAACATCACCACGCTAATCCCGAGTACGCCGATAGCAACCTTTTGGGCCCGTCCACGAAGCACAAACGGCAGAGCCGCTAGATCAAAGAGTAGTGCCAATTCTCCGCCGCGGCTGCCCGTTTTGTAAAGGACGAAAAGACCCACCATCGCCAGGCCGCAAGAAAGTGCATAAACCCATCGCCGACGCCACAAAATGCCCAAAAAGACAATAAACGGAATCATCAGCGCTAAAGCCGCGCCTAGGTTGTTGGGATCAAAATAGAAGGCGGTGGGAATATGGCTGGGATGAAGCCCGTTTTCCCGTGACTGACTCAAATGGTGCGCTGTTTGAATTTCCCATAAACTGAGCAACATGGTGGCGGAAAAGTATAAGGGTATCGCCAGCGTCAATATCCAGCGCAACCAATGAGGGTAAAGCGATAAATACCAAAAGCTCAAGACGAGCAAATATCCTCCAACTTGCGACCATACATAGTAGAAGTAATAATAGGTGTGCGGACTATCCAGCACATAGGTAACACCCACCAATATCAACCAGCTGGTTAAGCTGGCCAATGGAATAAGGAGACGACGATCTCCGCGAATGACCATGTACAGCACGACGAATGGCAAGGTGAATACCAGGACGCGCTGAATCATGCTAAATACTGAGTGAGGCCCAAGACCTGGGATGACTAAATAGCCTTCGTATAGCGAGGTGGCGATATATAACGCGAGCAGGATTCGCCAGGCTACAGCCAAGTAATATTTCACAATGCCCTCCTCGATAATGGACAGGTTTTTCTCATCATCTTAGCCCGTAGTCGGTAAAATAGAAACCATCGAAGGACAGTTGCGATGCTAACGGCGGAGTTTTTCATTGCTGGGCTGAGTAAAGATATGGTCTTGGCCCAAAATTGGTTTAAGAGACCGATGGGAGTCATGATGCGGGC
>JAJYHT010000010.1 GCA_021784595.1 Bacillota bacterium | reverse complement strand
CCGATCTCTTGCGGTAGAATGACGCGCCCCGCTGTGAGAGAATTCGTCATAAACGTTGGTCACGCCCATGATTAAGACGCGGTGCGTTTGGCGCCCCTTCGGGCGGATTCCTAAAGATAAGGGATGACGTGATCATCACAACGTGCGCTGTTGATGTCTGAGATCCGTCAGGGTAAGTGCCTGCTGACGAGGAGACCGAAAGGCTGTTATTTCTGTCGCCGTCTGCCATGACGCCTAGGTGCGACCGAACACCATCTACGAACGATAGTGGGGTCGATGCCACGTCCGTGCGAACATTGATGCGGGAAAACGGGTCTCCGTCGGTTGGACGAATGATGCAAAAATTGCACCGGAACGTTAAGATAGAGTCAGATCGTGTCATCCTGGGTGCGTGTTGCGCGGGGTGGGGGCGGAGTCCTTGGTCAGGAAGCGGTGTGAGGCGTGATCGGAGACGAAATCCGTCGGGTGCGAAAGGCTCTGGGGCTCACTCAAACCCAAGTGGCCGGCACGGAATTGACCAAAAGCTATATCTGCCAGGTGGAGCGGGGCCGGCTTGTCCCCTCAGGCCGTGCCTTGCAGGTAATTGCGGAACGCTTGGGCAAACCCGTCCAATATTTTAGCGATAATACGGCAGAGCGCATGCTGATTGGCGTGTTGTTACACGCTTCAGAATCTTTTGGGCAGCGCGACTGTCTAGATGACGCCCACGATAGTTTGCGCACGGCGCTAGCGCTCGCCGAACAAACGGGACGTCAACAGGTGTCAGCGGTGGTGCTCCTGGCGATTGGTCAGGTTGAACTGCGACAGGGCCACCTAACCGCAGCCCAAACCCATCTCGAAACCTGCCTGTCGCTCCTTTCTCCGCCTGACAATGCGGTCGTGGGCGTGTGGTGCACTACCACCTTGGCGGTCGCGGCATCTCGTGGTGGCGATTTTTTAGGGACAGTGCAATGGTTTCAACGCGCCGTGGACTGGAGTGCACACCTGACGACGGGCGAGACGGGGGCGCGAGCCCAAGCCTTAGAGACGTATGGAGATTTTTGTTTTGCCCATCAGCAATGGACCGCCGCCTACGATCTCTATACCGCTGCCTTGGAATATTCGGCAGAATTATCGCGTGAACGGCAGACCATGTTAACCATCCGTGTGGTTCGTTGCCTGTGGCAGGGAGGACGGTACGACGAAGCGCTGGCCGCGCGAGCCACCGTGCGTCAGATGTTGGCAGGCTTGGACGATATCACGGTCCGGGCTTTCGCCCAACGGGAATGGGGCCAAGTGCTGACGACGTTAACCTGCTTCGATGAAGCGCACGCCCATTTAAGCGAATGTGCGGTGGTTATTCAGCAAAGTGGCGACACCGAGCAAGAGGCACTCACATACAGGGCCCTGTTGTTTTTGGCCTATGCCGCACGAAGGGACGACTGGTTTGCCCAAGCATGGTGTCGCATCCTCCGCGTTCCACCGCATGCGCATCCTTCGTGGCGCATAGTCCGCCGCTTTGCCTGGCGTCTTCGGATCTGGCAGGCGATAGAAACAGAGCCCTTGCATCACGTGGATACCTTTCTACAGCCAACTTTACTCGGTGAGCCCCGGGATTTCGCATTGGAGCGCGAGCTAATACGGGTGGTAGAAGGACACCGAGACGCTGTGCATCCCCTTTGGGCACTGCTCGTCGAGGTTGGTGGGGATCCTTGGGAAGCCATGGATCTGGCGCTGCCCTTGGCATCGCCCATCGCCCTGTTAAATCTTCTGCCTAATCAGCCCGACGGAAGATCTTCGGCCTCATGAGATTTTTGAGCTCTCTTAGGGTTTGAACATTTTTCTTAAATATCTTATCGGATGCACGGGCTCGCGGCGGAGACCGGCGGTATGATTTGACGTCTTACCGATGAACTGGGTGGCGTGCTGACCCATGACTGACCGCAAAACGGTGGCATATGCCTGGGGCTCCAGTCAAGATTAGAAAGATGATTTAGACTGGCAAAAGCCCGTGTTAGAGTGCTATTGTTTCCCTTAAGGCTGGACGTTCGAGGTGGGCGCGGACCTTGGGTCGGGACTGCACTACCACAAATAGGGTGTCAAGCGGATCTTGAATGAAATCCTGAGCGCACATCAGGACCGTCTGCTACGTTTTGGCGCAGAGCGTGTCTTGCCATCTGTGAAACCCAGCACGTCGAAGTCCTTATTCTCAATCCACGAGAGGATACGAGTTTGGAGGAAGAACTGCCTCCGGCTGTCCGGAAAATCATCACGGTCCTTCCCGCCCGACTCTACGGGAGTCGATCCCGGAAGAATCAAAAATTGCTGGAGGGGACCAAGAACGCGCTCAAGATGGCGATTATCCCATGGGCCAAGCGTTTAAGAATTTCTTCGCGGGATGGGACGGCAGGAACGGTCAGCTTTTTCTTTTGGGCCTATCGTGTCAGCTCTGTGGGCTTCAGGGTGGCACTTCTGGGACATAGGGCCGTTTGGAGCACGATCTGTGGTCCGATTGGGCGTTGTTCCCCTGGAAGGTCTGAACTACAGTGGGCATGAACCCAGGCGGCTACTGTACACCGCGAGACAACACAAGATCGGAGTCATTTCTGTGACGGCTATTCTCCGTGCCGACACTGGGTCCAGTGAAAGGGGTGTTATGATGGCTAATCCAGACGCAGTAAACATTATGGTGCTCGCCAACGACTACAGCAAAATTCACGCAGCGGCCATGCTGACGGCCGTGGCCGCCACGTATGGCAAGCCGATCCGAATTTTTGTCAGTATGGAGGCGCTGGCCGCGTTTCATCAAAACCCAGCCATTTCTTCCACCATCGCGCAAGGCCCCGTGGCGCATAAAATCATGGCCGTGGGAGGGTCCACTTTTATCGATTTATTTCGCCAAGCCAAGGAATTGGGAGATGTCACGCTCTATGCTTGCAGTATGGTTATGGACCTGTACCATTGGACTCTCAGCGACATGGTCGATATCTTTGATGAGACGCTAGGTGTCGCGGGTTTTTTGGCTATGGTAGAAGGAGAAACGACATTTACCTTATAACAGCGGCAGGAGACGACGATAGGAGGAAACGGTGATGGCGGAAGACGTCAAGGTGGTGGACGCACGGGATTCGTATTGCCCTGGCCCCTTAATGGAACTGATCAAAGGCATTCGGCAAGAACCAGTGGGGACCGTGTTTGAAGTCTGGTCGTCCGACGCGGGATCGGGCAAAGATATTCCGGAATGGGTCAAGCGGGCTGGTCAAGAACTGGTGAGTAGTGAACAAGATGGAACGGTGGTTAAAATCCGGGTCAAAAAAATCAAATAGTGGTTGCTGGTTGTCTAGGGTCTACGGAACGTAAGACCGACTAACTGGAGACACAGCGTGATGAAACGGGTAGTGATTCTCGGCCGGGACGGCATGTGTGACTTACCAACAACCATAAAAAGTGGCAGGGGATGAGGTGACGGACATCATCGACGTGGGGGAGACGATAGGAGCACTCCGACAAGTGGTGGCTTTGGCTAGGATGGAAATGATGGACCGCATTGCGCGTGTTTATCACGTTAACGGCGCGAGTCTCCGATGAGGACACGCCCAATATAATGGAGTCGCTAATTAAGCATCCTGAGACGTCTTGCAGGGATGCTTGCCAGAGCAGTCCAATGGCACACGGAAGAAAGTGGTGGCTCAGATGGTGTTGCTGTCCGGGATGATGAACTCTCGTGGGGGAGCGATTATCGAACGGACTGACGATGATGGGTCAGGAGGCAGGAACTCTGAGTGCGGTCCTCTCGAAATGCCTGGCAGTGGGAGGGATGTTGCGCCGCATCAAAGACCTTCTCAAATGCAAGTGAGCATGACAGACACTGGTAGTCATGGGTGCCGAGTCCGTGGGACGCGCGCACTATGTGCTTACGCATGCGGAGAGACCCGTTTTAATGATGCCGACCGATTTTGATACCATCACACCGGCGCCATAAACCCCCCCATTCCTGAGCCCTGGTCGGCGAATTTTTAGGTAAAACGTTGATCAACGCTACCGCTCGCGTTCGGAGATGGGTTCTTGTGGCAAGGTGGAGCTATGACGGCAGAGAGCCCATCGTCTCGTTCGGAGGCAGTGAGCTCCGTCCCGTACACCGTACCCATGGGGTTCTTAGGATTTTCGGTGATGCCACAGCCAAATGCCCTCCACAGCCCATGCTACGATCCCCCATAGCGTCACCAACAGGCCTGATCCCATCAGCACGATCCCCGCGGGCGCTCCCACGAAGGAAAACAAGAGTACAAATCCCACGGCCAACATGACCACGCCCAGGAACACCGTCGTCGCCGCACCGCCCGGTGCGGGAACCCGCTCTGCTGCCCCTTGAGCAACGGAATTCTGACCCCGCGTGCCCCCCGCAGCGTAGGTCTGTGTCCGAACGTACTGCGCCGTACGCAACCGCCCACTGGATGCCCTGCCCTGCAAGAGCTCATCCAGAAGACTTCCTCGATCATACCGAAGCAAGATTCCGCCGAAGGCAATCAGATAGACCCAGCCCCCGAGCGCGAAGCCCCGACCATAGGAGTACTGCGCCCATTCAATATGCCCCAACAACAGTCCATGAGTAATCCCAGGCAATATCACGAGGGCCGAGACAAAAAATAAGCCTACATTCAACAGCGAATACCCGATCGTGTAGGCGTACCAACTGCGCAACCCTAATAAGAAGATGATGGCTACCATGACGTAGCCAACCACTTCCGTCTCTAACCAAAACGTGACTTGGGGAGTGCTCCCCGGCAAGGCAAACAAATGTGCTGCCGCGGTAAGCAATCCGACCACCACCATTGAAACGCGCAGCCACCGGACCGGAAGCATTTCAAATACGGATCCGTCCTGTTGGGCTGCGGTACCCCAAATACCGCTAGCCATGTGACTCGCCTCCTGATAGTTCAGCTATAGATGCTACTGTGAATATTCTTATTATACTCCCGTTATTCAACTATAGTTCAAAAATTATTATCGGGCATTCAAATTTTCGTATGAGGTCGAACGCCGCAACAGGTGGTGGATGGTGGGACGTGACAACCTGTATATGACCCCTGGCTTGCAAAAAAGTATGCAACGTAGCCCAATAAACAACAAGAACACTGCGAAGGTCGATGCAACGGACCTGACGGATACCTGTGCAATCCGGCGCATCTGTTGGCGCAAATTCATTTGGGCATGGGTTTGGCTAAAATGGTTGTCCTGGCGTCGACGAACGCCGTGGTCATCGGTACGGGTTCTCCGGCACGCTCTGACCGCCATGGTATCGCCCTGGATGCGGCGGCGTCCAGAGTTCGCGGAGACCGCCGAGAGCCGCTCTGGACCCCTTGGCCCCCCGGGCAAGGTAAGACGGTCAAGAGCCTGCTGACGGACCTATAGCGTTAGACATATAGGTCCCCAATGGTACTTCTAGCGAATTCATGTCAAGCCTATGGGCCGTACTAAGGACAAAATACGTTAGCCATAACAGCACCCCAACGCCATGGTGTTTTGGCTAATTCATTTTGTCATCGGTTTGACTAACAGTGTTGTCATCGTTGTCGTCAGCTTGAAGAGAATAGTCGGAACACGATCCGGCCTTATCGGATTCATTCGCATGTGGTGTAGGCCGTGAGGTTTGGCCGTACGCCAGACGCGAATCCCAGCCCATAGGACTGAATCCCCTAGGGTATTTCGTCAGTAGAATTCCTCGGATCTGATGACAGTCGAGTGAGTCGGAGTGATGCCAATTAGCATTAGCGCCAACAGCCATGGGAGTCCTTCTATTCATAGCTCCTAATCGCTGCGATACAGCTACGCAAACCAATCGCGCAGTACGTCGGAGATAAGAAGATCCCCTTCCTGTGGAGCAAGGTTATGCCACAGATGCGCTTGACATTCGGTCTGCACTTGTTGCCTACAGGTGGGACACCAGTATACCGTGTCGGGATTCTGGCGACCTTGCTGAGTCGCTCGAGTCCATTCGGGTTCGCGGATTCGTTGACCGCAACTGACGCATTGACATATCATCCGAAAGACCTCCTTGAAATATTTAACGTGAGTATACATCACATTGCGAGTATTGTGTGAATCATGAATTATCGAGCGGCTAGGTGACCTACACGGTTCGATCATTAACCGGTCGCTATGGAGGCTCTAGAGGGATTCATTGTGCCCCGATGGATGCACTCGGCGGGGGCCCCACCGCGAGACCAACGGGTGACGATCAGTTGACAAACCATCGCCAGCCGTCCCGGATTGCGGTCCATCCCACCGCCCCTTGTTCATGATGCTGAATACCGCGACCCCTGGTTAATTATGGGCCGAACCGTTGGGGGTAAGGTTTCAGGCGGGACGACAACGCAGGCTCCATTAGCTGACGCACAAAGGGCAGGCATTCGACGCAGCGACTGGACACCGCGAGATGGCACGAGATCGGAGCCAATTCTGGGATGCCGATGCCAATCGCTTCTCAGGTGCGGCAATGGCGAACCCGGTGGGCACGCTCCGCCCTGCTAAGAGTGTCTGCCGCTGACATAAGTGCGTTGAGTCTTAGGGTTTCCTTCGGGGTCTGGCGATGTCTAATAAATTTAGGATCCCTCAGCAGGAAATGACGTGAAACGTGTGGAAGGCAAGCAAGCGCCCCTAATACAATGTCATCGCCCGTGCTCTAACCAACTCCCGTGGTTCCGCAGCATACCATTACCAGGGTGCGCCACATCTTGGCGCAGCCGAGAAACTCGAAAGACGCGCCGGACAGGTTTCTGGTAATGCTGTTTCCGCGATGGGTGTGTGGAAGGAGATTGGACGCCATGGCCTCTAGACATCAACGCGGTCGGTGGGCTTTGCGCCCAAGTACGAGCGTAGCGCCAACCGATAGGGTTCTTAATCAGTTACTCAATGCCCCTGATGTGTAAGCGTCAAATCTTACCCACATTCCATTCGGCGCGGTTGCACTGCATACTCGGGTTAACACACCGATTAAAGGAGTGAAATACCGATGACGACTTCGGACAGTGAAACGCTCCAACAGGTCTGGT